>CAYWUV010000018.1:0-76262 GCA_964461235.1 uncultured Bryobacterales bacterium | reverse complement strand
AAATGGCACAGAGCGGTGTCAAAAGTCAAGTGTCAACTTGTGTGGCATCGGCAGGCCGCGCCTCCATACGGCCGGCTACAATCGGAACACGGACGTGCAGCCGGGCTACCCACCTGCCTCCTGCCCGGCCACGGGTGCTGCATGGACCCTTCCCTCATCCGCAATTTCTCGATCATTGCGCACATCGACCATGGCAAGTCCACGTTGGCGGACCGCCTGCTTGAGCTGGCGGGCGCGCTGAGCACGCGGGAGATGCAGGACCAGGTCCTGGACTCGATGGATCTGGAGCGAGAGCGAGGCATCACCATCAAGGCGCAGGCGGTCCGCATCGACTACAGAGCGGCGGACGGCAGGACGTACCAGCTGAATCTGATTGATACGCCCGGCCATGTCGACTTCACCTACGAGGTGTCGCGGAGCCTGGCGGCCTGCGAGGGCGCGTTGCTGGTCGTTGACGCCGCCCAAGGCGTGGAAGCGCAGACCATGGCCAACACTTACCTCGCCTTGGAGCATGACCTGGAGATAATTCCGGTCCTGAACAAGATCGACCTGCCTGCGGCCGACCCTGATCGGGTCCAGGACGAGATCGAGGGGACGGTGGGCCTGGAGGCCGCTGACGCCTTGCGGATCAGCGCCAAGACCGGTCTCGGCGTGGAATCCGTCCTGCGGGCTGTCGTCGAGCGGATTCCGCCACCAAGGGCGGCGACCGCGGCACCGCTGCGGGCCTTGCTGTTCGATTCCTGGTACGACCCGTACCGCGGTGTCGTGGTGTTGGCTCGCGTGGTGGACGGAGTCCTGGCGAAGGGACAGAGGATCCGGCTCTGGTCGACAGGCCGGACTTACGATGTGGAGGATCTCGGCTACCGCACGCCGAAGGCCGTGTCCTGCGAGACCCTGAACGCCGGCGAGGTCGGCTGGGTGATCGCCAATATCAAGAACGTTACCGAGACAAGAGTCGGGGACACCATCTGTGACGACGGCAATCCGCCCGACGGCCCTCTGCCGGGATTCGAGGAGTCCAAGCCGATGGTGTTCGCGGGCCTTTACCCGGTCGAGTCCCACCAGCACGAGGCTCTGCGGGACGCCCTCGAGAAGCTGCGGCTCAACGACCGCTCCTTCCATTTTGAGCCGGAGAGTTCGGTCGCGCTGGGATTCGGGTTCCGTTGCGGATTCCTGGGGCTGCTGCACCTAGAGATCGTGCAGGAGCGGCTGGAACGGGAGTTCGGACTGCAACTGATCACCACGGCGCCCGGAGTTCGCTACCGCGTCCACAAGACCGACGGCGAGGTCGTCGAGGTGGACAATGCTAGCCGCTGGCCCCCTCAACCGTCGATTGCCAAGACCGACGAGCCAGTCTTCGAGGTCACGGTCATCACCCGCGACGAGTATCTCGGAGGAATTCTCAAACTGTTCGATGACAAGCGGGGCGTGCAGAAGAGCTTCGAGTATGCCGGCACCAATCGCGCCGTCCTTACCTACGAAGTGCCCCTGAACGAGATCGTGCTGGACTTCTACGACAAGTTGAAGACCGTGTCGCGGGGCTATGCGTCCGTGGATTATCACTTCTCCGGGTACTGCTCCTCCCCGATGGTGAAACTGGACATCTTGGTGGCAGGGGATCCGATCGACGCGCTGTCAATCATCGTGCATCGCGACCAGGCGTACGACCGGGGGAAGGCCCTGATCCAGCGCTTCCGGAAGCTGATTCCCCGCCAGCAGTTCGAGGTTGCACTGCAAGCGGCCATCGGCAACAAGATCGTGGCCCGCGACAATATCGCCCCGCTGCGGAAGAACGTGACGGCCAAGTGCTACGGCGGGGACATCACACGCAAGCGGAAGCTCCTCGAGAAGCAGCGAGAGGGCAAGCGGCGCATGAAGCGCGTCGGGAGGGTCGACATCCCTCAGGAAGCGTTCCTTGCGGTCCTGAGCGTCGGAGACGAGTAACGTCGTCGCCCGTCCGGACGCAGACGGGAGTCGGGCCGTTCGGTGCGGCCAGAAGGCTGTAGTCCCGGACCGGAGCACGGCTCCCGTGCTACATTGCGGCGTTGGACCCTAAGAGGATCGAAGCGGCTTTCCGCATCCAGTGGCCGTCCTGCGGTCCGGAAGCAGCGAGACGACGGGGTTCCGTGCGGGCTGGCCGGCTGGCAGCCCGGGGGATCCTATCCGTCGCTTGTCTCATATCCGCAACTGGGGCGCGCGGCCAGAACGATGGCACCGGCTCTCCGACCCAGCCACGAATCGAAATCGGCGGGGAGTTGCGGTTCCGGGGCGAGGTCCGTCGCGGCGACGGCACGAATGCTGCCGAGGTGGACGACTTCGCCTTGTCGAGGCTGAGACTCAACGTCTCAATCCGGCCCAGCCGGCACGTGCGCCTGTTCTTCCAGGTGCAGGACTCGCGGGTGGCCGGCCTCGCGCCGGGACGCAATCCACTGCGATTCCGGAACCCTGTCGATTTCCGCCAGGCATATGTCGGGCTAGGGCGCGAATCCGGCCCGGTCACCCTGTACGCCGGCCGGCAGGAGGTCGATTACTTCGAGGGACGCCTGATCGGCGCGCGCAACTGGAGCAACACCACGCCAGTCTGGGACGGTGCCAAGCTGACGCTCCGCAGGGGACAGGACAAGGTGGACGTGTTCGCCGTCGCGCACGTGGACGTGCGTGACGGGTGGGACGTTCCTAATACCCCGATGGCGGTGGCCGGTGCGGTCGGCTCCATTCGTTCTTGGGTGGAAGGGCTTGTCATCGAGCCGTTTTTTCTCGCGACACGGCGGCCGCTCAGCACCGCCCGGAACGTGGGTGGCGACCTTCGGACATTCGGTTCGCGTTTCTCGGGGGAGCTTGACGGGACTTGGGACTACGAATTCATCCTGATGGGCCAGACGGGGGACTTCGGGGGGCTCGCCAAACGGGCCTGGTCCGGAACGGCCGGCCTCGGCAAGACCATCGACCGGCTTCCGGCCCGGCCGAGAGTCGGTTTCGAGTGGAGTCATGGTAGCGGGGACGAGGACCCGCTCGACCGACGCAGCGGCACTTTCGACCCGTTCTGGATTTCGAGGCACAGGCACTACGGTGAGCAGGACATCGTTTCGCACCGAAACCTGCAGTACGTCAATGGAGGCGTGCGGCTGCGCCCAAGGAAGGGACTGGAGGTCGAGGTGGAGTACATCTCCCACCGGCTTGCCAGCAGACAGGATGGTCTCTACGGAGCCAATGCACTGCTCCACGTCGATGCCCCCGAGGGTGGCGCCAGTACCCGGTCGGTCGGCTCGGAGCTGGATGCGGTCGTCCGCTTCCGGCCAGTCGAGCGGATCCAGCTCACGTTCGGAGTGTTCCGGTTCTTCCCCGGACCATTCGTCAAGCGTTACGCCACCGACGGGGAATCGCAGACGTTCCTCTACACCGCCCTCGTCGTTCGCCTCTAGATCGGCCGGGCCGCTTGTGCCTTCGTCTCCGACTGCCGGGCTCGCAACCGGAGACCTGCGGACGGCTGGTACACTGCTTGCGGCACCGAGTCTGAAGCATGCGGGCGTGGAGGTTCTATGGTTTCGGAGACATGCGTCTGGACGAGGTGCCCGACCCCCAACTCCGGCTCGGTCACGTACTCGTTGAGATCCTGTGCGTCCAGCCGAGTGTGACGGAAGCGCAGCTGGCGTTCGGCGTGCCGACGCTCGCGTACGAGTCGATCAAACGGAAGCTCGAAACGGAAGCTCCCGTGCAGTTGTTCGGGCACGAGTTCTGCGCCCGAGTGCTCGAGAGCCCTCGCGGTTCGCGGTTCCGTCCCGGAATGCGGGTGGCGGCGCGGGCCAAGCTGCCCTGCGAGGAGTGTCCGCTGTGCCGTGCCGGGAGGGCCGATGCCTGCCGAAAGGGTCCGATCATCGGGTTCCAGCTGCCAGGATGCTTCTCCGAGCTTGCGCTCTTGCCCGAAATCGCCTTGGTTGAGGTCGAGCCGAGGATCAGCGACCGAGAGGGTGCCTGTCTGCAATCCCTCAGCGACAGCGTAGCGGCCGTCGACACCGCGGGCATCGGAGTGGGGGAATCGGTAGCGGTTTTCGGTCAGGGCAGCATGGGGCTCGAGTGCATGCAGGCGGCGCGGACGGCCGGAGCCGGTCGGATCCTGACGGTGGACGTGCGGGAGGAGGCATGCCGGGTCTCGGAAGAACTCGGGGCGGATTCGTCGATCGACGCCACGTTGCGGGACCCCGTCGCGGAGATCCGAGAGGCGACCGACGGGAACGGAGCCGACGTTGTCTTCGAGTGTGCGGGCGGGAGCCCGCGCCAGGGGCTCGCCGGCTCGAGCACTCTGGCGCAGGCGATCCAGGCCGTCCGTTCAGGAGGAAAGCTGGTGGTGGTCTCTTGGTTCGGGAGGCCGCTCGAGATCGACGTAGACGGTCTCCGTGAGCGCAGCTTGCGTCTGCTCTTTCCCGACATCAGCTCGCTCGCGCACTTGGAGCACACGGCTCGGCTTGTGGCATCGGGCCGCATTCGGCTCGGTCCGATGCTCACCCATGCCCTCCCCGGGATCGAGTCCGTCAAGGAGGCGTTCGGGATCACCGCGAACAAGGCCGAGCACGGTGCGATCAATCCGGCGCAGGTAATGATTGAGGCGGGCGACGGCCGTCGCGAAGGCGACTGACCCGCTTGGGAGAACCAATGGCACGCAGACTGGCTGACCGATCGGAAGCGGCACTGTCCGGTCGGGACGGCGCTTCCGTCCGCGAGCGATTCCTTGCCCTCTCGACCGGACTCGTCTCAGACGCACTCGGCAAGACCGGTGCGATGGATCACGGCATCAAGTGCCGGTCGGCTGGCGCTTCCATGGCCGGACCGGCCTACACCGTGCGGGTGCATGCCGCCGACATCCTCATGGTAGGCAAGGCCGTGTCCGAGTGCCCTGCGGATCACGTGCTGGTGGTCGATGGCCGCGGCGATCGCAACACGGCTCTCTGGGGGGGCATCATCACCCGAGCGGCCCGGCTGAAGGGACTCGCCGGCGTCGTGATCGACGGGGCGATCCGCGATAGCGGGGAGATTGCCGAGGACCCGTTTCCAGTGTTCGCGAGATCCGTGGTCCCGAACGCTGGCGGGGCCGAGTATCTGGGCGAACTGCAAGTTCCGGTGCAGTGCGGGGGCGTGCCTGTCAGTCCGTCCGACTGGGTGGCCGGCGATGCGGATGGGGTCGCTGTCGTGCCCTCAGAGCGTACGGAAGAGGCCCTCCTGATCGCGGAGAGCCTCTTGGAAGTCGAGGCCCGCATCACAGCGGCCGTTCTCCGCGGAGAGGACTTGGGAGCGCTGCTTCGATACGACGAGATCCTTGATCGCAAGCGCCAGTCGGGACTGCTTCCGCAATTGCGGTTCAGGAGTGAATCATGAGTTGGCTGCGCCGGTCGTACCGGTCGCGGGAGCTGCGGAGCCGCGCATGAGCCGCATGCCGCCTTGGGATACGCGGGACATGCCCGAGGCACCGCCATTCTCCACCCGCAACCTGTTCCGAGTGATCGGTCCCGGAGCCATCTTGCTTGCCTCGTCCATCGGCGGCGGTGAGTGGCTGGTGGGACCGGCAATCAGCGTGCAGTACGGTCGGGACCTGCTCTGGATCGCCTCTCTCGCGATCGTGCTCCAACTCCTCTTCAATCTCGAGGCGATCCGCTACACGCTGTACACCGGCGAGCCGATCGTCACTGGCTTTATGCGGTTGCGGCCCGGTCCGCGCTTCTGGGCTCCCGCGTACGGTCTCCTGTGCGCTGTCCAACTCGCCCTCCCGGCCGTGGCTGCGGGCAGCGCCACCACCGTGTTCGCGACCGTTGCAGGCCGGATGCCCGGCCCGGACGACACCGGTGCGCTTGCGGTGGCGACCTACGGCGTCCTCGTGCTGGCCCTTGTCCTGCTGCTGTTCGGAGAGACGATCGAGCGCACCTTGGAGCGCGTGTCCTGGATCATGGTCGCTCTCATTTTCGGGTTCTTGGCCTTCGTGAACGTCTTCTTCGTTCCGGCGCACGACTGGATGTCGACTCTATCGGGCTTCTTCTCTGTCGGCTCGCTCCCGGACGGCGTCGACCTGGCTTTGGTGGGGGCGCTCGCCGCTTCGTCGGGGTCCGGGGGATTCGGCAACCTCGCGATCACGAACTGGTTCCGAGACAAGGGCTTCGGAATGAGCGCCCACTCGGGAGCGATTGCTTCGGCTACCAGCAGCGGGGAGATCCGGCTGGCAGCGACTGGCAGTGTCTTCCGCGTCAACGGCGAGAACCTGCGCCGGTGGCGCCGCTGGTGGAAGTACGTCGCTGCGGACCAGGTGTGGCTGTGGGCTGCCGGCTGTTTTGTGGGCATGTTCCTGAACGTGAATCTGGCGGCCAGCGTGATCCCCCAAGGAACCGACTTGTCGCAGCTGGGTGCTGGTGCGTACCAGGCGGAATACCTGAGCCGCAGTCTCTGGCCTGGATTCTGGTACCTCGCGCTTCTCAATGGATTCTGGGTCCTGTTCTCCACCCATCTCGGGAACACGGAGATCTTGGTCCGGATGCTGACCGATATTTCCTGGGCGGGAAGCCCGGCGATTCGCGGCTTGGTTCGGAATCATGCGCGGACCCTGTACTACTCGCTCTTTGTTGCGTACACCGCGTGGGCGGCGTTGGTGGTGCGGTGGGCAACCGCGATGGAGATGATGAAGTGGCTCGGCAACGCCGCCGGGTTTGTCCTCGCGGTCTCCAGCATCCACGTCCTCGTTGTGAACAGCAGACTGCTTCCGCGGGAACTGCGCCCGTCGCCTTGGCGGCGTGCGGCGCTCGTGGTTTGCGCTGTCGCTTACGGCTCGCTCTTCGTATCCGTGGTTGCCAGCCTGCTCACCTGACCGGAAATCCTCCGGCTGCTTCCTGCGATACATTTGGAACGATGCGCCCCAACCGAACGAAGAGGATCTTGGAGGCCGG
Organism: uncultured Bryobacterales bacterium; assembly: GCA_964461235.1. GTDB lineage: Bacteria > Acidobacteriota > Terriglobia > Bryobacterales > UBA6623 > VXMF01. The sequence goes on along the minus strand of CAYWUV010000018.1, from coordinate 69,339 downwards.
CGGGGTGGCGGTCGGCATCGCCCATTCCCAGCTGCCGACTACAGAGGTGTCCAGAATGTACGGTGCCGCCGGTCTTGACTGGGTCTTCCTCGACTCCGAGCACAGCCCGTTCTCTAGCGATACTCTGCATGATCTGGTGCAGGCCTACCGCCAGACGGACGTGACAGCGGTGGTTCGCGTCTGCGATTTCCAGTACGACCTCGTAGCGCGCGCGCTCGATTCGGGGGCGGAGGGCGTCATCTTTCCCCGCTGCGAGGATCCCAGCCAACTCGCCCGTGCCGTCCGGGGGGCCAAGTTCCCGCCCGAGGGCCACCGCGGCTTCGGCCTGGGCCCCTCCCACATTGGCTACCAGCGGGCTACCTTCGAGCAGATCACGGCCCATTGCAACCGCGAGACGCTCCTGATCGCCCAGGTGGAATCTGTCCGGGCGCTGGATCTGCTCGATGAACTGGCGTCGGTGCAGGGCCTGGACGCCCTCCTCGTCGGTCCGGCGGACCTCTCGATCTCTTTGGAGGTTGGAGGGGACTGGCGCCATCCGCGACTCGTCGAGGCGATCGACCGGGTCATCGCAGCGTGCGAGGCTCATGGCCGTTGGCCGGCCATTCAGGTGCGAGACGGGACTCTAGCCGAGTTCTGGATCGGCCGCGGCATGAAGCTGATCGGCTGCTCCACCGAGGCGGCCCTGCTGTGGACTGCCGTGCAGGGCCTGGCAGCTCAACTGCGGTCCTGTCCCAGTTGAGCCGGTGCCGCACTCGCATTCGGGCCGGGAGACACGGGTCCGCTGATACAATGCGTCCATGCTCCAGGCGGACGACCCCGCGGGGAGTCTCCGACCGGGCCGAGTTCGGCTGATAGCGCTCTCCGCCTTCACGGCCGGAATTGCCTTGGGAATGCTCGGTTCCTTGAACCTTTATTTCACGTCGTCCTTGCTGACTGCCGGAGAGGGCGCGGCCGCCGCCGCGGCGGGTGCCATGCTCGCCGTGCTTCCCGGCTTGTGGACATCGCGGTCTCCGGGAGGGGGACGAGCGTCCCGCATCTATCTCGCGACCTGCGGAGTGGCATCCGGGATCGGCTTGGCCGTGCTGCCCTTCCTGAACGTCCAGGGGCTGGAGACGCTGCCGCTGCTCCTGCTCGGATTGGCGGCCGGTGGCAGTTGGGGGCTTGCGGTGGACCTGATCCTGCCTGTGTACTCGTGCCGTCGCGGACTGGCGTTGCTGGGCCTGGCCGGGGCGAGTTTCGGTTTGGGCGGAGTCGTCGCCAGCCTAGCAGCCGCCACCGCCGTTAATCTTCTCTCCCTGCAGTCGCTGCTGCCCTTCGCGGCGATTGTCTCCGTCACGCTGGGATGGGCTGGCATCCGTGCTAGGAACATGTGGTCCGGAACTCCGGGCACAGGTGTCGCCTCCACCGGTTTGTATCCGGGTGCTGGCCCGCGTCGCGTCCTGATGGTTGCCAGCGTGCTGTTGCAGGCATCCGCATGCGGCATCGCAGCGACTTCGCTGCTCGTCTATCTGTCACGCGTGCACGGAATGTCGTTTTCCGCAGGCCTGGCTGTGTTGGCCGTCTTCTGGCTTGCAATTGCGGTGGGCCTGTCCGGGGCGGGTCAACTGCCCCACATCCGGGAAACCCCTGCGCCGCTGGGCGTCCCCGCGGCTCTGGTGGCCGCTGGCGGGCTGCTGCTCTTTTTCGCGGTCGGGGCGCCCGGAGCTTTGATCGGAACGGTTCTGCTCGGCTCCGGCACAGGCGCCTTGTTGCTGCTCACGCTGCGCCTCGCGCAAGGCCCCCCCACCCTCTGTGCATCCAAGGCCATCACTCGGGCTGTTCGCGCCTCCCCGGTCACGGCCTTAGGCATTGGATGGCCCGTCGGGATCCTGTCAGCCCATTGGGGCACCAGCATCCTGCTTCTCGCGGTCCTGGCATGCCTCGCGGCTGCGCTGGTTGCCTTGGCGGTCCTCACCAGCGACTATCGACTCAGCGGGGATCCGGCTGTGATCTAGCCGATGGGCAGGCTCCCGCATGCCACGTCCGACACGCGATCCCAAGTACATTGCCGTTCTCGCGATGGCATGCGCAGTGATCCTGCTCGTCGGCGGCCTCCTACGGCCGGGCCTCGGCGAACCGGAGGCTCCTGCGCCCAGCGTGACTACGGACATCCTTCAGCTCGAGCGAAGTGCGCAGAGGCGCGATGTCGAGCACGTCTCGGACTACTTCGCCTACATCGCGTCCCTTGTCGAGGAGAGCGTTGTACTGCTCAGCGTTACCGGGCAGAGCGGCGTGGTCTGGCAGGCGGGCGAAGTAGTGACTTCCTCCCGGATCGGGCCGTTTCCAGATCGCGACAGGACTGCCTTGGGAAGCAGCGCTGTGGACCTGCCTACCAAGCGGGCGGCACCCCACCTCCCGTACGTCCTGCTCGCTGCTCCGCTGGAGGCTGCCGTCGCCGATCGCCGGCCGGTCCGCCTGTACCGGCGGGGGGCATGGTTGCTCGCTTTCTGGAGAACTGCTTTGGGGGGCTTGCGGTATGCGCCGGGCAACCTGTTCGGCGTGGCCGGCGTCCGCTGTGGCGAACTGGAACTCGTAGAGGTGCAGACGAACCTCGATCTCCGCTCTCTCCGGCCCGGATCCGGCGTCTTCTCGATCGACGGCGGCCTTCTCGCGGTCGTGCTCGACTGTGCGGGGACCTTGATAGCCGCCGAGGTGAACGCGCTCGAGGCGAAGGTGCATTTCGAGCCGACCTTGCAGGACCGCCTCGCGGAGCGCTTCGGTCTGCTGGCCGGTGCGGCGAGTGAACCGGGACCGCTGCTGCCCGGAAAGAATGGCGGTGTCCTTGTGAAGGAGACATGGTGGGGCTACCGGGCCCAACAAGCAGGTCTCATGCCGGGGGACCTGATCACCGCCGTGGACGGCTCTTTGGTCGAGTCGCTGTCCGATCTGCGCAGCCTACTCCTCCCCGTGTCTCGAGAAGTGAGGGAGATTCGGATCTGGCGGGCTGGCCGAGAGCGCTCGATCCGCATGCTGGCCCGCCCCGCGGCCAGGTCGGGAGAGGCGACCCAGGGCTTTGTCAGCCGCGCAGGGGGCCTCCTTGTCGACTCGGTTGTTCCCGGCAGCCCGGCAGCTCGCGCCGGAGCCCGCCCGGGAGACCGGCTGCTCAGCGTCGATCAGCGAGCGCCCGGATCCTTCGACGACCTCGCGGCCGCGTTTGCCGAATCAGGCGGCAGTCCGGTCCACATCGTGCTGGAGCGGCGCGGGCACGCCTGGGGCACGCTGGTACACCCCTATGAATGAACTCGCCTCGCTGGGACTGATTCTGCTGCTGGCACTGGTGTCCGGCCACCTGGTCCGGGTCCTGCGGATTCCCGAGGTGACCGGGTACATCCTCGCGGGCATGGCGCTCGGTCCGTCGGTGCTGGGCTGGCTCACCCACGACAACATTCACGCGCTCGAGGCGCTCAGCGAGGTTGCGCTCGGCCTGATCCTGTTCTCCATCGGTGCCGTGTTCGAGGTTAGCCTTGTCCGGCGGATCGGAGGCAAGATAGTCCGCCTGACCCTGGTCGAATCGATGCTCGCTGCCACCTTGGTCCTGCTCGGGATGCTCCTCTTCGGGCTCGAATGGCAGGTGGCTCTTCTGCTGGCGGCGGTGTCCATCGCCACGGCTCCGGCATCCACGCTGATGGTCCTTCGCGAGTGCAACGCCCACGGGCCGCTCAGCGACGCGCTGCTCGGAATCATCGCCGTGAACAACATTGTCTGCTTGATCGCCTACCTCCTCTGCGCGGCGTTCGTGAATCTCGTCGCGACTTGGGGCCAGCTGGGCCTCTGGGAGACCGTGTTCCGGGCGGGCTTTCCGTTGGCCTGGCAGCTTGTCGGCTCGATCGCCCTTGGATTTCTGACAGGGATCATGCTGGCGGGCTGGGCCCGCAACGTGACCGAGACCGGCGAGATGCTGATCCTGCTAGCCGGATCCATCCTCCTCTGCGTGGGAGTGGCACGGCTGCTGGATCTGTCGCCCCTCATCGCGAGCCTTGCCGTCGGAGCGACGATGGTCAATCTCTCCCGCCGCAGCCGGAAGCTCTTCAAGACCCTCGCCGGGACCGACCCGCCGTTCTACGCCATATTCTTCGTGCTGGCCGGCGCCGATCTGGATGTCAGCCGGCTCGCTTCCCTAGGGGGTGTCGGGATCGCCTACGTCCTCGCGCGCGGGAGCGGCAAGTTCTTCGGCGCGTGGCTCGGCAGCCGGCGGGTTGGGCTTCAGCGGCAGGTGCAGCATTTCCTGGGCTTCGGGCTCCTCACGCAGGCCGGCCTGGCGGTCGGCCTCGTACTGGCGATCGGACGGCAATTTCCCGAGTACTACGGCTCGATTTCGACCGTGGTCCTGTCGGCGGTCGTTCTGTACGAGATGGTGGGCCCGATTTGCACCAAGTTCGCGATCGTTCAGGCTGGTGAGGCCCGTATCGCAGGCGGGACAGCGGAATCCATCTGGGCCTAGGGGGCCGCGTTGGGGTGGTCCCCGGCACTGCCAATGGCAGGCGCTCCCGCCGTTCCACCCTGCGAACACGACGCCTCGCTGCGGAAACGGCCGCGTCAAGCGGCTCGATCCGGCGCGTCGCGAGAATTATTTTCTCGAAGGACCACCAGATATTGCGTTAGGCGGGACCGGACGGCAACTGTTGTGTTGAGCGTTCCGGGGATTCTGTTAAGTTAGGATGACCTTGAGCAACAGGCCCACAAGATATCGCGTGATCCTGCAGGCACCCATTCTAGGTTCTGTGCGCTGGTTGCTGATACCGGTACGGAACGAAGCAAATGTCTGCTGGGAGATTGCGCGCGCGCTGGGCTAGCGGGCCTGCGCCGACCATGGGAGAGGGAGGACTGCGGTGAGCCAAGAGAATGTCAGAACACTGGTCGATACAGCCAAGGAGGCAGACTCCGCCCGAGAAGCGCCGCCAGCGGCGCAGGATAGCGTCGCTCGACGTGGATTGACGTTCGGACGGTATTTCACGTCCGACCTGACGGACGGCCAGACTCCCTACAGCGTTCTCGAATGGGAGAAGCGGACGGCCGTGATCACGGATTCGAACGGCAATACCGTCTTCGAGCAGAACGGCATCGATATGCCAAAGGCCTGGTCACAGACCGCGACGAACATCGTGGCCAGCAAGTACTTCCATGGCACCATCGGGAGTCCCGCGCGCGAGCGGAGTCTGGGCGAGCTCGTTCGTCGAGTCGTTGACACGATCTCCGGCTGGGGTGCCGAGGGCGGCTATTTCGAGTCAGACGACGCTGTCGAGAGCTTTCGCGACGACCTTGCGCACCTGATGCTCGGCCAGAAGGCCAGCTTCAACTCGCCGGTCTGGTTCAATGTCGGCGTCCTCAAGGAATCGCGCGGTTACGGCTGGGTGTGGGACAAGCAGAAGGGCCGCGTGACCGCGCTGAATCCGGACGAGCACCGTCCGCAGTGCTCGGCCTGCTTCATCAATTCGGTCGAGGATTCGCTCGAGTCCATCCTCGATCTGGTGAAGACCGAAGGAATGCTGTTCAAGTGGGGGTCCGGAACGGGCACGAATCTATCGAAAATCCGTGAGAATGACGCAGGCTTGGCGGGTGGCGGCAGGGCATCAGGCCCGGTCTCGTTCATGAAGGGCTTCGATGCGTTCGCTGGCGTCATCAAATCGGGCGGAAAAACCCGCCGCGCAGCCAAGATGGTGATTCTGGACATCGACCACCCGGACGTCAAGGACTTCATCTGGTGCAAGGCAACCGAGGAGAAGAAGGCGCACGTCCTCGTGCAGAACGGATACGACGGTGCCATCGACGGCGATGCCTACTCTTCGATCTCGTTCCAGAATGCCAACAACTCAGTGCGTGTCACGGACGAGTTCATGCGCGCTTCCGAGACGGACGGCGACTGGTGGACGCGGTCCGTACTGAGTCACCAGCCGAAGGAGCGCCATCGGGCGCGGGAACTGCTGCGGGATATTGCGAAGGCGACGCATCAGTGCGGTGATCCCGGGATGCAGTTCGACACGACGATCAACAAGTGGAATCCCGTCAAGGCCACGGCGCGGATCGATGCGTCCAACCCATGCTCGGAGTACATGTTCCTGAACGACTCCGCCTGTAATCTGGCTTCCCTGAACCTGAAGAACTTTCAGGAGACGGATGGCTCGTTCGACGTGGGATCCTTCCGGCGCGCCGTCGCGACCTTGATCCTGGCCCAGGAGATTCTGGTTGACAATGCAGCCTATCCGACAGCGCGGATTGCGGCCAACTCGCATGACTACCGCCCGCTCGGACTCGGGTTCGCCAACCTGGGCGCGCTCCTGATGTCGATGGGCGTGCCCTACGACTCTGACCGGGGTCGCTCCATCGCGGGCGCGATCACCGCTGTCATGTGCGGCCAGGCATACCTGACGAGCGCGGAAATCGCCGGAGCGCACGGGGCGTTCGCCGGGTTCGAACGCAACCGGGAGCCATTCCTTGACGTGATCCACATGCACCGTAACGCCGCGAGGCTGATCGGCCGCGACGGCGTGCAGCCCGATCTGCGGGAGGCGGCGGAATCCGTGTGGGACGAAGCCTACTCCCTAGGCCACCAGACGGGGTACCGGAACGGCCAGGTGACGGTCATCGCCCCCACCGGCACGATCGGGTTCATGATGGACTGCGATACGACCGGGGTCGAGCCCGAGCTGGCGTTGGTGAAGTACAAGAAGCTCGTCGGCGGCGGCGTGATCAAGATCGTCAACAACACCGTTTCGGAAGCGCTGCGCCGTCTCGGTTACGGGGCGGACCTAGTGAACGTCATTGTGAGCCACATCGACTCGACCGAGACGATCGAGGGCGCGCCGGGACTCAGGGAAGAGCACCTGCCGGTCTTCGATTGCAGCTTCAAGGCCCAGAACGGCGAGCGCACCATCCATTACAGCGGGCACCTGAAGATGATGGCGGCCGTACAGCCGTTCATCTCGGGTGCGATCTCCAAGACGATCAACATGCCGGAAGAATCCGGCATCGACGAGATCGCCGACGCGTACATGGAAGCGTGGTGCCTGGGGCTCAAGGCCGTGGCGATCTACCGCGACGGCTCCAAGGCCGTCCAGCCGCTGAACACCGGCGGCAAGTCCAGTGCGGACGGCGCGGCGTTGACGGGGCAGGGAGAGCGGCCGTTGCGTCGCAGGCTACCCGACGAACGGGAGTCGCTGACGCACAAGTTCTCGGTCGGCGGCCACGAAGGGTACATGACCGTGGGTCTCTACGAGGATGGCAGGACGCCAGGAGAGATCTTCATCCGGATGTCGAAGGAAGGCTCGACCATCAGCGGGCTGATGGACAACTTCGCCACGGCCATCTCCTTGGCCCTGCAGTACGGTGTGCCGCTGAAGACCTTGGTGGAGAAGTTCCAGCACGTGCGCTTCGAGCCGAGCGGCTGGACGAACAACGGGAGCATCCGCTATGCCAAGTCGATCACCGACTACATCTTCCGCTGGCTCGGCTCGAAGTTCGTCTCCCCGGAATACTCCGCGAGCGAGATCGGCGAAGCCCAGAAGCTGGCTGTGACGGATCCCGATCCCCAGCAGGAGTTTACGTTTCAAGAGACACCGGTTGACGGACCGCTCTGTGCCGAGTGCGGTTCGATCATGACCGTGAACGGTAGCTGCTATCGCTGCTCGAACTGCGGCGCGACCTCGGGCTGCAGTTGATGGTGGGGCTGGTTTCGGTGTAGTAGGAGCCGGTCCGGTGACGGGCCGGCTCCGGGTAGCGTATTCGATCCGGTCCGACAGGCTGCTCGTGCCAGCGGTGCTACCCCGTCTCGATCAGCCAGAACGCGGCAGTGAACACACAGTCCGTCGCGTCGCTGACCCGAGACCCTCGTGTTTCCCTTGGCGTTCGATGCGAGGTCGAACGGAGGGTAGTCGACCGCTCAGGCGAGCAGGTCACGCTCCGCCACGCTGTGCCAAGGATCTCCAGAATGGCTGCCGCCATCCTGCCCGCCGGTCGGCCTGATCCGCGCGGACCCGGGTCCACGGGGCGTCTTCCTGGCAGCAGCCTCCAAACTCTGCCGATCGGCTCCATGGGACCCTCGCGGCTCCGCAGGCGACTTGACGCCGCGAGTCCGCTCTCCTGAGCGTCGAATCGATCGAGAACAGTCGTGGCCCCGTGCGCTCGTTCGATGTCCGATTCGATTTCGTGGAATCTAGCGTGCGCGGCCACGGGCACCGCTGGCCAGCCCTACGCCCGCCTCCTCTGGGCCGTTGCCGTTGCGGATGCCATCCCCGCCCTGCACTCCCGCAGCCGCAACGGTCGCCACAAGGACTACGGGCTTGCCGGTCAGCGCCGGAACCCTCTGCCAGAAGGACCTCACGCGCACCGCCTACGTCGAGCGGCGGTGTCCTTCAAGGTAGCGGAGGCGGCACCTGCCACTTGGTCAGCTTGCGCTCTCCTCTTTCTTCTCGTTGTCATTCACGATCTTAAGATCTTCCCCGTCATCCTCGAATTCGCCCTCCTCGCCGGGCTCGTCAAACGCGCCGAGGTCTCCGAAAAGCGGCGAGCCTCCCCAAAGCATGGAGTCGTCTTCGGCTTCGTAGTCGTCGACCCTCTCACTCAGGCTGGTGAGTTCGTCTTGGATCCGGAGGAAGGTCTTGTAGGAAACTACAACGGCCAACGGGGAGTCGCCGTCCCGCACTACCATCGTCTTCCTGAGTCTCTTGAGCTTTTGCGCAGTCATGTCCTTGAGCCGCTGGACATCGACATGCTCCACGTTCGGGTCGATGTAAGGGATTCCGGGGATCGGGGTTGGCACTTCAGGCCTCCTATCTCGCCTTCGAGGCACCCGCCACGGGTCTGGCCGAGCAGGTCTTCCTAGGATAGCCTTTAGTTGGCGTACTGCGGCATCGCGGCCACAGGCAGGTGGCGATCGCGAGTCGGGCTCAAGGGTGGTGCCGGAGGCCAGCCCCGTGACGTGCTAGCGGCCCGAGCCGGATGCCTCCCGATCCGCCGCTTCTGCTGCGCGGGCGCCCCGCAGGCCCAGTTCAACCGCCTTGTTCCCTTCGTGGCAGGCGTACTCGAACAGTATGTACTCGGGATCCAGCGTCAGGGGCATAGCGACTGTCCAAGGACTCGTGTAGATTCCCGGGTCCTCGATCACCGCCTCGTATTCGATCGTGTCGTCGCTGACCCGACGAAACCGTTCCACGACCCGAAGGTCTTCGGTGTGGGGAATTCCCTTGATCCTCCGGGCCGCCGAATTCGATGCGATCCAGCCCTTGCCGTTGAAATTGCGCACCTCAACGACCAGGGTGTCTCCTTCCCATCGTCCTCGCGAGTCCCCCATCCACTGCCGGATGCCGTCGTCAGCATGGCGCCCTGCGTTGAGCGGGATGATGCGCGCATCGTGGATCATCTCGTATAGGATCGCCACGTGGTCTGGTGTCTGGAGGATCCGGTACGCATTGTTGTACCCGGCCGGGAAGATGGAACCGGGCACGCCGCGCGTGATGCAGCGGTCCCAAACGCTCATGTAGGCGTAGGAGTCCCCCTCGCGCGCGTAGTTGAAGTCCCGCTTTGCCTCGGCTGAAGGCCTGGTCGGCACCCGACCGTCTGGTGGGTCGACAACCAGCGAGGTTTGCCGGCTCGGCAGGAACCGCGTTCCGGAGTCTAGCCAGAACTGGTTGTAGGATCCTACGCTTCCGGGCCGGGATGCGCCATCCGATGCGGCCCGATTCCGGGCCACTCGTTCCTCGATGGCGGTCGCCTCGTCTCCGGTAAGGAACTCCTTGCCCGCCTGCTCGGCCGGTCGTTCGAAGGGGGTAATCGTCTCGTTCGTCCAGACCCCTTGGAGATCGGGATCGCCCCAAGGAGTCCGGGGTGGGGTCCAAGCCTCCTCTGCCCGGAGCACTCCGCCCGCAAGCGTTCCGGCCAGGACGGCCAGCAGTAGAGATCGGCCCTGCATCATCTTGAAACTACCCCCTCGGCTTCGTCCGCTACCGCTCGATTCCCCGGGATGGCTCGGTTCCTGGCATCACCGGCGTTCGTCGTCGTACGGTGCCCCGGTCCCGGAGGAACCGGCGAAGAGCCGGGTGCCGTCAGGAAGCGTCACGTCTCGGCCGTTGGCCTTGTTGCTGCCATCGATCGCCCGGTATCCCTCCACTAGGACCTCGACGCCGGGCTTCACCGAGTCCTTGCGCCAGCCCCGTCGCACGAGCGCTCCAGGCGGCCCTGCCTCGATCATCCAGCTCTCGGTCGAGCCGTCGTCCCCCTTCACCTCGATGTGGAGCCAAGCGTGCGGATTGATCCACTCCATCTTCGTGATCTTTCCCCGCAACCGGACTGGTCTCTCCGCGTCGAACTCGGACGAGAACGCGTGGTGGGCCCTGGCCGGAACGGTCAAGAGTCCAAGCGCCGTCCAGACGGCCAAGCCCACGATGTATCCCCGTGCCGTCATCGGGTTGCAGCAGCGATCACCGTCCCGGCGTGACGGCCGCCTCCCGTTCCCTGGCGCGCGCGCCGCTAAGAATGTTGAACATGCCGTAGTTCCCTTCGTGGCAAGCATACTCGACCAGTTCGTACTGCTCGTCATCGAGGTCGAACGCAAACATCGCGGTCCACGGCCGGACCCAGACTGCCTTGTCATCCACCGTGAACTCGTAGACCAGCTTCGTCGGTCCGACGCGAGTGAAGCGCTCCGTCAGCTTCATCTTGCCCGTCGTTCCGCGGTACGGAGCCTTGCCGTTGAACCGTTGCGTCTCGACCACCAGGGAATCCCCTTCCCAGCGGCCCTGAGGATCGCCGAGCCACGAGACCAGGCGGTCACCGACCGGCTCGCGGGGAGCGGTCGGAATGACCCGCGTCTCGTGGATCATTTCCTTCTGGATGGCGACGAAACCCGGGCCCTGAACGATCTGCAGGCCGTTGTTGTAGATTCCGGGCATCATCATCCCAGGTAGCCCGCGGGTGATGCACCGCACGTACGGACTCAGGTCCTCGGGTCCGGCCGCGGGTGTTCCCGCCCTACGCTCTCGCTCCAGCCGGGATTCGGCAGCCCTGCGCTGTCCTTCGGGAGTGAGTTCCGGCAGTCTTCCGCCCGGCGGGTCCACGATCATCGCGACCTGCGTCGATGGTGCCAGCTTGTCGTAGCCCAGCGTCGTGTCACGCCATTCCCGCTCGTAGCCCCAGATGCTGCCGAGGGTGCCGCGTTCGCGGCGGGCCGCAGCCTGTTCCGGCGACAGGGCATCCACCCCCTCCAGTTGTGCTGGCCTTTCCAGCGGGATGCCATGCGCGGCGTTCCCCGTCCACACACCCTGCAGGTCCGGTACCCCCCAAGGGGTTCGAGGCACGTCGTACGGCTCGGCCGGCTCGACCGCGTCGGACAATTCCATCTCGGCCTCGACCCCGGCGAAGCCGGGCTCGACCGCGACAATCCCGACGCCGTCCGGCCCGATGATTCTGGCCAGCTTGGCGTCGGTCCGGCCCCCGGGCGGCACGGCCGGAGGGGAGTCGAAGGTGACGCCGTTCTTCCTCAGGTCCGGGACGGCCTTGCCTAGGTCCGGTACCGAAAACGCGATGTGAGCGATGGCTCGGCCGACCGTCGGTGCCGGCCGGCCGGCCGCGTGCGGGGACGCGAGTACCCAGACTTCCCCGAACAGAACCCCGTCCTGGCCGTCTTTGGACCGGGCCGCCCGGCCCCCCCAGGCGTATCGGTACCAGTCCAGGGTTGCCTGCGGGTCGGCCGCGCTCAGGTGAATTTGATGGAATCCCAGGCGATCCGGGTCCTGGACCAGTTCGATGCGCGTCCCCCACGGGTCGAACAGGAACCCGTGCTTGTAAAGGCCCGGTAGTTCCTTCAACGTGGCTCCGTTGTCGAAACGCTGCAGCCGAACGCCGGAACCTCGCACGCCTACCGCTTCCAGTTCGGCCATCTTGCTCTCGACGTCCGCGTACGAGAACGCGATGTGATCCACGCCCGTGCCCTGGCTGCTTCCCACTGTCGGCTGGGCGACGAAGATCAGCTCTACGCCCGTGCAGTCCGCCGAATCATTGCGGCCGGCGATCGGCTCGCAGGCCATGTGCCTCGCGTACCATCGAACAGCTTCCGAGGGGCTGGCGGCCGTGATTTGCAGGTGATGGATGTCGGCAGCGACGGCCGAGGACGCCGCGACTGCCCCGAGCATCGCTGCGCAGAGCGCCCTCCACCGGCTTGAAGGGATCCGCCAAGATCCTGTCATTCCGGTCTCACCTCGTCGGCTTCCTGCGCAAGTGGCCGTACATGAGGTCTTCGGCGAACTCCACGCATTTGAATTCCAAGACCCTCACGTGCTCTTCCAAGCGCCGGTACAGCGGGAGCCGGATCGTCCAGGGCCGGGAGAACACGGCGGGGTCCGTGATCGTCGCCTCGTATTGCATCGCATTTCGGCCCAGCGGTGTATAGCGCTCTTCGACCCGCAGGGCTGAGCTGGCAAAGTTCCCCGCGCGGTCGAGCCACGCCTGTCCGTTGAAGCCCTCGGCGTCGACTACCAGCGTGTCGCCTTCCCAGCGACCGTGGGAACGGCCCATCCAGCTGTCGATCGGAGGAGGCTCGGGTCTCTGCTTGTCCATGTGGATCGTGCGGTTCGCTTCGGCGAAGCCGTAGACGATCATGATCTTCCGGTCACCTTGGACGATCTGGAGGGGGTAGGGGAGGTACGTTGCCCGCGGCACGCCTGGAAGGAAGCACTTCGCCTCGGGATCCTCCGTCATTCTGTTCTCGAAGTTCTTGCGGCGCTGTTCCAGCGCGTCGTCGAGGTATGGGATCGCTCCGCCCATCACGACGCCCTGCCCGGGCGGGATCGCGCCGATAGCACCGAGGTCGGGATGGCCGGGCCCCGCCGGATGGTCCTCGAGGTCCCAGTGCGCCGTTCCGATCGCCTGCCAAATCCCGTTCAAGTCCGGCCGTCCGTCCCAGGCCCGGGGAAAGCCGTCGTTCTGCGCCGCTACGTCCGCCTGCAGCATCAAAGCGGCGAGCAGGGCGAGCACCATCCGGGATCCGAACCGGAGGGTGGCGGGCGACACACCGGCCCGCCCCCTGCTGCCGCTCCCGATTCGTGTCACGGCTAGATTCTACCTGTTCCGGAGGGTGGTCCCGTCGCAGGGGCCCGGATCCGGTGCTGTGCGGGCCCTTCTCCAAGCCCGGCCTCAGGGACGATCGACGGGACTCCCGCGGACGGAGGCCCCGCAAGAAGGGGACACTCAGCCGACCACCAGCCTGGCGAGCTTGGCTTCATCGAACTCGAATCCGAGGCCAGGCCCGTCGGGGACATCCACGTGGCCGGGACGATACGGCAAAGGGACGCTGAGAATCTCATTGCCGAACGCTCGCAGGTAGGACTCGCCTCCCTCGAGGATGACCGCGTTAGGCGAGGCCGCGCACAGGTGGATCGCTGATGCTCGGTACGGTGCCGAACCCATTGACGAGTGCGGGGCGAAAAGGATGTTATAGGCGTCGGCCATAATCGCGATCCGCTTCGTTTCCGTGATGCCTACCCTCGATGTGTCGGGGTTGATGATATCGCAGGCCCGCCGCTCGAACAGGTCCCGGAACTGGAAGCGATTCGAGTACTGCTCGCCCGCGCAGATGGCTGTGTCCATGCGGTCGGCGAGGACCGCATAGGCCCCGTAGTCCTCGGGCATCAACACATCCTCCCACCAGCCGAGGTTCTCGATCTCGTCCAGCCGCCGGCCCACGCGCGTAGCCTCCGCCAGCGTGTAGCCGGCGAGCGAGTCGACCAGGATCTGTCCCTTGCCTTGCAGGACTTCGGCCGCGGCGAAGACCCGGTTGACGTCGCGGACCTGCTCGCCCCGGCCTTTCGCGAGGCTCATCTTCTGGTTCGGGAACCCCCGTTCCAGGAGGGCCTGCGCGTTCTCGCGAACCTCCTCCGGCGGTCCGCCGCCGACGCCTTGGTACGTGGGTATGCTGTCGCGGAACTTCCCGCCCAGGAGTTGGTAGACAGGCATGTCCGCGGCCCGGCCGACGATGTCCCACAGCGCGATGTCAATGCCCGCCATAGCGCGGGTGAAATAACCCGTTCCGTAGCCCCGCAGGCGTTGGGTGGAATACATCTTCTCCCACAGCGCCTCGATCTGGCGAGCGTCCTGACCGAGCAAGACCGGGCGGAACAGGTCCATGATCGCGGTCTTGACGACCCGCGGAGTCATGACAGCATGCGACTCCCCCCATCCCACGACCCCCTGGTCGGTCGTGACTCTCACCAGCAGGGTCTGCCGGTAGCCGCCTTGGCGCACTGTCTCGGCGCGTTCGAGCCTGTTCCAGAGGCCGACCCCGCCCGTTGTCGACCCGAGCGGCGTCATCGCAACGAACTCGTCCTCGGGCCTCCTTTCCGGCGGGTCGCGCAGGATCAAGGTCTCGATGTCCGTAATGCGGAGCGGAGCGCCGATCCCTGCCGCGGCCAAGCGCAAGGGGCCGAAACCCGCCAGTCCGCCTAGGCTGGCTCCCGCAGCGGCTCGCAAAAAAGATCTTCTAGACTGCATGTTCGCCCTCGGCGGCTGGCCGGTGCCTGACCGCACTGCAAAATATACCCGCATGCCGGCCTCCGCGGCAATCCGCTGCAACACAATCCGCTGCAACGCCCCCATGACTCCGCCGCAACCTGATAGACTGGCGGCGCGAGAATCGCCGAACTGCCGGGATGCTACCGGGGCGGTTGCGGGGAGCACAGAATGAGACGCGGTTTCACGCGCATCCCGCGACTATGCGTGCTGGCCGCTGTTCTGGCCTCTTGCGTCCATGCCCAGACCGCGCCCGGACCGCCGTTCCCGGAAGCGTCGGTGCGTTTCTTCGAGACGGAAATCCGGCCGCTCCTGCACGGACGCTGCTCGCAGTGCCACAACGACCGGCTTCGGACCAGCGGGCTATCGGTCTCCTCCAGGGACGGCTTCTTACAAGGGGGGCACCGCGGCGAGGCGATCTCCGTGGACATGCCGTCCGAGAGCTTGGTCCTCGCCGCGCTGCGGCAGTCCGGAGATCTCCGAATGCCTCCCGACGGCCGGCTCCCGGCGGCCGCGATCGCCCTGTTTGAGCGATGGATCGAGCTCGGGGCGCCTTGGCCGGACGATTCCCCGGGACCGGCTCCGGCGGACGGACGGCTGCACTGGTCGTTCCGTTCCGTGGTCCGGCCGACGGTGCCCGAGGTGTCGGACGGCACCTGGGCTCGCAACGCGATCGATCGTTTCGTGCTCGCGCGCCTGGAAGAGGCTGGCTTGGAGCCTTCGGGCGAGGCACCGCGGGCGACCATGGCGCGCCGCGTCCATCTGGACCTTATCGGGCTGTTGCCTTCGCCCGCGGAGGTTTCGGAATTCGAGCGTGACACGGGGGCGGACGCCTACGAACGGTTAGTCGAGCGCCTGCTGGACTCCCCCCAGTACGGGGAGCGGTGGGGAAGGCACTGGCTGGACATCGCGCGCTACGCCGACTCCAACGGCTACAACAACGACGCCCCCCGCGAGATCTGGATGTACCGCGACTGGGTCATCGCGGCGCTGAACCGCGACCTGCCGTTCGACCGGTTCGTGATCGAGCAGATGGCTGGCGACTTGCTGCCGAACCCGACCCGGCAGCAGCTCGTTGCCACGGGCTTTCACCGCAATACCCTGCTCAACCTAGAGGGTGGCGTTGACTTCGAGCAGTACCGGGTCGAAGCCGTTGCGGACCGCGTCGATGTCACCGGCATCGCGTTCCTCGGGCTATCCCTAGGCTGCGCTCGCTGCCACGACCACAAGTACGACCCCATCTCCCAGCGCGAGTTCTACCAGTTCTTCGCGTTCTTCAACAGCATTGACGAGCTCAGCGGAGAGTTCGCCGATCAGGAAGGGCGCTCCCGGGCGTACGAGCCCGTACTTGAGTTCGGGACGGAGGGCCAATACGTCCGGCGAGAAGCGATCCAAGCCCAGCTCCGCGCAATGAAGGCAGAGCAGGACCGCTATCAGAAGAAGCTGCTTGAAGATCTGCCCGAATGGGAGGCCGGCCTTTCCCCGGACGAGATCGCCCGGCTCCCGCCCGGAGTACAGCGCACGCTCCGGGTGCCCCCCGACGAGCGGCTTCCAGCGAGGCAGGCATTCGTCCGAAACGCCTTTCTCAACCAGGACGCCGGCGTTCTGGAACGGCGCAAGGCGATCAATGCGGTGACCGGCCTGTTGCCGGAGATCCCTCGAACGCTGGTCATGCGCGATCTGCCGCAACCGCGCCCGACACATATTCTGCTCCAAGGCGATTTCCTGCGAAAGGGCGATCGCGTGGAGCCCGGCACGCCAGCCGCGCTGCCTCCTTTGGCTGTCGGGAGCCCCACGCGCCTGGACATGGCGCGGTGGATTGTGGACGAGGCCAATCCCCTCACCCCGCGGGTCACCGTCAACAGAGTCTGGCAGCGCTATTTCGGACGCGGCATCGTACCGACCGAGAACGACTTCGGAACGCAGGGCGAGCCGCCCAGCCATCCCCACCTGCTGGACTGGCTGGCCGCAGAGTTCGTGGCCAGGGACTGGAGCTTGAAATCGCTCCACCGCCTTATCGTCACCTCGGCGACCTACCGCCAGTCGTCGGCCTACCGAGCTGACCTGGCGTCAGCGGATCCGGCGAACCAGCTGCTCGGCCGGCAGGCTCGACTCCGCGTGGAATCGGAGATTGTCCGGGACCTCGCCCTGTCGGCAAGCGGAATGCGGGACGTCAAGATCGGGGGCCCAAGCGTCTTCCCGGCCCAGCCGCCGGGGGTGATGATCCGGCGTCCTTGGCCCGAGAGCCAGGGGGGCGACCGCTACCGGAGGGGCCTGTACACGTATTTCTGGCGCACCAGCCCGCACCCCGGCCTCATGGTGTTCGACAGCCCCGACTCACTCACCATTGCAACCCGAAGAAACCAGTCCAACACGCCCTTGCAGGCCCTCACGCTTCTCAATGACACGGGTTTCCACGAATTCGCGCAGGGGCTGGCGGAGAGGGCGTTGCGTGAGACTCCGGATGCCGGGACTGCCGACAGGGCATCCCACATGTTCCGGGTCTGTTTGGCACGGAAGCCTTCGCAGGAGGAACTGGAAGCGCTGGCGCGACTCGCCTCGCACCAGTTGGACGCGTTCCGGTCCAGTCCGGAGCAAGCGGATGAGGTGCTGACCCTGCGAGCGGCCCCTGCAAACGACCCGGCCGAGACCGCCGCTTGGGCGGTCGTGGCCGGTGTGCTGATGAACTTGGATGAGTTCATCACGCGCGAGTGACTAGCCATGACGGAAACGCACCAGCGCCTGCTGCACGTTACGCGCCGGCACTTCTACAGCCAGTGCTTCGTGGGTTTGGGGGGCATCGCTCTCGCCGAACTCCTGGGCCGGGACGAGCTGCAAGCCGCGACCCGACCTGCCCCCCGCAACCCGCTTGCTCCCAAGTCCCCCCACTTCAGCCCCAGGGTCAGGAGGGTCGTGTACCTGTTCATGGCTGGCGCGCCGAGCCAATTCGAGACATGGCTCTGGCGACCGAAGCTCAAGGAACTCGACGGGCAGCGGACTCCGGACTCCTTCCTCAAGGGCAAGCGGTTCGCGTTCATGGAGCGGTTCACCAAGGAACGTCCCAAGCTGCTGGGCCCGCAGCGCGCGTTCCACCGGCACGGCCGGTCCGGGACGTGGGTTTCGGAAGTCTTTCCGCACATGGCCAAGATCGTCGACGATCTCGCCGTCGTGCATTCCCTCCGGACCGAGAACTTCAACCACGCTCCCGCAAAGCTGTTCTTCAGCACGGGCTCCACTCGATACGGCAGACCCAGCATGGGCTCGTGGGTGACCTACGGTCTCGGCAGCGAGGCGGAGGATGTCCCGGCATTCGTCGTCCTACGCTCCGGCGAGCGGAACCTCATGGGCGGCGCGAACATTTGGGGCAGCGGCTTCCTGCCGACGACGTACCAGGGAGTCGAGTTCCTGCGGTCTGCGGACCCGATCCCGAACCTCTCGAGCCCACCCGGGTTCTCCGCCGCGAGGCAGGCAATGCGAGTGCGCGCGATTCGCGAGCTGAACTTGGCTCGCTTGGCGGAGGTCGGCGACCCGGAAATCGCGACGCGGATCGCGTCCTACGAACTGGCGCACCGCATGCAGGCAAGCGCGCCGGAATTGATGGACCTGGCGTCGGAGAGCCGGTCCACTCTGGACCTTTACGGAGCCACCCCGGGCGTATCGAGCTTCGCCAATAACTGCCTGATTGCGCGTCGTTTGCTGGAACGCGGCAGCCGCTTCGTGCAGCTGTATCACACGGGATGGGACCATCACGGCAACCCGGTCAACAATCTAGCCGGCAAGCTCGACGAGGTGTCTCTCGCGGTGGACAGGGCCTCGGCGGCGCTTGTCACGGATCTCAAGCAGCGAGGCCTGCTGGAGGACACGCTGGTGATCTGGGGCGGGGAATTCGGGCGGACGCCGATGGGTGAGGTCCGCGAACTGCCCGGCCGAAACCACCATATCGAGAACTTCCCGATGTGGTTCGCGGGCGGCGGAATCAATCCCGGCCAGACGATCGGGGAGGTGGACGAACTCGGCTTCTTCATCACGAGGGATCCGATCGAGGTCCACGACGTCCAGGCTACGATCCTCCATCTGCTGGGCCTGGATCACACCCGGCTCACGTTCCGCCACCAGGGAAGAGACTTCCGGCTCACCGACGTGGGCGGGCGAGTAATCGACAAGCTGCTGGTCTGACCTCCGGGGCCGACCCCGCCGCCAGCTTGTCTCCGGCTACGCGGACGGATCGGAGGAGCTTCTACGTCGCGAAGCGACGCTTGCGGGCCTCATCCAGCGCGACCGCCAGGATGATAATCGCCCCGATGATCACTTGCTGCCAGTACGGATTGACGCCCAGCAAATCGCTTCCGTTGGAAAGCAGGCCCATGATAAAGGCCCCGATGAGTGTGCCGACGACGGTGCCCTCGCCTCCTGCCAGGCTGCCGCCGCCGATCACGACCGCCGCGATGACCTGCAGTTCGTACGAGACGCCTGCCGTGGGCTGCCCTGTCATCAGGCGCGAAGTCTCGATCATGCCGGCTACTCCCGCTAGCAGGCCGCAAAGCGCGTAGATGGCGACCTTGTAACCCCGGACCGGAATTCCGGCGTAGATCGCGGCGGCTTCGTTGCTGCCGATCGCGTAGGTGTAGCGGCCCAGCTTCGTCGAGCGCAGAGCGAAATGCATGATCACCGCGCAAACCGCCAGCACAACGAGGACGAAGGGCACGGGGCCGATCGTGCCTTCGCCGAGGAAGCTGTGCTCCTTCGGGAGGCCGACGACCGGCAGGCCGCCCGAAACAACCAGGGTCAGGCCGCGTACGATCCCCAGCGTGCCGAGTGTCACGATGAACGGAGGGATGTGCAGGACCGCGATCATGATTCCGTTCAAGCAGCCCCAAACCGCTCCCGCGAGAACGCCCGCCACGATGCCCACTACCACGGATCCGGTGTCCACCATGGTCATCGTCCCGACCACGCCAGAAAACGCCAGGATCGAACCGACTGATAGGTCGATTCCGCCGGACACGATGACCAGCGTCATGCCCAGCGCCATGGTGTTGATCACAGCCGTCTGCCGGATGACGCTCGAGAGGTTGGTTCCAGTGAGGAAGTAGGGCGAGGCGATCGAGAGGACCACGAAGAGAATCGCGAGGCTGATGAACGGCAGGAACCGTTGCAAGATCTTGGACATGCCGCGCATGACCCGCCTCCTAGTCGGTCTCCCCGACGGCCGCAAGCCGCATGATCTGCTGCTGCGTAGTCTCCCGGGGCAGCTCTCCCACGATGGAGCCCTCGCGCATGACAAGGATCCGATCCGCGACCTGCAGCAACTCGGGCATCTCGGAGCTGACCATCACCAGGCCCTTGCCCTGTCTCGCCAACCCGTCCATGAGCGTGAACACTTCCGCCTTGGCACCGACATCGATCCCGCGCGTCGGCTCGTCGAAGATTACGACATCGGAGTCGCGAAACAGCCATTTCGCGACAACGACCTTCTGCTGGTTGCCGCCGCTGAGCTGCCAGGCGTTCTGCTCGACGTTGCTGGTCCTCATCCGGAGCCGATCCCGGAAGTCCTCGGCCACCCGCTTCTCCCTGCGCTGCCGCACGACCCCGGCCGAGCAGACGGCGTCGAGATTCGCCATGCTCACATTGCTGCGGACCGACAGCCTCACAGCGAGTCCTGTCTTCTGGCGGTCTTCCGTCACCAGCGCGATGCCGGCCGCGACGGCATCGACCGGTGAGTTGATGTCGCGAGGCAGGCCGTTGACGCGGACCGAGCCTGATGGCGGAGGGGTGATGCCGAATATCGTCTCGCAGGCCTCGGTGCGGCCCGCGCCGACCAAGCCGGCGATGCCCACAATCTCGCCGGCCCGGACATTGAACTTGACTCCCGGCAGGTCGACCGCGAGACGCTCCTCCCCTGGAGGCAGGGCCTCGCGGGAGTAGATTGCGGACACGTTCCGGCCGACCATGTGGTGGACGATTTCGTTCACTGCGATCTCGTCCGCAGGGCAGTCATGGACGGTCGTGCCGTCGCGGAGAATCGTGATATGGTCGGCGATCTCCATCAGTTCCACCAGCTTGTGGGTGATGTAGATGACGCCGATGCCCTTGTCGCGCAACAGCTTCACAGTCCGGAAGACCCGGGTCGTCTCCTTCTCGGAGAGCGAGGAGGTAGGCTCGTCGAAGATCAGCAGGGACGCCTTTCCGTACAGGGCGCGCGTGATCTCGACTAGCTGCTTCTGCGCCGGTCTCAGTCGCTCCACCCTCCATTCCGGCCGCAACGCGAACCGGTGCGACTTGATGATGCCGGACGTTTCCCGCTCCATCGCCTCGTGATCCAGCATCCCCCTGTGTCGGATCTCGCGGCCGAGGAACACGTTCTCCGCGACCGTCAGTTGCGGTGCCAGGAGCGATTCCTGGTGCACCATCCCGATCCCTTCGGCGTGTGCCTCGCCTGGCGTGGCGAAATCGACGCTACGGCCCCGCCACACCATTTGCCCGGAATCGCGGCGCTGCATGCCCGCGACGATCTTCGTGAGGGTCGATTTGCCCGCGCCGTTCTCTCCGACCAGCGCGTGCACCTGTCCCTGTTGGACTTGCAAGGAGGCGTCGCGCAAGGCGTGTACTCCGCCGAAGCTTTTGCGGATCGCTGACAGCTCCAGGAGCATGCCGCTGCCGGAGCTAGGTGCCGGCCGGAACAGCCAGCGTACCATACCCCTGTTGCGCCCTTGGGCGGCGGCTGGCTGAGTTGCGCAGGCCCCGCCTGTCTAGCCTCCCGGTCAGTCCGCGATGTCGGTTCCGCCCCAGACCGAACGCAGCTTCCAAACCGACAGGCTGGCGATCCGTGCGGCACCTCCCTCCGAGAAGGCGGAGAGCCCGCTGCTCGAAGGGTCCGGGAAGACCCGGTCCGTGATCGAAACCCTGCCGCCGGCCGCGAAGACCTCTACCACCGAACGGTCAACGAGGATCCGTAGTTCGATCCGTCCGTCTGTGTTCCGGAGCCGTGCGGAATGGCGGCCCGCGAACGTCTCGTGGAACGAGACGTCGCCGGACTTGGTGCGGTCGACATACACCTCCGGCGGCGTGGCGGTGTACCCGACAACCGTCTCCTCGTCTGCTCCCTGCAGGACGCGGAAGCCCGCCTCCGTGGCCGCGCCGAGGTCGATCTCCGCGTGCAGGTCGAGGACGGCGCCGCTGAACCCGGTCTCTTCGATCCGGGCGTTCGCCTCTTCGAGGCTGACATCCCGAAGCTGCAGCTCCGGTTCGCGCAGGGACTGGATCTCCCGGACCGGTAGCTGGACCAGGCGCAGGCCCTCGGGGAATCTCCTGAGCCGCAGTACCCTCGGAGCCGACTGGGCTCCCCGCCAGGGCGACGTGGGCATTTGCCTCGCGTACATCCAGTTGCTGATCCAGCCCACGACAATCCGCCTGCCATCCATCGCCGGCACACCCGAATAAGACTGGGCAGCGTAGAAGTCACGGCCCCAGTCCAGCCACAGGACGGTTTCAGGAGGATTGTCATTGGTGAAGCGCTCGCCGTCGAAGTCGCCTACGAAGTACTGGCAGCCCGACCCCAGCCACGGGTGGCCCCTGCCCGAGTCGACCTGGAGGATCCACTTGCTCTCCCCCGGCTCGCCCTCGACGGGGAGTTCGAACAGATCAGGGCACTCCCAGTTCGAGACCGGATGCGCCCCCTCCGGCCCGAAGTCGCTGAGGTGGGTCCATGACCTCAGGTCGGCCGACCCGTAGAAGCTGACCTTGCGCTGGTCGGCCAGAACGACGGCCATCACCCAGCGCTGGGTGGGCTTGTGCCAGATCACCTTCGGATCCCGGAAGGCCGGATCCTCGGCGTCGAGCACGGGATTGCCTTCGTACTGGGTCCACGTGCGACCTCGGTCGGTGCTGTAGGCGAGCGATTGCGTCTGGTCGGTCTCCGTGCGGCTGGTGTAAATCGCGACGAGCGGGGCCTTGCCGTCCCTGCCAAAGCCGGATGTGTTGAGGATGTCCGTCACTGCGCTGCCTGAAAAAGCCATGACCCCGTCCGCCTCGGGCACGGCGACCGGCAGGTGCTTCCAACTAAAAAGGTCTTCGCTGACTGCGTGGCCCCAGCTCATGTGCCCCCAAACGTTTCCGAACGGGTTGTACTGATAGAACAAGTGCCATTCGCCGTCGTGGAACACGAGGCCGTTCGGGTCGTTGGTCCAGTTGATCTCCGGCGTGAAGTGGAACTGCGGCCGGTACGGCTCCCTGTACGTCGCCGTCTGGGCGACCGCAGCAACCGCTGTGAGAAGAGCCACCCCGACTGCGTGCCTGGCACTCATGCCGAGTGCATCATAGCGCTACCGGGCCCCTGATCGGGCATCGCTACGGCAGCAGCCGGACCAGTTGATCCACCTCCCCGGCCGTGTTATAGAAATGCGGGGCCGCACGGAGCCATCCAAGTCGCTCGGAAACGGACACGCCGTGTCGGAGCAGCATCGCGGCTACAGATTCCGTGTCCACTCCGCGCTTTCTCATGGAAACGATTCCCGAACCGGTCTCCCGGGTGCGCCGGGCAGCGAACTCGTAGCCCTTCGCCGCCGCGCCTGCGACGAGTCGCTCGGCCAGACCGTGGATCGCAGAAGAGGTCGCTGCCGAACCGATCTCATTCAGCAGGTCGATGGACGCCCGCAGGCCGGCGCACCCTGCGGTGTTCAGCGTGCCGCACTCGAAGCGACTCGCGTCGGGTTGCAGACTGCCGTCGGACCGGTACTCCTCGAACCCCTCGAGACTCGCCCATCCGAGCTCAACCGGGCTGAGCTGGTCCATGAAGTCGCGGTCGACGTAGAAGATGGCCGCTCCCTCCGGACCGAGGAGCCACTTGTGTCCTGAGGCCGACAGGGCGTGGATTCCCGCCTTCTTGACATCGGTCCGGAACGCACCCATGCCCTGGACGGCATCGAGGACCAGCAGACAGCCCCGGCGACGGCAAATCTCGCCCGCTGCCTCCAGGTTCCACCGGAAGCCTGTCAGGAAATGCACATAGCTCAAGGCCGCCAGCCTGGCCCCTTTGCATGCACGGTCGAGTTCCTCGAGATCGAGGCTGCCTTCGCGCAACTGCAGGCTGCGGAACTGAACACCCCGTCGCGGTCCCAGTGCCCTCCAAGGGACGTAGTTGGCCGGAAAATCGCTTTCCAAGCCGACCACGATATCCCCGGATCGCCAGTCGATTCCGTTTGCTACGGCGCAGAGGCCCTCTGAGGTGTTCTTGCCGATGGCGATCTCGCTGGCATCGCAGCCCAGCATGTTCGCTGCGGAGCGGCGCAGGCCCGAGTGCTCCTCCTTCGCGTGCTGGAACGCATGCACGCCGTGATGCATGGTCTCCGAGACCTGGGCTCGCATCGCATCGGCGGCAACCCTTGGAAGCGGTGAGATCGCTGCGTGATTGAAATATGCGTAACCCGAGGAAGCGGGAAATTCTTGGCGAGGGTCGGCGGTGTCCATTTCGTATCCAGTATCCGTCGCAATGGCCGCTTGTTCGCTCCGGCTGTCTCCCGGGATCCCGGCGGTCGGGAATTCCCGCCATGGCCCGTCGGACTTGAGGTCGTCGAGGCCAACGCATTTTCGCGTTCTCCGGACCCGGAGGTAACCGGATTGCAGGAATTGCCGGGATCCCGGGCAGTCTCCGCAGCTTCCCGCCGGCGGACTGGGCCCAGCCCGATCAGGATCCTCCCGGGGATTTCGGCCTGCAACCGAGCTTGTCCTGCGGTTTTCGGCGCTGCTGCCAAGGACCGGCCCCCCAAGGATGCGGGAACGGTCTATACTGAGCATGCATGGGCGTGTTCCCGGTACACGCCCCGCGCAGAGGAAGAGAGCGATGCCAATGACGCGGATCCGAAAAGTCCTCCCTCTGGTCCTGGCGCTTGCCGTCGCTGGCTCGGCAATTGCCAAGGAGGATAAGAACTCAAAGAAGCGGGCACCGAAGTCCCCGAAGCAGGATGTCGATGCGATTGGTGAGCGCCAGGTCGCGAAGGGGCCGAACTTCTACTCCATCGAGAAAGAGATCGCCTTGGGCAAGCGTCTGGCGCAAGACGTCGAGCGTCATTCCAAGATTGTCGACGATCCGGTGATCGCCGAGTACGTCAACCGGGTCGGCCAGAATCTCGTCCGCAACTCCGACGCGAAGGTGCCGTTCACGATCAAGCTGATCGACAGCGTCGACGTGAACGCCTTCGCCCTGCCCGGCGGTTTCTTCTATGTGAACAGCGGCTTGATGCTGCGCGCCGAGAGCGAATCCGAACTGGCGGGGGTCATGGCCCACGAGATCGCTCACGTCGCGGCCCGGCACGGCACTCGCCAGGCCACCAAGGCCCAGCTCGTCCAGTTCGCCACGATTCCCCTCCTGTTCATCGGCGGGTGGACGGGTTACGGGATCTACCAGGCGAGCGGGTTCCTGATCCCGATGACGTTTTTGAAGTTCTCGCGCGGCATGGAATCGGAAGCGGACTTCCTGGGCGTTCAGTATCTGTACAAGGCTGGCTATGACCCGACCTCGTTCATCGACTTCTTCGAGAAGATGCTTGCCGACGAGAAGCGGAGGCCGGGCACGATGTCTAAGCTCTTCCGAAGTCACCCGCCGCACGGCTCACGCATCCGCAAGACCCAGAAGACGATCGACGAACTGCTGCCGAGCAAGCCGGAGTACGTGGTCACCACCTCCGAGTTCCTGCAGGTCAAGGACCGGCTCGCCCAGCTGGTGCTGCGCCGGAAGGAGACGACCGAGGATCCGAACAAGCCTCGCTTGCGGAGGACGAGCGCCGGCGGCACGATCCCGACCGACGACATCGACGTGGAGGCCGACGACGAAGCCGAGGACGAGCGTCCCACCCTGAAGCGTCGCTGAGCGCCCGGTCGCCGGACGCCTAGTCGGACCTGACCCTCCTGCTGAAGTCCCCCGGCTGGTCCACGTCCCGTCCGAGGAAGACCGCGACGTGGTACGCCAGCAGCTGCAGCGGGATCAGTTCGAGAACGGTCTGCAGCAACTCGCGGGTACGAGGCACCGGGATGACCTCGTACGCGTGGTGGCGAAACTGCTCGTCGCCCTCATTCGCGATGCAGATGACGCGCCCCTGGCGAGCGGTCATCTCCTGCACCTGCGCGACGGTTTTCTCGTAGCGGAGCCTGCTGGCCTCGTGGGTCTCGTCGACGGTTGCAATCACCAGGACGACCATGTCAGCGTCGATCAGCGCGGTCGGTCCGTGCCGCAGTTCTCCGGCCGCGCAGCCGTCGGCATGGAGACGGCAGAGTTCCTGCAGCATCCTGGCTCCCTCCAGCGCGATGGGATAATGCAGGCCCCGGCCAAGCACCAGAATCTTGCCCGCCTGCGCGATCGTGCGGGCCAGTCGCTCGCACCGCCCTGACAGTTCGAGAGCAGACTCGACGAGGCCCGGCAGTTCAAGGAGGTCGCGGGCGCAACGCCGGGATGCTTCTTTGGTCAGCTGCCTTCGTACCTGCCCTAGCAGCATCGCGAAGAGGTACAAGGCGGTCAGCTGGGAGGTGAACGACTTCGTCGACGCGGCGGCCAGCTCGGGCCCGGCCTTCGTGAAAATGGCGCCTCGGGCTACCTTCGACAGCGTCGAGCTGACCGAGTTGCAGACCGCAATGGTCATGGACCCCTTCTCGTGGAGCAGGCGCTGGCATGCAACCGTGTCCCCGGTCTCCCCTGACTTGCTGATCAGCAGCGAGAGCACGTCCTCGTCGACGAGAGGGTCCGTGTACCGCAGCTCGCTGCCGTACTCGACTTCCACATGCACCCTGGCCAGGGTCTCGATCATTCCCTTCGCGGCCAGGCCCGCGTGCCAGGAACTCCCGCATCCGATCACGTTGAGGTGCTTGATGCCCTTGAGTTCGCGGCGGGTCACTCCGAGTTCGTCGAGCTCGACCGCCCCGGTCTCTTCGTCCATGCGCCCGAGGATCGTCTCCCGGATAGCGCGGGGCTGCTCGAAGATCTCCTTGAGCATGAGATGCTTGTAGCCGCTCTTCTCGGCCATCAGCGGGTCCCACAGCACGCGGTCCACGGATCGGGCCACGGGCCGCGAGTCCGAATCCATCACGAGCACACCGTGGGCCGTCAGGACCGCGACGTCTCCGTCCTGCAGTCGAATCATGTCGCGGGTGTGGTTCAGGATGGCCGGAATGTCGGAGGTGACGAAGTTCTCGTTCCTGCCCAGCCCGATCACGGTCGGAAGACCCAGGTGCGCTGCCACGATCTTTCCGGGTTCCCGGCGCGCAACCGCGGCGACCGCGCATCCGCCTTCGATTTGCACCGCTACGCGGGCCACCGCGTCCTCGAGCGCTGTGTAGTCTCCTTGCAGCGCGCTGATCAGATCGGCCACGACCTCGGCATCCGTAGCGCTGCCGTCCGCTCCGTGCCTTGCCCTCAGTTCCCCGATATTTCCGGGCTTGCCGGAGAGCGCGACCACGATTTCGCGGCCGTCACCGGGCCGAACCCGGCAGAGACGGCGCCCGGTCCAGCTGGTCTGGCCGATGCCGAACGTGCCCTGGACCGCTTCCAGGCGTACGGCCGCCTCGAGATTGCGGAGCTTGCCCACGGCATGGAACGTGCTGACCGCATCCGGTGATCCAATAGCCATTCCCGCGGCGTCGTACCCGCGGTACTCCAGTTTCCGCAGGCCCTCGAGGATGATCGGGCCGGCTTGCTGGAACCCGACATATCCGACGATACCGGCCATGCCTCGCGGACCCTCCTGCAGCTAGTCAACCAGCTTGACTTCAAAGTCTTCGATCACCGGGTTGGACAGCACGTCGGCGGCAAGCTTCTCCAAATTCGACAGCGCCACTTCGCGGCTGGTCCCCGGCGCCAGGTCGATCTCGAAGAACTTGCCCTGCCGCACGCCGCGGATTTCGTCGTGCCCATGGCTTTGCAGCGCTCTGGTGATCGCCCGGCCTTGCGGGTCAAGCACGGTCTTTTTCAGGGCGACCTGAATGATTGCCTTCACGCCACATTATACTTTTTACTTTCGTCGCAGGCCCGACTTGGTCGGTGCCGACTCCGGTTTCTACCCGCCGGGTATGCGACCGGACCTCACTTCCCGATGCAAAACGTCGAGAAGATCCGGTCCAGGATGTCGTCCATGGTTGTGGCCCCGGTGATGGCGTCCAGCGGCCGTAAAGCGTCGTAGAGGTCTAGTAGCAGCATCTCGTGCGGCACGTCGCAGCGCGCGGCCTCCGCTGCCTTGTCCAGTGCTTCGCCCGATTCCCGCAGCAACCGTTCCTGGCGAATGTTCGTGACAAGCGATCCCTCATGCATTTCGTCGAGTCCCGGAACGGCCCGGTCCCGAATGCTCGCTCGCAGCGCATCGATGCCATCTCCCGTCTTGGCGGAGACCCGCACCAGGGGATGGTCGGTCTCGTAACGCACGGGCAGATCGCTCTTGTTTCCAACCAGCAGGGCGGGGCAGGTGCCGCTGACTCGCCGCCAGAGATCGTCGTCCCTGCCTTGGGCGGGTTCCGACAGGTCGGCCACGACAAGCGCGCAGTCAGCGTCCTGCAGGGCCTGCCACGCCCGTTCGACCCCCTCCGACTCGATCGGGTCGAGGACCGCCCGGATGCCAGCCGTGTCAACCAGTTCCACCGGTATCCCGCCGAAGGATGCGGTGTCGCTGATCGAGTCCCTCGTCGTCCCTGCAACAGCGGTTACGATGGCCCTGTCGCGCTTGAGAAGCCGATTGAACAGGCTCGACTTGCCCACGTTCGGCCGGCCCACGATTGCCAGCTTCAGGCCGCCACGCACGACCTTGCCGAGGGCAAAGCCGTTGGCAAGGCCGGTCACGGTTTCCGCGACGGGAGCGATCCGCGAGACGATCTCCGCAGTGTTCGCCACGGAGACGTCATCTTCCGCGAAGTCGATGCCCGCTTCCAGCAGAGCGATCAGTTCCACCAGCCCGGACTTGGCGTCCCGCAGCTTGGCCGAGAGCGCGCCGGCATTCTGGCGCGCAGCCACGCGGGCCTGATACAGCGTCGACGCGTCGATCAGGTCCCGCACGGCCTCGGCCTGCACCAGGTCCATTCGTCCGTTCCGGAATGCCCGTCGCGTGAACTCGCCCGGCTCGGCGAGCCGCGCGCCGAGTTCCAGGGCCCGTTCGAGGGTGAAGCGCAGGACGGGCGGGGACCCATGGCAGGAGATCTCGACCAGGTCCTCGCCTGTGTAGCTGGATGGCGCCGGGAACAGCATCGCCACGACCCGGTCGACCGGCGCGCCCTGCGCGTCGACCAGCGTGCCCAAGGTTGCGGTCCGCGCACGCAGCGTGCTGTCCGGTAGGAGCGTTCCGGCGATGGCGGGGGCGCGGGTTCCGGAGAGCCGCACGATTCCGATCGCGGAGCGTCCCGGCGGCGTCGAAGGCGCGACAATCGTGTCCCCGCCCAGCGTGGGATCGTTGGTATCGAGGGGTGGCACAGGGTCTACGACGGCGGTAGCTACCCCGGCGGGGCTGCCAGTAGGTGCCGGGACACCGGCCGCCCGGCGGGGATCACCCTTGCTCGCGCAACTCCACGACGGTACACCGGCGAGGCGGGACACCTTCGGAGAAGGTTGTTACCTCGGTCTCGTCGCGCAAGGCGAGATGAATGATACGGCGCTCGCGCGAGGTCATGGGCCGGAACCGGAATTGCCTGCCGGTTTGCTTGACCTGGTCGGCTGCCACCTTCGCGCTCAAGCAGAGCTCTTCGATCCGCAGCATGCGGAAGTCGTCGACGTCGAAGATCAGCCGGTAGCGGTCCTCATGCGGGACGCGCAACGCTTCCAGAGTGAGCTGTTCCAGCGCCAGCAGCACTTCCCCTCGATTGCCGGTGAGTAGCGGCGTGTCTTCGCCCTGGAAGTCGACAGCAATCTCAGGGCCGATCGCCGCATCGGACCGATTCACTTCGTAAATGTCGTAATCGAGCTCGAAATCGGTGGCGTCCAGAATCGGATTCAGGAACTCTTCAATTCTCGGTCCGAGTCCCTCTACGGTCCACTCCAGCTTTGGCATGCAGATCTTCGTTCGCGAACCAGACCAGCCTGCGCGCCTACTTGCCACGCTTCTTGCGCTTGCCTCGCTGCTTGCCAGACTCGATCTCGAGTTTCTCTGCCGGCAGACGGTTCAGCACCAATTGCTGGCCGATCCCGACACAATTGCTGGTGAGCCAGTATAGCACCAGGCCTGCCGAAAACTGATAGAAGATGAACCCGAACATGATCGGCATGAACTTCATCAGCCGAGCCTGGGTGGGGTCCGCGGACGGGGTCGGCGTCAAGGACTGGGACCAGAACTGCGTCGCCACCATTGCGAGCGGCAGCACCCGCACGGGCAAGGTCTCGGGATTGGACAGGTCGGCGACCCAGAGCCATTCGGCCTGCCGCATCTCGATAGCGATGGTCAAGAGCTTGTAGAAGGCGAAGAAGAACGGCATCTGCAGCACGATGGGGAGGCAGCCGCCCATCGGATTGGCGTCATACTTCTTGTACAGCGCCTGCAGTTCCTCGTTCTGCTTGGCTTTGCGGGGATCGCGAAACGTCACGCCCTTGTACTTGTTGTTGATCTGCTTGACAAGCGGCTGCAATTGCTGCATTTTCCGCATTGACTTGGTGCTCTTGTACTTGAGCGGGAAGAGGATCGTGTTGATGAAGACCGTGACGATCACGATGCTCCAGCCCCAATTGGTGACGACATTGCCGTAAACCCAGCGGAGCACCGCGAACAGGGGCTCCGCGATGAAGGCAAAGAACCCGAAATCGACGATTCGCCGGAGGGTGCTGCCGAGGCCCTCGACGGACGACAGGGCCTCTCGGCTCTTGGGGCCGAGGTAGAAGCGGATGTCGTTGCGTGCGGCTCCCCCGAAAGCCGTGGCCACGTACCATTCCTTGTCGTCCGGCTCGGCGTTGGTTGGCGTGATCTCGATCGCGCTCGTCTCGATGCGGATGTCTTCGCCGGGGGGTGGAATGGCGGCGGCGGCGAAGAAGAGATCCTCGAAGCCGACGAACGGGAACGGACCCAAGTGGAAGACCCGCTCGTCCTCAGCATCCGAGGCTGAAACGCGGGCGATCTCGCCGTCCTCGTAGCGGAAGGATTGGCTGTAGGCGCTGTTTCCGGCCTGCGCAGTGTCCCCGAAACCGCCGCCCCAGGCGATGAGATGCGACCGAGGCTGCCCGTCCTGCGTTACTTCCGTGCGGACGCCGACCACGTTGCCGGCCGCCTGGAACTCGAACGTCTTGCGAATACCAAGGCCGTTGCGAGCGTATGCAAAAACGAGGGTCTGGGGCGCGACCCGGTGCCGCGGCCCCGGGTTCAGGGAGAAAAGCGCCTCATCCGCATCGGGGATGGCTCCGCCGCCTGGAAGGACCAGCCGGAAGGGAAACCCGAAGCGCTCGGCCCCGCTGCGGTGGACGAGGTCGAGCGGCTCGCCGATCGCGTCGTCGTATGCCTTCAGCCTCCAGCTCGTGACCGTTGCTCCCCGGTTGCTGAACTCCACCACGAATGTGTCCGTCTCGATCGTAACCGACTGCTCGGCTTCCGCTTCGACGGCCTGCTCGCGCGCCCCGGCCTCGATTTCCGGGACGGACGGATCCGGGCTCTCGGCGGGCGCGGGCCCGCTAGCCGCCGGCGACGGTTCCAGGGCCACTGGTTCGGTGGCCGCGGGGGGCGGTCCGGGGCGCGGTACGACGAAGAAATAGGCCACCATCACCACGGCCGACAAGACAGCGGCCAGGAGCATTCGGCGCTGGATGAATTGATCGTCGTTCAAGGGGTCTGGCATCGGCGGAATCTGGGTCAGTCGGGTACGGGATCAATCCCGCCGGCAGCGAAGGGACGACAGCGCAGAATCCGCCCCGCCGCCAGCCAGGAGCCCCGTACCACGCCGTGCCGCTCGATCGCTTCCCGGGCGTAGGCCGAGCAGGTGGGATGGAACTTGCAGCAGGACATGAGCAGGGGCGAGATGGCGGTCTTGTACACCCAGAGCAGGACAAGCGCGACTCGTTGGGCAGCGGTGAGCCGCCATTCGGTCCGGGGCGCGCCCGGCCGTTCCGAGGGGGTCTCAGGGGAGTCGTCGAAAGGCTCTTGGAAGTGTTCGGACAACACCGTCCTCCACATCGGTCAGATCAGCCCGGGCAAGGCCGGGCCTGGCGTGCAAGATCACGTCAACGCCGTCCGGCACTAAGTCCCAGTGCTTGCGCACAGCTTCTCGGAGAAGGCGCTTGCAACGGTTCCGTGTCACGGCATTCCCGATCCTTCGCGTGACCGTGAGGCCTACGCGGCCGGGCAGCGGGGATCCTGTCGCTCGGGCGAAGACAGTGAATAGCTTCGTACCGAGCCGAGTTCCTCCATCATAGACTGCTTGGAAATCGGCGCGCTTTCGGATCCGGCGCTCCGGGGCGAACCCGAGTCCGGGCGCGGCTGGAAGCGCAGGCCTACTCGTCGCTGACGCTAAGTCGCTTCCGGCCCTTGGCACGGCGGGCTGCGAGTACACGTCTGCCTCCGGGTGTCCTCATCCGGATTCGGAAACCGTGCTTTTTCGCTCTCTTGCGCCGATTCGGCTGATAGGTCCGTTTCACATCTGCCGCCCCTTGTGCGGCTGTTTCCGGGGCCGACCGTCCCGAAGGCCCTACGGAATCAGGTTATCACACGGGCCCCGAGGTCTCCTTCGTCCTGTACGGTGCGGGTTCCCGATTCCTCCGGGCACGTCCGATTGCTACAATTTGCTCCAGTGACGGGCACTCCTAGAATCACTCGTCGGACAGTCCTGCGTGGCGCTGGCGGCATCGCGGTAGGCTTGCCCCTGCTTGAGGAGATGGCGGCCTCTACGGATGTCGATGCAGTTCCGGTTCGGGCATTCAACGTCTTCTTCGGGCTCGGCGTTCCGGCCCCGTTCCAGGACGAGGGCTTCGCGGGTGTGCTGGAACCGCTCGAGCCACTCGCTCGAAAGCTGCTCGTACTCCGTGGCGTGGACCAGGTCCGCTGCGACGAGGCGGGCATCAACGCCCATTTCGACGGGGCCAGCGGCGCGTTCACGGCCGAGCCGCCCAACGGGGAGGCCCGTGCCGGAGGGCCTTCGATCGACCAGGTCGTTCGCAAGGCACATTACCCGGGCGGTCAGCCGCGCGGTGTCACGCCGACCGTCGTGGCCGGCACGTATTTCCGCCGCAGCCGAGTCAGCCGGTACGTGCACAGCTACAACTACGACGGTACCGTCGCGGCCACAATGCAGGAGAAGCCCCGGGACCTGTTCGACCGGATCTTCGGCCGGGTCACCCTTTCTGATGACCGTCCGGATGCCCAGCGGGACCGATTGCGGCGCAGCGTCTTGGATTCGGTCGTCGGCCAGTATCAGTACTTCACCGGGATCAACTCGCCGCTTGGCGCCAAGTCACGGGCCCGGCTGGCGGACCACCTCGATCGCATCCGGGAGTTCGAGATGCGGGCCTTCGAATCGAAGCCGGCCAGCGGCCGCGAGCCCAGCCTGCCGCCCCGCTCCCGGCTCGCCCATGGAGGCTATGCCGATCCGGGCGGCGAGGGGATCGACATGGAACTCGACGCGCTGTCGGCCGAGTGGCGGCTTCTTTGTGATCTCTACGCCCTGGCCGTGGAGCTTGATCGAGTCCGCTTCGGGTCCCTGACCTTCCTTGCTGCGGGAGAGCGCCTCCGCATCAAGGGTGAGTACCTGTACGAGGGACGCAAGATCTTCCAGTTCGATGACGCCGGGCAGCGCAATGCTTCCGGGGCAAAGGCCTGCAGCCATGAATGGTGGCACGATTTCGCCCCGGGAAAGCCGAACGTGCAGCTGCGTGCCCACGCGCACATGCACGTCCGGGAAGTTGCCTATTTCCTCGAACGGCTCGATGAGGTGCGGGACGCCAACGGCAGGAGCGCCTTGGAGAACTCCATGGTTACGGTATCGACCGAGTCCGGAGACGGCCGGCACTCCGACGTCAAGCGGGAACTCTCGGGAGTCTTTCATGCGATTTCGGGCGCGAACGGTCGGTTCAAGACCGGTGAGATCCTGGACCTCGGTGTCGAGGGTGTCGACCTTTACAACACGATGCTGGCCGCAATGGGGGCGTCCGACCGGCTGGGGCCCGCGGATCGGGAAATGACGCCGGTCGACGCGATCCGGGCCTAACTGGGCTTGGCGCCGCCCACCGTGTGGCGCCGCTTAGATCTCGGTGGGGGTCGTCCGGATCAACTCGCTCAGGGCGATGGCCTTGAGCAGCGTTTGGTACGTCGCGCCGTTCCTTCCCGCCTCGCGGTGAATCCTCTCGACCACAGGCTGGTCCGCGGCGACGAGGGGACGCCCCAGCGCAAACTGGGTCAGCTTCCGCGCGAAGTTCTGCTGAACCCGATCGCTCTCCGCCAGCAGGTCCATCATTTCTCCAACGGAGCCGTACGCAATCGGCTTCTCGTCTCCCGGAAACAGGATCTCCCCGTCCTCGCGGAGTCGGTTGCCGTGTTCGTCCACCTCGTGGTACCTGCCGATCCCGTCGAATTTCTCCAGTCCGAAGGCCAGGGGCTCAAAGCGGGTATGGCATCCCCCGCAAGCGCTGCTCTCGACCCGTTCCATGGCAATGGCGCGATGGGAGCGACCGGGAGATGTCGGAACCGGGCTGGTGTCCAGGCCGGGAGGGGGATCGCCCACCTCGCTGAACAGCAGGTCCCGCAGAATGAACAGGCCCCTCGCGACCATCGACGCGTCGTCTCCGCCGACGGTGAGCACGCTCCCGTGAGTCAGGAGCCCTCCCCGGCCCGGTACGGCCGCTAGGTTGTAGCGGGCCAGGCCTTCCGCGCCCGGGGGCAATCCGTAATGCTCGGCCAGCCTCGGAGTCAGGTAGCTGAACTGGGCGTTCAGCAGGTCTGCGAGCGGGCGCTTCTGCTTCCAGACCAAATCCTCGAAGAATGCGAGCGTCTCGCGTCGCATGTCGTCGCCCAGACGGGGGTCCCACTCGGGAAATCTGTTCCGGCTGGGACTGAGGCTGGTGAGCCGACCTAGGTCGAGCCACTGGTCTGCGAACTGCAGGGATCGCTGCACAGCCCTCGGGTCGTCCAGCATGCGGTCGACCTGTGCCGCCACCTCGTCGTCATCGGTCAGGTCTCCGGACTGGGCTCGCTCGAGGAGCTCGCTGTCCGGGGCCGCCCCCCAGATCACGTAGCTCAGCCGGGACGCGACCTCGAATGCGTCGGCGGGCCACGCGGTACCGTCCCCTCGCTGCAGTTCCACGCGATACAGGAACCGCGGGGACTGCAGCATGGCCTCAAGGACGTACCTCATGGCGTCGTCCGAGCTTCCGCCAGCCTCCTTCACTGCCCGGCCCAGTTCCCAGAACAGGCCGAGCTCATGCTCCGTGATGACGCCGCGCAGGATGCGACGGCCGAGCTCGGCGATCGCGTCCTCCGTGGAAACTCCGTTGTTGCGGATTGCCAGGAAGTCCACGCGGCTCACGACGATTGCCGCGAGTCGGGCATAGGCCTCCACGTGGTCCAGGTCCACGCTCAGGTTGTACGCCGTGTTTTCGAATCCGTCCGCACGGACATCGGGCGGCAGGATCTCTCGCGCTTCCTCGGCCACGTCGACGCCGAGCGAACCCCGCATGGTCTCGATGTACTCGGAGACGGTCAGTCGCTGCACCCAGTTCCCCATCGCCCGATCCCCTTGGGAGTAGATCGCGGGATCGACTCTCTTGAGAGGCCATTCCGCGCCCGCGTCGATCCAGTCCCGCAGCAGCCGCTTCTCCTGTGCGGAAAGGGGCGCGAGCCCCTTGGGCATCGACTCTGCCTCGGTCAGGAGCCAGACCAGGCTCGTTTCCGGACTTCCGGGATTGATCGCGTTTCCACGGGCCCCGCCGGCGAGGGCGGTCTGTCTGCGTGACAGGTCCAGCCCACCTTTCCTGGAAGTCGAGTCGTGGCATCCGATACAGCGGCGTGCCAGCAACGGGGCCACTTCCGATTCGAAGCGCCTCCGCTCGCCATCCGGCACCTGCTCCAGGGCCGACGGCCCGTGTCCCGCCCGGTAGTTCCGAGCGACCTCGGCAGGGGAGAGCTCCCGTCCGTAGATGGCCGCCAGGTAGTAGGTGCCCGTCCATGACCGGTCCGTCTTCGGATCGGTGCCGAACCACAGGGTTGCCTTTTCCCAGTCCTCCACCCCGCCCGGGATCTTGGCTTCGATGGAGATCCCTCCGTTGACGAACATGCGCGCCCTGCCGGTTCGGTCCCGGGTGAACACGAGGTGGGTCAGTTCGGGCCTCGCGAAGCCGGCCGGCGTCGACATCCCCGGTTCGCCTTCCCTTCCGGTCTTCGATGTCCGGAAGCGCGCAACGAACCGGTCGCCTTCCTGTCCGAGCAGGAAATTGCGTTGGTCCGTTGCGTTGGACATCGCCAGGATCGTCGCCACGCCGTGCCGGTCAGGCCGTGCCGGCCGGATCCACACCTCGAGAGAGATCTCGCTTCCAATGCGAACCATATCGGAGACCTTCGCCGGCCGGGAACGCGACCGCAGCGAGCCTCCCGGGAGCAATTCCAGCGCCCCGGGCAGAACTCGCACCGAGTGCGGGCTGGCGATGCGCAGGTCCGAATCCTCGCTCCGTGGGGCGAGGTCCCGGACGATGCCCTCGCGGACGACCTCGAAGCCGTAAACCGCGAGCGCTCCGCTGCGCACTCGGCCGCCAGCCTGTCCCGACTGGGTCCCATCGAGCGGCAACTGTGCTGCGAGGCAGACCAAAACCGTGAAAGCGACTTGGGAACCGGAGCGCATCATGAGAACGAACTTGGACCGCCACGGCCAGAATACCAGCCGGCGGGGGGCGCGGACTATTCTGGAATGCAGGATGAAACGACTCTTGGTGGCGCTTGGCCTCGCATGCCTCCCTCTGTCAGGGGAAGTGCTTCGCTTCGCGGAAGACGGGGCACTCAAGATGCTCTACGACAACCGCATGTACCCGCAGGCAGTCGCGAGCGGGGGCCGGGTCTACGTAGTCTGGAGGGGGGATCGGGGGCTGCCCTGGATCCGCAGCTACGACCTCGTCTCGCGGCGATTCTCATCACCCAGAATGCTCCTCGAGGGCACGGGCATCGAGATCGATTCGGAGCGCTTTGAGCGGGACCAGCACTATGCACCGGTGCTGTGGGCCGACTCTGACGAGCGGATACACGTAGCTTTCGGCTTTCATCGCACTTCCGGCTATCATCTGGCGACCGCGAATCCGGCCGACATCCGCCGATGGAAGAGGATGCCCGAAATCTCCCGGTCGATCTCCTACCCGCAGGTCCACGGAATCTCCGGCGGCAGGACGCTCGTCTACTTCCGGGAGAGCGGCCACCTGGGCTTCTGGACCTACCGAATCTCCAGCGATGGCGGCGGCAGCTGGGAGGAGCCGTCCGCGCCGGTCATCGACATGGACTCGTTGCCGCACGACAGTGAGCTGGCATCTCACGCCGGTTCCTACCAGACGACGAGTGTCGGCCCCGACGGACGGACCCTGCACATCGCCTTCATCTGGAAGGTCGAGGAACCAGTCCGGAGCGAGCGATACGGTGGCGTGCTGCACGACTACACGCGACGCCACAACCTTTACTACGTCCGCGCTGACTTGGTAACCGGCAAGGTGTTCAACGTGCATGGGAAGGAACTGCCTAGGCCGGTCAACTTCGGCACGGCCCAGCGCGACTGCCTCGTCTGGGACACGAAGGGAGGCAGCGCCTCAGTCGGCCCGTCCATCGCCATCGGCGAGGCCGGCGAGCCGTACTTCCTCCTGCCGGTGTCCGACGAGACGCCGTACGCCTCCACGTTCTACTTCGTGCGGTTTGCCGGCGGGCAATGGCATAGAACGCCGCTGGCGTCCACCGGCCATCCATTCAATTCGACCTACCTCATCCGGCGCAGCGACGGATCCTTCCGGGCCTTTCTGATAGCGGGAGACGGGGAAACCAGCGAGGAGGGCGAAATGAACCGCTACGGATGGGGCGATCGCGTCGAGGAATGGGTCTCGGACCCCTCGGGAGCGAACTGGAGCCGCTCTCGCGATCTGACACCGGAGCCGGGGCTGCGCTACCAGAGCGTCAAATGCGTCCGCGGGGCCCGGAACGCAACCTTGGACGACCTGTTGCTGTTCTACGCATGGGAGGGCGACGGCAAGGGCCACGCCTACCTCGTCGACGAGCGCGATTGAGCGTTTCGGCGCTTGTCAACGAAATCGTCGACCGTTCGGTGCGGATCGCATGCCGACCTGTTGATTCATGACGGACCGCAACGTCCATCGGGGGCGGCCGTGCCGTCCCGCAGCGGCCGGCTGACACCAGTGGGGCACCGGTTGCAAACCCTCAGGACTGTCCGAGGCTCGACGACAGTTGCATTCTCAGCTTGCTGAGCGTCAGGGTCTGCAAGACGACCTTACCCGGCCCCGTCAGGGTTGCCAGGAACAGGCCTTCGCCGCCGAACAGCGAAGTGGCGATGCCTCCGGCTAGGCCGATGCTGTAGTGGACGGTGTCATCGAAGCAGACGAGGCACCCGGTATCGACTTCGAGCGTCTCGCCGGAAGCGAGATCGAACTCAGCGAAGTCCCCGCCTGCATGAATGAATGCCACGCCGGGACCGTGGAGACGCTGCAGAATGAACCCCTCGCCCCCGAACAGGCCGGCACCGAGCTTCCTCGTCAGGGCGATATCCAGCTTGACGCTCGCTTCCGCCGCAACAAAGCCGTCACGCTGCACTAGGATGGATCGGTCGCTCTCGAGGTGGAGGGGTCTCAGTCGCCCCGGATAGTCGCCCGCGAAGCCGACCTCGCCTTCCTCCGTCCGGCAGGAGAAATGGGTCAGGAAAAGGGACTCTCCCGACAGCTTGCGCTTCAGTCCGCTCATCAGCTTGCCGCCCAAGCCCTTGCCGTGCATCGTCGTCCTCCATTCCACCTGCGGCTGCTTGTAGATCATCTTGCCCGCCTCCGCGATAACCTCGTCTCCCGGCCGGAGGCGTATCTTGACGATCTCGAGGTTATCCCCTTGGATTTCGTAGCTGATCACGGAGGGC
The DNA here is from genome assembly GCA_964461235.1 of uncultured Bryobacterales bacterium. GTDB lineage: Bacteria > Acidobacteriota > Terriglobia > Bryobacterales > UBA6623 > VXMF01. Next base: position 30,780 of record CAYWUV010000018.1, on the reverse strand, counting down.
CCTCTTTCTCAATCTTGGCACGGCGTCTTGGAGCGACTGCGGTGCGCCCCGGAATCAGGCAGGTGAGTCGGGCACGGTGCCGTCCATGATCGTCGGTCGGGCCTCGCTTCGTGGGAGAGGTGCGTTCAAAAAGACGCCCGTTGGCGGCGTCTTGGCGGGTGACCGCCCGGATCAGCTCTCCTGGAGGCTGCGCAGCTCCCGCAGGAACTGTTCCTCGTCCCTGAAGTCCCGATACACCGACGCGAATCGAACGTACGCGAGCTTGTCGATCTTGCGCAGCTCGTGCATCAGCATCTCGCCGATTCTCCTTGTCGAGCACTCCCGGTCGTGCGACTCCATGACCAGCGACTCGGCCGCGCTGACCATGCCTTGCATTTGCACCATGGTCACAGGCCGCTTCTCGCATGCGCGCAGCAATCCCTGGAGCACCTTCTGCCTGTCAAACCGCTCGCGGCGCTGGTCCTTCTTGACGACCATGTAGGGGATGTCGTCGATACGCTCGTACGTCGTGAAGCGCCGGCCGCATTCGAGGCAGTGCCGGCGGCGCCGGATCGAATCGCCCTCTTTGCTCATCCTCGAGTCAATGACCTTGTCCTTGAGATGTGAGCAGAATGGGCAGAGCATCGTCGATTGCCAAGGAAACCTAGGTAGAGATTCTACCCCATGGCCGTGCAGGTATACTCGGACCATGCTCAACCGAGTCGTTCTGCTGCTGATCGCATGGATTGTACCTGCGCTCGCAGAAGTGCCTAACATCTTGTGGATCAGTTCCGAAGACAACGGTCCCCACCTCGGCGTCTACGGCGATGACTACGCGGACACCCCGAACCTGGACGCCCTGGGTTCTCGCGGGATGATCTACCGCCACGCGTGGTCGACGGCACCGGTTTGCGCGCCAGCCCGCACGACCATTATCAGCGGCATGTATCCGCCGTCGACCGGCTCCCAGCACATGCGGTCGCGGACCCGGCTGCCGTCATCGATGAAGATGTTTCCCCAGTACCTGCGGGAAGCGGGCTACTACGTTTCGAACAACTCCAAGGAAGACTACAACCTCGAGAAGCCCGGAACAGTCTGGGACGAGTCCAGCCGCCAGGCCCACTGGCGCAAGCGCGCTCCCGGAAAGCCATTCTTCTCGGTCTTCAACTTCACGGTCACGCACGAGTCCCAGATCCGCAGACGCCCGCACGACGCGGTCCACGACCCCGCGCTGGTCCGCGTCCCCTCCTACCATCCCGACACCCCGGAGAGCCGACGGGACTGGGCGCAGTACCACGACAAGATCTCGGAGATGGACGCGATGGCGGGCACGGTCCTGGACGAACTCAGGCAGGACGGGCTGGAGGAGGACACCATTGTCTTCTACTGGGCCGACCATGGGCCGGGCATGCCCCGGGGCAAACGGTGGACCTACAACTCGGGCCTCGGGGTGCCGATGGTCCTGTACGTGCCGGAGAAGTACCGCCATCTCAGGCCGGCCGATTACGTCGCGGGCGGGGAGAGCGACCGCCTTGTAGGATTCGTCGATCTGGCCCCGACCGTGCTCAGCCTGGCGGGCATCGAGCCTCCCGATCATTTCCAGGGGAACGCATTCGCGGGCGAGTACGAGACGGCGCCCCAGCCATACCTGTACGCCTTCCGAGGGCGGATGGACGAGCGTTACGACATGGTTCGGAGCGTCCGCGACGAACGGTACATCTACATCCGCAACTTCATGCCGCACCGGATTTACGGCCAGTACATCCAGTACATGTTCCAGACGCCGACGACCGATGTCTGGCACCGGATGTACACCGAGGGCAAGCTGGTGCCGCCACAGACCCACTTCTGGGAAACCAAGCCAGCCGAGGAACTGTACGACCTCGTCGAGGATCCCGACGAAACCAAGAATCTCGCCGATAGCCCCGGACACTCCGCAGTGCTGGAGCGCATGCGCGCCGCGCGCCGCGAGTGGTCCCTCTCGATCCGGGACTTGGGATTCCTCCCCGAGAGTGCCATCCATGCGCGGTCCGGGGAGGACGCGCCGCATTCGATGGGTGCCAGCCCGACCCGCTACCCTCTGGGCCGCATCATGCGCATGGCGGAGCTTGCGTCGTCCAAGCGCCAGGGAGTCGACGACGAACTTCGCTCGGGGTACGCAGACCCGGACAGCGCGGTCCGGTACTGGGCTGCCGTCGGCGCCTTGATCCGGGGGCAGAGCGCGGTCGCCGCCCTGAAGGCGGAGCTCAGAAGGGCGCTCTCGGACGAGGATCCGGCAGTGCGGGTTGCCGCCGGCGAGGCGCTAGGCCGATACGGCAGCGACACCGATGCTGAGCACGCCTTGTCGGCACTGGTCGATCTGGGCGACGCGGAAAAGCACGGCCTGTATGTCGCCATGGCAGCGCTCAATGCCCTGGACTACATGGAGGGCCGGGCCGCACCGTCCCGGGATCGAATCCTCGCTCTCCCCCAGGAGCCGTCGGGAGCCGAGTCGCGGTTCTCAGCCTACTTGCCGAACCTGATCAAGAAGATCCAATCAGACCTTGAGGGTCCGACGCGCGCGGCTCAAGACCGGTGATAGGATTGCCACGCAATGGAGCGACGGGCATTCCTTTCAGGCGCGCTGGCAGCGTCCGTGGCGAGAGCGGTCTCGCAGCGCCGTCTCGATGCGGCAGCCGGACTGGTTGCCCGCCACATCGACCGCGGCGACGTGGCCGGCGCCGCGCTTGACGTCCGGGCCGGGGATCAGGTGTTCAGCCGTTCGTTCGGCAGTGCGCTGTCGATGGACGCGATCTTCCTGCTGGCTTCCATCACCAAGCCAATGACGGCCGCCGGGGTGATGGTGCTGCACGACCGGGGAGAACTCCGCCTCACAGATCCCGTCCGGCGGTTCATTCCGGAATTCCGGTTGGGCGCCCGCTCGCGGATCACTGTCAAGCACCTTCTGACGCACACCTCCGGCCTGCCCGACCAGCTCCCGGAGAACATCGAGTTGCGCAAGCGCAACGCCCCGCTTAGCGAATTCGTCGAGCGAGCGATCCGAACGGACCTCCTTTTCGAGCCAGGGACGCGGTACCAGTACCAGAGCATGGGCATTCTCCTGCTCGCCGAGGTGTGCGTACGGATCACAGGAGAGCCGTTCGCGGCCTTTCTCGAAAGAGAGCTGTTCCGCCCTCTCGGCATGGAGCGGACGGCCCTTGGCCTCGGGAGATTCGCGCTTGCGGACACGCAACGCAGCCAAGTGGAGCAGGGCCCGCCGCACGGAGGACAGGGCCGCACTGACGCGGCGCACTGGGATTGGAATAGCGCGTACTGGCGAAACTTGGCGTCCCCTTGGGGAGGGGCGCACGCGACCGCTCCGAATGTCTCGCGATTCTTCCGGGAGTTCCTGACTCCCGAGGAGGCCCGAGTGCTGCGCCCCGACACGGCCCGGCTGATGGTGCGGAACCATACGACACGGACAGGCACTCCCAGAGGCCTCGGGTTCGCCCTCGGAAAGGCGGCTGGAGAGGGCTGCTCCGAGCGGACTTTCTGGCACGGAGGGGCGACTGGCACGCTCGCATGGGCCGATCCGGTGACCGGAACGAGGTTCGTCCTGCTGACGACGCTGCCGGCCTCGGCTGCCAACAGGCTGTTAATCAGGCCGGTCTCGGACCTGGTGTCCCTGGCGGACTAGGGTTTTCACCAAGACAAATTGGCCCGATTGGGGGTGTGGTTAGATGCGATGGCCGGGATGGAGGGCCAGGCGGAGGGCATAAGAGCTTGATGTGCTGCGGCCCTTGCTCGACGAGCGGACGCGTCGGCTGCGGGCTGCGGTGGAGGCGCAGACGATCGGTCGGGGCGGGATCAGCCGGGTGGCCGAAGCGAGGGGCAAGTAGCGCAACACGGTGCGCCCAGGGTTGCGCGAACCGGCTGGCGGGGAGGCGGCAGCGCCGCCAGACAGCCAGGAGCACCAGAGGCACACTGGTGGCGGACGCAAGTGGCTAACCGAGCGGGACCCGCGACTGGCTACGGCGCTGAAGCGGAAGCTCGATCCGGTGACGGGCGGGGCTCCGATGGCATCGCTGCGGTGGGCCTGAGCGAGCGCAGGCGGTTGGCGGAGGAGTTGCAGGATGGTGGCCGACGTAGCGGGCAGCCAGAGCACAATCGGGGCAGGGCCGGAAGGGGGGCCGCTGTGGTCGAAGGGGTCGGCGTCGGGACGGTGTTCAACGGCCTCGAAGTCGCTGCGATCGTTGGGGAAGGTGATTCTACGTGATGTCCGTAGAGCGTCTGTGCTGGGGCGGCGCTAGGAGCGCATCGCCCGCTTGTTCCCCGCCGCCAAGTGAGTCCTGTTGTGCCCGGAGGCGACGGAGCCCGGCGAGACTGGCACCACCCCGTTCACGATCGACCACGGCATCCGGGAGTCCTGCGCCCTCTGCCGTCACTGGTGGCCACGGGCGATAAAGCGATCCTGCCCGGACGGAACCGCAGGGTTCGTGAGCCGCGGCAGACAGGCCGGTCCGTCGTGGCGATTCCTTGACGTTGCGAGGGATGCCGAAGGGACCACGGAAACCCTGCCCCACAGCCAGCGCCTTTCCTTCGGCCCGCCAACTCCAAAGTGTCGGGCCTGGAACTGCTGCTCGGAGCCAGACCGGCCCCGAGTATTCACCGAGGGGCCGGGAACTGACCCTGGCCTTCCAAGGCGGCTATGGTATTCCGCGAGAGACTCGACTAGATCTCCGGCGGCGGTTCCGACTCAAGCACAGCAGACGGTGGCGTGGCGTCGAAGCCATATAATGCAGACCGAGGAAATAGCTGGCGAGTAGCGCCTTCCTGCCGGTCTGCGGAACGATCATGCAAGCTGTAGCGCCAATGGCGACCAGAGCCGGACGGGAGAATTCGACAGGAGGTGAAGCGGCGTCAAGGCCCGAGGGAGCGAGACTCAGTGACAAGACAAACAGACGTTGACAAGATCGCCAAACAGGCGATGGCGATCTATGCAGAACGATTCAAACAGGAATACGAGTCTCGACACGGTGGCAAGTTCGTTGCTATTGGTATCCGCGCGGGCGGGGCGTACCTTGGGGACTTCGCCGAGGACGCACTCGGTAAAGGTCGGGAGCAAGCTCCTAATGGAGTGTTTCATCTGATCCGAATCGGATCATCAGGAGCTTTCAGACTTAGGCATGCAAACCCAAGAGCCCCGGCTGGTTATTGGTAGTTTCGATAGTGACGGAAATCCACGTGTGGATATTCACATCCGCGGAGCAAAGCACCCAGCTCCCGGTGTCAGGTATACGGCGATCATTGATACTGGGTTCACTGGCTTCTTATAGATCCCACTGGAGGAGGCCGTCGCGTTAGGGTTGCCTCTCGAGGGAACGACTTCCGTCATCCTCGCGGATTCGTCAGATCAAACACTGTTGACTGCCCTAGGGAAAGTTACCTTCCTTAATGAATCCCAAGGCGACGTTGTCATTCTTGCTCCTGGCGCCAACGAGATTCTGCTCGGGATGGGTTTCCTGCGGGCGTTCAAGCAGTCCTTGTTGATCGCGGGCGGGAATGTCCTCGTGATGGATCTTGAGCCTGTTCCGAAGCCCCCACTCCAAGAGCGGTTTCTGCGTTCTTGAGGGACCCCAGCCAATTGCCAACGAGTCAGCCGCCGCCTAGCCTTGCCCTCGTCTGGCCAGGTATGCATCACCCGCTCATCCGTGCAGACGATGTCCGCTTTCCCTGGTTCCCCGTTGCCTACGAACGCCCCAACCGACGCGGTTGACCGCATGCGGGAATTCTAGGTGCGGGGTGGTCCGGGTGCGAGACCGGAATTCGGACGGCCGTTGCGATCAATGCCATGGGACGGCTTCGCAGAGCGCCTCGGCGAAGGGATCAAGCTTCCGCTCCCGCGCCGTGGCCAGTTGCCGGTCCTGCTCGGTCAGCCGTTTGCGTCCGCCACCCGGGCGCCTCTGGCGCTCCCCGTTCCCCGGCGGCGCTGACACCTACCCGCCAGCCGGTTCGCGCAGCCCTGCGCGCACCGTGTTGCACGACTTGCCCGTCGCCTCGGGTTCCCGGCCGATCACCTGCTCCTCCAGAACAGCCCATATCCGACGCGTTCGCTCGTCGAGCGAAGGCTGCAGCATCTCAAACTAGACCGTGATGCTCTCCGCCGGCCCTCCATCCCGGCCGTGGCATCAAACGAAACCCCAACAAGGGCCCAATTCGATTTGGCGAAAAGCCTAAGGCCCGACCCTCGCCCCATTCGACTGGCACCAGGAGGCGACCCGCACGGAGCGCCTCACGGACCGTGCTCGTCGATCTGGACGAGGCGGACCCGTACGGCCCATGAGACTTCGATGATGCGGCGCACGCCGTGCAAGCCTGGTGATGGGATTGTCGCTCGACCGAGCCCCACTGTGGGCCCGGCCATCAGCCCCGCAACGGCGATCAGCAGAAGACGGGGAGCTTGTAAGCCATTCGGCGACTGATTGGCGTCAAACGCTGCAATAATGACCGAGCGATGGGGCGGAGCGTTTCGATTGCGGGATCGAGTGCCCCTGGGGTTGTCAGGCCGTGGCCGGGTACACTCTATACCCTTGGTCCGTTCTGCGGCGTACCTAGCAATCCAGATCGATGATAGCCAGCGAACTCGCACGCGGCGTGATCGAGGCGAGCCCGGGATCCGATGATTTCGTAGAGTATGCCCGGTCGCTCGCGTCACTCGCTTTCTCCAGAAACCGCAAGATTGCGGCGGAGGCGACACAGGCGGTTTTTGACGGCGTGGTGCAACCGTTGGCGGACAGGTTCGACGGTGATGCCTGCGATCTGCACGCCGCGTTCTTGGCCGAAGTTCTCTGGGCTCCCGGCTCTCCGATCCGTGGCACGCTCTTGGAACTCGGATTCTCAGGTCCCCAAGCCCTGATCGAACGCTATGGCATGTTGCGGGACCGGGCACTCCAGCGGGTCGGTGACTACGACGATCTCCGGAAGGTCGTCGTGTTGTCACGAGTGGAGAGCAAGGCGGACGTGGCCGTCACCAGCATGGTATGGCAATCCGCCATCTACGCGTTTCGCGACGCCGAGGTCGATCTATTGGCGCCCAAGGAGAACGCATACCTGATCGGGAATCCCTATCGCATCCACCGTAGGATCATCTCGTACCCACACCACGGCCCCCTTGCCAAGCGGCTGCTGGCGTGGAAGCGGTGGCGCGACAAAGTGCAAGCTAGCATTGAAGGCTTCCAGCCGGGGCACTGGCTGGTTGTGGATCCAGACAGCTGCGTGACGCAGAACGGGCTCTTGCCGCTAGCCGACGACAGATACGTCGAGTTTTTCGAGAGCCGTTCCTATGGGGAAGGGTCGGATGCTTCGCTTGCGGAACTCGCAGCCGAATGGTGCGATAAGTGGTATTTCTGGGGTGGGATCGAGGAGATGACTCCCTACGTGGCGGGGAGGTCCGGAAGTGGTTCGGGAGGTTGGTATCTGGGACGCAGTGTCGGTGGGAGACTGGCCGGTGTCAGCTTCGCGACCGATGGCAAGGACTCCGCGAGGCTGGGCACGGAATTTGAGGACGCCCTGCTCGAACTTCTCAGGAAACGCGGCTACTCGACGGTCCTGGACGGGGGGCGGGACGAATCAGCTGCCGCGAACGCGGCCGCTCGGGTCCGAGCCTTCCGAGGCACGACGAACAGTCTGGCGGTGCTGGAGGACGGCTACCGGAAACGGGCGAAATTGATGACCTACAAGGGCACGTATCCCTCATTCGCAGGCTGGGTCAGCAGAGCAATCGCCTTGGTCGGATACGACTCCGCGGTGTCTCACGTTGTTGCGGCGACAGGGGTGCCGGTCATCCAAGTCTGTGCGGGAGCGCCAAATCCTGTGTACCGCGCTCGATGGACTCCCATGTCGTGGAATGAGGTCGTTTCGATTCCAGCGCAAGGACCAAGCGACGGCCCCCGTGTTCTGAAACGCATCGAGACCGAGCTGAAACGCATCGAGGCCGACAACCCTCGGCCAGTTCCTGTTCCCTTTGATGAGTGACCAATGACAGGCGGCCGGTTCGGCCTGGCGATTCGACCCCGGTGGGTGGATCCGCGAACCGTTACAGGCGATTGCCAGGCAGGTTCTCTGGCCCCATTGGCAGGGGGCTCGATCGCTCCGGCCCGATGGCTTCCCGTGCGCGCTTCGGAGTTCCCCTTGCCACGGGAAGAGTCTGACGGGATCGCTGTGCTGCGGTCCGCGCGACGTTCCGCCACGCGCTCCCTGCCCCGCGTGAACCGGGCAGTTCACGCCTTCGTTGCGCTCCACTGGGTGTGGATTGGGAATCGCAGGCTCCCCGCTTGCGTAGCCATTCTCCGGCCACGGATAGTCCTCGCAGCCGGTCGACCGGAGACTACGCGGCTGGCACCAGCGCGGCGATCCTGCACGGAGCGCCGGATCCGATGCTGATCTTCATGGGAAAGGCCAGCAGATACGCGCCACGGGGCGGCACCTCGGCCAAGCTGGCTACGTTCTCGAGGATCGGAATTGACCCCTCGGCCAGAACCTGGTGGGCGGCGAAGTCTTGGGAAGGGCCCGGATCGATGCTGGCGGTGTCGATCCCCGTCAAGGCGACTCCGTGCTCAACCAGCCATCGGGCCGCGCCAGGGGAGATCCCTGGGAAGTGCAGGCTATCGGCCCGGCCAGGCGTGTCGTCTCCCAGGTACGACCGGGTGTTTGGCCAGCGCCGGCTCCATCCGGTGCGGAAGAGGACGATGGTCCCGGCACTCACCGGTCCGTAAAGGTCCTCGAATGCGTTCAGGTCGTCCGCGGTCACCGCGTAGTCCGGGTCCGTTTCGCATTGATCCTCGATGTCGACCACGGCCAGGGGCCCGGTGAGGTCTTCCAGCGGGATCGCGCCGACCGTAGCCTTGCCCTCCGCGAAATGGATCGGGGCGTCCAAGTGTGTTCCGGAATGCTCGCTCATGGCCAGGTCGTAGGAGCTGTACCAGAAGCCGCCCGGCTGCTGGCCCCACGCGGTGCGGGTGTGCTGGAACGGCTGGCCAGTCGGCCAGAAGACGGTTGTCTCGTCGAAGGCATGCGACAGGTCCACCAGTCGGAAGGCCGCGAGAGGATCGGCCGTTTCGGATGGTCGCGAATCGCACCCCGAGGCGATGGCCAGCAAGCTGGCGAGAAGGCAGGATCGCGCCGGAGTCATGCGTTCAGTGTAAAGTCGCCGCGGCGCGATCCGGAAGGCGCGACGCAGCGCGCTAGCCTAGTCGGGAATGCCGCTGTCGTCAAACGCCGTGCCGATTCGCGAGCGGCTGATCTTCGCGCTGGACGTTCCGGACGTCGAATCCGCGAGGGCGCTCGCGGACACGCTCGGGCCGAGCGTCGAGTTTTACAAGCTGGGACTCGAGCTCTTCATGGACGGCGGTTACTTTTCGCTGGTCCGGCACTTGGCATCGTCCGGCAAGAAGGTGTTCGTCGATCTGAAGTTCTTCGACGTTCCCGCGACGGTGGGACGGGCTGTCAGTCGCCTCCGGGGCAGGGGGGTCGCTTGCTGCACGGTCCATGGGAACGACGCGATGCTCGAAGCTGCGTGCGCGAACCGCGGGGAGGTCAAGATCCTCGCCGTGACAGCGCTCACCAGCCTCGACAGACGGGACCTTGACGATCTCGGTTTCCGCTGCAGCCCGCGCGATCTCGTTCTCTCACGGGCGCGCCGCGCGTTCGAGATCGGTTGCGACGGCGTGATTTCATCGGGTCTCGAGGCGGCCGCCCTGCGCGAGCACGTCGATCGGCGGCTTCTTGTGGTCACGCCCGGCATCCGGCCCGTCGAGAACCGCCCGGCCGACGACCAGAAGCGGACCGTCGGCGTCCGGGAGGCGTTTCTCAACGGTGCCGACCACATCGTGGTCGGCCGGCCGATACGGGATGCGCCGGATCCGAAAGCCGCGGCCGAGGCGATTCAGCGCACGATTGCCGAGGTGATTGCCCAAGGCGGCCGCTAGGATCCGGACTGTCGGGGCCGCCCCGGACAGCCGCTCACTCGAGTCCGAGATCCCGGGCCAGGCCGACCCGCTTGAGCTTGCCGCTCGGTCCCTTCGGAATCGCGTCCACGAAGACCACGACCCGCGGAACCTTGAATGCCGCAAGACGCTCGGTCGCGAATTCGCGCACCTGCCGCTGCGAAAGGCTCGCTCCGGGTTCCAGCACGATCGCGGCGCCGACTTCTTCGCCCAGCTTCTCGTGAGGAGCGGCGAATGCAACTGCTTGGGCCACCGCCGGATGCTCGAGCAGCACCTCGTCAATCTCGCGGGGCGAGATCTTCTCCCCGCCCCGGTTGATGAGTTCCTTGAGCCGGCCGGTAATCGTGAAGTACCCGTCCTTGTCGCGGAATCCCTGGTCGCCCGTCCGGAACCATCCATTCGTGAAGGCCTCTGTGTTGGCTTCCGGGTTGTCCACGTAGCCAGCCATCACGTTGCTGCCGCGAATCACGACTTCCCCTGTCGCGCTCGCGGGCAGCAGCTTGCCGCCATCGCCCATCACGGCCATCTCGGGTCCGGCTTCCGGGCCGACTGTCCCGGGCTTGCGCTCGCCTGGCGGGAGGGGGTTGCTGGCCATCTGGTGGGAGGCCTCGGTCATGCCGTAGGACTCGATCACCGGGCACTGGAACCGGCTCTCCAAGGAGCGGAGCACCGAGGGTGCCAGCGCTGCCGACGAGGAGCGAATCAGACGCATCCGGCCGGCGACGGAGCCGCGGCTGCGTTGTGCACGCTGCACGATCGCTTGATGCATAGTGGGGACCGCGCTGTACCATGTCGCGTTCAGGCCCTCCAGCCACCTGAGAAACCGCATCGGCTGGAAGCCGGGCATCGCCGCGACGGAGCCCCCGGCGTGCAGCGATGCCAGCAGCACGCCCACCAGGCCGTGGATATGGAACAGGGGCATGACGTTGAGGCAGATGTCCCCGGGAGCGAGCCGCAGCGTCCGCGAAATGTTGCACGCCGACGCCACAAGGTTGCGGTGTGAAAGGGGAACCAGCTTCGGACGCGCCGTTGTGCCGGAAGTGTGGAGCAGGAGCGCTGTGTCGTCTGGTCCTCCCGGGCCTGGGCAGGCCGCTCGCGCCGCCCCGGCCGTCTCCAGCCGGAAGCGTCCTGCCGGTCCGGTCCGCTCCAGCGGGATCACCGGAATCCGCAGCCGGGTTGCGGCGGCGGCCGCAACCCTTCCCGACGTCCCTTCGGCGATCAACGCCTTGGCTCCCAGGCTCCTGAGGGCGTCGTGGAACTCCCGCTCGCGCAGGGCGGGATTCAGGGGCGCGGCCGGGGCTCCGCACGCCACCGCCACGAATGCGGCCGCCATGTGCGGGCCGTTGTCGAGGACCAGGCCCACCGGATCGCCACGGCCTATGCCGCTACGGTTGAGCGTCTCCACCGTACCGGCGGCCAGCACCCGCAGTTGACCGTAACTCAGGCTCGAGCCAGACTCGTCGGAGAGCGCGGACGACCGGGTCGGGTGCGGTACCAGGAGACCAGCGACGTTCGTAGCTTTGGTCGGGTTCGGGGAGTCCATCCGTCTTCGAGTGAGAGGCGGGACGCCCTCAAACCAAGTAAGTATAGTCGTCGAGCACCCGGGACGAGGTTGCCAGGACGTCGTGCTCTTCTTCGTCGTCGATCAATCCGGACGCCTTGCGCTCGGCGAGGCGCCGCGCTATGGCGTTCAGCAGCACTTCGGGCTCGTATCCGACGTCCTCGAGGACGTCGCGCACGCGGTCCCCGCGAATCGGCGGGTCGACCTCGCACGCGCCGTCCGCCCCGACCCGCACGCTCAGCTCCGTAACGACTCCGAACAGGTTGTGCAGGTCGCCTAGGGTCTCCTGGTAGGCCCCGAGCAGTAGGAAGCCCAGGTAGTACGGCTCGCCCGGCTGCAGCGCGTGAAGCTCCAAAGACTCCTTGCGGTCCTTCGCGTCGACGAAACGGTCCACAGTCCCGTCCGAATCGCAGGTGATGTCGCAGAGTACGCCGCGCTCGGTCGGCACTTCGTCCAGCCGGTGGATCGGGACGATCGGGAACAACTGGTCGAACGCCCAGAAGTCGGGAATCGACTGGAACATGGAGAAGTTGCAGACGTACTTCGACGCGAGCATGCGGTCCAGGTCCTCGAACTCCTTCGGGCGGCCCTTCATGCTGCGCGAGAGCCGGGCGACTCGGCGGCAGATCTTCCAGAACAGCCACTCGGCCTTGGCCTTGTCCTGCAAGCCCAGGTAGCCGAGTTCGAACAGGGAGGTGGCGTCGCCCCGCTGCTGCACCGCGTCGTGGTAGCGTTCCCTGAAATTCTTGGCGTTGAGCCCTTGTGCCAAGTCGATCAGTTCCAGCACCGGTTCTGCCTCGGACTCGATCGACTCGAAGCCCCCTTCCGCAATGATCCCTGGGGTCACCACCTTGCGGACGTCGACCACGAGCATCGAGTGGTAGGCGACCATCGCACGACCGTGCTCGGTCACGATCGCAGGATGCGGCACTCCCTCTGAACCGCATGCCTCGCCGATCGCATAGACGACGTCGTTCGCGAACTCCTGGACCGAGTAGTTCATCGAGAATTCGCTGGCTGTGCCAGACCCGTCATAGTCGACGCCGAGCCCGCCTCCGACATTGAGGTACTCGATCCCGAAGCCGAGCAAGCGGGTCTTTGCATAGACCCTGGCCGCTTCCTTGAAGGCGTACTTGGCGCGCCGGATGTCGGTGATCTGGGAGCCCACGTGAAAGTGCAGCATAGTCAGCTGGTCGTGCGCCCCGGCGTTCTCGATGAGCCTCAAGGCCTGTACCAAGGCGAGTGCACTCATGCCGAACTTGGAAAACTCGCCGCCGGATTCTTCCCACTTGCCGCTGCCCCGAGCGCTCAGCTTGACCCTGAGCCCCAAGGGAGGCTTCAGATCCAGTGTCCGCGCCAGCTTCAGCGTCATGCGCAGGTCCTCTAGGTCTTCAAGGATGATCACAGCCTGCCGGCCCAGCTTGGCCGCGAGCATCGCGAGGCGCAGGTACTGGTCGTCCTTCAGGCCGTTGCAGGCGATGAGGGCACCCTCGGACAGGGGCATCGACAGGGCCGCTACCAATTCGGCCTTGCTGCCCACCTCCAAACCGTAGTCGTGCCGTCTGCCGGACGAGACCAGCCGGCGGAGCACGTCCGGCTTCTGGTTGACCTTCACCGGGTACGCGCCGACATGACGGCCTTGGTAGCGGAATTCCTCGATCGCCTTTGCGAACGCCGTGTGCAGCGATGAGAGTCGCTCGTCCAGGATCTGGGGGAAGCGCAGCAAGAACGGAAGCGCCTGCTGTCCGGAGACTTGCTCTCGGACCACCTCGTATACATCGATCGTGCGGCCCGGGACCCGATGCGGACAGACCGTCAGGTGCCCGGCTTCATTGATGCTGAAGTATCCGAATCCCCAGTTGTCGATGCCGTAGATCTCCGCGACCCGGGTCACGTTGGAGAGCCCGGTGGAGGGATCCCGGCTAGCTGGTGCCGGCGGAGCGGTGGTTGAGCTCTGCAACGCGACTGCTCCAGCAACTGCGGCGACGGTCAACCACTACTTCTTGAAGAGGTTATGGAAGGCGGCCCGAGCGTCGGTGCTGCGGTTCGTACCGCCCCGTGCCGTCAGGTTGACAGACGTCCGGGCCTCGAAGTAACCGCAGAAGTTCGAGGCTTCCTTGTCCCGGACCCATTCGGCTTGAGGTTCCGAGCACTGATTGCTACGGCCCGGATCAAAGTACCGGCAGTGGACGCAGGAGTGCAGCTCCGCTCCGCAGGCGACGCAGGTGTCGAGGCGCTGTATCTTCTCGCGCGGCATCAGACGCAGGGCGTGGCCGCACCGGAAGCAGGAAACCGCCAGATCAGGCATAATGGCTTGCTGGCTAAGATTAACATGCATCCGGCATTGCTGGCGCTGGCGGTCGCGGCCGTGCTGGCCGCGGGCATCCAGTGCGGCGGCAAGGCACCGCCGACTCTCTACTACGTCCTGGACCTGCCGAACCCGACGCCGGCTCCCGAGCCGCTCGACCATGCCGCTGTCCTGATGCCTCTCCGCGTTGGCCAGGTCCTCGGGCAGCGGCGGATCGTCTATCGCGAGGCCCCGGAACAGGTCGGCTTCTACGAGTACCACCAGTGGGCCGAGGATCCCGAGGCAAGCGTCTTGCGGCTACTGCGCGGCGAGCTGATGGCCCAGGGCACCTTCGCTTCGGTGATTCCGTTCGACGGCCGTACCAGGGGGGACTTCCTTGTCCGGGGGGAACTCCGACGGCTGGAGGAAGTGGATTATGACGGTCCTGTCCGGGTCGCCGTTGAAATTGCCCTGGAACTGGTGGACTCGGAATCCGGACGGGTCGTCTGGTCCGGCACTTCGTCCGCTGCCGAGGAGGTGCCGTCGAGTGAGGTGCGGTCCGTGGTTGCGCGTATGGGTGCCGCCGTGCAGCGAACAGTCAAGGAACTGTCCGCCGAAATCGACCGTCACTTGCGGTCGCAGGGCTAGGACGGCCGCACGACAACCCTTTCCCTGAGCGCGCTTGCTGCCGTGATTGACCCGAAAGCGAGTCCCGGCATCGACGCCGCCAAGGTGGCGGCGGCGACGGACCAGCGGACCGCCTCCCGGAATGGCTCGCCCCGGTTCATGGCCCATACCAGGGTCGCGGCCATGACGTCTCCCGTGCCGATCGCGCATCCGGTGGCGGCAAAAGGGGCCCGAGCCAGGACCCTGTCGTCCTCGGAGCAGCCGACAGCTCCGACCTCTCCCAGGGACAGCAGGACGTGCGACGGTCCCCGCCCCCGGATTTCCCGGGCGGCGCGGAGCGCGTCCTCTGTCGTCGCGATCCTCCGGCCGACCAGCCCTTCCGCTTCCGGGAGGTTCGGCTTGACGATCTGGGGCGTAGCTTCGATCGCCTCCGCTAGGGCCGGCCCGCTCGTGTCGACGAGCACGCTCACGCCGGCCGACCGCGCCCGTGTGACAAGCCGGCGGTAGACGTTGCGAGGCGTTCCGGGGGCTGCGCTTCCCGACAGGACCAGCCAGTCTAGGCCCGGCAGGTGACGTTCCACGACTGCTTCGATTCGACGCAGTTCCGAAGGGGACGGTGCCTGTCCCGGCTGGTCGAGTTTGAGCGTCGTCCCCGTACGGTCCGTCACGGCTACGTTCCTGCGTGTCTCCCCCTGGACCCTGACCAGCTCGGCGGGCAGACCGTCGGCCGCCAAGAGCTCCTCGAAACGCCGGCCCCAGCTTCCGCCGATGGCCGCGACCGCCACCACTTCCTCCCCGTAGGACCGCATGATCCGCGCGACATTGATTCCCTTGCCGGCCGGTGCCTCCGAATCCGACTCGGTGTAGACTCGCTCGCTGAAGTCGAATCGCTCGATTCCCAGCGACAAGTCGATCGCCGGGTTCAGGGTGAGTGTCACAATCATGGGCTTGTTCTTGGAGTGTCGCGCATCCATGGAAGGACCAGATCCCGTCCAGTCCGCCGAGCCGTCCGGGCCGCGCGATGCCCTCCGGGGAAGACGCCCGTCGTCCGAGATGCCGTGTCTCTCCGGAGGGGGTTTGATAGCCTTGGCCTGATGCTGGCTTTCAACCCTTGCAGACCCTCCCTACCGACGTGGCTGTTCGTCGGCGCACTGGTCGCGCTAGGCGGATGCGGTGCCGCCGAACCCGAGGGGCCAATGGTCAGCCGGTTCGCTGCGGATCTCGATACGAGCCTGCCGCTGCCGGAGTATCCGCGCCCGCAGATGACCCGGGGGCAATGGCTCAACCTCAACGGAACCTGGGAGTACGCCCTGACCGGCAAGGATGCATCGAAACCAGAGCAATTCGACGGCGAGATCGTGGTTCCGTTCGCCATCGAATCCACCCTGTCGGGTGTTCGCAGGACTCCGACCCCCGACCAGTCGCTCTGGTACAGGCGGGAGTTCGAGGTGCCTCGGGAGTGGCGGGGCGATCGCCTGCTGCTGCATTTCGGGGCCGTGGACTGGCACGCCCGGGTTTTCGTAAACGGGAAGCCGGCGGGCGAGCACAAGGGCGGATACACCCCGTTCAGCTTTGACGTGACGGACCTGCTCGAGGACGGGCTCGAGCAGGAACTCGCGGTGTCCGTCTGGGATCCGACGGATACCTGGACTCAGGCTCGGGGCAAGCAGGTCAGCGAGCCCGAGGGAATCTGGTATACCTCGGTGACCGGCATATGGCAGACCGTTTGGCTCGAGCCCGTGCCGGCATCGTCCGTGGAATCGCTCGCCGTCGAGCCGGACCGCCCGGGCGGGACGGTCCACGTGACGGTTGCCGTGCGGGGAGACTGCGAGGGCTGCACGGTGAGCATCGCGGCGTATCGCGAAGGCAGCAGGGTCGGCCAGGCGGAGGGGAGGCCCGGCGAGTCAGCCGAACTTGCCGTGGCCGAGCCGCAGCTGTGGACTCCGGACGAGCCCAATCTCTACGACTTGGACGTGGTCCTCGCAAGGGGAGGCGAGCAAGTTGACCGCGTTGCCAGCTATTTCGCCATCCGCGACATCTCCTTGGGAAAGGATGAGCGGGGGTTCACTCGGATGCTGCTCAACGGCGAGCCGATCTTCAAGTTCGGCCCGCTCGACCAGGGTTGGTGGCCGGACGGCCTGTACACCGCTCCGACTGACGAGGCCCTCCGCTACGACATTGAGGTCACCAAGATGCTGGGCTTCAACACGGCCCGCAAGCACGTGAAGGTCGAGCCGGCCCGCTGGTACTACCACTGCGACCGGCTCGGACTGATGGTCTGGCAGGACATGCCCAACGGGAACCTGCGCAGGGGCATCCCCGACAACCTCCGCGTCCGTCCCGAGGACGAGAATGACGCCGACAGGCCGGCGGATTCCGCCGCGCAGTTCGAGGCCGAGCTGGCCGAGCTCGTCGAGACTTTCTCGTTCTTCCCGTCGATCGTCATGTGGGTGCCGTTCAACGAGGGATGGGGACAGTACGACGTGGCGCGGATCGACACGATGATCCGCGAGCTCGACCCGACCCGGCTCGTAAATGCCACCAGCGGCTGGACCGACCGGGGAATCGGAGATGTCTTTGACGCCCACATGTACCCAGGTCCCGGCATGGAACGTGTCCCGCCGGAGCGCGCCACCCTGCTCGGCGAGTTCGGCGGGCTGGGATGGCCCGTGGACGGCCACCTCTGGTGGACGGACAAGCGCAACTGGGGCTACCGCACCTATTTCAGCCGCGAAGACCTGAACGCCAAGTACGGCGAGGTCGTCGGAAACCTGGTCGGGCCGAGGGCGCTCGGCCTCGCCGCGGCAATCTACACCCAGACCACGGATGTGGAGGGCGAGGTCAACGGACTGATGACCTACGACCGCGAGCTCGTCAAGTTCGACGAGGACTCCGTGAACGCCCTGCACGACCGGATCTATGCGGCCGAGGGGACGGCCCGGATCCTGCTTCCCACCTCCGAGCACGAGCCGCAGCAGTGGCAGTACCGGACCGAGGCTCCGGCCGGAGAATGGACAGCCGAGGATCCTGCGGACGACTGGGAGCGTGGACCCGGACCGTTCCAGTCCGGCCGGAATCCCCTGTTTCCCACGGGAACGGTGTGGAGGCAAGGCCCGATCTGGATTCGCACGGCATTCGAGCTGGAGTCGGTTCCTGAAAACCTATGGCTCGAGACGTACCGAGGCGTTGACAGCGGCGCGATCTACCTCAACGGCGACAAGGTGTTCGATTTCGGCGACATCCGCCCCGGTGGCCGGCATTATCACCACATGGATCTCAGCGTTGCCGTCAGCGCTCTCCGTGAAGGAACGAACGTCCTATCGGCTACCGCGGAGCTTGCCCAGGGCCAGCGTGGGCTGGACATCGGCCTGTATACCGTCGAATAGGGATCCACCGAACGAAACTCACTCGGCGAGGCGCCCCAGGGGCCGAATGTCCCGGTTCAGGCCGGCGAGGAACGCCCTCGCCTGACGGGTCAGGCGGCTGACCACGTCTGGATGCTTGTCGGAAACGTTGCGTGATTCGCTCGGATCCCAGTGCAGCTGATACAGCTCGGCCGGCACGATCTTCACTGCGCCCGTCGCGCCGTCCTCCTCCGTCCGCACGTGCAGCTTCCATTCGCGAGAGCGCACGGCTCGCAGCAGCGGCCTGTTCTCGGGAGGGCCGTCCTCGGCCCGGTACCGATAGCCGCCTTCGAAGAAGTACAGCATGTCGTGGCCGGTCGCTTTCCCGGACTCGGCCCACAGGGGCCGCAGGTCTCGACCGTCAATCGTGCGGTCCCTAGGCGGCTCCCCGCCAGCCAGGCGGGCCAGAGTCGGGAAGATGTCCATGATCGAAGCGATCTCCGAGGTGACCGAGCCTGCCGGAATCCTGCCCGGCCAACGCATGATGGCCGGCACGCGGATGCCGCCCTCGTACACCGTCCCCTTGCTGCCGCGCAGCAGACCGGCGGAACCAGCGTCGATGCCGTAGCCGGCCCACGGGCCGTTGTCGGACGTGAATACCACCAGAGTGTTCCCGTCAATGCCCAGTTGCTCTAGAGTGTCCAGGATCCGCCCGGTATGGTGGTCGATTTCCTCGATGACGTCCCCGTATAGCCCTCGTAGCGAGCGGTCCCGGAACTCGCGGCCGCGGAAGAGCGGCACGTGGGGCATGGAGTGGGCGACATAGACGAAGAACGGCTGGTCGTGGTTCGCGCGGATGAACTCGATCGCACGATCAGCGTACCGCGCCGTGAGTGCTTCCTGGCGCGGGTTGGTCTCGACGACGGACTCGTTCTCGATCAGCGGCAGCGGGGGGAACCAGTCCGGCGGATAGGTCTCGTCCGACTGGGCGTACCCCGTGTATGCGGTCCGCATCCGCGTGTATCGCATCCGTTCTCCTTCGTCCGGCCTGCGCTCGATCTTCGGGTGGAACGGCCACATGTCGTTCGAGTAGGGCAGGCCGAAGTACGAATCGAATCCGTTGCGGGTGGGTAGGAACTCCGGCGCGTCGCCCAAGTGCCACTTTCCGACCATCGCTGTTGCGTAGCCGCGGTCCCGGAGCAGCTCGGCGATCGTGACCTCGTTGGGGTGAATGCCCGTTCGCGCACGCGGGATGTGATTGAACATCAGGCTGTTCCTCGGCGGATACGTCCCTGTCATAAGGGCCGCACGTGCCGGTCCGCAGAACGGCTGTGCGTAAAAGTCGGTGAAGCGAATGCCCTCGGCCGCCATCCTGTCCAGGTGCGGCGTGCGGATGTACGGATGGCCCTGCACTCCGAGGTCGCCATAGCCCTGGTCGTCGGACACGATCACTACGAAACTGGGCAATTCAGGCGTCGCCGGCAAGGCGGCAGCGGGGATCAGTGCGAGTCCGAGCAGCGAACGGAGGGTCATGAGCGGCCTTCTATTGTTGCTTGCCGGCCCTTGTCCGCGGGAAGCGCTTCATCGCGGGGCAGCCGAGCCGAGTTCAGTTGAAGGGGGCGGCCGCGTCAAGCTTGCGCAACGCGTCGACCGCGAGGGCCTTGACCGGAGAATCCGGATGCAGACGCAGTACCTCCTCGAGTTCCGTCCGGGCCGCGCGGAGCTTGCCCTGCTTTGCGTAAATGTCGGCGAGAAAGAGCTGCGGGAAGCTGAAGTGCGAGGGGTCGGATTCCTTGGCCCGGAGAAGGAACTCCCGCGCCTTCCGGAACTGGCCTTTGTAGAAGAAGTTCATCCCGAGCTGCGAGTTGGCCAAGGCGTCCTCGGGTTGCATGCTACGCGCCATCAGATTGAAGCTGAGTGCCTCTTCGAACCGATTCTGGGACAGCAATGTGCCGCCCAGGTTCACCATGGGGGCGAAGGAGAGCGGATCGATCTCAAGAGCCTTGCGGAAGCGCTGCTCGGCTTCCACGTAACGCCCGGCCTTGTACGAGATCGTTCCCAGCTCGTTCCAGACCTCCGTGTACGACGGGGAGATATCGACTGCACTTAGCAGAAGGGCCGTGCCGCCTGCCTCGTCGCCTTTCCGCAGCCTGGCCTGCGCTTTGCGCCGGGCCGCCTTAGCCTTCGGCGAGACCTTCAGCGCTGCGACCGACACCTTGCCCTGCTGCTCGACTCGCCTCGACCGGGCCGTAGCGGATCTTTCCAGTTCGACTGCGATGCGCACCCTACCCGCGTCGTCGGCGAACGACTCCGTGACCTGTATCGTTCTGCGCGTCACCCCCCACTCGGGGTCCATCACGGTGAGCGTGTACGCGCCCGGTTCGAGCTTTCGGAACGAGAATCGGCTGTTATGAACCGGCTCCTCGCGGTAGAACGGACTCTCGACGGCGGAAATCGCCGCCAGTCCCCGCATGAGCGGCGGTTCGACGGTCCCGTGGAGCGACAGGGAGTCCGCCCCGGCCAGCGTGCCGGCCAGTGCAAGGGGCGCTGCCAAGCGGATGAGCCAGCCGGTCACAGTAGCCTCAGGTTCGCACGGTACTTGGCGTGTTGGGGCTCGCACCGGAGGCCCGTGCCTATGATAGAGGGGCGGCGCGTTCCCGCGCTGGCAGGCCCGAACGCGGATCGATGAGTCTTGGAACTTTCGCCAGGAATGCCATCGAGGACGTCAAGGGTACGGCGGCGGTTGCGCCCAGCTCCCGCGAGCTGGCGCGTGCGATGGTGGCCCCGTTGCATGACCGTCCCCCATCGGTGATCGTCGAATTCGGACCCGGTACGGGAGTTATTACGCGGGAACTGCTCGGCCTGCTCCAATCGGACGGGATCCTCCTGGCGTTCGAGATCAGTCCAAGGTTCGTGAGCTACCTTCGAGACACGATCGATGATCCGCGGCTCCAGGTCGTGCCGGCAGGTGCCGAGACCGCAGTCGCAGAACTCAGGCGCCGCGGAATCGATCGGGTCGATGCGGTCATCTCCTCGCTCGGCATCGCGCTGATGGACGAGGAATCCGCCGACGCGATCTTCCGTCCGTTGCTGCCGTCCCTGGCGGACGGAGGCATCAT
This sequence comes from uncultured Bryobacterales bacterium, assembly GCA_964461235.1. Classification (GTDB taxonomy): domain Bacteria; phylum Acidobacteriota; class Terriglobia; order Bryobacterales; family UBA6623; genus VXMF01. Next base: position 9,880 of record CAYWUV010000018.1, on the reverse strand, counting down.
CACGCAGTTCCAGTACGTATCCCGGGTAAGGGTAAGCGGTGGACGGGTCGAGCATTTTGACGTCGGGGACTTCATGGGGCGGTACTTTCATGCCGTCGAGTCGCAGCTGGTGCTGATGAACCTGCCGCCCGCATTCGTATTCACCTGCCGACGAGTGCGCCGCGTCCCGTTCGCTGGGGGTAACGGGCGGGTCCATGGTCGGCGCTGAAGTCCGGGACCCTCGCTGCGAGGGGAATCGGAACGCACCGGGCGGTCCCACCGACCCGCTTCTCGTCGCCCCGCGTGGTCGTGATCGAGCCGCAGCCGCTATACTCGCACCAAGCGGCCCTGCCGTGCCGGGCGGGTGCCGTTGAGCTACGGTTGGCGAGGTGTTATTGGACATCATTCTGGGCGGGTTCCTCTTGGTGTCGGTCTTCTTTGCGGCCCGGAACGGCATCACGAGGGAAGTCGTCCGCATTGCCTCACTGATCATCGGCCTGATGCTCGCGATGTGGGGCTATGGAGTGCTCGGCCGGCAGTTGCAGACGTGGATTCCAGACGGGCGCATTGCCGCTGTCGTGGCGTTCGCGGCGATCTTCTTGGGCTGCCTGGTCGCCGGAGCTGGGCTAGCCTATGTGTTGACCGGCGTCTTGGATCTGACTGGCCTACGATGGATCGACGTGGCCTTGGGCGGCGCGTTCGGTCTCGTCCGGGGCCTGCTCCTTTCGGTTGCCCTCGTGTTCGTGCTGCTCGCCTTTCAACCCGTACCAGGGGCGTCTAGCATGGTTGCAGGGTCGAAGATCGCGCCAACGGTCGTGAGTCTGGCCATGACGTTCGCCACGCTGGCACCGAAGGGCCTGAGAGAGGCCTTCGGCAAGGGGGTGGAGCGCGTACACGAGGAACGGGCTGGCAGCCAAGCCTGATGGAGCGATGAGCGGAAACGATCAAGTCCAGAGACGGAATGCAATCTCCAGCGCAGAAACGGTCCGATCCGTCGAACGACGGCGCTTTCTCCGCACAGCGGGCGCGGCCACGCTGACGGCGGCGTCGGCCTCCCGCGTGGTCGGTGCCAACTCCCGTCTCCGGGTTGGCCTGGTGGGCTGTGGCGGGCGCGGGCGCAGCGTCGCTTCGAAGATCGCCGCGGTAGAGGGGGTCGAGTACACCTACTTTTGCGATGTGTACGACAAACAGGCGGAGTCCGCTCGCGAGGCGTTGGCGGACGCATCGGCCAAGGTGGGTCGGGACTACCGCAGGGTGATCGAAAGCCGGGATGTGGACGCAGTTCACGTCGCCACGCCCGATCACTGGCATGCCCTCCCTGCCGTAGACGCGATTCGCGAGGGCAAGCACGTCTACGTCGAGAAGCCGCTCGGCCACAACGTCTTGGAAGGCCAGGCCATGGTCAAGGCCGCAGCCGGTTCCAAGGCGGTGTTCCTGACCGGGACACAACACCGTTCCCAGCCGCACTTCGCGGAAGCTGCGGAGCTTGTCCAGGGCGGCGGCTTGCGAGACGTCCACTTCGTGCGGGTGTGGAATTACGCCAACCTGATGCCCTCGGGCCCGGGCAGGATTCCGGACTCGGATCCCCCGCCGGGCCTGGATTGGGACTTCTATCTCGGACCTGCCCCGTGGGTGCCGTTTAACCGGATGCGCTTCCTCCGGACCTACCGGTACTTCTATGACTACGCCGGCGGCTGGATCACCGACTTCGGTACGCATCGCTTCGATACCGTCCACCAGATCATGGGACAGGAACGGCCCCGTACCGTGACGGCTGCGGGCGGACGCTTCGCCGTGAGCGGGATGGGCGACCAGCCCGACCTGCTGCAGGTGACGTACGAGTATCCGGACTTCGTCCTCAGCTACGAGACTTGCAACATCAACTCGTTCGGCAGCGTGGGCAGGCTGACGCCGGACATGCCCCTGCACGGGGCGCGCGGCACGGAGAACCGGCCGAACGGGATGGCGTTCTACGGCAGCAACGGAACCCTCATCGCCGATCGGCTGGGCTACGAGATCGTTCCTGAGACTGGTGCCTACGGCGGTTCGCTGAGCGACGGAGAGGCGTTCGAGGCGAGCCGGCTCGAACGGATGCACGAGGCGAGTTCCGAGCCGTCGGCGCTGCACGCGGAACACTTTGTCCGCTGCGTACGTGACGGAGAGGCACCGCGCTGCGATGCGCCGACAGGCCACCGCTCGTCGCTTGTGGCCCATCTAGGCAACATCGCCTACCGCGCTGGCCGCAAGCTCGTGTGGGATGCCGAGGCCGAGGATTTCGTCAATGATCCAGTGGCATCGCGCATGCTAGGGCGCAAGGCGCGCAAGCCCTGGGACGCCATCAGCGCCTGAGTCGCGAGTTCCGATGCGACCGCACGAGGGAAACCCCGCCCCTTGCCGCGTCGTCTCTCCCAGTAGGATGCGGATTGCCACCCTCCCGCTCTTGGCGCTGGTCGCGCTCGTCTCACTCGGCGGACAGGACGCGGAGATCGGCGAGACTCCCACGTTTTCGCTGGATGTCAAGGTCGTAAACGTCCTTGCAACCGTGAAGGACCGGAACGGGCGACTGCTCAGCGACCTTTCGAAGGACGACTTCGTTCTCTCCGAGGACGGCACCAAGCAGGAAATCCGGTACTTCGCGCACCAGACCGATCTTCCGCTCACGATCGGCCTGCTCATCGACACCAGTGGCAGCCAGGGTAGGCTCATCCCCGAGGAGCGACGCGCCGGGGCGTTGTTCCTCCAGTCCGTGCTCCGGCCGCGGACGGACCTGGCGTTCCTGATGAGTTTCGATCGCAACGTCGAGCTGCTGCAGGACTTCACGGACTCCCTGCCGCTGCTGGAGCGTGGTCTCGGTGGTCTCGAAGTCGAAGTCCCGACCGGCGGGTTCCACCCGAATCCAACCGGAGACAGGAAGCAGACCAGCACGGCCCTCCACGACGCGCTGTATCTTGCAGCGGACGAGATGTTCCGCAACCAGGTGGGACGCAAGGCGGTAGTGATCATCTCTGACGGCGTTGATTACGGGAGCAAGGTCAAGTTGAAGACGGCCATCGAGGCCGCTCAACGGGCGGACATCGTCGTCTACACCATCGAGTACTTCGACCGGAGATTCCAGGGCTACATCGGCTTGCGCGGACTGGGAGGCGGTAGCGGGTCCGGCACTCTCAAGAGGATGTCCGAGCAAACCGGAGGCAGCTTCTTCCGGCTCTCCGGGCGCAATCGTCTCGCCGACGTATTCCGGCAGATCGAAGAGGAGATGCGCAGCCAGTACAGCATCGGATACAGCCCGACCCGAGGGCTCGAAGCGCCGGGCTTCCGAAGGATCACCCTCAAGAGTCCCCGGAAGGGCGTGAAGATCCAGGCACGGGACGGGTATTACGCGGACGCCATCTGACGGAGCGACCTTCCCCCGGGGTCAGGAAGTCGGGTCCGAAGCGGTTCGCCCCATACCGTTCTCGCGGGCGTATCCGCGGCCCGCGTGATGCAGGAAAACGTCCTCCAGGCTGGGATGGGATATCTTGACGGACTGGACCCGGGAGCCGAACCGCTCCATCAAGCGAGCTGCCCAGGCCGAGGCTTCCGGATGCTCGAAGCGGACTCCGTGTTCGCTGACGAGGGCGTCCGTGATCGCGAACTCGTCCTTCAGTGTCGCAGCGATCTCGTCGGGGACCGTCGACGACAGAGTCACCACCTCCCCCCCGATTTCAGCCTTGAGGTCGTCCGGGGTACCTTCTCGGATCAGGCGGCCGTGATCCAGGATGGCCAGCCGGTCGCAAGAGTCCGCTTCCTCCAGCAAGTGCGTCGTGAGCAGGACCGTGACCCCCTCCGAGCTTCGAAGCCCCTCTAGGTAACTCCAGAAAACGAGCCGCGCCTGCGGGTCGACACCCGTGCTGGGCTCGTCAAGCAACAGCAGGCGAGGGGAGTGCAGCAGTCCCTTGGCGAGGTCGGCCCTGCGCCGCAGACCTCCTGACAGCGTGTCGACGCGATCCTTCCTTCGGTCTCCGAGGCCGACTTTCTCGAGGAGTTCGCTGATGCGGTCGGCAAGGGCGCGCCCCCAAAGCCCGTGCATGTGGCCCTGATGGGCCAGATTCTCCTCGACCGTCAGCCGCCGGTCGAGGCTCTGTGACTGGAAGACGACACCGATCTGCCGCCGGGCCTTGATCGGGCTAGCGGCGACGTCGACCCCGAAGATCCGCGCCATTCCACTCTCAGGCCGAAGGAGCGCCGAGAGGATCCGGAAGAGCGTGGTTTTCCCGCTCCCGTTGGGGCCGAGGAGGCCGTAGATCACGCCCCGCGGCACCTCGAAGCTCACGCCGTCCAAGGCGCGCGCCTTGCCGTAGCTGAAGGTGCATCGCGCAACCGCGACTGGCGGAGAATCGAGCATCGGAAAGCCTGACGACTCGACGTTAGCACAAGCCCCGCTGGACCGGCACCGCCGCCGTCAGGCACTCTCGCGCAAGGTCTGAAGCAGGCCCTTGATGTATCCGAAGCCGTACGCGAAGGCCTGCCTTCCGTTGGGGTCGTCAGGGTGCCTCGGCATGTGGTCGGGCATCAGCATGTACGGGTAATCGACCTCCCACAGGGTCCTCGCCACCTCGACCATGTTCATGTCCCCCTCGTCCGGGTAGACCTCTTGGAAGTCGTCGCGCTTGCCGCGGATGTTGCGGAAGTGGATGTTGAAGATCTTCTTGGCACCGCCGATTCGGCGGATTACCTCATGGATCTCGGTGGCCGGATCCTGGAGCATCTCGGAGGTCGTGCCGAGACACAGGTTGAACCCGTGGTAGGGGCTCTCTTGGATACCCATGAACTTGTAGAGGCCCTCGGGCGTCCCAAGGACCCTGACAACACCCTGGTAGCCCTCGGGCGGAACGCCCGGATCGTGAGGGTGGCAGGCCGCACGGACCTTGTATTCGTTCGCGACCGGTATCACGCGGTCCAGGAAGTAGGTGATCCGTTCCCAGGCCTCTTCTTCGTTCACCCTTCCGGCTCTGGTGAGGGGCGGGTCCGGCTTGGCTTCTTCCAGGCGCCATGTGGAATAGGACGAGCCGCCGCGGCCCGGCGTCCTCTCCGTACGCAGCACGCCGAGGATGCTCATGTTGTACTTGACCGCGGGGATACCGACCTCCGCGCAGCCCTCGATCATCTTGTGGATGTCGTCGATGTCCTTGTCCCGCTCCGGGGACTGGCCCAGCATGATCGCCCCGCGGCCCTCCCGGTCGATGTGCGAGGAGGCCAGGAACGGGAGCGCCACCATATCAAGGGCGACGCCCTGCGATTCGCAGAGTTCGCGCGTCTTTTCCAGGTCCTCGCGGAGCCAATGGCCCCGTTCCCCAGGGTGTGGGGGATACCCGCAGCAGTCGTTGACCCCGTGCCGCTTGAGGAATTGCAGGATCTCGACATTGGTCGGGCCCCGCTGCGCCCCGACATGCATCTTTATGGGCGGGTACCTTGGCTTGGCGGCCTCCGGCTCCTGGCTTGTCTGGTTGCAGGAGGCCGCGGCTGTCCCGAGCGCGGCGGAGGTGACGAATGCTCTTCGATTCATGGGAGTCAAGCCTGCGTGCCATCCCGGCGGGTCGAGCCGCTCGCCTGCACGAGACGTTCCCGCGGAGCGCCGGGATTGCCCATCAATGGTATCCCATGAGGATGATTGCGGAGCGTGGCGAACCGCCTGCTGGGTTGCGAGTCACCGCTTGCGCACGACCTCCGCCGCCAGGAGTGCTCCCGTTCGATCTCCGAAGGGCGATGATAGGAAAGGATGGTCCTGGTCATCGACAACTACGACTCGTTCACCTTCAACCTTGTCCAGTACCTAGGCGAGCTGGGTGCCATGATGACGGTCAGGCGCAACGACGAGATCACGGTTGACGAGGTTCGCGCGATGGCCCCTGACCGCATCGTCGTCTCCCCGGGACCCTGCACGCCGAGAGAGGCCGGAATCTGCGTGGATCTCATCCGGAGCATGGCGGGCCAGGTGCCGATCTTGGGTGTCTGCCTGGGACATCAGTCCATCGGCGAGGCGTTCGGGGGAAGGGTCATCCGGGCTCCGTACCTGATGCACGGCAAGACCAGCCGCGTGCGGCACGACGGACGGACCCTGTTCGAGGGCATCGAACAGGCCTTCGTGGCGACCCGGTACCATTCCCTGATCGTCGAGCGGGAGTCGCTCCCGGACGAGCTGGAAGTATCGGCGTGGACCGAGGACGGCATCGTCATGGGGCTACGCCACAGGTCGTGCAGGGTGGAGGGCGTTCAGTTCCACCCCGAATCGATCCTCACCGAAACTGGAAAGACGCTTCTGGCCAACTTCCTCCGCCACTGACGGCGCGGGGCAAGTCCCGGGCACCGATTCCACGTGACCGAACCGACACCCGACCCCCCGCTGCTGGACTTCCGCAACATCACCGTCTATCGCGGCGACACCCTGGCCCTGGACGGCATCTCGCTTTCCATACCTTGCGGGCAGCACCTCGCGATCATCGGTCCGAACGGGTCCGGCAAGTCGACCCTGATCCGAACGATGATGCGGTACGACCACCCTGTCCGGCGCTTCGGCCCTGTCATGAGGCTCTTCGGCCGGTCGGACTGGCACGTGCACGACATGCGCAAGCTGGTCGCTATCGTCTCGAACGAGATGGTGGCGGCATGTTCGAAGAGCGCGACCGGGCGTAGCGTCGTGCTCTCCGGCTACTACTCGAGCTTCGAGCTCTGGCCCCAGCATCGAGTTACGGCGGAGATGGAGGCGCGCGGTGCCGAGGTCCTTCGCCTGATGCATGCCGAGCACCTCCGGGACAAGCCCGTCAACGCCATGTCCACAGGAGAGGCCAAGCGCGTGGTCATTGGCCGCGCCTTGGTGAACAGCCCGCAGGCTCTGCTGCTGGACGAGCCTTCCAACGGGCTGGACATCCGCGCCGCCCTCGAGCTACGGGAAACCCTGCGTCGCATCGCGGCGCGAGGAACGAGCCTCATCTACGTCACGCACCACCTGCCGGACATCGTTCCCGAGGTCTCGCGCGTCGTCCTGCTCGACCGCGGGCGCATCCATGCGGATGGCCCGAAGGAGCTTCTGCTGTCCTCCGAGACCCTCTCGCGCGTGTACGGGATGCCGATCGAGGTCGAATGCAAGGACGGCTACTACAACTGTTGGGCCTGATCGCCGGCCGCACCGTCGAAGTAGCTGCGAATGGCCGTCGCTTTCTCCCGGCCGACCTCTGCCGACAGGTCCTCGAAGCCACAGTCACGGATTCCTGCCAAGCTCCCGAATTTTCGCAAGAGCTTGCGCGCCGTAACCTCGCCGATTCCCCGGATGTCGAGCAGCTCCGACCGCAGGCTGCGCTTGGAGCGCCTCTGGCGGTGGAAGGTGATCGCGAATCGGTGCGCCTCGTCCCGGATCTGCTGGATAGCGTGGAGGATCGGGTGGAATCGGTCCAGCCGGATCGGCTCATCCTCTTGCCCGAACACGTAGAGCGTCTCCTCGCGCTTCGCGATCGCGGCGAGCGGCTGGGCGGCCGCTCCAATCTCCTCAAGAGCCTCTGCCGCGGCGTGCAGCTGGCCGATTCCGCCGTCCACGAGGACGAATGACGGAAAGGCCTTGCCTTCCGCCTTCTGGCGCTGGTAGCGCCTTCCGACGACCTCCCGCATGGCGGCGAAGTCGTCGTTCTCCTGGGACCGGACGACGTACTTGCGGTACTCGCCCTTCCTCATCGTTCCGTCTTCCCAGACGACCATCGAGGCGACTACCTCGATCCCCTGCGTGTGGGAGATGTCGAAGCACTCGATCCGCGTGGCGGTCCCGGCTCCATCGTCGGCCGGAGGCAGGTTCAGCGCTTCCCGCCAGGCCTCGGCGACCTGCGCCGCGCTCGGCTTGCGGACGCGGAACCTCTGCTCGAAGCAGTTCCTGGCGTTCGTCGCCACAAGGTCCAGAAGGGCCTTGTTGGCACCGCGCCGGGGTACTCCGATGTCGACTCTCGCGCCCCGTTTGTCCGCCAGGAGCTCCGCGAGCGGGGCCATCCCCTCGAACTCCGAGGGCACCCGCACGAGGGACGGGACGAGGCGTTGGCCCAAGTAGACCTGCGGCAGCAGGGTCGCCAGGAAGTCGCCGGTGTCGAAGGTCGCGACATCCTCCCAGTAGAACTCGCGCCGGTCCACCACCCTGCCGTTGCGCACGTGGAAGATGTTGGCCGCGACCAGGGGCGGCTCGGCGTGGATCCCGAAAATGTCAATGTCCCGTCCCTCGGCCGCCGCCATGCGCTGCCGCTCGGTGATCTCCTCGACCGTCGCAAGCAGGTCCCGCAGACCGGCGGCTCTCTCGAACTCGAGCGCCTCCGAGGCCTCCAGCATGCGGGCGCGCAGGTCGCGAATCAGTTCCGCGCGCCGACCGCCGAGGAAGGCCCGCACGTCCCCGGCGGCCCGTCGGTACGTCTCGTCCTCGACCAGGCCGTCCACGCAGGGTCCCCAGCAGCGGTGGATGTGGTACTCCAGGCAGGGCCTGGGATGGCTCCGGGTCAGGTCGATGTTGCAGGACGGCACCTTGAAGTGCTTGTGGATGAAGTGCACGAGCCGGTGCGCCAGATTCCCAGGAAAATAGGGGCCGAAGTAGGTTGAACCGTCCTTCTTGAGCCGCCGCGTGACGTAGACCCGCGGATACTCTTCCCGCGTCATCTTGATGTAGGGATAGGTCTTGTCGTCCCGCAGCAGCACGTTGTACTTCGGCTGGTGCTCCTTGATCAGGTTGTTTTCGAGGGCCAGGGCTTCCTTTTCGTTCCGCACGAGAATGCTGCCCAGAGATACGGCTTCGAAGAGCAGGCCCGCCCGTTTCGAATCGGCCAGCGCATCGGCCAAGAAGTAATTGCGGATCCGGTCGCGCAGGCTCTTGGCCTTGCCGATGTAGAGGACCTTGCCCTCCTGGCCGGAGAATTGGTACACGCCGGGCGACGGCGGCATCGCCCAGGCCTCCTCCCGGAGTCGTTCCCAGTGCGGCGGTCGGCGCATGGTGGCGGCCCCCGGTTCCGGGGCGGCGCTTGCGCCCAGTATAGGAGCCGGACACCCCCGGGCCGGCTGCGGCCGGGCCGGCCAGCGGCCTGCTGTAAGCTGGAGGAACCGATTCGGACGATTCGATCGCGCCAGTGCACCGGGTGACCGCCGAGATTGACCACCAGCCTGATTGAGACACCCCTCGACGAGCCGGAACAGACGGCCGTGGACGCGGCGGCACAGGCGGTGCGCGACGGCGAGGTCGTGGCGATTCCCAGCGATGCCCTCTACGTCCTCGTAGCCGACCCGTTCAACTTGAATGCCGTTGCGAAGGTGTTCGAAGCGAAGAGGCGCGAGCACCATCGCTCCCTCCCGTTGTTGGTCGACGGAGTGCCCATGGCAGAGGAGTACGCCGCGCGCCTCTCCTCCAGCTTCTACGTGCTGACGCGCCAGTTCTGGCCCGGACCGCTCACGCTGATCGTCCCGGCCTCGGCGAAGGTCCCCCTGCGAGTGACGGGCAACACGGGGCGCCTGGCACTGCGCAGGTCCGCTTCGGTGCTCGCGTGGAACCTGATCGACCGGTTGCGCACGCCCCTGATCGCGACGAGTGCCAATGTGTCCGGACGACCCACGTGCCGAAGCGGGTTCGAAGTCCTCGGGACGATGGACGGGCGCGTCCGCCTCATCGTGGACGGGGGGGCGGTCGCCGGGCCCGCGGCGACAACGATTGACATCACGCCGACCCAATGGCGCCTGATCCGAGAGGGCGCTGTTTCGCGGGACGAGATCCAAGCTTGCCTGGCGGCCTAGGGGGCTGCCCCGCGCCTGCCGCAACGACCCGGCGGTGAAGAACGGGCCGGGCGTTCCGCACGTCCAGGGATTCTCAATTTAGCCTTTTTGGGGCTCGCAAGCCGCCGAGGGGCCGGCA
>CAYWUV010000017.1:0-79276 GCA_964461235.1 uncultured Bryobacterales bacterium | reverse complement strand
CGCCCACAGCGATTCCAACTTCCAGACTCTACCTGGAAATGAATGCCATTGGGTGTCAACCCGGTCGCTGGTTGTCCAAGGCGGCGGATACCGAGAGCACGAGTTCACGTCGTTTCGCGTAGGAGACCGCATTCAGGGAATCAAGTCCAGCGCCTTGCGAGTCGAACTGGCACCCGGGGCTGGTGCTCGGATCGTCCTTTCCATGCGGCGTTACGCTAACACTCCAACCCTAGTCCAGCCTTGGGATGCGTGGGCAGCCGAGCCATAGAACTGCCCTCGGAGGACCGCGTCACATTCCGTTGCGAAACCGGGCGGCCGGCCCAGGTTTATGATGCTCAACGGGTGAAACTCTTCGTCACGCGAGCCGGGCTTCTCGCGGTTGCTTTCGCGGCCCTGGCAGCCGCCCAGCAAGGGCCGTCACTGGAGCGGATGCGCGATCCGGCAACCGGTCGGGAAATCCTCCGTTACTCGAGCCCGCATCACGAAACCCATCACTACTACTTCGTGTCGCCTTGGTCTCCGGACGGGAAGCAAATCGTGTTCTTCCAATTCGACCGATCGGTCGAGAAACTGACTGCAACGGGGCGCTATCCGGGCGTCCTAGTCGTGATGAACGAGGACGGTACCGCCCGGCGGGAGCTGGCGGGTCCGCTAGCCGGGCACTATCACACGGGCGCAAATCAACTGTGGGGTCCCGAGGGGAACTTCGTCTATTTCCAGTCCCGGGAGCCGGGCCCTCGCTGCATGGCTCGAGTTCCGGCTGCCGGCGGGGAGGTCGAGTGCGTCGACACACCGGTCCCTTGCAGCCGCCTCAGCCCGGACGGTGCCCTTCTAGCATGCGGAAATGCAGAGCACCAAGGAGTGCTGGACTTGCAGAGCGGGTCCTACAGGCAGCTCGTCACGCTAGCGGAAGCCCGGAAGCTGACTCCCAACCGTCTCGAAATCGAGGACGATGCTTCCCAGCTGCAGAACACGCGCTTCAGTCCGGACGGCGAAAGGCTGATGATCGTTCACCGAACGCGAGAGACGTTCCCGAAACTGGTGGAGGTCTTCGTCTACGGCCTTCGTGACGGGTCCTTTCGCTGGCTGGCTGATAACCTGCATCACCCAATCTGGCGCCCGGACAGCATGGCGGTACTGTTCGTGCGCCACGACTCCAGGACCAACTTGCAATGGCTGGTGGAAGCCGATGTCGGGACGGGTAGGACCCGTAAGGCCTTCGATGCCGAGCATGTCCCGGCAGGGCACCCGTCATACCATCCGCTCAAGCCGCATCTGGTTGTCACGGACTGTTACGGAGGCAGGATGGGGAACGGGCTCGCACTGATCAATCTCAAGGACGGGTCGATGGCCCAACTCGTGACGATCCCGCTCGGCTCCAAGGCCGAGCACCCCGCTGACGAACGCTTTCCGTTCCGCAACTGGGGCATCTGGTTCCCACCGCGCCAGTACCTGAACGAGCCGAGACCGGTCTGGAACCACGACGGATCCAAGCTCCTCTACACGAGCGAGGAAAGTGGCCGGACCAACCTGTATGTGGTGGACACGTCGGACCTTTGAGGCCTCAGGAGCCAGGCCCGGACCCCGGTTGCCCGCCGGTGCCGCAGTCGCTCAATTCCCGGTCACCTTTTCGATCACCCGGAGAAGGTTTCCGCCCAGGATCTTCCGGATCCTCTCTTCTCCGTATCCAAGCCTGACCAACGCCTTGGTGACCTCGCTGTAATCGCTCGCATCTCTCATTTCGCGCGGCAACAGGGGGCCGCCATCAAAATCGGAGCCAAGGGCTATGTGGTCCTCGCCGACCAGCCTCACTCCGAAGTCGATGTTGCGGGCAAGTTGGTCGATACCCATCCGATAGCGCTCCGGGACGGAGGAGGGTTCAGTGACGAACGGAAGGCCACGGGCCACGGAGGCATCGATCTCGGCAACCGACATCCGGCGGAAGCGATCGAGTTTGGTGGAAATGTTGGCGACGAGCGGGCCGTCGAACCTCCACCTGAAGTACTCCGGGTTGTTGAACGAGTTCCCGAACTGCAGGGCGATCACGCCGCCCTTGTCTGCGACCGCCTTCGCAGCCTCGTCGGAAATCAGCCGTTCGATGTCGATGATGCTGCGAAAGCCCCCGTGGGTGTAGACGACGGGATCCTCGCTGGCCTCTACGGCCTGGAGAATCGTCTCGGTTGAACCGTGCGCAACATTGATGAGCATTCCCAGCCTGTTCATCTCGCGGATAACTTCCCGGCCGCGCTCGTTGATTCCGTCCCACTTGGAAATGTCGCAGCACGAGTCCGCGAACTCGTTCGTGAAGTTGTGCGCGGTCAGCTGGGCGGAGCGTAACCCCAGCCGGTGCAGGGCCCTGAGCACCAGCAGGTCACCGTCTAGGTCAAACGGTCCCTCCAGGTCGAGGAAAGCGGCGATCTTGCCTGATGCCACAATCCGTCGGATATCCTCGGCGTCGAGGGCAATCTCGATGCGATCGCTGTTGCGGTCGATCTGATCGAGAGCGAGAGAGACCACACGAAAGGTATTCTTCACTTCGTAGCGGGCCGGATAGTAGGCTTCCGGGGTATAGACGGAGAAGAAGACCGCATCCAGGCCACCTGCTGCCAGACGGGGTAGGTCAACATGTCCGTCAGCGACGTGGGTGCCGATGTCCAGCCCCTCGAGGAGCGAGCGGGTCATCACGTGAACATGTGCGTCCATCACGAACGATTTGCCGTGCAAATCGTCCTGCCCGACACAAGGCACAGCCACTAGCAAGATACCGGCGGTGAGTAAGCCAAAGGGGCTGATCATAAGACAATCTGGGGGCTGCGAGAACGTGTACGCCAGTTCCCGTGAACTGCTGTCAAATGGTAGCGGATCCGGCTGTCGGAGGCCTGAATCGGCACAAATTTCGAATTTGACACGCTGCGCTTGCAGGTTTTTCCGGGCCCATGGGCTAGCCTTCCACGCAGATTGGAACAATAAGATACTTAGTTTCCGTTATTTACCACTATCCCTGCCTGCTGTATCCAAGCTAGGTCAGAGCTTGAGGTTTTGCTTGACGACCCCGGGGTTCTGGCGCTAGCATTCCGGTGGGATACGGCCCCATATCAAGGGGCTCTGCCGAATTCAGGGTCACGCTCGGCCTTGCGGACCCAACCGCAATGGGACAGGCCGGAAACACACATCGGATTGTCGATGCCGAGAAGGGAATATCTCATGTCAAGAAAGGCGATTCTCAGCCTTTTCGCAATGGTTCTGGCACTCGCTGGCAGCGCCTTCGGGCAAGGTGACCGCGGGACGGTCACGGGTCTCGCGGTCGATTCCTCCGCAGCCGCGGTAGTGGGTGCCGAGATCGCGATCGTCAACGACGCGACGAACCTGACTCTTCGCACTGTCGCAAACGAAACCGGGAACTACCGCTTTGTCGGTGTTCCGATCGGTATCTACACGCTCCGGGGCACCTCCGAGGGGTTCCAGACGTATGAGCGACGGGAAGTCCAGGTGCAGACCAACCAGACCACCGTCATTGACCTGCAATTCGAAGTCGGAGCGGTCACCGAAACCATCACAGTCACGGGTAGTGCGATCCCGCTCATCGCCACCGAGAGTTCCGAAGTGGGTCTAGTCGTGGAGTCGAAGCGCTTTCTGGAGCTACCCCTCACACTGGGCGGCTCGATCCGCAACCCTTCAAGCTTCATCCGCCTGTCACCGGGGGTGTCGGGCACGAGTACGTGGCGCAAGTCGGTAAGCGGCGGAGGGGCCTTCCAGGACATGGTGTACTACGACGGCATCGCTCTCAGCCGGGGGGACCTGTCCAACGACGCCGAGGTGAACCCGTCCGTAGATGCGATCGCCGAATTCAAGCTCATCACGAATAACTACTCCGCCGAGTACTCCCACGCCCTCGGCGGCGTGACGAGCTTCACGATGAAGAGCGGCACGAACACCCTCCATGGAACGGGCTTTCATTTCATTCGGAACGACAAGCTGGACGCACGCGGCTTCTTCGGCTCGCGAAAGGCTCCAGTCCGTCAGAACGAATGGGGCGGCACCATCGGCGGCCCGCTCATCGTACCGGGTTACAACGGCGCGAACCGGACGTTCTGGTTCTTCTCATGGGATCAGTTCTACCGGCGAGGAGGCCAGTTGACGGGTCTGAATACCCTCCCAACCGCCAGGATGCTGCAGGGGGATTTCGGCGAACTGCCCCGGACGATCTTCGATCCCGCTACCAGCCGTGAACTCCCGGATGGGGCCTTCGCTAGGGATCCCTTCCCTGGAGCAATAATCCCCCAAGACCGGTGGAGCAGGGTGACGAGCGTCATGCTTCCCTACCACCCCGAACCCGAACTACCGGGCGTGACCGCCAACAGCGTGGCGCCACTCTCCAGCAATTTTCAGGACCACCGGCACGGAGGCGCGAAGGGCGACCACATCTTCAACGACAGGCACCGCATGAGCCTGACGTTCAACTTCACTGACCGTCCGGCGCAAAAGAGCCCCGGCCCGTCCCGAATGCGGCCCATCGGAGATACGACGGCATTGGAAAACTACAACATCCAGCGGGTCACGACGCGTGTGCTCCACTTTAATTTCGACAGCACGATCAGCCCGACCACCCTCAACCATATCGGCCTGGGCTTCTCTCGCTTCCGCAATCCGAACTTCAGCCAGAGCTTGGACCAAGGCTGGACGCAGCCGAATGGCGGAATGCTGGGGCTGACAGGACTGCAGTTCGACTTGTTCCCGACGATCCGCTTTGACACCGGCGGCTACACGCGCTACGGCGACCACATTGCTTCCGACAACTACTTCAACACGTTCACAGCCCTTGAGACGCTCACGCTTATCCGCGGCAGCCACACGATCAAGATCGGGGCAGAGTGGCAGTACCACCAGGACAATTTCCGTCGGTCAGGTAACGGCGGGGGCGACTTCCGGTTCCGACGAAACGGAACAGGCGATCCAGCCAGCCTAGGCAACACCGGCGATGCCTGGGCGAGCTTCCTGCTGGGAGAGGTACACAACGCTAGGGCCTTCTTCAAGGCCACGGACCCGAGCGGGCGATATACGAACTGGGGGTTCTTCATCGACGACTCGTGGAAGGTGAATGCCGCTCTCACGCTCAACTTTGGACTCCGATGGGAGATCATTAGCCCGCACGCCGACCGGGCGGGCCGCCTCTCGTACGTTGACATTAACCAGCCGAACGCCGAAGCGGGCGGCCTGCCGGGCGTGCTGGTATTCGGAGGCCCGGATGGCTTCGGCACTCGAATGCTCGACATTCTGTGGAGGAATCCCGCACCTCGGTTCGGGTTCGCTTATCGCGTCGCTGACCAAACAGTCATCCGTGGCGGAGTCGGGATCTTCAATTCCAACTACATCAACCAAGGGCTTGGCCTGCCGTCTACAGGCTTCGCGCAGACCGTCGACTTCCGCACCGGCAACAACGGCGTGACACCGGCCTTCAATTGGGACAACGGCTTCCCGCAGGATTTCCTGCCGCCGCCGAATTTCAGCCCGTTCCAACTAAATGGTCTGAATGCGCTAACGGTCCTGCCCGCAGACTACAGCCTGCCGTACAAGATTCAGTGGAACTTCACCATCGAGCGGCAGTTCGGGGACGATCTAGGCGTCAGTGCCAGCTATGTGGCCAATGCGGGTCGGCATTTGTACGAGCGCCAGCAGATCAACCAGATCCCGGATTCGGCCACTCGGCTGCCCGCGAACGTGCTGCGATCGCGTGTCACGTCCGATATCGCCAAACAGAACGGGATCACGGAGCCATTCGATGGCTTCGCGGCCCTCTGGGGAGGTCGCGGAACCGTCGCGCAGGCACTGCGGCCATACCCACAGTTCGGAAGCGTCGGAATTTATGGATCCACATATGCCAACTCAAGCTACAACTCGTTCCAGTTGAAAGTTGACAAGCGGTACAAGGGCGGCCTGAGCGGCACTGTGGCCTATACCTGGTCCAAGTTCCTGTCCGACGGGCGGATGTTCGATAGCGGGTTCGCTCCGGCTCAAGACTCTTACTTGCGAGAGTGGTCCTACCACCCAAGCGACCGCCCGCAGGTGCTCACCTTCAGCTACCTCTACGAACTTCCGCTTGGGAGCGGCAAGAAGTGGTTAACGGACCTCCAAGGTGCGGCGAACCTGATTCTGGGCGGTTGGCAGATCGCCGGCGTGCACTCGTACCAAAGCGGCACCCGCCTGAACGTCACTACGAACAACACGTTGCCTTACTTCAACGGCAGCCTGCGGCCTGACATCGTCTCCAGCACCATCCGAAGCAACGTGAGCATGTCCAGCTTCGATCCGGCACGGGACCGCTACCTGCAGCGGGACGCATTCAACAACCCCGCTCCCGGCCAGTACGGTAACGCCCCTAGGTTCCTGCGCGGCGTGAGAGGGCCCGCCTTCCTGGAGGAATCATTCGCGTTGTTCAAAAACACCGCGATCAATGAGAGATGGACTCACCAGCTCCGGCTGGAGATTACGAACCCGATGAACCGCGTGGTATTCGGAAATCCGGTTCTGAATCTTGCCTCGGGCAATTTCGGAAGGATCACTCGCACTCAAGTGAATCCCAGGCAAATCCAGTTTGGGATGAAATTGATCTTCTAAGCGTGCAGAAAGGGATATCGTATCTCCGGCCATGCCGGGCCAGCCCCCCACCAGCTGGCCCGGCTCACCGGGATGGGCCGGCTTGCTAGCCTGCGGCCTTGAGGCGGAAGCTGTTCACCCGCAACCGTCGACTCTCCTGGCTGACCGGCGGATGCACGCCGTGGCACGCAAGCCCTTTGGGCTGAAACGGTTATCCGGCTTCCTCTGGCTCATGGCGGCGGTGGCCCATGCACAACCGGGACCAGGCACGGACTACGTGGGAGCGGCCCGGTGCGGGACCTGCCACGCGACAGAGTTCGAGCTTCAGTCGAGAAGCCGGCACGCCAATTCCCTGCACGCAGCCGAACAGCACCCCTTGGCTGCGGCATTTCCAACTCCGACCCCGATGAGAGCCGCAGATGGGTTCCAGTTCCGCTTGTACAGCACTGCCACAGGCCTTCGGTTGCGAGCTTGGAGCCACGACGATCTTCTGGACGTGGCGTTGGACTGGGCCTTCGGAGCCGGCGGCCAAGGGGTGACGTTCGTCACTCGGGCGGATGAGAACTGGTACCTCGAGCACTCGCTGAGCTATTTCTCAACCATCGGCGGGCTCTCTCAAACTCCCGGGCATACCCACCACGCTGAGTCCCTAGAACAGGCTGTCGGTGTCCTGTATGCCGTCGACGACCCCGGTACAGGGATCCGGGCCTGTTTCGAATGCCATTCTTCCGGTCCGGTCGGGATGGAGGATGGCTCCCTGATGCCGACCGAGGCCGGTGTCCGGTGCGAAGCCTGTCACGGGCCCGGCCAACTCCATGTCGACTCCGCCTCGAAGGGGCGACTCAACGGTGTGGATCTGTTGATCGGCAACCCCGGGCGGATGCCCGGGAATGAACTCAACAGGTTCTGTGGCGATTGCCATCGGCGGCCCCTGCCCAGAGGAGCGAAGGCCGACTGGCACGACCCTTGGAATACCCGCCATTCCCCGGTCTATCTGGCGCAGAGCCGTTGCCACCAACAGACGACAGGCGGCGTTGGCTGCCTTACTTGCCACGACCCGCACGCGCCGCTTTCACCCTCCAGCTCTGCCGTCTACAATGACGCGTGCCGAGGGTGTCACGAAGCCGTCGATCATTCACCGCAGGTCGCACAATCCACGCAGACGGACTGTGTTCGCTGTCACATGCCCAAGGTGAAACCGCATCCGAACCTGCAGTTCACCAACCATTGGATCGGCATCTACGAAAGAGGCAGCGTCCTCCAGCCGGGGCGATGAGCGGCTCGACGCGGACACAGGTGAGCCCCCTCATCCTACGGACCGGAGGGGCGCTGTTGGTTCTGCTGGCAATGGCGCCGGGAATCGCCGTCGCCGCAGAATCCCGTCGGGAACGAGCGTCCCAACTCTTCGAGCAGAGGAAGTTCGCCGACGCTGCGACCGCCCTCGAGGAGCATCTCGAGGCTCACTCCGATGACAGCGCATCCCGCATGCTGCTCGGACTCTGCCAGTACCAACTCGGAGACCACTTCGGAGCGGAAGCGACCTTAGCGCTAGTGGTAAGGGCCGAGCCGCGGAATCCTCGGGCCCGCTTCTACCTGGGAATGGCTCGCTACTTCCTCGGGCGGATGGCGGACGCGGAATCGGACACTCGGGCGGCTATGGCCCTTGGGCTCGAAAAGGGGCGAGGCGATCATCTGCTGGGGATGATCTACGAGGAGCGACGACAGTTCGAACATGCCCTGTCGTACTATCTCGCAGCCATCCGGGCCGATCCCAGCGGCGCAGCCGAGAGACACCTCAGCGCCGGCACGATCCTGATCAAGCTCGGCAAGGCGACAGACGCCGTAGGTCATCTCGAGTCTGCTGTAAGCCTCCGTCCGGATTTCGCTGAAGCACACTATCGACTTGGGCTCGCCCATTTAGAGTTGGGCGAACCGTCACGAGCTCGACGCGCCCTGCGCCAAGCCGTGGACCTGGGCAACCTTCCGTCAGCGCGCTCGCTGCTCGCTCGGTTGGACGCCGGACTCCCCGGGGGGCCAGGCACCCGTCCTTCGGCCCTAGCAGCATTGACGCCGATCCGATTCCGGAACGTCGGAGGCCAGGCCGGCCTCCGCGCCAAGCTCGAGAACAGTCCGACAAGTGAGAAGTACCTCGTGGAGACGATGGCAGGCGGTGTGGCTGTGTTCGACTTCGACGGCGACGGTTTAACTGACATCTTCCTGGCGAACGGAGCCCTGACCCCGTCGCTGCGCAAGGAGGACCCCAAGTACTTCAACCGCCTGTACCGGAATGTAGGGGGTCTGCGGTTCGAGGACGTGACCGCAAATGCCGCGTTGCAAGGAACCGGATTTTCCATCGGAGCTGCGACGGCAGACTATGACAACGATGGGGATGTGGACCTGTTCGTCGCGGGGATGGGGACAAGAACTCTCTATCGCAATCGCGGGGACGGTACATTTGATGACGTCAGCGAGGCGGCCGGCCTGAACGCAGGTCTCTGGTCGGTCGGAGGGGAGTGGCTTGACTTCGACCGCGACGGATTCCTCGACCTGTTCGTCGTCAACTACCTCGATTGGTCGCCCGTGGACAATCGATACTGCGGAGACGAGTCTTCGGGTATCCGTACATACTGCCACCCGAAGTTCTTCGCGGGCCTTCCGAACACGCTGTATCGCAATCGCGGGGACGGATCATTCGAAGACATTTCTGAGCAGACCGGGATCGCTGCATCCATCGGCAAAGGGATGAGCACGGCGGTGGCGGACTATGACGACGACGGCTTCCCTGACATCTTTGTCGCCAACGACGCGATCCCGAACTTCCTGTTCCGAAACCTCGAAGGAAAGGCCTTCGCCGAGATCGCACTTGAGGCGGGCGTGGCGCTGACTGACGACGGTACGGCCGTCTCTGGCATGGGTTCGGATTTCCAGGATTACGACAACGACGGACGGCCGGATATCGTGTTTACGGCCCTGGCGGGAGAGACCTTCCCGACATTCCGGAACGTCGGACACGGCATCTTCCGTGATGTGACCTTCTCCTCCGGTCTCGGCATCCTAAGCAGCCCGTATTCCGGCTGGGGAATTGCGTTGGCCGACTTGAACAACGACGGATGGAAGGATCTCTTCACAGCCAACTCGCACGTGATGGACAACATCGAATCCTTTTCGGAGGAACAGTACAGGCAAACTAACCGGATCTTCGCGAATCGAGGGGATGGGACCTTCGCAGACGTGTCCGACGATTCGGGCATCGGCCTCGCGAATCCCCGGGCTCACCGCGGGGTCGCGTACGCGGATTTTGACAACGACGGCAGATTGGACATGGTTGTCACCGCACTCGGTGAACGACCGGAACTCTGGCGTAATCTCAGCCCGGCTGGCAATCATTGGATTCGACTCGCATTGGAGGGTACGTTGAGCAACCGCGACGGAATTGGAGCCAGAGTCGTCGTTGGAATGCAGCGCAACGAGTTCGCGCCTGGGGTAGGGTACGCATCCTCTAGCCACGCAGGGCTGCACTTCGGACTCGGCTCACTGTCGACCATCGCGAGGATCGAGGTCCTGTGGCCGAGCGGTCAGCGGCAAATCCTGGAGAACGTTTCGACCAACCAGATACTTGCCGTCAAGGAGCCTTCCCGATAGAGCCGGAGATGGACGTCCTTCCGGTCGGAGATATGTTGCCGTTCTCTTCACCGGGAGTCTCAGGAACCCGGCGAGCCCGATTGGCATGCCTAATGCTGTTTCGGCCTCGGCACCCACACGGTGGTTCGGCCAGGCGATCTCAACTACCGGAAGCGGTCAGTGGCCCGCCCGCCGGGCCTGGATTGACGGAGATATCGACTCCCCGGACCGATGTGACGATGGGCCAAATCAGTTTTGACCAAGCGTTACCGGTCCGGTAGGGCTGGAGATCCGCGACGGCGTTCCGCCGAACACGCGGTGACGAAGCCCACCGTGACTACATCGTAGATCCCGTTGACCGGCCCGAGCCCGGAAGCGACCCTGACGGCCAATGCAATCTGCAGCGTCACCATCGCGGAGGTGAGACCACAGAATACGTCGCCAAGGAGCTTGGAGGGAACCGTAATTGCCAGTTCTAGAAGGCGCGCGACGACGAAGGGATGGAACCGGCAGCGCCGCTAACTTCCATTGGATCAATCCAAGAGATCGAGAGACAACGCAATTCGATAGATCTCGATGCTCGCATGGCAGTGCCTCTGTTTGGGCAGGTCTTGGGTGTAAAGGGCATTTAGCTCACGTGCTGATGACGTGAACGACTCCAAACGGCGTGGGAGAGCTGTTCCGGGCTGTCCTCCGTCAACGAGGTTGTGTGATTCAATCCCCCGGCTGACACGATGCCGGGATCAGAGACGCCGGGGTATGCAAGAGTCGCTGTAACATCAGGGAAAAGCATGAGTTAATCATCAGATTCGATATTCGGCTTGATGCATGCAGAGTTCAGCGAAGCTGTCCACCCCGCTCGATGTTCTCGGTCCGCCAGGGCCCATCGTTTCGGAGTCGTCGCGATCAGCCGAGAACGGATCGAGTTGCCGTCCGAGGCTTGGCTCGCACGCTATGGTCTCCCGGCAGGACCGGTCAACAATAGTTCACGACCCGCCCTCGCGTACGTGAATCTTCTCGGATTCACGGCGGTGAGTCCCTGGGTGTCGACCGGAATGATCATGCCGGCAACAGGCTCGTAGGCCGCTCGAAATGCCACTGCGGCCTTCACCACGATGACTCTCAGCTGCTCCGGCTGGATCCCAGCACTGGTCAACTGGCCCAAGCTGAAGGGCGGATGGCGCTTGCTGTTGAGGAGCACGAAGCTCGGGTCTCTCTGGCTCGAATCGCCGATTTCCAGGACTGCTGTAGCACCCTGGTCTAGATAGCGCATGCCACCGTGCCTGGCCGCCGTCTCGATGTACTTTCCGTCATAGAGCAGCTTCACCCGTCCGCTGATTCGAACCGGACCACCATGCAGGCTGTCACGCTTGCCGCCGATGTCAGCATCGAACGGACCCCCTACCCCAATTCGGAACGCTCTCTCCACCGCTTTCGGATCGTTAATCGCCACGGCAAAGCCCGAGACCCCCTGCCTGACGAGTTCGGCCAGCAGCACGGTTCCGTCCCCGGCCGATCCGCCACCGATGTTGTCGCCGAGATCGACAAGTACCACTGGCAACTGGTCCGACCGCAGGGCTCGGCGCACGGCTTCGTGGGCATCGGGAAGATCGATGACCATCTCGTGGCGGTGCTCCCACATCAGACCGGCAAGCCGACGGGATTCCTGGCGTGCGAGCCCGCTATCTCCGTCCGTGACCACCACGATGCTCGGTCCCATTTGCGGTACGTCCGCATACTGGTAGCCCACCGCAGCGCTCGCCGCCAGGATCCGGCTGTCCTCGCGCTCCAGGCGCTTCAGTTCCGTCACTAGCGGCAGCATCGGCGGCTTGGTGGTGTCGTGGAACAGGATGTTGTACAGCATCGGCGGCTTTTCGATGGCCTGCCCCGGCCGAGTTCCGTCTCGCACGATCCGAGACATGATCCGGGCAGCCTGCCTCCCACGCTCGCGCTGGTCCACGTGAGGCACTTCCTTGTAGATCACCAGGGCGGAACAGAGTTCGATTTCCTCGGGTGCGACGTTCGCGTGTGCGTCGTGGGTGACGACGATCGGCACTTCCGGTCCCATCTTCCGCCGGATCCTGCGCAAGACTTCGGCGTCGGCGTCGTGATGGCTCTGCGTCACCATCGCTCCGTGCAGGGCCAGAAGGAGACCGTCGATCCGTCCTGCACCCTGAACCCGCTCGATCAGCTCGCCCACCAGAGCTTCGAACGCCTCGTCCGCTACCGTTCCTGAGGGTGTCGCGTTCGCGACGAGCGTGGGAACCAGCTGGAGGCTGTGCTCGCGGGCACCGGCGAAGAACCCGCCCACCTCATGAGCGGCTGCGCCGAACTCGGCTTCCACTTCGTGGTTTCGGCAGGTCGCCCGCCCGTTGAATGCATCCAACCCCGTGAGCTGAGGGCAGAAGGTGTTCGATTCGTGCAGGATCCCGCCCACAGCGATGCGAGGCGCCCCGCTCATCGGCAGTTCAGATGTTCTTCTGCGGCCTCGACGGGCGGGCCGGCTCGCCGTATGCGTGACGAGCCGCGGAGAACTCCGCAGTGAAGTACTCGCCCATGTCGACCTCGCCGTCGATCCGGTCACCTCGCACGGTACCGTCGAAGGAGAACCCGAAGACTGCGCCTTCCCAGCGGTGCCGGCTGGTCAGGCGCACGTGGTCGCCTTCGACCCAGCCGGTCAAGTCACCGCCGGTTCGGTCACCCCGGTGCGAGCCTCGGAGGTTGTCCCCGAACTGCTCGATATAGAACGCGTGGAGAGCCGGGGAGCCGACAAAGTGGATCCGGACATCCCAGGCACCGTCGACCTGGGACGGGGCCTTGGCTGCGTCGGAAAGAGGACGAGCGGACGGGTTCGCGAGCTTGCGGTACAGGGCTTCAGCGACCACCGCCGCGTCGCCCGGTGACATCTGCCAGGGCATCACCGATACCGTGGAACGGCCGCCTTCCCGCTGCGTCCCCGAACCGCGCGCGAGGACGATCCGGGGGTCCTGTCTCCAGAGGTCCCTCTCGACCTCAGTGCCGTAGACGCCGAGCCGGTCGCCGTCCCAGCTGATTTCAAGCCTCGGGGAGTAGTTCGATAGCCCGGCCGGCTGGAGGACCTCAGTCTTCACGCCGTCGACCCCCTCCACTCTGTCAGAGATCTCTTCGAGCCACGCCAGCCAGGTCTTCCACTCGGCGTCATGATCGCGCCGCACCCACATCTCGACCGCGGCAAGCATGCCCATGGCGTCTTCCTTGCCCACCTTCATCGCCCTGCCGGCAGCATGGTGGGGGGCGGAGTTGGTCCACGCTGCCCGGACCAGATCCTTGCGGCCCATGAGTAGACCCGCGCTCTGCGGCCCCCGCAACGCCTTCCCCCCGCTGTAAGCCACCAGATCGGCCCCTCGCTGGAGGTGGATGTTCGGAATCGTCAGCCCCTCGGCCGCCGCATCCACAAGGACAGGTATGCCGTGCTCGTGCGCCAGTTTGGCAATCGGCTCCAAGCCGAATTCGCCGGTATCATTGGGCGACGCCAGAACCATGACCATCGCGGTTTTCGGCCCGATCGCGGCCGCCATTTCCGCTAGGTTCCGAACCGTGACCATCCGTACTCCAACCATGCGGATCGCGTGGTCGTACACGTTCCGGGAGTAGTCCGGCGCAATCACCTCGTTGGGCAGTCCATCCAAGTCCGGCAGGCGCTGGATCTTCTCCGGGTCTCCTCCTGCGATGACACCGGCCGTCGCATGGGCCAACGCAGCCGCGCAGCCCGTCGTCACGATCGCGGATTCCGCTCCCGTGATCTCGGCGATCCGCGTTCCGACTGCGTCCATCAGCTCGTCGATGTGCACGAAGTGCTTGGAAGCCTCGGACATCGCCTGCCGGACCTCGGGCAGGACTAGCGAACCGCTGATGATGGTAAAAGTTCCCTTGCAGTTGATCACCGGCGTCACGCCGATTGACTCGTAGAGCCCGGGACCGACATCCAGCGCGGCGCGGGCCTTCCCTGCTCCTCCGCCGGCACCGAGCAGGGCAGCCAAACCGCTGCCCTGGAACAGCCCACGCCTGGTCAGGCCGGCGCGCGAATTCCGAATCCATTCCAACATTCCGCTCATTGGTACGGTTCCTCCTCTCGTGGTGCAACCGTAGGTAGTATAGGCGGCATCCGAGAGAGACGCAGCACGCCCGGTTCACGATCGAGCCGGGAAGGAACAGGGGGCATTTGGACCGATACCGGCATGGCCGGGCGCCGTGTAGATGCTCTGGGTGGCCTAGGTCAGCCAGTCCTGGATGATCGAGCCGTGGACATCCGTCAGCCGGAAGTCCCTCCCGCTGTACCGATAGGTCAGCTTTGTGTGATCCAGGCCCAGCAGGTGCAGCGCTGTGGCGTGAAGGTCATGCGGAGTAACTGGATTCACGGCGGCCTTGTAGCCGAAGTCGTCGGTGGCCCCATAGGCTTGCCCGCCGCGGATCCCGCCGCCCGCAAGCAGAATCGAGTAGCCGGGTGGATTGTGGTCCCTGCCCCGTCCCACCTTTTCGGTTCCGGAGTTCTGGATCATCGGCGTCCGACCGAACTCGCTGCCGACAATTACCAGCGTCTCGTCTAGCATTCCGCGCAGCTTCAGGTCCTCGATGAGGGACGCAATCGGGCCGTCGGAACGCTCCGCATGATCCTTCTGGGTCATGATGTCGTCGTGGCTGTCCCACGGCTGCCCGTCTCCGTAATAGACCTGGACCACTCGGACGCCCGCTTCGGCCAGGCGCAAGGCCATCAGGCACCCGCGGCCGAATTCCCCGTCGCCGTAGCGCTCGCGCACATGGGCAGGCTCGCTGCTGAGATCGAAGATCCCCGGCGCTTCGCTCTGCATCCGAAATGCCGTCTCCATCGCCTCGATGTTGGCCTCGAGACGTGGGTCGAAGCCGACCCGCCGCAAGAAGGACGAGTCGACCCGGTCCAGCAAATCCAGTTGGCGGCGCTGCTCGTCACGCGTGTAGGTTGCATTGGCGATGTTTTGGATCACCTCGTCGGGGGACTTGGCGTTGTTGCGGAGCAAGGCGCCCTGGAACTCCGTCGGCAGGAATGAGGACGACCAGTTCCGAGCAGCACCGACCGGAGTTCCGGGGCACAGCACGACGAAGCCCGGAAGGTTCCGATTCTCCGTGCCCAAGCCGTATACGACCCAAGAGCCGAACGAGGGTCTGGAGCCCCCGCGCAAGGCATGCCCGGTGTTCATCATCAGCATTGAGGGCAGGTGGTTGATGCTCTCCGACCACATCGACCGCACCACGAGGATGTCGTCGATGCACGAGCCGACCCGCGAGAAGATGTCACTGACCTGGACACCGCTCTCGCCGTAGGGCCGGAACTCGAACGGCGACTTCATGAGTCCGCCAGAGGCCCTGTCCGTCTTGATTTTGGGCCCGGGCATGGGCTGTCCATCGAACTTGGCAAGAGCGGGTTTCGGGTCGAACGTGTCGACATGCGACAGCCCGCCGTTGAGATACAAAAAAATGACGCGTTTCGCCCGGGGGGCGAAATGGGGGGTGCTCCCGCTCGCTGCCATTAGGCCGTCTGCAAGGCCTACGGTTCCGAATCCGGCCCCGAGGATCCTTAGCGTGTCCCTACGTGAAAGCGGCATGAGTCTCACCTCACAGTCAAGAATTCACTGGACGCGAGCAGGACCTGGCAGTACCGCTCCCATGTGTCGGATTCCAAGTACTCGCGTCCCGCGGCGAGTTCGGCACTCTCCGGCTGCCGGCTGAACAGCAGTTGATACGCGCGCCGAATGCGAGCGTCGAAACCGCTTCCGACATCCGCCGCTAGCCGCTCCGCCAGAGCACTCGACTGCTGGATAAAGAACGGGTTGTTCAGGTAGTAGAGACGTTGCAGAGGCCCCACCGTCACGTCCCGTTCTGGCGAGTGGGTCTTCGCGTCCGGGAAATCGAAGAGAGCGAGCCCCGGGTCGGGATTGGTCCGATCGACCTTACCGTACAGAGTGCGCCGTGCATTCCCGTCCCCCAGATCTTCAGGTGGCCCGCCACTAGAAAGGTCAATGCGGCCGGACACGGCCAGAAGCGCATCGCGCAACGACTCGGCATCCAGCCGCCGCACAGGGTTGAACCGCCAGAGCAGGGTGTTATCGGGATCTGCCTCGTAGTTGGCAGCGAGGACCGTGGAGCTGCGACGGTAGGCGTCCGACATCAGAATTGTCTTGTCGAGATGCTTGATGGACCACCCCGAGTCGACAAACTCCGCCGCCAGCCAGTCCAGCAGTTCCGGATGCGACGGGCGCTCCCCGAGCTGGCCGAAGTTGCTGGGCGTTGTCACGATGCCTCTACCGAAGCGCCATTGCCACAAGCGATTGGCGAAGACACGGGCGGTTAGCGGGTTTTCGGGCGATACGATGGCGCGGGCCAGTTCCAGCCTTCCGCTGCCGTGCTGGAACGCCTTGGGAGGATCTTCGCTCAGAACGGAGAAGAAACGTCTCGATACGGGAGGGCCGAGGTTCTTGCTGTCGCCGCGGATTGCAAGCCGGGCGTCCTTCGGATCCTTGGCGTCCCGGTAGGCATGGAGGAAAGGGTACGGCAGCGGGACCGCTTCCTTGAGCCGCGCAAGTTCGGCCTTCTGGGTCTCGAGATGGTGAAGCCACACTCCGCCCAGGAATCGTTCGATCTGATCTGGGCCGTAGTGATAAACGCCCCCTACGAAAGGCAAGCCCCGCTTCTTCGCGGGTGGAGCGGTCATGTCCCGCCACAGGTAGTAGCGCACCGGCTCGATGAATTCGAGGTTGGTATTGAGCAGCGTGCGCTGCGTCCGGGCACCTTCCGCCCCACCGAGCTTGACGTAGTTCCTGTCATCCACAGCCCGCTTCTCAAGGTGGATCGAGATCAGTTGCTGCTGGAAGTCCGACGCCGCCTGCCGGGCCTCGTCTAGCGAGGCTCCCCGGTCCATCAGGGCGTTCCAGTCGTCCAAGAACGGATGCTCATGCGGACGGGTCTTCAGGTACGCCAACCAGCGATCCAGAGTCTCTCGGTCGAGACCGGCTTCATCCGCGACCTGCCGGGGGTTCCCGCCTCGATAGGCCACTCTGTAACTGGCGACTAGGAAGTCGGCCGTGCGGCTCATCAAGACATCGATCAGCTGGTCGCGTTCCTTCTCCAGGAACAAGTCGATGGCGAGCTTCTGTTCTTGGACTCTCTTGTTCGCGGCATCGTAGGCTTCGACTTCTTCAGCTGGCGCCAAGGGGTAGCGATGATCCTCCGTGCTGCTGAACACGCCCTGGAGCGCGTAGAAGTCGGTTTGGGGAATCGGATCGAACTTGTGGTCGTGGCATTGCGCACAGCCGACTGTGAGGCCCAGGAAGGTCCTTCCAGTTACATCAACGCGGTCGTCGTCGCGGTCCCTCAAAGCATGGAATCCCAGCGCCGCGAGATTCTCGCTACGTTCGGGATCCGGCAGAAGGTCGGCAGCGAGTTGCAGGACAACGAACTCGTCGTACGGAAGATCCCGGTTGAACGCGTTGACGACCCAGTCCCGATACCGCCAGGCGTTCGGGAGTGGCGTGTCGGCGTAAGCAGCCGACTGCCCGTCTGCATAACGGGCCAGATCGAGCCAGAGCCTAGCCATGCGCTCGCCGTAATGGGGTGATCCGAGCAGGCGGTCAACCAGCCCTTCGTAGGCCTCGTCCGAGCTGTCCGCCAAGAACGCGGCTGTCTCCTCGGGGGTCGGCGGGAGTCCAAGCAGGTCGAAGCTGAGACGTCGGATCAACGTCGCCTTGTCGGCGGGAGGGGTGGATTCCAACCCAGCTTCGCGGAGACGTTCGTCCAGGAACGCGTCGATCGCCTTGTTAGGGTCGCCGCCCGCCACAACGGACCGCCGGACCGCCTTGAATGCCCAGAAATCACGCGCCTCGGGCGAGATTTCGGAGACGGTGACGACGGGACTGCCGGTTGCGGGCCATTCCGCCCCGCCCGAGATCCAGTCTTCCAGCACGGCGATTTCCGGCTCTGACAGCACCTCCGTTGGTGGCATCTTGAGCTCGGCGTGTGTGCGACGCACGGCGGCGAGGAGGAGGCTCGAAGACGGTTCCCCAGGAACCACCGCGGGACCTCGCGTGCCGCCTTGCAAGACCCGTTCCAGGGAATCGAGACGCAACCCACCCATCTCCGAATCCGCATGACAGGAGTAGCACTTCGCCGCAAGCAGCGGACGCACCTTGGATTCGAAGAGATCGGTACTCCCTGCGGACAGGGAACTGACCGCCAGAAGCACCGCTGCGACCGGACGCTTCATTCAGGAAATCCAACAGCGTATAAGCAGCGCCTAGACATAGGCTACATTAGTCCGGCATCCCATTGCGGCACCAAATCCGCCCGGATCGGACGCTTCAGGGCAACTTTACGATCATGCAGTCGCCCACGCCGCAGGAGGCATCGGGATGAATCGCCGACAGTTTCTCATCACATCAGCTGCCGCAGGGGCAGCCGCCAACGGTCGCGCGTCCGCCACCTCTACCACGCAGGCCGAGCCGTCCGGATTCTTCACGCTTGCCGAGCGCTCCGACCGGTGGTGGCTACTGACGCCCGACGGGCGTCCCTTTTTCTCGCTCGGACTGAACCACGTTGACCCTGCAAGTCTCCGGTATCCCGAGAACCTCCATATCTGGAAGGAAAAGTACGGAGGCAGCACGACGAGATGGATCCGGGAATCGGTGGCCCCCAATCTGAAGAAGTGGGGCTTCAACACGGTCGGGTGGGTGCAGGAGGTCACGGTTCGAAGGTGGAGGCACTCCCGGCCGTTCACTAACGACGAGTATCGGGCGCTCGGCATGCCCTTCTGCCACCTGCTGCCGCTCACGGAATCCCACCAGTGGGAGCAGCACACGCGCCACTTCGACTTCAGCGGAGCCCAGTGGGCCGAATGGGCCGACTACGTAGCCCGTTCGCACTGCGCCGAGTTGGCCGAGGATCCGAACCTCGTCGGGTATTTCTACAGCGACTGCCCGACGTGGGTCCATGACCGCCCGGACAATGAATGGCGGGGACCGATCTTCGACCTCGAACGACTCGAAACCGAGTCGGGGCGCAAGGAACTCTTCGAGCTTGCAAGCACGTACTACAAGACGGCCCATGACGCGATCCGGCGCTACGATCCGCATCACTTGATCTTCGGAGACCGATACGAGGTCAATGCGGCAATCGCACCCGAAGTCGCGGAGGCAGCCAACCCGTACGTGGACGTGCTGTCGTTCCAGGACTTTCGAGACCCTGTCAGGCACCTCGACGAGTGGCACAGGCGCACCGGCAAGCCGGTGCTTCTCGCGGATGCGGCCAAGGTCCGTGCCCCGGAGGCGGACGGCTTCGTCCGGAACGACGGAGAATGGTACTCCGAGGTCCTGGAGGGACTGTTCTGGAACCCTGGGTGCGTGGGCTTTCACCTTTGCGGTGCGTACCAGCGCAACAAGGCCCGTCGACGAGGCCTGCTCGACGAGATGGAGCGCCCTGACGCCGTGAACGTAGACCTGATCACGGCCGCAAACCATCGGATAGCCGGATTGGTACCGGACTAGGCCTTTGCGCCGGAGCGTCCGCAGCATCGGCGACGGCAGGAGTTGGACTCCTTCACGCTCCGATGCCTGCGATGACGAACATTATCCAAGAGACGGAAGCACTCATCCGGGTCATCCCACACGAGGAAGCGCTACGCTTTCGCGAACATCGCCATTTTCACCTCATCGAGGTCTCCGTACTGGCTCCAGTACCGGCCCTCGATGAGGAGACGCGTTGCAGGCCCCTGTGCGCCGTCGGTCTACCCAGCGCCAGTTCCGGTGTGATCGAATGTGTCGCGGGTCCCTCTGCGGATCGGTGCTGTTAAGTTCGGACATCTCCTGACCCACGTCCTTGTCAGACACCGCGCCCGACTACGCGGCTCGACCCAAATCGTTCGGGACACGGTGACGCGCACTCCTTTCTCTATCAAGGATGATCGGCCGCAGCCCCAGAACTGGGGACGTGGTTCGGCCATGCGTCGGATGTTTCGCGCCGGGAGTGGGGACTCAAACAACTATTGCAGGCCATCGGCCACGTAGACGGGCCGGCCCCCTAGATACGTGCGTTCCACCTCTATGCCCTTCACGTCTTCGAGAGGGCACTCAAGAATGTCTCTGTCAAGGACGATCAAGTCGGCGAGCTTTCCGGCTTCAAGCGACCCCCTCTCGTTCTCCGTGAAGGTGATGAAGGCGTTGTTGATCGTATACAGCCGGATCACGTCCGCCCGCGACACGCGCTGTTCCGGCTGCATGACCTGGTCCGTCCATCGAGGCTGGCGACTGAGTGCGATCCACATGCCGAAGAACGGATTGTAGGGATTGATTGACCGCATGCTGCCGACCTTCTGCATGTGATCGGACCCTCCGCCCACGATCACTCCAGCCTCCTGCAGGCTCTTGTAGGGCTGGAAGTACCGCAGCCGGGCCTCCCCGAACTGCTTGAGCAGGGTCGCTCCGTCCCGTTCGAGCCAGGCGGGCTGCAAGTCGGCAACGATACCAACTTCGGCCATCCGTTCGATCGCCTCCGGACTCATGAAGTTGGAGTGGGTAATACAGGGCCGCATGTCACGCACGCGAAACTCGTCGTTGATCTCCGAGTACGCGTCGATCAGTGCATGCACGGCGCCATCACCGACGGAATGCGCCGTCGGCTGGAGGCCGTTGACCAGTGCCAGGCGCGCGATCGCATAGGCCTTGCCCGGCGGGACAAACCGCAACCCGCGATAGTTCGGATCGGTGATCGAGTACACCTCGCTGACTCCCCACGGCTCTCGCATGTACGCGCTGCCGGTTAGCATCCCTCCGTCCATGAAGAACTTGATGCCTCGGAGCCAGACCATGGAATCGTACGCGTGCTTGGGATGCCTGGCAAGCTTCGAGATCGCCGCCTCGATGTCCTCCAGTGGATCCTGGGCATTGATGGCATGGCTGACAAACACACGGGCGGTTAGCTCGCCAGCGTTCAGCAAGTCTTCGTAGAGATCGACAGCCTCGGAACTGGCATTCCGATCCGCGATGCTGGTAAGACCCACCTTGTTGTAGGCGGCGAACAGTTCCTTGAGGCGCCCGCGCTTGTCCTGCCGCGTCGGCCTCTTCTGGCTCTCCTCGAACCTGATGAGGTGTGCACCGCTGCGAATGATTCCGGTCGGATCACCATTGGGGTCGCGCTCGATCCGACCAAGGACCCCCTGAGGAATCCGGAAGTCGCGGTCGATCCCGCTGAACTCTAGCGCGAGGGAATTGAGCGACGCATCTGGACCGGTCCGGAAATACGCCGCATGGTTGGGGGCGACACTGTCGAGTTCGGCCCTGGTCGGGTAGCGCTGCTCGCGCAACCGGGTAATGAAGACCTGCTGTAGTCGGATCCAGCCGCCCTCGGGGACGACCTCGGCTCTGCGCCGAAAGTACTCGAGCACATCGGCAATCGTCTGCATGTCCGGAACCGTGTGATCGAACTCGTACATCGCAGCGCCCAGCGGATGGGTGTGCGTGTCGATGAGGCCCGGAAGCACAGTCCTCCCTTGGAGGTCCATCTGTTGCGTGCCGGGGCCCGCCAATCCCCGCACATCGGCGTCGTCCCCGACGGCAACGATCCGGTCCCCACGGATTGCCAACGCTTCGGCGACGGAGAATTCCTCGTCAACCGTAACGATCTTGGCGTTGTGGAGGATCAGGTCGGGTACCAGTGCGGGGATCTGGGCAGCGGCCGGTGTCGCCGCTACGAGAAGCACGAGAAGCACGGCGCAGCACGCGCCGGACCAGGATTCCGGAAAAGCGGACTCGATTCGTGCCCGATGCTCCCTCATGATTCGCTCGATTCGCCCGTCCACAGTCGCCAGCCTGCCTCGAACCGTATCCTCTCACAATAGTTCCGGGCCAGAGTCACCCTCTCCCAATCCGGCGCAGCCGGTGCGGCCGGAGACGGCACGGTATTTCCCCGAGCCATCGGGCCATCCAAATCGGGACTACTCGCGAGGGAACTCCTGCAGGATGACGATCGAATCGTCGCTCACACAACCCGCATGGATCCGGACGGACCCATCGCGAATACGGATTCGCCGGCACCCCGGAGCGGACAATGGATCCCCGGGCGCACCGGGCTGGAATCCGACCCGGTCACCGTGAGCGGTCCCACTCGCGGAACGTGCTGCCCTGCCCGGCCAGTTCGCAAAGGAGTGGGGCCGGACGCCACCAGTGGCCCTGCGCGGCATGGAATTCCTCAATCCGCGCCAGCACCTTGTCGAGACCGACAGTGTCGGCATAGAACATCGGTCCACCCCGGTACGCCGGGAATCCGTAGCCGTACAGGTAGATGATGTCAATGTCGGATGAACGGAGTGCACGTCCCTCCTCCAGGATCCGGGCTCCCTCGTTGACCAGGGCGTAGACGACCCGGTCCAAGATCTCGCTATCAGAGATCGAACGCTGTTCGATACCGGCATCGCGCGCCACCCGCTTGAGCAGGGCGTCCACTTCCGGGTCCTCGTGGCGACTGCGGTCCTCGCCGTATCGATACCAGCCCGCTCCTGTCTTCTGCCCATACCTCCCGAGCGCGCACAGCGCGTCCTCGGCCAGCGGCCGTCGAGTGCCGGGAGGGTACAGGTCCGGAGCTTCCTTGCGCACCTTCATGCCCACGTCGAGCCCCGCCAGATCTCCTACGGCCATCGGTCCCATTGCAGCTCCGAATTCGTACAGCACGCGGTCGATGCGGGATGGCTTCGCACCCTCCTCCGCAAGGAATTGAGCCTCCCTGCGATAGGGATGGAACATGCGGTTGCCGACGAATCCGAAACAGTTGCCGACGAGGACGCCGACCTTCCTAAGCCTCCTGGCCAAGGCCATGGACGTGGCGACGACCTCCTTGCTCGTCTTGGCGCCACGCACAATCTCCAGCAGGCGCATCACATTTGCCGGGCTGAAGAAATGATGCCCGATCACATCCTCGGGACGTGAGGTCACGGCCGCGATCTCGTCTACGTTGAGGCTCGAGGTGTTCGTCGCCAGCACTGCCCCCGATCGGGCGACGGTGTCGATTTGGCGGAAGACTTCCTTCTTGAGCGCCATGTTCTCGAACACCGCTTCGACGATGATGTCGGCGTCTCCGAACCCGTCCCAGTCCGTTTGCGGGGTGATCATTCCCATGCGCTGCTCGGCAAACTCGGCGGAGAACCGACCCCGCTTCACAGAGCGCTCGTAGTTCTTCCG
The DNA here is from genome assembly GCA_964461235.1 of uncultured Bryobacterales bacterium. Classification (GTDB taxonomy): domain Bacteria; phylum Acidobacteriota; class Terriglobia; order Bryobacterales; family UBA6623; genus VXMF01. Next base: position 55,829 of record CAYWUV010000017.1, on the reverse strand, counting down.
GATGGTCTGGACGCCCTTGTCCAACGCTTCCTGGCTGACCTCCTTGAGGATCACGGGAATGCCGGCGTTGACGTAGGACATCGCAATCCCGACGCCCATCGTCCCGGCGCCGATCACCGCTGCGGAGCGGATCTCACGGACCGGTGTCTCCCTGGGCACGTCGGGGATCTTGCGAACCTCCCGCTCGGAGAAGAAGGCATGGATCAGGGCCTTGGACTGCGTCGAGAAGAGGCATTCCCTGAAGATCTCGGCTTCACGCTTGATGCCTTCGGAAAACGGTAGCGAAACCGCTGCTTCGACGGCATCGATCGCCCTGAGCGGTGCCTGATGGCCGCGACGCTTCTGGCGGACCAGCGCCCGGGCACGCTCGGAGAGCGCCCGGGCCTCTTCGGGCGCGCCGAGCTTGTCGTTGTTCTGACTGGCCTTCGGGTGCGGGCCGCCACGATCAGCCACCTCATTGGCAAACTCGACCGCTCCCGCCAACAAGGCGCCATAGCCTTCCCCGTCGATCACCCGGTCGACGATCCCGAACCGATGCGCCTCGTCCGCAGAAATCGGATCCCCCAGGGCGCACATCTCAAGCGCCTTCTCGACGCCCGCGAGACGCGGCAGACGCTGTGTACCGTGGGCACCGGGGATGATCCCCAGCTTCACTTCCGGCTGGCCAACCTGCGCGGACTGCAAGGCTACGCGGTAATGGCAGGCTTGGGCTGCTTCCAACCCTCCGCCGAAGGCGGTTCCGTGAATTGCAGCGACAACTGGCTTGGGGGAGCCCTCCATGGCATTGATGACGCCGATGAGGCCTGGGCCGCGCCGTGCCTGACCGGACGTGATCTTGCCGAATTCCTTGATGTCGGCCCCAGCTATGAAGGTCCGGCCACCGCCGATCAAGATGATCGCTTTGACTTGATCGTCTTCGCCAAACCCCTGAATGCCCTCCAGGATTCCTTCTGGAACGCCCGGGCTCAGCGCGTTGACGGGCGGGTTCTGGATCGTGATTACGCCGATTCCGCTCTCGACACTCAATTGCACGACGTTACTCATGGAGTCCTCCTCTTGCTGCGACGGGAGAGGGCGGCACAACACCGCCAAAACCCAGCCTACCGATGCTCGCCATCATCCACCTACGCCCGTAAATAACTGCTATATCAGTGCTTTATGCATGTCTCGCGGCGCATCGAGCCGCTGAAAGCTGCCCTTGGTATCCACGTCTCTTCCCTATGTTACTCAAGTGGCTCCGAGACCTACGGCCCTCCGGTCGCGGGAGCGCTACTGACTGTCGCCGAGATCGCACCGCAATCGTTCCGAATGCCGGTTGCATGCAGGGGGCTTGATGCGGCAGGGACTCTTCGGACAGCGATCCAAGAGGTTTGCTTCGACGGGGTTACGAGGAGTCGACGTGGCGAAGCTACGTAACATCGCGGCAGCCTGCACGGTTCGGGCCGGAGAGGGTAGTGCCAGGCGGGGCACGGAACATGCAGCAGGTCGGGAGGAGGACGGAGTGCACTCGAACCGGGTGCGCCCCGGCGGCACGACGCAAACGATGGGCCTGTCGAGCCGTTCGAGCGGGGAGTGAAGGCCGGGAGATGTGAGCAGGATGTGGCGCCTTGCAAGTTGCACGAGCAGATTCGGCAGTGGCTGACCGACCTTGGATTCTTGATCAGCGCGTAGGAACGCTGATCCGGACCAATCGCCGGAACATGATGCAACAGGACCAACCGGATTGGGCCGGTCACCGAACAGGAGAGCATCAACGATTTCCGGGAGGTGCCGCTTGAATTCCGCGAGCCGCAGCGAAATCGAGATAGGGTGCGAACGCAGCATTGACCTGGCCCGATGTAAGGCCAAAGTCCTCCAAGAGGTAGCTGTGCCGAGCCTCCCGGCGCCGCCTGTCCGCTTGCTGCAACAACCACGCCTTCATTTCGTTGTCGGCTGTCTGCTCCAGTGGCCAGCCGAACCGCCGATAGATGTCGCGGACGACCTTCATGGGGTTGTCGATCAGATCGACATAGTCCACGTCGACCCAGCGGTGCTCCAGCTCCGGGTGGGCCGTTCGGAATCGTGTCGCCCCGTTCAGCATGCCGCTCATGAAGGCAAGCTGTTCGGCTCCGGTTTCCTCCGCGGAGAGCGGTTCCATGGCGACTGAGCGCGCTCGTTCCACTAGGCTGTTCCAAGACCCCATGACCTCGCCGGGCGCACGGTGGGTCTGGATGAACAGCGCGTCGGGATAGGTGTCGATCAGGGTTTGCAGTTCCATGAGATGGAACGGCATCTTAAAAAGCCACTGGCCTCTGTGCTCAGGCCGAGTCTGCAGGCGTTGCCATGTGTAGTGCTGTACCAAGCGGTAGTGAAAGGCATAGGCATCCCCCAAACCGTGCGCGGCCAGCCACCGGCAGTAATCGGGCACATGGAATTGGGCAGCGAAGGTCCACGACGAAAACGCCGTCTTGAATATTGGGAAGTCCTCTTCCGGCTCGTTGAGGCCGACTGGGTGGACTCCCTCCATTGCCTCGAAGATCTCGAAAGAGCGGAACGCTTTCTCAGTCCGTGCCAGCCGGGGGTCGTCCGGCGTACCCAAGACAGTAGAGTACTCACCCGTCGGCAGGACCGGCTGGATGAGCTCGTAAAGGCGAAGCGCCCAGAAGCGCTGGTCGCGGACCATCAAACGGTGCAAGAGGGTCGTGCCGCTCCGGTTGATCCCGACGATGAATACAGGTCTGCCGATCCTTCCCCTCTCGATCTCGGGGTGACGCTGTGCTTCCCGGGCGATCTCGGCGTTCTGGTGCAGGAAGCGGCTCAGTTCGAAAACGACATTTCCGAGCTTTTCGTCCAGGAGCCTGGCCTCCGGCATCTTCAATGCCCCGACGAGCCGCCGCAGGGCCTGAAGTAGCCAGCCCGGATAGGCCGAATCGAAAGCGACGCCCAACTCGTTGGCGTAGTGCCGGGCCCGGGCCATGAGGCCGTCGAAGTCCAGATGGCTCCGCGGGACAGCATACGGCCATTCCGGACGATGGCGCTCGACCCATTGACGGGAACGCCTGAGCTTGGTCAGCGTGCTTGTCCAGTCAATCGGGAGGGGGCAGTCCTCGCGGATGGCACGATCGCAAATCGGCAGCCGATGCTGCGGTTTGTTCCTGCTGAACCAGTATTTCCTGAAGTGATCGAGCACAGCCCAGTAGCCGTGGAGCGGAGAGCCTTCGCCTCGCGCCTGGCAGGCCCGCTTGAATGAGTCGTAGCGCACTTGGGGCCAGTAGAACCCGAAATCGCCGGGCTCCAAGTCGTATTGGTCCAATTCCGGGTTGCAGCAGTGGTAGATCGTGAAACGGCGTTTCTCGTTGAGTGAGATGGCCGCACAGACCCGGCTCAGCGTATCGACAGCCTCGTTGCTGACTCGAAAGGTGAATCCCTCGGGCAGGCTCTCGCATTGGGCCGCGGCGGCAAACATCCGAACACCGAGGTCATCCGCTGGGCTGTATCCCTCACTGGACAGGTTGGTTTGCGGCAACCGAAGGATCGCCAGCGGCATGCCGGCCTGCTGCGCGAATCGAAGCGCCTGCTCCGATACCAGCTTGCTCCATGGGTATCCGAGCAATCCGAGCGGGAACGTCTTCTTCATGGTTGACAGGTCCGGCTGCATCTGATGGTCGATACGGTCGTCCTTGAATTCGTTTGCGAAGCCGCAAAAGTACTGCGGGAACACGCCCATTGTGGACGCGTAGAACAGGGGCTTGAACCGTCTGCGCAAGCACACCTCGAGTACGTTGCGGACGCCGAATGTATTGATCTTGCGGATATCGAGATAGGAACTCTGGAGATTGATGTCGGCCGCAAGATGATAGACCGCATCCACCCGCCGGCACAGGCCGTCGAATTGAGCCGTGGTGAGACCGAACCTGGTGTGGCCGATGTCTCCTATCTCCACCTCGATGCGCGGCCCGAACGAGTCATCCCAGGCCTCCGCCTGCTCCAGCGCGGCGCGGACGCGTTCGCGCCCATGCGCGACACTGTCGGCCCGGACGATGCAGCGTACCCTCAACTCGGCTCTCTGCCGCAAGAGCTCGCGCAGAAAGAACCGGCCGATGAACCCGGTGGCTCCGGTCAGCAAGACCACTCGAAACTCGTTTGCCGGGACAGCGGGGGCCGGTGGATCGGCACTGACGGTCGCGTGAACGAATCGGCGCAGTGTTTCGACATCGCTCCGGCACTGCGCGGGCAGGTTTCCTTTCAGCGACGCTATGGATTCTTCGGCGGCAGCCCGTAGGGACATGATTGACGTCTGTTTTGCACCGACCGTGGGGAGAGCGCCTTAGGCGTTTCCTAGGTGGATGAACTGTTGCGCTTGAGCTTCTACAGCGGATCGAAAGGACTTCAGGGCAGGTTCGATTCCGTCCTCGTTGTAACGAAGATCGCTCGGAATCGATCGATAGCGCGTCTCGACGCGCTCGAACAATGCCTGGCGGCGGCCGCGGAGGTCATCCGGACGCTTGACGCGGTGCGATACCGATTCCCGGAACAGATCCAGTTCTGCCTCGAGGAACAGCTTGAAATCATGGATCATGATCTGCTGACGGGTGACCCTTTCGAAGTGGTACCCCAAGGCGGCGAGCCGAAGCGCCGTGGGAAGCATGCGCGGATGATCTTGGGAGACTTTGGCGACGAACCTCGAAAAGGCGGGAATCTGTTGCTTCGAGAGTTGCCGGCGTACGCGCATAGCCGCGACAACAGTGGCGTTCCTGCCCATCGGCTTCCTCAGGTGCGGCACCGCCGTGAGGTGCTCGAACAGGGTCAGACAGCGCTGGAAGTAATTCTCGAGAGTGGGATCGTATAGGGTGGCGGTGACTCGTCTATATCCGTCGATCAGTACCCCCGGATCCAGTTCCGGCTTGAAGTTGAGCGTCATCGAGCTGGTGCCGATCTCCCTGTCCAGCAGCCGGTTCTCCGAACTCAGCCGCTCGTACATGTCGGTCCCGCGGAGGGCCGTCAACAGATAGATCGGCGCAACCGGAATTCCGGCCCGTTGAATGAACTCGATTTGCGCGTCGAAGACTCCCTCGTCGTCGCTATCGAGTCCGAGGATGAACCCGCCCTGGACCTGCATGCCCGTCCGCTGGATCTTGCGAACCGCGTGGAACAGATAGTCCTCTTCGTTCCTGCTGGTGTTCTGCGGCTTCTTGGTCTTGATCAGCGCCTTCGGGTTGGGAGTCTCGATACCGAGGAACACGGTGTCGAATCCGGCCTCGACCATCGCGTCCATCAACTCGTCCATGCGAGCCAGATTGACGCTCGCTTCGGTGGAAAGGGTGAACGGGTATCCGTGGACCTTTTGCCATTCAGCGAGAACCGGAAGAAGCCCCATCGCATCCCGCTTGTTGCCGATGAAATTGTCGTCCACCAGGAACACGGGGCCCTTCCACCCCAACCGTCGCAACGAATCGAACTCGGTGACCATCTGGGCCGGCGATTTCGTTCGGGGGACACGGCCGTAGAGCTTGGTGATGTCGCAGAACTCGCAATCGAACGGGCAGCCTCGAGAAAACTGAAGGCCCATGGAATAGTAGTTGTCCAGGTCGATGAGATCGAAGCGTGGAACCGGCGCAAGAGTGACATCCGGCTTCCGTGGCTCTCGGTAGATCGTCTTGGCAGTCCCGTTCTCGAGATCGCGCAGAAATACGGGGAAGATCTCCTCTGCCTCGTCAAGCACGAAGTGGTCGACCCCCGCGATCTCATCATGGAAGGTGGTGGGGTGAGGTCCCCCGGCAATCACCGGAACTCCAGCGCGGTTGCAGCGCTCAATAACAGTCTTGAGGGACACCCTCTGCACGATCATGGTGGAAGTGAAGACCATGTCGGCCCATTCCAGGTCTGAGTCCCGTAACGGCTCCACGTTCATATCCACGACCCGCAGGTCGTACTCGGCCGGGAACATCGCAGCGATGGTGAGCAAGCCCAATGGCGGGAAGGCCGCCTTGATGCCGACCATCTCCAAGGCATAGTTGGCTCCCCAATAGGTCGGCGGGTGCTCGGGATAGACCAGAAGGGCCTTAGGCATGGATCGTCGTCCTCCCTCCCATCAATCAAGCCTGGTGGATCGCCGGTACGGTCTCGCCGGCATCGTGGCGGTCCGGAAAATGGCTCTCCAGCGGTGTCGCGAAGATCGACGGTGCACGGCGAGCGGGAGGTCGGGCTTCGGCGGCCACCTCCACGATTGTGTCCTTGTTCGCGTCATCAGGATCGTCGGCGTCTTCATCCCGGCCAAGAACAATGCCCTGGGCCAAAGACAGGGCGGATGCGGTGGTCATCAGTTCGAGTGCGCTTACACGATAGTTGAACTGCGTCTGGATGTACGTTCCAAGTTCGGCCACAGAGAGCGACGTTAGCCCGAAACTGGACAGCGGTTCTTCGGCTCCTCCCTCGTCGTGACCGCAAAGCTCGGCGACCTTAGCCGCGATCAGCGCCACTACGCTCTCAACCGTCAGCTCACCCGCCAAACCGGCCTCGAAGGCGTCCCGGTTGCGTATCACGCGTCCGATACGCATGTAGTCGGCAAAGTCCACCGCCCATGTAGGACGTTCGAGCAGTGCGCAGATCAAATGATCCCGTTCTGACATGGCGCGCATGGCGTAGTCCAAATTGGCGATCGCGAAGTCGCTGCTCACCGGAGGCAGACCCGCTGCCCTCATCATGCGTAGAACCGGAAGGCTCCGGGCCGCCATGCCGGCATCGGCCACGGCGGCCATGTTGTACGCCAGGCATGGCAGGCCCTGCCGCCGGCGGCTGGCGGCGAGGGCGTCGAGATAGCCGTTGGCGGCGCTGTAGTTGATCTGGCCGGGGTTGCCCAGCGCCGAGGAGGTCGAGGAGAACAGCACGAAGTAGTCGAGCATGTGGCCGATCGTGGCCCTGTGGAGATGAAGCGCGCCAACGGCTTTGGGCGCGAAGACGCGTGCCACTGACTCTGCCGACAGATCATCCAGCAAGCGGTCGTCCAAGGTGCCGGCAAGGTGGAACACGCCCTTGAGCGGCCGTTGAACCTGCGCGACGCAGCGGCGAACATCCTCTTCGAGCGCGACGTCTCCCGCCATGATGTCGAACTCGACCTCCTCGTCCATATAGGCCAGAGCGCTCGACCGGCGAATCCAGTCCGCATCCCGAAGGCGCTCCGGGTCGCGGTCCATCAGGGTGAGGTGACGCGCCCCGGAGGCGACCAGATAGGGCAGCAATCTCAGTCCGAAGCCGCCCAGGCCCCCAGTGACCAGATAGGTTGCATCGGGATCGAAGAGCGGACGCACGTCGGCGGTGGGGAATCCGGGATCGTCAGAATCCTGCGGTGCCTTCAGAACCAGCTTGCCCTGGTGCTGGCCGGTGGTCATTTGTCGAATTGCCCCGGCGTAGTCCGCGTAAGGAAACACGGTGACGGGCAACGGCGGCAGCGCCCCTTCTTCGATAAGGTCGAGGCAGGTCTTGGAAAGCTCGCGAGTCAGGAAGGAATCGTCGAGCATCAGACGGTCGATGTCGATCGCCACGAAACGCAGGTTCTTACGGAAAATCCGCAGCCCGAGCTCGTTGTCGGCATAGATGTCGACCTTGCCGATCTCGCAATGCCAGCCGCCCGGTCGCAGGGCCTTGAGACAGAGCTCGATGTGTCGTCCCGCAAGGGAATTCAGGACTACGTCGACACCTTCGCCCCTGGTTGCCGCCATCAACCCTTCATGCCAGTCGAAACTGTGGGAGTCAAATGCGGCGCGCACGCCAAGCGCCAGCAATCCCTCGCGCTTGCTCTCGCTGCCGGCGGTCGCGTAGATCTCGGCCCGCACATGCTTGGCCAAGGCGATTGCGGCCTGCCCGACCCCACCCATCGCAGAGTGAATCAGTACTCGCTGCCCCTTCATCAGACGCGCCGTGTGGATGAGGGAATAGTATGCGGTTACGTAGACCGACAACGTCGAGGCGGCCTCTTCCATGCTGAGGCCGTCGGGCTTGGCGAAGAGCAGGGATTTGTTGACCTTCACGCGATTGGCGATACAGCCGCCCGCGATGAAGACCACCTCATCCCCGACACGGCAATTCCCCACTTCCGGTCCGACGCGACGAACAACTCCGCTTGCCTCGATGCCGATCTCGTGTCCCAATGCGGAGCGCTCGTAGGCCAGCGCCGGCAGGAGACCGAGCGTAACCATCACGTCGCGGAAGTTGAGGGCCGCCGCCGTGACGTTGACCTCCACCTCCTCCGGCCCTGGCGGCGAGAGTTCGTACGTCTTCATCTGCAGGCCGGCGACTTGTCCCGGATTGTCCAGGACGAGCCGGTATGTGCACTCCTCCTCACTCGGTACTGGCAAGTACCGCTCCCTGACGCTGACCATCCGCGGTGCCCAGAGTCGCTCGTCGCGCACCGCCAGCTCGCGTTCGCGCACATCGCACCGCGCGAGCCATGCCAGGGCTTCCAAGTCGCCAGGGTCCCCCAGATCGATCAGTCGGAAATCAATCTGGGCTTCGTCGCCAATCTCCAGCGCCATGCTACGGACTGCGCCCCACAGCACGCCGCCGCGCGCATCTTCCACGGTGTGGGCGGCTCTCCGCGTCACCACGGTGAACCGGCACGGTCGACCTGCCTGTTCGATTCGGTGCGAAGTCAGCGCCTGGACGAAGGCGATAAATCGTGCGGCCAGGGCTTCGCCCGTCGGATCCCCGGGATCGGTGCCGCAGAAGAAATCGATGGCCTTTAGGTCCGCTACGTCCGGCCATTCGTGGATCGCATGCAGCGCGACCCCGGTCCAATCCTCATTGGGAATCCGGTGTACCGATCCCGGTTGACCGAGCAGCGACAACCAGTGGGAGACCCAGCTTCCCGGCTCTCCCAGTACCCATCTCGGGCTCGGAAGTTCTTCGGCCACAGCTGCTTGCTCGTGTGCGGGCGGCGCTTGCAGCAAGGTCGACCGCCGCCCTGCTTGTAAGGTTCTCCAATCCGCGCCCGCTTCGACAGCCGATCCTTCGTCATGAAGGACCAGGGCGAGGCCTCCAGCCACCGCCAGCCGGCGGGCCAATTCCCATCTCTCCGGCCTGGAAGACGCATCGTCGCCGTGCAGCAGGACCAGCTCTGCGGCTGCCGGACGCAGCAGACCGGCCTCCGGTTCCCGGTGCGCAGATGGATCGACACTTGTGAAACGCAAGGCGGCGGCGTGTTGATGGAATGCGTCGTAGCAGTCCCGAGCGTTCTTCTCACTGTCTGTTACCAACCAGTATTCGCTGCGGCTGTCGGCCCTGGACAGACTGCCAACGCAGCCCTTCAGGGCGGTGCGGTCCGGCTCCCGATCCCCCGCCAATTCGACGAGATGACTGGACTGCACCTCGCCATCCCGAGGCTGCTCGAGTGCCTCGATCAGAGCGGCGGGCTCGACCTCGTCTAGGCGCAAGCGGTCGATCAGCGCCTGACCGTCAGGGACGAACTTCGGCTGCCAGACGATCCGGTGCTTGCTGTTCGGCAGGTCATTCCAGCGCGGATTGGAGGTGAAATAGGTATATTCGCCGATGTGCGCGACGAGATTACCCGTCTCGCCGTCATAGAAGCTGATGCTGCCTCCGGACCTCTCGCCGCGACGCACGGAGTACTGTCCCCGTTCGTTCGCATTCATCCAATCGTCTCGAGGCTTGGTGACATGGCAGGTAATCCGGGGTCCGCTTGGCCGGCGGAGGAAAGTCATGCCTTCGGCGCGCTGCGGTATGGCGAACAGATCGGCGGCGGTCAGCAAGTGGTACAGGAATATTTGGAGCCCACCGTCGACTAACGGAGGACAGGATACGTAACCCTCGTCGCGACCTGTCGTCCACAAACCTTCGTCCATCTCTACGTCGAAGAGGTAGGATCTTGAAATCTTGTCCACTTGAACCCGCCGAATAGTTCGAAAGTACGGACCGTATTGAAAGGTTTCGCTCAGGACCGCTTCCAGGCGCTCGTAAAAGTCACGGTCATCGGCGAGAAACGACGATTCGAAGTGGGTCCTGTCGATACCCGCTAGCCGGCCGGGCACCTCCACCGCGTGGTCGTCGCCCAAGAGGCGCACCTTGCCGCGGCAATGCAGTTCACTGCTTGCGTCGACATCGTAGGCCCTGGAGGAGATGGTGAAGTTGAACTCGTCCCGTGCCGAGACGACCGGATGCAAGGCTGTTTGTAGCCGTACCGCCGACTTTGGGATAGGACATGGCTGCAAGAATTCGAGCACTTCGAAGTAGACCGGAACACCCCTCAAGGCCTCTAGGATCAGTTCGATGTAACCGGCCGCGGGCATGATCGCCGCATGGTGAACCCGGTGGTCCGCCAGCCATGGGAAGTCCTTGTCCGACAGCCGGGCTTCGAACAGCGGGTGTCCGCAGGGAACCTTGTGGCCAACCAACGGACCGTGCGAGTATTCGCCCTGCCGGACGAACATCTCGTTGTCACACATGATGTCGATCGTCGCTTGCTCTTCCCTGGGATGGCCCGGAAGTAGGTGGGAGATCGGCTCCGGTCGCGGATACTGGGCCGCGAAGTCGAGCGCTACGCCGGCTCTGAACAGGGAGCCCAAGGCCTCCTGGAAATCGAGGCCGGCATCGCTGTCCCGCGTCAGCGTCCGCAGGCAGACCGGCTCTCGGACGTTTCCTTCCAGGCACTGCGCGATAGTGGGTTGCAGGGAGCAGTGGGGGGCGATTTCCAACACCGCATCGGGGTGGTACCTGAGTTGGACGGTCTCCATCGCTGCCGCAAACCGCACCGGCTGGCGGATATTCGACCACCAATAGGCGCTATCTAGCCGAGTCGTTACCTCGCCGGAGACCGAGGAGACGAAAGGGACCTCGGGGTCGGATTCCCAATCATCCAGGAAAGAGAGGGCCTGCAGAGCGGCGTCTCGGATCGGTTCCATGGCGCCGGAGTGGAAGGCAATATTGCCAGGCAGCAACACGTTCTGCACACGGCGGAGGTCCAGCTCCTCCATGACGGGTCGCAAGGCCTCTTCCTTGCCGCAGACGACGGTGTTGGCGGGCGCGTTCTCGCAGGCGATCTCCACCCCTGCTGGCCCCCATTCCCCGTCGTTTCCGAACCGAAAGGAGATTCCCAGGGAGTGAAGCAAGTCCTGCACGCCCTTCCGGTCGAGGCCGACGGCGAGCATTCGACCTGACCCGGCTGTGCGCTGCTGCAAAGTGGCACGGTGAAAGACAAGCCGGGTGGCTTCCTCCAAGGACAGTGCCCCGGAGGCGTATGCGGCGGCTACCTCGCCAGAGCTGTGCCCGACCACGCAATCCGGATAGACGCCCCAAGTCTTGAGCAGCTCGACCAGCGCGCACTGGATCATGAAGATGACAGGCTGGGCGAGGCGAACTTCGTCGAGTTCCTCCTGCGGAGCGGAAAAGCAGGCTTCCCGCAACGAGATGTCAGAGTGGTCCCGCCAGTGCTTCTCAATACCATCGATAGCGCGCCGAAATACGGGTTCTGCGTCGTACAGCTCGCGCCCGCACCCCGCCCATTGGGTGCCCTGACCGGAGAACACCATGGCCAGCCGGTGCTGGCCCTCCTCCACGGTGGCGACCGGTGCCGGTTCTTGGATGAATGCGTCCAGGGCCTTGGCCAACTCCTGCCGGTTGGTCACCGCGAAGGAGGTGCGCGTGGCGAAATGCGTGCGGCGACGGCCGAGATTGCCAGCCAGAGTATAGAGATCGAACTCGTGTTTGCGCAGCGTGCGCCGCAGTGACTCCGCGCTTCGGACCAAGGCCCCTTGGGTGCGGGCGGACAGAGGAATCATGTAGCCGGCTTCGGGGGCCAGCGGAACCGAGCGGCGTATCGGCCGCGATGGGCGGTATTCCCGCACCACGCAGTGTCCGTTGGCTCCTCCGAAGCCGAATGAGTTGATCCCGACCACCACCGGGCGGTCGGGAAAAGGTTCGCAGGAAGTCTGCACCTGCATCGGGCAGCTGTCGAAGTCGATCTCCGGATTGGGGACCAGGAAGTTCTTGGAAGTCGGGGCAAACGTGCGATGCCGCATCATCAGAATGACCTTGAGCAGCGCGCAGTGGAACGCCGCGGCTTCCATGTGGCCGACGTTGCTCTTGACGCTCGAGATGCGTAGCGGTACGTCGCGGGCCACGCCGCCGAACGCCGTCGCGATGGCATTTCCCTCGACCCGGTCACCCACGACAGTGCCGGTCGCATGGGCCTCGATATAGTCGAATTCCTGCGGGTAGCGCCCCGCCCTGACGCAGGCCTGTTGCATGAGTTCCACCTGCGCGTGACGGGTGGGCGCGGTAATGTAGCGGCCTTGAGAGAGGCTGGCGCTGTCGTCGGCGGCTCCGGCTGCGTTCAAGGCGGTTGCCTCCACGACGGCGAGAATGCGGTCGCCGTCTGTTTCGGCGGCCTCCAGTGGCTTGATCGCATAGGTGAACGCCCCTTCGGAGCGCATGTACCCGTTGGCTTCCGCGTCGAAGGAATGGCACTTGCCATCCGGGCTGATGACGCCCAAGGCATTGAAGGAAGCGCTCAGCCTCGCTGTTCCCAAGTAATTGACGGAGCCGACGAGGGCCTGGTCGCAATCGCCGCATCGGAACGCGTTCATCGCGGCATGCAACGCCGTCAGGCTAGCCGAACAGGCCGTGCAATACGTGGTCGACGGTCCCATCAGGTTGAAGTGATAGGAGATGCGGTTGGCCACCATGGCCAAGCTGATACTCGTCACATCGAACGGGGAGGCTCCGCGCATGGGCCGCCAGTTGGCCACTGGGGGAACCTGAGCGCCGATGAAGATGCCGGTCCGACTGTTGCGTAACGAATGGAGGGTCCAACCGGAGCGTTCGAACGTCTCCCAAGCGCAGGTCAACAGCATCCTCATCTGGGGATCCATCGACAAAACCTCGTTTTGCGACAGACCGAAGAGACTGCGATCGAATAGCTTTTCCGCGTCGTCGCGGATCAGCCCTTCATAGGGGCTCGCGAACCGCCCCGGGCCGGAGAATCCACCGACGGGCCGATAACCCCTGCCGTAGCGGTTGGTGATCAGCTCTTGGACAATCTCGCGTTCGCTGAGCAGGCGCCAGAACTCGTCGTCGGAACCGATACCCCCGGGCATGCGGTAGCTGTATCCCACGATCGCAATGGGGACTTGGGGTTGCGAACGTTCCGCCGACACGCCGTCCCCTCCGTTTCGGGCCGCAACTTTCATGTGCGTGTTCCTCGTCGGCTCTTGGCGGTTCCGCCCGTGCAGTCCAAGCTGGTTTGCGATTCGCGGACTACGCATTTGGCATCGCAGACGCTCCGGCCCGGACCAAACCCTCGGCGGGTGACATGGGGCAGGCCCACCTTCAGCGCCACAAAACTAGTCTCGCACTAGACTCCATTGATAACAAAGAACTTAGAAATGTGATCGGGTTCTAATGCTGATCCGGCACCCACCTGCCTGATAGCCAGCGACCTAATTCCACGAGGCATGCTGCGGAGAGCCTTGCAGCCGGCCGCTGGAGCTTCTCGCTGCAGAATCCTCGCTAAGTCATCACGGGACAATCACTTACGGAACGCCGATTGGGTACAATCTGTTCACAGGTGGCTAGCGGAGGTTACAAGTGTCCCCTGCCCGTCGGCGTTCCACGGCGTAGCAGGCCAGAAATGAGGCAGGCAGTGACAGGATGGAAACTCCGAGGTGTAGGACCTGGGAGTCCGCCGGCACCGCTGGGAACGAGATGCGTGGCGGGCGAGGCCGCGAATGCCAACCGCCACGACGGGGCGGGCGATCGAACGCTCCAACACGCATCCGTGGCGGCGTTACCAGCCAGTCGCATCAAGGCAACGCCCGGGTCGATAAGCGGAACTACTCTGTCCAGACCGGGCATCCAGCGCCAAACCGAGTCTAGGCCGCGCCCCGCGATCCCCTGCTGGATGGACCGACAGTTCTGGATCAGGGCGGGCACAGCGCTAGGACCTCCCTCAGTTGGGACTCCGCATGCAGCCCCTTCAGCCAACCTGCAGTGGCTGGTTCGTACCATATTCAATGCTGTTCGACTTGAAGGGACAAACCCGGACCCATGGGCCATCATGCTTCGCCAACCCGGCGGGCGACCGGAAGTGCGGGGAATAAGACCGGTACACTTCGTAGGTTCCGCGCCGACCGATGGCGAGCCTGAGTCGGTCCACGAGACTGGCCTGAGCAGTGACTATTACCAGAATCTCATGCAGTTGCCAACTCACCGAGCCATCTCTCAAGGTGGCTCGCGGATAGTTCATTGGAGCTTCGAACCCGTGCCAGATCGACGACGCCAGCGAAGCAGTAACGCCGATGATCGAGACCTCCTGCTGAGGTCGTCCACTTCGAACCGAGGAACCTCAAATGCTGGAAGAACCCACTAGCTCCGGGAAAGGATCCGGCAGGCCAGAATGGCGCGGCTACGCCCAGTTGGTCTTCATCCTTGGCGCGATCGCGCTAGCCCTTTACTTTGCCCGCGCACCCGCCCGCGTAGATCGGGGTGCGATGCCTGATCCGTCGCCGGGCAGCGACCGACCGACGGTGACCGTAATCCAACCGGTGCCGACCGAGCAATCGTTGACAGTCGATTTGACAGGTTCGGTGACGCTTGAAGAGAAGGCGTCGGTGGCGTCCGAGGTCGTGGGGCGCGTGGTTTGGGTCTCGCCGAAGTTCAGCAACGGCGGGTCGTTCGCGGCCGGAGAGTCCGTTATCCGGATCGATCCCACCAAGTACGAACTGCAGGTCGAGGCAGCGACCATGGCCGTTCGGGAGGCCGAGGCCCGCGTTTGGGCCCAAAGGGCGCGAGGCGAGGAGGAGGCCCGGAGATTCGCTCTCGAGAACCCCGGGGTCGAGGCGTCCGAATGGGTGCGTCGGCTGCCCAAGATCGCCGAGGCCGAGGCCGAGTTGGAAAAGGCGCGAGCCGTGCTGAAGCTGGCGGAGCTGCGCCTCAAGGACACGAACGTCTCCTTCCCGTACGACGGCCGTGTGATGACATCGGATGTCGAGGTGGGCGAGCTGGTCGGTCCGATCAACCTAGTTGGGCGAACCGCCTTGGGAGTTGTGTACCGGCCCTCCGCTCTGCAAGTGGACGTGCCGATCGAGCAACGGGACCTGGATCATTTGGCCCCCGTGATCGGTCGCGTCGCTCGGGTTTCTGGACAGATGGGAAGCTGGAGGGCCAGAGTTGCACGGGTCTCCTCGGTAGTTGCGCCCAAGACACGTCTGGCGACAGTGTTCCTGAAGTTCTCCGCCAACGCGCGCGCTAGTTCCCTACCGGTGCCAGGGGCGTTCGTTCGGGTAGCCATTCAAGGCCCCAGTTACAAAGAGGTTTACGTGCTTCCGGAATCAGTTCTTCAGGAACGCGACAGCGTCTGGGTCGTGAAGGGAGGCGTGCTGAGATCGTTCGAGCCGGACACTGTTGGGCGGACGGCTGAAGGCTGGGTGGTCCGGGCTTTCGACGCAGGAGCGGGTGTGGTGGTCGGTACCCTTCCCGGAGCCCGAGAGGGACTGGCGGTCGCAGTGACGGACTGAAGGGGACTCTGCCATGGGCACCACTGAATCCGAACGCTCCGCGCGATCGGAAAACGCCGAGAAAAAGGGCCTGATCGCCTACTTTGCAGGCAATCCCGTCGCCGCCAACCTGCTCATGCTGGTCTTCATCCTGGGCGGGGTCGTTTCTGGATTGCAGCTCGCCGTCCAGAACTTTCCGGCAATTGATCTGCGATCGATCAGCGTGACGGTACGTGCGCCTGGCTCGTCGTCGCAAGAGGTGGAGGAGGACATCAATCGGCGCATCGAGGAGAGCGTGATCGGTCTTCCGGGCGTGGAGCGGGTAGTTGCTACCGCAACCGAGGACCTCGGCCTGATCGATATCGAGCTGGCCACGTTTGCGGATTCCGGAACGGTCCTACGCGATGTCGAGAATGCGGTGGAGAGCATCGAGTACTTTCCGCCGCCGAACGCGGAGCGGCCGGAGGTGAAGCTCCGTCGTTTGGATATCGAGGTGATGACCCTTGCACTTTCCTCGGCCCAGGTCGGCGAGGACGAGCTAAGACGCGCGGCCGAGGACGTCCGCAGCGAATTGCTGGAACTGCCGTCGATCTCTCAGGTGCGGCTGGTGGGAACCCGTGATCGCGAAATCTCCATTGAGCTGAGCGAGGAGGAGCTGCGCCGAAACGATCTTTCCATTTCCCAAGTGGCGAACATGGTCCAGCGTGCCTCCCTGAACCTGACGTTCGGCGAGCTGCGCACGGAATCAGGCGGCGTGGTGCTGCATACCGTCGGTAAGCGCACCATAGGCGAGGAATTCGAGGCCATTCCACTCATCACTCGGCTCGATGGCACCATCGTCACCCTCGGCGAAGTGGCAGCGATCCGCGATGCCTTCGTCGATGAGGATGTTGTCTCGAAAGTCAACGACACGCCGGCGGTGTTCGTTCGAGTCGAGGCCACTCCGCAACAGTCCGTGGTCCAGATGGCTGACGACATCGGGAATTGGCTTGCCCTCTACGAACCTCCCCAAGATGTAGCAGTAAGCGTCTGGAACGACACGGCCCAGCCGGCACTCGCCAGGCAGTCGGGGATTCTGAGGAACGGGGTGATTGGGGCGGTACTGGTCTTTGTGCTGCTCGTGCTTGTGTTTGATCTGCGCGCTGCGGTCTGGATCACTGTCGGCATTCCGTTCTCCTTCATCGGTTCGCTCGTCTTCTTTGAGCCAGCCAACCTGACCTTGAACTTGGGGACGATGATCGCGCTCTTCCTGATGATCGGCCTCGTCGTCGATGACGCTCTGGTGGTCGGCGAGAGCATCGCCGCCGAGCGAGACAGAGGTAAGGGCGCATTGGATGCGGCCGTGGCCGGCGTCAAAGCGGTAGCGAGTCCAATAACTATCGGCGCATGCACGACGATCCTGGCGTTCGTGCCATTCCTGTTCGTGACCGCGACGACCTATCAGCTGGTGAATGTCTTTCCGCTTGTGGCGTTCTTCGTTCTGGCAGTCTCGCTCATCGAGTCCTTCCTCATTCTGCCTGCTCATCTTTCCCACGAGGGTCGTTGGAGCCTATGGCCGTTGAGCGCGCTGCAGGCCCGGGTGGCGGACTGGATCGACGAGATCCGGGAGCGAACCGTGGTGCCGGCCGTCTCGTGGTCCGTACAACATATCCGCTCGACTCTCGTTGTCGGAGGCGCACTCGTACTGTTCTCTCTGCTGCTGGTGGGCACGGAGGCGGTTCGCATCATCCTCTTCGACGAGCAGATGAACCTCCCGGACAACGTTCAAGTCGACCTGCAAATGCCAGTCGGCACGCCGTTCGAAACGACGCTGGCCGCCGCAGAGCATGTAGCGGACGCGGCCTACTCGATGAACGAGCAACTGCCAGGCGAGTCGATCAATGGAGTCAGCGTCCTCGTTGGCCACCTTGCGATCTCGCGAACAATCGGGGAGGATCCTGCCGGAAGCCATTTGGCCGCAGTGAGGGCGCACCTCAACAGCCGGCCAGTCCGTCGCGCTGCTCCCGCGGAGATCGAACGAACCTGGCGCGAGACAATCGGCGAACTCTCACAGCTGGAGAAGATCGAGTTCCAGAGCTCGAGGATTCGGACCAGGCCAACAGTCTCGTACGCATTGAAACACGACGACCCAGAGGCCCTGATGTCTGCCGCGTCGGAAATGAAGTCCTTCCTAGCGACGATGCCCGGAGTCTTCCAGATTTCCGACAGCCTTACGTTGGGAAAGCGTCATCTCCAGATCGGGCTCACACCAGCCGGACAATCAGCGGGACTGACTCCAGCCGCTATTGGACTTCAATTGCGCGCCAACTTTCACGGCATAGAAGCGCAGCGGATTCAGCGCGGGCATGAAGAGGTCAAGGTCATGGTGCGTTACCCGCCCGAGCGGCGACGAAACCTCCAGGAACTGGCGACTGAACGCATCCGTCGCACCGGCGGGGGGGAAGTGCCTCTGTCCACGGTGGCGACCCTGACCGAGCGGCGCGAACTGGCGACCTTGACACGTATCGACGGCAAGCGCGCTGGCTTGGTGAGCGCGCGAGCGGACGCGGAGATCATCACTCCCATTCAGGCAAGACGAAGAGTCGCCCAGGAGTTCCTTCCCGGATTGCTGGCCAAGTATCCCGAACTGCAGGTCGACATCGAGGGCGGTGTGCGTGACGAGCGGGCCATGTTGCAGACGATGGGCATGCTGGTACCTGTCGTGCTGCTGGGAATGTACGCATTGATGGCGGCCTTCTTGCGGAGCTATTGGAAGCCCCTAGTTGCCGTCGCGGGCTTCCCGATTTCCTTCGCTGGCGCGATCCTGGGGCACTGGGTGCTCGGATGGGACCTGACGGCGATGTCGCTGTTCGGGATCATTGCGGTTTTCGGGGTCGTGGTCAACGATGCCCTGGTGCTGCTGGACCGGTACAACACGATTCGCTTGCGGTATCCGATGACCCCGGCAATCGCCGCTGCATCGGCGGCAACCCGCCACCGCTTCCGTGCTGTATTCCTGACGAGTGCGACGACGATCCTGGGCTTGTCTCCCCTGCTCTACGAGCGCAGCGACGACCTGGTATTCCTCGTGCCGTTCGTGGTCAGCATGATTGGCGGCGTGGTGCTGTCCGGCGTGTTCATTCTTTTCGTCCTTCCGACTCTGGTGATGATTGCGGAGGGCCGCAGTGAGTGACCGCTTCCAGGGCAACTGACTATTGCCAGAGAGGCCAGGCTGCGAAACGCGGCGAAGCGTTCCATGTTCAAGGAAAACCCGGAGTCCTCGGCATCAGGTCTAGCGTTTGCCTGATGCGGCCTCGTGCGAAGTAGGAGGCTCGGACACGAGTCCCCCGGTACTGTAGGCACCGGGACCCCAATCGAAGTGCCAGCCGGTACGGCTTGGCTCGTGCGGACGGCAACCGCACCCACGCCGCACCCCTCCTTCGGCCCCCTACCCGGATTGAAACGCCCAAGACGGTCGTTCGATGGCTTGGCCGCCGTCCCGGCCTCAACCTGCCAGCTTCTCTCGGCCGGCGCGAGCGGGTCGACGTTTTCGGCGAGTGGAACTACAGCCCAATATTGACACCATGAACCACGCTGGCACTTGAACGAACATCCTGACAGTGTGTGCACGCTGACTCCTCATGGGCGTACACCAAGTCCTTCACACTATTATGTGTTAATATAAGACACATGAGAATGCACATCAACCTCGACGATGAGATCGTCACCCAAATTGATGCCATCTCTGGCTCGCGCCGACGCAGCGCGTTCGTGCGGGAGGCGGTTCTCGCTGCAGTCGACCGGCACCGTCGCACGAGGCTCCTGCGTCAGGTTGCCGGCGTTTTCGCCGACAGTGAGCACGAGTGGGACGATGACCCTGCCGCGTGGGTGACCCGACAACGCCGCGGCGACTCACGGCGCCTTGGATGAGTCGATGCTTGTCCTCTTGGACACCACTGTCCTGATCGATTTCCTTCGGGGAAGACCTGTGGTCGAGAGGATCGATGAACTGCTCGCCGGCAGAGACACACTTTGCACGTCTACGGTCAACGTCGAGGAGATCTGCCGGGGCGTTCGGACGGCCGAGATCACGGCGGTCGAGCAGCTCTTTGACGGCCTTCGAATCGTGCCGATTACTCGAGAGCAAGGTCGGCAGGCTGGCGAATGGCGACGTCTCTTCGCCACCCAAGGCGTCACGTTGTCACAGGCAGACTGTCTGATCGCTGCGGCTGCTCGCGCCGCATCTGCTGTGCTCGCCACCGGCAATCCAAGCGACTTTCCCATGCGCGAAATCAAGGTCGAGCACTGGCCCGCCGGGCGTTAGTGATGCACCAAGGCCAGTCAGTTGCGATCGGATCACTGCTGGGCAGCCCGAAGGCTCGGTCTCAGGTCACCTTGTGCCTGTTCTCCGGGCAAGGACCGGTTACGAGCTCATCGATGACAAGGGCTGCCATAAGTGCGGCTGGTCCAAGACGAATGCGCCCACGACAAACGGGTTCGCAATGATGCCCATAAGCTGACCCGAAGAAGGATTCGGGCATCCGTCCCGAACCGTGCGCTGGTAGCGTAAAGGGCTGGGCGGCTTCCCGACCGCCATACAGGTGGGAGCAAGCGACCATGGTGCGACAGCCGCCGTGCTCCAAGACAGCCAAGATTGAAACCAAGCCCCCGTTCACCGCCTTCTGACCCGAGCAACCACTGCTCCTCAAACCTTCCCGGACGCCCCTCAAAGCACGGCCATCCTGTGCGGGCGGGCTATGGATCGGACAGCAAGAGGAGCCGTGAACGCAGGCTTGTTAGAGTGACGGTCGTGCCTGATCTGCAAATCCGACAGTTGGTTGCGAGCGACGAGCCCGAATGGCGGAGGCTTTGGACACTGTACCTGCGGTTTTACGAAACCTCCGTTCCCGAGGTCGTGTACCGGACGACGTTTTCGCGGCTGCTGTCCGGCGAACCGAATGAGTTTCGATGCCTGGTGGCAACCCGGGCGGGCCGAACGATCGGGATCGCGCATTTCTTCTTCCACCGCCACTGCTGGAGCGTCGAGAACGTCTGCTACCTGCAGGATCTGTACGTGGAAGAGGGGGATCGGGGAACGGGAGCCGGGCGCGCCCTAATCGAAGGTGTCTACTCGGCGGCCGATACAGCGGGCTGCCCCAACGTGTACTGGACGACGCAGCACTTCAATGCATCCGCCCGTCGCCTGTACGACCGAATCGGGGTATTGACACCGTTCATCCGCTATAACAGGCGCAGGGATTGAGGCCCCCCTCCCGGCGCTAGGCCGGGACTACGAGTGGCCACCGCGGGGAAAGCGGACAGCGCGCCCGGGCGCTCGCAGAGCCGTTCACTGGGGCCAGAGACTGTGCCAGACTGGGGCGATGACCGGCACACGGCGGGAGTTTGTCAGCGCCAGCCTCGGAATCGCGGCAACAGCGACCTCAGCCAGTTCGGCCAACCCGAACTTCCGAATGGGAGTCGGAACTGCCGCTTACATGCAGCGAGCCAGTGCAGACCGTGACGTCGAGCCGTCGCAGCGATTCACCGAGACACTGCGATTCCTCGAGTACTGCAAGGAGTTGGGCGCTGAGGGCATCCAGGCCTCGCTGGCCTCGCTGGACGAGAGGTATTGCGCGAAGTTACGGGAAAAGGCTGCAGAATACGGCATGTACCTCGAGGTTTCTGCCCGGCTGCCCCGGGACGACGGAGAGGGTCTGGAACTGTTCGAGCGGACGGTACGAGCAGCTCGGACCGCGGGGGCTTCGGTGATCCGGACGGTGATGCTCGGCGGTCGCCGGTATGAGACCTTCAGGACGCTCGAGGACTGGAACGAGTTTGCACGAACCAGTTGGAAGTCGCTGACCCGGGCCGAACCGATCCTCAGGAAGCACGGAGTCCGGCTCGCCATCGAGAACCACAAGGACTGGCGCATCGATGAGATGCTTCGGATTCTCAAGCGCATCGACAGCGCTTCGGTAGGCGTGACGATTGACACCGGCAACAACATGTCGCTACTGGAGGATCCACTGGAGACCGTGCGAGCCTTCGCACCGTATGCGAATTCCGTCCACCTGAAGGATATGGGGCTTGAACCCTACGAGGAGGGTTTTCTGCTCGCCGAGGTTCCGTTCGGGGATGGTTGCCTGGACCTGAAGGCCGTCGTGGATTCGATCCGATCGGCCCGGCCCGACGTGCGGTTCACGCTGGAGATGATCACGCGGGACCCGCTGAAGGTACCCTGCCTGGGCGAGGATTACTGGATAACGATGCGGCGCGTACCCGGGCGCGACCTGGCGGCGGCAATGCGGGCTGTCCGCAGCTCGGCGAAGCCCCTTCCGCGAATCAGCCACCTTCCGTCCGCCGATCGGTTTCGAATGGAGGACCAGAACAATCGCGCTTGCCTGGAGTACGCCAAGGCGCACCTGGGCCTCTGACCGACCCGTAGGGGAACGCACGACACCGATCAGGTCCGGGAACGCGACGCGCGCATCCGTCGCAATGTTGGTCCGTAGCGGCGACTGGCGTTCCGGGCCCCTGGAAGCGCTCGCACTCTTACGGGCTGTGTCGGAAGATCGAACTGAGGTTGGAGACCAGGTCGCGGTAGCCGCTCTTCAACGCTCCATGGCGAAAACGCCAAATGATCAGCGCCATCAGGGCGAATGCAGCAGTCCACTCGATCGTTTGGATCGCTGGGGAATCCGAGGCCGACAGGTTGACCGGCAGCGTCAGTCCCAGGCCGATGAGGACCGCGTCGATGGCGATTCCGATCACCGTTGTGACCGCGATCACGCCCGCGACGTAAACCGAGGCGAACCGGGACCCGAACTGGCTGACGATGATCGCGATGGTGCCGCTGTTGGTCGCCGGGCCCGTCATCAGGAAGATCAGCGCAGCGCCCGGACTCAGCCCCTTGGCGACCAGCGCAGCGGCGATGGGCGTGCTGGCCGAAGCACAGATGTACAAGGGAATGCCGACCAGCACCATGACCGGATACGAGATCCAACGCGCATAGTCGCTCGAAAGCATGCCGTCGGGAACCGCCAGGTAGAGAAGGCCCCCGAGAAAGATGCCCACTACCAACGCGAAGAGGATGTCGTCAGCCACCTCGACGAACCCGTACCGGGAGATGTGCTTCACGACCTTGCCGAGACCCGGAGTTTCCTCGTGGGCCACCGATACGGATTCCCCTCGTGAACCACCGGACCGGGAGGACTCGCCAAAGGCAGGCTCGACAGCCGACAGCGTCGGATCGGCCTTGCGCGAGAAACGAGGCAGGCACGCAAGCGCCATGGCCTTGAGCTGCGCCGGGGAAACATAGCAGTCTTCGGAGCCCGGCACCAACGGCGTGTGCCTGCTGTGGCCGTGCGCGCAGTCAGCATCTGCGTGCGAACAACCTTCGGGGTCGTGCCGGTGCTCGTGCAAGTCGCTAGCGCCATTTCGGTCGCTTCCGTCCTTGACCAGCCCGATGCAGGCGATGCCTGAGGCGACGGCGGTGATGAAGCTGACAAGCGGACGGACCACCGCGGCAGCGAATCCGAAAAACGCGTGCGTAACGAGGATTGAGTCCGCACCGGTTTCAGGCGCGGTGATCAGGAAGGACAAGCACGACGAGCGCGACGCCCCCTTGTTGCGCATCTCCGCAACGACCGGGACGACCGAGCAACTGCAGAGAGGAATGGGGACGCCCACGGCCGCGCTGACGCAAACCGACCGGATGTTGTCGCCGCTGAGCCACCGAAGAACCGTGGACCGGGAAATCAGAACGTGGATGATACCCGCCAGGAAGAGACCTAGCAGCAGCATGGGCGACAGCAGAAGGAACGATGCCCAAAGAAAATCGAGCAGGCGAACCACGGTGTCGAGCATTCCCACGATTGATTTCTGCAGCCCGAGCAAACCGCCTAAGGGTTTATTGTACGAGTCCTTGCGGGCGGCCTTATGGCCAGTTCCATGGGTGCCGAAAGGGGCTGCTCGGCACCGCGTCGGAATCGTGGCACGTGCCAATGACAGCCGCGTCCGAAACGCTCGTCTACAGCTGCGACCGGGACGGCCCCTCCTCAAGCCTGGACCGCATCCGTGCGAGCGTGTCCTCGTGCCGGACATCCAAGGCAAGGTTCGTGAATTCGCGGGGATCTGCCATGTGATCGTAGAGTTCCTCGCCGCCACCATCCCCATCCCAGCGGATGTACCGGTAGCTGTCCGTCCGGACGGTGCGACCGAAAATGCGGTCTTCCCACTGCACCTGAGAGAACGCAACGTCCTTGACTGATCCTGAAGGATCGTCCAGCAGCGGGGTCAAGCTCACCCCCTCAAGTCCGGTGGGGGCCTCCAAGCCGCACAGGTCAGCCAGCGTGGGATAGAAGTCGACAAACTCCACTAGCGCCCGACACGAGCGTCCGGCTCCGCGGCTGCCCGGCGCGGAGATGATGAGGGGTGCCTTCACGGACTCCTCCATCAGGCTCATCTTCTGCCAGTGCGTGTGCTCGCCAAGGTGCCATCCGTGGTCGCCGAAGAAGAGGACGACTGTGCGGTCGGCCACACCAAGCCTCTCCAGTTCGTCCAGAACCCGGCCGAGCTGGTAGTCCATGAAGGACACGGAGGCGTAGTAGCCGCGCAGGGCAAGCCTCTGGTTCTGCTCGCTCATTCCCATGTGATTCCAGAGGAACGGCCGGAGGTTCTTCGCGGGCAAGGGGATGTCCTCGAGGTCGTCCGGCGGGTTTGAGACGAGTTCGATGCCCTCCAGCGGGTACATGTCGAAGAATCGAGCCGGAGCGACGAAGGGCGTGTGAGGCCGGACAAATCCAAGACCGAGGAAAAACGGCTGGTCGGCCACTGATTGGAGCAGTTCGATCGCGGTGTCGGCGGCTGCGTTGTCCGCCTGGCCCGTGGCGTCAGCTGCTCGCACCCATTGCATTTTCAGTCCGTGTCGCAAATCGGGGTTCGGATCGCCCCCCGGTCCGACGCTCTCGTGCTCGTCCCCGGGCGGGCTGATCGAGACATCCCACGAAGGCGGGTCCTGATGGGCCATGGTGCCGACGCCGCCCGGCACGCCCATGTGGAACATCTTGCCGACCCGCATCGAGCGCCAGCCGCTGTTCTTGAAGAGCTGCGGAAGCGTGACGGCGTCAGGATGCGACTTCCTGAAGTCGACTTCCGCGTTGGTCACGACGCCGGTCGTGTCCGGACGAAGGCCGGTCATCAGCGAGGCGCGGCTGGGGCCGCAGAACGGAAACTGGCAGTATGCGTTGTCGAACCGAACACCCCGGGCCGCGAGCCGGTCGATGTTCGGGGACTTGACGACCGGGTGGCCGTAGCAGCCCAGCGTGGAAGTGAGATCGTCGGAAGCAACGAACAGGACGTTGAGGGGAGGCTCGGCGCGTGCGCACGCAAAAGCGCTCCCGGCCAGCATCGTCGTAAACTCCCGGCGCGAAGTGAGGGCAGTCATCGCATAGACATTATTCCGCGGGACGGGACAGGATCGCTTCTTGGTCGGCCTCGGGTCCCCGATACGCAGTCGGGCAATTCAGCCCGAACTTGGGGTGGTCGCGATGTCGGCGGGCTTGCCGGTGCCCATCAGTCACCCTGCGAACAGCACGACGCCCGAATCACGAGGAGACGGGCGGCTCTCAGTACCCGGCGAAGGGCCCAGCGTTGACGGCCCTTCCAGGAGCGAGCTTTGTTCTGGCTATTCCGACCTCGAACCCAGTACCTCAAGGTCAACCCGAATCTCGTTCCACGGCGGCAGGCTCTGCAAGGTGCCCATTGCGCGGAGCGGGACATCGATTTCCGTACCACCCTTGGGCGGCAGAGGGTTGCTGATCACCACTTCGAAGGTCGCCAGCGGCGGCGCTTGTTCACTGGCCTCACGGACTCGCATCAGCGCCAGAAACGCAACCGACGCCTCCTCGTTCGAGTGGTTCGCCACGAAAGCCCTCACATGCGCTTGGTAGTCGTCGTCGTAATAGGGCCGGATTCCCGACACCTCGACTGGCCCAAGCACGCCGATTCCGAACGCCTCGACCCGAGACAGGTCCCCATCCGGTGGATCCTCGAACCGGAGGCCACCGAACCCTCCGGACAAGGCAATCGCACCCAGGATCGCAACGCCGAGGACTCCGGCGAAGAGCCCGTAGTGCCACGGTCGGACCTGAAGGGACCCGGGACGGCGCGAGGGGCGCTCGGCAACTGCACGCGGCGGGGATTCGACCGTCGACGATCGTTCCGGCTCCGCAGGTACCGGCTGCGGGACACTGGGCTCCGGCAGGTCTGCTATGCCTGCTGGTGCCGACAGCTCCGCGGTTTCGTCCGGGTCCCCACGCTGAGGTGCGCCGCAATGCGGACACACTTCGTCTTCCAAGTCCACGCTGGCTCCGCATCGCGGGCAGATGAAGTCGAGCATACATCGACTATTCTGCCCGTTTTGACGCACCTAGCCGCTATCCGATCCGCGATTCACTCGACAGCGACGGACGTTGCGGCCATCCTGGCAGTCGATTGCCGAGCAGCTTGACGACCCGGACCGGCGGCGGAGGCCCCCACTGGCGGAGTCCCGGCACGGCGCTCAACGGGCGTTCCTGGCGGGAAATACCCGCTGGTAAGATGGAGTCCCGGCTCCTTCCGAGCCACTCACCCATGCAAGCCGTGGAAGTAGACCTGGCCGACCCGGCGACTATCGCCAAGTACGAGCCCGTGATTGGGCTTGAGGTGCATATCCAGCTCAAGACCAGGACGAAAATCTTCTCCCATTCGACGCACGCCTTCGGCAACCCGCCCAACTCCCAGACCGACCCGGTCGTGCTCGGACTTCCGGGGGCCCTGCCCGTTCTCAACCAAGAGGCGGTTTCGCTGGCGGTCCGCGCATCGTTGGCAATCAACTGCCGCGTCAACTCGCTCTCTAGGTTCGCGCGAAAGAACTACTTCTATCCGGATCTGCCCAAGGGGTACCAAATCTCCCAGTACGATCAGCCGCTTGCGGAACACGGCTGGCTGGACATCCAGTGGGACGCCGGGGCCAAGAGGGTCGGCATTACCCGGCTCCATATGGAAGAGGACGCCGGAAAGACGATCCATGACGGCTACAGCGACTCCAACCGCTACAGCTACGTGGACTTGAACCGGGCGGGCGCACCCCTGTGTGAAATCGTCAGCGAGCCTGACATGCGCAGCGCGGACGAGGCCGTTGCCTACCTGAACGAACTCAAGCAAGTCATCCAGTTCGCGGGGGCGTCCGACTGCGACATGGAAAAAGGTCAGCTTCGCTGCGACGCGAATATCTCGATACGCCCTCGTGGCGCGTCGCAATTCGGGACGCGGTGCGAAATCAAGAACCTGAATTCGTTCCGCTTCGTCAAGCAGGCGATCCAGTACGAGATCGCCAGGCAGGCGGCTGTGATCGAATCCGGCGGCACCGTCTACCAGGAATCGCGACTATTCAACACTGCAACCGGCACAACTTCGAGCATGCGGGGCAAGGAGGATTCCCATGACTACAGGTATTTCCCGGAACCGGACCTGCCGCCGCTGATCGTTTCCGACGAACGAGTGCGGTCGATTCGCGAAGAGATGCCGGAGTTGCCGCCCGCCATGCGCGCACGGCTGGTCGAGCAATACGGCCTCTCCGAATACGACGCGCGGGTCCTGACGCTGAATGCCGCCACAGCCCGTTACTTCGAGCGGACCGTCCGTGCCTCCGGTAACCCGAAAGCCGCCGCGAACTGGGTGCAGGGCGAGCTGATGGGTGCGCTGAACGCTTCCGGCACGGAGATTGACCAGTCGCCGGTGGACCCCGGACGCCTCGGCGCACTGATCGGTCTGGTGGACGACGGGACCCTTTCGGGCAAGCTCGCCAAGGACGTGTTCGCGAAGATGTTCGCCACCGGGAGAACGGCCGAGGAAATCGTCGAGGCCGAGGGATTGCGGCAGATCAGCGACAGCGCCGAACTGGAGGGGATCATCAGCTCGATTCTCGAGTCTTCGCCCAAGCAGGTCGCGCAGTACCAGGGCGGCAAGAAGGGTGTGATCGGCTACTTCGTCGGACAGGTCATGAAGGCCACTAGGGGACAGGCGAACCCGAAACTGGTCAACGAGATGCTCCGGAAGGTTCTCGACGGCTAGGCGTCGCCTGCCAGCAAACCAGCCGCTCCCGTCTCCGACATCCCGCTCGTGGGTTGATCCGTTCCCCGGGTCATCCCTGCACCCGGCCAGCCGTCCTTCGGCGGGTCAGATCATCCGCTTCATAGTCCGTCACCCCGGAGGCTGTCAGTCGATGGCCCCTCGCAAACCGTCGCGGTGCGGGGCATTTCCGAAGACGGCCCGGGCGAGCCGGGCTGGCTCTTGCCGGCACCAACAGCGGCACCGGATCCGAGCGCGCATTCGAAGAGTCATTGAGTCCCGGCACCGGAGACGGCATGCGAAGATAGATCGTAGATAGCCATGCGATCCTTGAGTTCCGTGTTCACCTTGGCACTTCTGGCGACCGCTACCCTCGCAGCCGATGTGTCGATCATCGAGGAGATCATCGTCAAGGTCAACGGTGACATCATCCTGCGCTCGGAATACGAGCGAACGCTCGAGCAAAGCCGTCGTGAGATTCTCGCGGATGCGGCCCTATCGGAAGCCGAGCGTCAGAACGAACTCTCCGAACGTGAGAAGGTCGTCCTCCGGGACATGATCGACCAGCGTTTGCTGGTCCAGAAAGGCGAGGAACTGGGCATCAACGTAGACGCACAGGTCCTGCGCCAGCGCGACGAGATCATGCGGCGCAACAACATCGATACGACCGACGACTTCGATGCTTGGGTCCTGGAGCGCACGGGGGAGCCGGCCGAGGACCTCATGGACCGCATGCGCGAGAACTTCCTTTCGCAGTCCGTCCTGGGCCAGGAGGTTTCCCGCAGAGTGGTCGTCACACGCGACGAGATCGAGCAGCACTACGCAGAGCACAAGGACGAGTACATTCGCTCGGAAGGCGTGCGGCTGAGCCAGATCCTGTTTGTGGAGGAGGGCGAGGAGGAAGCCTACCGGCAGGAGGCGGACGAAGTACTCGATCGCGTCCAGCGCGGCGAGCCGTTCGCGGAAATGGCAAGGCGGTTCTCGGACGACGAGACCACGAAGGAACTCGGCGGGGATATTGGCATCTACCGCCGGGGCATGTTGCGGGCGGAAATCGAGGAAGCCGTGTTCGGAAAGCGGCAGGGCCACATCACCGATCTGATCGAGGTTCCGAACGGCCTGCTGATCCTTCGGGTGGACCAGAATTTTCGCGAAGGGCTTGCCGAGCTTGAGGAAGTCCAGGAGGAGATCCGGGCAAGGATCAGCGGCCCGAGATTCGAGCCCGAGATCCGCAAGTACCTGGGCGAACTCCGGAGCGAGTCCTATATCGAGATCCGACCGGGCTATGCCGACGCGGGAGCGCTCGAGGGCATGAACACCGCCTGGAGCGACCCCTCGCGGCTGGCTCCGTTGACGACGACCCGCGAGGAGGTCATCAAAGAGCGGCCGCGCAAGCGGGTCCTTTGGATGATCCCCCTGCCTCGCAAGAAGGTGGACTTGGACGACGAACAGGATGCACAGCCGGCACCTCCCACGCAGGAAGTCTCCGTGGGGGCAGCAGCATCATGATCGCAGCGGGGTCCATCAGCGCTCTCAAGAAACTCGATCCGAACGACCGCTTTGAAGGCACGTTCCTGGTGCAGTCGAAGGAAGTGCGCACCAAGAAGAACGGCGTCCCGTTCCTCTCGCTAACCCTTGCCGACCGAACCGGCTCGATTGATGCGAAGGTGTGGGACAACGTCGAGGAATTGGCAACAAGGTTCCAAGCCAATGACTTCATCCAAGCGCAGGGACGGATCCAGGTCTTCAACAACCGCCACCAGGTGATCGTCACCCGCCTGCGGTCACTGCCTGAAGAGCGGGTGAGGCTGCGTGACTTCATCCCGCATACCGATCGCGATATCGATGCGATGTACGAGGAATTGCTGGCGGCGGTGGACGAACTGTCGGACCCGCACCTGAAGCGCCTGATGAGCACCATCTTCCGCGATCCGGAATTCGCCCGGCTGTACAAGCGCGTCCCTGCCGCCAAGGCCAATCACCATGCCAAGATCGGCGGCCTGCTGGAGCATGCCATGAGCATGCTCCAAGTCGCCCGCCTGATGGCTACCCACTACACGGACTTGGACAGCGACCTGCTGATATGCGGCGCCCTGCTGCATGACTGCGGCAAGGTCTTCGAACTCAGTGCGGATCGGGGGTTTGACTACACGGACAGGGGCAGGCTGCTCGGCCATATCCCCATGGGGAGCGCGTGGCTGGAACGCAAGTGCGACGAGATCAAAGGTTTCCCGCCCCGTCTCAGGACATTGTTGGTGCACTTGGTGCTTAGCCATCACGGACACACGGAATTCGGTTCGCCGCAAGTGCCGATGTTCCGCGAAGCACTGCTGCTGCACTTCATTGACGATCTCGATTCGAAGCTCGAAATGATGCGTGAAGCGGAGGGGGGCATCGTCCCAGGATCCGCTTGGAGCCCATTCCACAAGGGACTGGGCCGGTTCGTTCTTGACAAGAACGCGTACCTTCGCGGAAGTGAGTCCGTGGCTGCAATCCACCAGGATCCGCCAAGCGAAGCGATTGCCGCGTCGGCCGGCCTCCAAGGAGTGTCGGAGGACGAATCCCTACCGAGGCCGGACCGTCAGGGACCCCAGGCAGCCCCTGACGACAGCGCCGAGCTGCAGTCCGCGGAAGCGGCGGGACCGGATCAAGAGGCCGCAACGGATCGAGTAACGGAGAATCCCGAGTCGGAGCGGAGGAATACTGCGAGCCTGGCCGCCGAGCAGGCAGTTCGTCCCGAGCCAGTGCCTCCAGCCACTGGCGAACAGCCGGCCCCTACCCAAGAGGCCCAGCCCAGGTCCGAGTCAAGGCCAAATGGCCGCCCAGCGATGAGGCCGAAATCCAACCCCTCGCCGCCGACGTTGCCCAAGGTAAGCCAAGTCCAAACGTCGCCGAGCCCTCCGTTGCCGAACCAGATACCCCCGCAACCCATCCGCGAAGATCCGAACGACTGATCCGAACGGGACGCAGGAATCAGCGGAGCCACCGATAGGCGTATCGGCACTCCGCGTCAGAAAGGAGTCCGGAGGCATGGCCGGTGGATTGAACGGCAAGGTGATCGCCGTCACGGGATCAACGCAAGGCCTTGGAGAGGAAATTGTCCGCCTGGCCGTGGAGCGCGGCGCCAAGGGGGTAGTCCTCAGCGGCCGGTCTCGTGCACGGGGCGAGGCCGCAGCGGCAAGGATCGCTACCGTCCGGTGCCAAGCGGTTTTCGTGGAAGGTGCGCTCGAGGAGCCCGAGACGAGCAAGCGGATCGTCGAGGCGGCGGACGAGCACTTCGGGAGTCTGGACGGAATCGTCAATGCAGCTGCATGCACCGAACGCGGCACCTTGGAGGACACGACGGTGGCTCACTGGGACAAGATCATGGCCGTCAATCTTCGAGCGCCGTTCCTCCTGACCCAACACGCTGTCAGAATCATGCAGCGGGAAAGCCGCGGAGGGAGCATCATCAACATCCTGAGCATGTCCGCCCATGGAGGGACGCCGAACCTCGTTCCCTACAGCGTTTCCAAGGGGGCCTTGGCGACGCTCACGAAGAATGTGGCCCATTCCCAGCGGCAGCACCGGATCCGGGTGAACGCGCTGAATATCGGTTGGATGGCGACGCCGGCTGAGCACGCGGTGCAGATTCAGGAAGGCCAGCCCGAGAACTGGCTGGAAACCGCGGACAAGGCCTCGCCGTTCGGGAGAATCCTTCGTCCCAGAGACGTCGCGGGCATGGTCACCTACCTTCTCAGCGACGAGTCCCGCATGATGACCGGAGCCCTGATCGACTTCGACCAGCACGTCCTTGGAATCTACAATCCCTGAGCCGGCTCGAAGTCGCCCTCGATCCCGTTGAGCTTGGTCCCACTGCAAGAGCTCCGACCGCCGCGGGAGCATGTACAGGCAGCCCCTTGCAGTCCCGCCACTCCGTCATCCCATCGCCAACGCCTGGTCGCGATCAGGCCCGACAAGCGTTCGGGCGCGGGACGGAACCTCCGAAGAGGGCTCCGCCTGCGGCTATCAGGCGAGTTGTGGGACGCCTCTCTGACAGCGCTCATGTCCAGATGCCGATCAAGGCCATGGCGGCGAGCCCGCCGAGCACCAGCAGGAACTTGAGCATGCGGTCCGGATCCTGCTGGGGCATGGGCTGGTCGTCCCGTCCTAGCAAGGCACTTCGGGCGAAGTGTGCAATTCGGTCATCGATGGTCGACATCTCAGCGTCGATGACGTCCAGAATCGCAATGTAGATGAAGGTGCCCGCTGCCAACGCGTTGAAGCTCCCCTCGAGGATAACCGCGGACTGCCCGTCCAGGAATGCGGAAGAAGTCATACCCAGAAAAATCCCGATCGGGGTCATTGCCACGAAGACTCCCAGCGCGACCGCAGCCTTCTTCAGTTCGCTCCCGGACGCGAGCGCGCACACGACTAAGGCGAAGGAAGCAGAGCCCTTGTGGCACACGATCGCGCCCGCGACAAGCAGCAGGGCGGCGGACTCCGTTTCCAGCCCGACGGCTATTCCGGCAATGACAGCGTGAATCGAGAGAACGGTAAGGAGGACCAGGGGATGGTAGGACTTGTGGTCAAGACTCAACGCTCTTGCGGTGGCGGGCCGGATGGACTCGAACAGGACTCGATCAATCAGCAGCAGCAGGCAGACTCCAGCCGCCGCCAGCAGCGGACCGACGGGGTACTCGAATCTCTCGTCCAGAGCTTCGCCGGCTTCGGGTAGCAAGTGAAGGAATCCGGCACCCAGAAAGATCCCTCCAGCCAGCGCGTTGCCCAGCGACAGGAAGCGATGGCTTGCATTGTGACGGGTGACGAGAATCGGAATGAGCCCTCCGACCACTCCGACCGCAAGGATGGCGAGAGCGGCAATGATCTTGATGGTGAACGCCGACATGCTCGGGTTGTCGACCGGCTGAGGTCGATCCATAGTATCCAATCGAGCGATGACCTCCGATGGATGGAGGACTCGATGGCCAGCAGGTTCCGATGGCACCTGACGATGCACTCTAGGGGATTTTGGACATGCTATTCTGAAACGACACTGGCGGTAGACTGCAATCCGGCTGGCATAGTCGACGCGGAGAGTGGCCCGGATCTGGGCGCGTAGCTCAATTGGTAGAGCAAGTGACTCTTAATCACTAGGTTCGGGGTTCGAGTCCCTGCGCGCTCACCATTATTTATCAAGACCTGACGATGCACTCGCTGACGCCGAGGAAAGGCGCTTGGCAGCACACGGTTCCTTCATGGATTACTCAGCCAGTCGCTCGACCGAGAGCAACCAGTCCTTCCGGTCCGGGGCTTCAAGCCTAGCGCCGGGAAACTCGGCGGTCGCCCTTCGCCGGTCATTTGGGTTGCGTGCGGTAATCCAACTGACAGAGTAACTTCCATCCGGGAGAACGAGGCCCGGATCCCCTCCTTCGGGAAGGTAGACGAGGTAGTTCAGGGCTTCCTCCGCCAGGCAATAGCCGTCCGACACCAAGTCCTGGCGAGGCCGCATCCGCCGGAACGGGAACGTTTCGAACGAATCCCACGCCCGCTTGGCGATATCGTGCCAGTGCTGATGCCGGTCTGCTAGCTCCAAGGATCCGCTGAAGCCGGACGAGGAGCTTCCGTCCATGTCCGCGTAGTTTAAGGTCGCGGCGCTCATCAGGATCACAAAGAGGTCCTTCCGAATGATCTCGTCCGAATACTCCGGATGTCCGAAACCCTTGTTGCCCGGCCAGAGCGTCTCCTGAGCAAACAGAGGCTCTCGCGGATGTTGGTTCCTGAGCAAACCGGCACTTAGTTCGGCGAGGTCGGTGGTCTTGGGTCCTTGGAGCACCGAGCAGGTTGCCCAAGCGTCATCCAGGAAGGGATCGTCGCCTGTCCGATTGTGCACGGATACCGGATGGCCGTATGGGTCGAGGTCGCCGATGAGCGCTCCGAGATTCCGGATTCGCTCGATCGTGAGATAGGGTTGCCTGCGAAGGAGGGGCTCCGGCCCTTCGACCGAGAGGAGCAGGTTCCAATACGATCCAATCCGGGCAAGGGTGTAGCGAATGTACAGTTCTTGGTCGGTTGGATTGGTCGGAAAGTCAGAGCTCTTTCCCAAAAACCCCGCGAACGGAAACACCATCAGCCGCCTCTGGGCGAGGTCATCGAGGATCGCCTCCAACTCGCGATACTCAGCAGGATTGACTGGCCACAAGTCAGGCGTGTTCCAGCCTCTTCCCCGGCCCTCGGCGTCTCGATTCAAGTAGTGACTGGCAATCGAGAGCATGTTGTAGCCCTGCGCCCCGGCCCAGTCCAGAAAAGCTGCCCGCTTGGCTTCGGGCCAGTTCGCCGCGAAGAACCGGTCTCCGAGGTGGAAGCTGCGCACCAAGAGCTGGCCTCCGCCACGGAATCCGAACCACAGAGGATTCCGTTCGTCCAACGAGAGCATGCCGGGGAGATCGGACTCCACGCAATCGAAGTTGCCAGACGCTCCGTCCGAACCGTCGCTGAACCGGGACGTGAACTGCCAGCGTCCGATCTCGTCCGGCATGAATCGCAGCCTCCAGATGTCCGACCCGTCAGGGAAGCCCCAGAACTCGACCAGGCGGCCCGACGGCGATGTGTACGTGACCTCAAGGTCGACATCGCGGTATGGATCGGCATAGGGGCGTTCGTTGAGTATTGATGCCTCGAAACGGCCCCACTGCCCAACCTGAGGAACGCCCGCCGAGCACATGCTGAAGAATGCAGCGCCTATGACGACGAGAGACAATTGCGAACCGCCTGGCTGCACTCTGGGTTGTAGCGCACACGTGGCGCAGATGCCGATCATCCCATGGCGCAACTACGTGCATGTGACGGCGCCAGACCCGATCCCGGTGCCCCACGGCCTCATGGCCACGACGATCTGCCGCTTGTCCGGGAGGGCTAGGGCAGCCCAGGCCCTCCGCGAAGCAAGCGCCTGCCCGCAACAGGAAACGCACCGCCGGACCTGCCCGCCGGAGCATCGACATGTCCCGTTCATATGAGAATTCATCCCGCCCATGGATGACAGCTCGGAATCTGCCCCGGCCGGTCCTAGTCTGGGAAGGTGAACAAGCATCGTTACTTTTGTCTCCGTTGCGGGATTCTTGCGTTGGCTGCGATGCTGGCGCCTCCAGCAACGGCACAATCGACGGGACAACTGGCCGGAACAATCTCCATGAAGGAAACCGGCGGGCCGGTGCATGGGGCCAGTGTCATGATCGTCGAGCTGGGCCGCACCACGCTCTCCGATAACGATGGTTCGTACCGCTTTGATAACGTCCCTCGGGGGACCTATCACGTCGTTGCACACCTTGATCAACTGTTCACGGAAGCCGCAAAGACGGTCACGGTCGAGCCGGGAAGCCGGGCCACTCTCGATTTT
The DNA here is from genome assembly GCA_964461235.1 of uncultured Bryobacterales bacterium. Lineage (GTDB taxonomy): Bacteria > Acidobacteriota > Terriglobia > Bryobacterales > UBA6623 > VXMF01. The sequence goes on along the minus strand of CAYWUV010000017.1, from coordinate 20,882 downwards.
CTGATCGCGCTGGTCACCGAACGCTACGAGATCACCGTAACGGCCTCGGAGAACCACGAAACGCCATTCGAGTCATTCCAGGACGTCGAGTCTCTGGACGCCTACGACCTGACGGAACTTCAAGGAACATCCTTGGGAGAGGCGCTGGACCACCAGGTCGGGACTGGGATCGCCAAGCGCAGTTTCGGCCCCGGCAGTTCCCGTCCGATCATCCGTGGATTCGACGGTGACCGCGTGCTCATCATGGAAGACGGCATCAACACGGGAACTCTGTCTTCGCAGTCCGGTGATCACGGCGAGGTCCTCAACGTTGGCCAAATCGCCAGGCTCGAGATCGTCAAGGGGCCCGCTACATTGCTATATAGCGGAAACGCGATGGGCGGGACGGTTAACGCCATCAGCCGTCACCATGAGCATCACCGTCATCCGCATGCAGGCCTGCGAGGATACCTCACCGGGTCGGGCGGGACTACGAATGCACTTGGAGCCGGAAGCGCAGGGTTCGAGTACGGTGTAGGGCGGGTTCTGCTGTGGGGCCAAGGCGGCGGAGTTCGGACCGGCGACTATGTCGCTCCCGGAGAAGGTGAGATCTTCAACTCACGTTCCGAACTCCTCAACGGCGGAGGCGGATTCGGCTGGTACGGCAACAGGATGTTCTTCAGTGCCGAGGCGAAGGTGGACCGTGGCGACATGGGCGTTCCCTTCGCGCATGAATTCCACGGGGCACATGGCCACGAGGAAGAAGAGGACCACGACCATGACCACGAGGGCGAGGACGAGGACGAGGAGGAAGGCGAGGAACACCACGACGAAGAAGAGGAACACGAGGACGAGATCGAACGGATCTCCCTGCAGAGTCGGAGGGAGAGCTTTCGCGTCAACTGGGGACTGCACAACCTCGGTGGTGCGATTGAGGAGTTCAATCTGAAGCTGAGCCACGTCGACTGGGTCCACGACGAAGTCGAGTATTTCGAGGACGGAGACTCACACATCGGCACGCGGTTCGAGAATAGTCGTTTCACCTATCGCGGAGTTTTTGAGCAGCAGCGACGAGGCCCCTTAGGCGGGCGGTTCGGCATATGGGGAGTCGATCGCGACTTCAAGGCCGAGGGCGAAGAGGCGCTCACGCCTCCGATCGACCAGCGGGGTCTAGCCTTCTTCGCACTCGAGGAGTTGGATTTCGAGCGATTCAAAATCCAGTTCGGTGGGCGGATCGAGACCCAGCGCTATCAGCCGGCGTACGCGGAGCGGGAAGTCCATGGCCACGAAGAGGAAGAGGAGCACGAGCACGAGCACGAAGGCGAGGACGAGGAAGAGGGGGAGGAGCATCACGACCACGAACACGAGGAACACGAGGCGCCTGACGCCGTCGATCGAGCCTTCACGGGAGCGTCGGCAGCCATCGGCCTTCACGCCGACACTTGGCGCGGAGGTGCCTTCGTTGCCAATTTCGCTCGTAGCTTCCGCGCACCGGCCCTCGAGGAGTTGTACAACTTCGGGCCCCACGTCGGCAATCGTGCGTTCGAAGTCGGCGACCCTACTCTAGAGGCCGAGACAGGAAATGGATTCGACCTCTCTTTGCGCCAAGGCCAGGGCCGCGTGCAGGGCGAACTCAACTTCTTCTACTACGACTTCGAGAACTTCATCTTCCCGTTCGCGACCGGTGAGGAAGTGGACGAACTGCTTGAGATCGAATTCACCCAACGAAATGCTCGATTCACTGGCGCGGAGGCGAATCTCAGCGTGGGCCTCGCCAGCGGCGTGCGCCTCAACTTCGGGATGGATTATGTTGACGCCAAGGACACGGACACCGGAACGTACCTGCCCCGGATCCCGCCCTTGCGAGGCAAGCTCGGCGTCGACGTGCGCGCCGGCGGATTCAGACTGACGCCGGAACTGGTGCTGGCCAGCGAGCAGAACCGGGCGTTCACCGACGAAACGACGACCCCGGGATACTCGGTGATGAACCTGAAGGCCTCTTACACGTACGCACGCCCGCACGCGGCACACCAGTTTTCAGTCACCGTGTTCAACATGGGCGACAGGCTGTACCGCAACCATTCCTCATTCATCAAGGACCTCGCCCCCGAACTCGGCCGGGGCGTTCGCGTCAGCTATACAGTGCGGTTCTTCTGAACCTTGTACCCGGAGACTCCGACGTCGACACATTCCGACTGTCTTGAAGTGCGGGCCTAGGCCCCTACAGGGATTGGTCGAAACCAACAAGATCAGCCGTCGATATGCCCTGCGCGACAGCGTCCCGGGAAAGGCCGGCCGGGAGACAGCGGCACAGTACGGCCGACGGGCTCGGCCCTGCGCTCCAGATCGCGATCGGAAGCCGCTTGGTTTGCTAGTCGACTTCGAAATTACCGAATCCGAACATATCGGGCGGCTGGACCGTGACGGATTCCAGGTCGCCGATGTAGGACGCGGATAGGTCGACCATCCGGAAGTTTTCGACGATCCGAAAGCCAGCATCGGTTGCAAGCCGACCCATGTCGGTCATCGAATACGCACTGCGCATGGGCTCGCCGCGCTTCGCCACGAAATCGAGCATCCGGCGACGCACGTCATGCGTTCCTGGATCGGAGGACTCAGAGTCGAGCATGTAGTCGACCACGACGCGCGTTCCCTGGCGCATACCGTCTGCAACAGCCCGCAAGGTACCCGACAAGTCGTCTTGGGGCAAGTAGTAGGAAACACCTAGCAGGGACACGAACGTTGGCAGCGAAGGGTCGAAGGGTGTTGCGGCCAGTGCCTCGGGCGGCGAGACCTCGGACAGGTCCGCGGCGACGAAGTGATGGTTCGAGGCTACTTCCAATCCGGCTCGCTCGATCCGCCGCAACTTCCTGCCCTGTGTGACAGGGTGGTCGACCTCGAAGACTTGGATGCGCTGCATGAGGTCGGGCCGGCGAAAGGCGAACGAGTCCATGCCGGCACCGAGAATGACGTACTGGCGCATACCTTCCTCGACAACCTGCGCGAGGGACTCCTCCGCGTATCGCGCCCGCATCAGCACGCACATGCTAGTCGGCAGGATCGGCTTCAGTACGACTTTGAACAGGAGCCACTCCAAGGGCCTGATGAGTTGCACGACATTCAGGATGCGTCCGGAAAGCGCTCGCGCGTAAGGGTCTTCGAAGAGCGGAATCGTGTTCCGGAGATGCCACTCCCTAGCCGCCGCTACCCAGTCGGCTGTCGAAATGGTGTACCTCGGAAGCGACATGTCTACCAGTGTGCCAATCGCCGATGGTCGCAACGTGATCAGGACGGTCTTAGCGTTCGCGCAGCTTGGCCGGGCCGGTCACCGACGTCCCGCTGAGGCCGGATTCGGGGCCCGTCCGCGTTCGGTTGCGACCCGACGGCGAGACATGTATCCTATGGAACGTTTACACCGCTCGGCCGACTCGGAGACAACCGCCGTCGGTCACGAACCTTAGTACAGGAGGAACACATGGCATCGAATCGAGGAGTTGCCTACATCAAGCCCGGCGTCGTGGAAGTCCAGTCGATCGACTTTCCGAAACTGGCACTCGGAGACCGGAAGTGCGAGCACGGCGTGATCCTTAAGATCGTCTCCACCAACATCTGCGGAAGCGACCAACACATGGTGCGGGGACGGACCACGGCTCCGGCGGGCTTGGTGCTAGGCCACGAAATCACCGGTGAGGTGATCGAGGCCGGCCGCGATGTCGAATTCGTCAAGGTAGGGGATCTCGTATCAGTGCCATTCAACATCGCTTGCGGCCGCTGCCGCAACTGCAAGGAGCGGAAGACCGGGATATGTCTTGAGGTCAACCCCGCCCGTCCGGGAGCCGCCTACGGATACGTGGACATGGGCGGATGGGTCGGTGGCCAAGCCGAGTACGTGATGGTGCCCTACGCGGACTTCAATCTGCTCAAGTTCCCGGACCGCGACCAGGCAATGGCGAAGATCGAGGACCTGACGCTCCTCTCGGACATCTTCCCGACCGGCTTTCACGGGGCCGTCACTGCAGGAGTCGGGCCCGGGACCATCGTCTACGTGGCGGGTGCCGGGCCTGTCGGCCTCGCCTGCGCCCACGGCTGCCAATTGCTCGGCGCTGCCTGCGTGATCGTCGGCGACATGATCGGCGAGCGTCTGGACCAGGCCAAGAGCTTCGGCTGCGAGACAGTGGATTTGCGGCAGGATGCCACGCTGGAGGAGCAGATCGAGCAGATCGTGGGCGAGCCGGAAGTCGACTGCGGCGTCGATTGCGTCGGCTTCGAGGCCAGGGGCCACGGCAAGGAGGCGGTGGTCGAACGACCCGCGACCGTGCTGAATGCTCTCATGAAGGTCACGCGCGCCGGCGGCGGCATCGGCATTCCGGGGCTCTATGTGACCGGCGATCCGGGCGGCATCGACGAGAACGCCAGAATCGGCAATCTCGGCATCCGTATTGGCCTCGGATGGGCCAAGTCCCATCACTTCATGACCGGCCAATGCCCCGTCATGACCTACCACCGCCAGCTCATGCAGGCGATCCTGTACGGCAAGGCCACTCCAGCGGCGGCCTGTAACGTGACCGTAATCTCCCTTGACGATGCGCCCCAAGGCTACCGGGACTTCGACAAGGGAGCGGCGCGTAAGTACGTCATTGACCCGCACGCCATGATCGCGGCCTGACCGGCTGCAGCGAGAGAAGGCAGGCGCCGCGTCGGTTCAGTCCGGCGCGGCACTCTATACTGTTTGCAACCATGCGGCATCAAACCTCTCGGCGGCACCTTCTCCAAGCGGGGGCGGCAGCTGCCGCCGGAGTGGCGTGCGCCAAGCCCGAAGCTCCCCCCGAACCGGCAGTCCCTGGCAATCGGATCCGCCTAGGTGTGTCAACCTACTCCTACTGGCACTTCAGCCAGGAGAAGTACCCGATTGAGAAGGTAATCGACCACGCCGCCGAACTGGGGTTCGACGGCGTCGAAATCCTGCACCGCCAGATGCAGGACGAATCGACGACCTACATGAACGGCCTCAAGCGAAGGGCCTGGGAAGCCGGACTGGATCTGATCATGCTGTCGATCCACCAGGATTTCGTGGACCCGAGCCCGGACAAGCGGCAGGAGGCGATCGATCACACCAAGCACTGCATTGATCTGGCCCACCAAATGGGGATCCCTTCGATCCGCCTGAACACGGGTCGCTGGGGAACGATACGCTCGTTCGACGACCTCATGGCAGCGGACGGGCAGGAGCCCCCGCTGGAGGGGTACACGGACGAGGACGGCATCAGCTGGTGCGTGGATTCGATCCGGGAGTGTCTGCCGCATGCCGCTGAGGCGGGCGTCGTCATGGCTCTGGAGAACCACTGGGGCCTGTCAACTCAGATCGACACGCTGCTTCGCATCCACCGCGAGGTTAGCGATCCGTGGCTCGGAATCAACATGGACACGGGCAACTACGTCGGCGACCCGTACCCGCAAATCGAACAGCTCGCTCCGCACGCGACGATCATCCAGGCCAAGACCTATCCGGGCGGCGGAGTGTGGTACACGCTCGATCTGGACTACGAGCGAATCGCCGGGATCGTCCGGAGCGCAGGCTTCCAAGGCTACGTCTCGCTCGAAATGGAGGGGAACGCTCCCGCGGAGGAGGCGGTCGCCGAAAGCTACCAAGTTCTACGAAACGCGTTCGGGTAGGACCGCCTCCCGGGATTCATCACCCCTGCCATTGATTCGCAATGCGGGTCCGTCGGACCGCGATTGGAATGTTCGGGCCGGACTGGCCACGTCCCCGGGATGCGCGCGACGGGAAGTCCCGGGCTCCCGGCTTTGCTTCTGATAGGCTTTATGGTCATTGCCCATGCGAATGACTCGGTATTTGGCCTTCTTCGTCGGGCTCCCGATGGTCCTTGCGGCGGCGCGCACCCACGAGACCAACCCGATGCACTCCCCAGAGGACTTCGCGGAGGGCAAGCGTATGTACCGGATCCACTGTGGGGTGTGCCACGGCATGGAAGGCAAGACGGGACGCGGTGCCCGGCTGGCAAAGCGCTCCTACGTTCGAGGGAATTCCGATGCCGAGCTCTTCGACCTGATCGAGGCCGGCATTCCGGGAACGGACATGCCCGGACTGTGGATGGACGAGGAGGACATCTGGAAGATCCTGCTCTTCGTGCGCACATTCGCGGAAACCGCGAGCGAGGTCTGCGAACCGGGAGCGGGCGACCCCTTGGCCGGCAAGGATGTGTTTGAGGGCACAGGATCCTGCCTTGCCTGCCACACGGTCGGGATGGCGGGCGGCAGGCTCGGGCCCGACATGAGTTACGCAGGGGCGATGTTCTCCGACGACCAGCTGCGGACGGCGCTGCTGGAGCCGAACCTCGATATCGCGGACCGCTACCGAACAGTTCGGATCGTTACCGCCGAAGGAGAACGGGTGGAGGGTGTCCGACTGAACGAGAACGCCTATCACATCTTCGTGCTGGATCGTTCGGAGAACATCCGGTCGTTCCGCAAGCAGGACCTGCAGTCGCTCGAGCAGCCAGCCGAGTCTCTGATGCCGGCCTACGGGAGCCTGCTTAGCGGCACTGACGTCGAGCACCTGATCTCCTATCTGTGCACCCTGCGCGGATCACCCAAGGAGGACGCACGTTGAGACGACCACTCGCACTCTGGATGCTCTTCGGGACACTGTTTGCCACTTGCCTGCAAGCCGGCGAAGTGACGAATGACGATCTGGCCCGAGACGAATCGGTAGCATCCGACTGGCTCAACTACCACGGCGGCTACTCCGGGCACCGTCACAGCCTGCTCGACCAGATCGACACCTCCAATGTCAGCTCCCTCCGTGTCGAGTGGATCTTCCAAGAGAGAATCAGCGAGAAATTCGAGGTTACCCCCCTGGTGCACGACGGCATCATGTACATCACAGTGCCTCCCGGGGACGTATATGCGCTGGACGCGGAGACCGGCGCCCGCCTCTGGCGCTATTCGCGACGGCTGCCAAACAAGCTCATCGCGTGTTGCGGGCTGGTCAACCGCGGTCTGGCCATTCTGGGCGACCGGATCTTCATGGCAACGCTGGACGCTTATGCCATTGCGCTCGACCGCAAGACCGGCCGGCTCCTCTGGGAGACGGAACTTATTGACTACTCGCTCGGCTACTCGGGCACGCTCGCCCCTCTCGTGGTCAAGGACATGGTCATGGTCGGGACGGCCGGCGGCGAGTACGGTATCCGCGGATTCATCGATGCGTTCGATGTCGAAACCGGGGAGAGGCGATGGCGTTTCTATACCGTGCCCGGGCCGGGTGAATTCGGCCACGACACCTGGGCTGGGGACTCGTGGAAGTCGGGTGGCGCGTCGATCTGGATCACGCCCTCCTACGATCCGGAGCTGAACCTCGTCTACTGGGGAGTAGGCAATCCCGGGCCGGACTGGAACGGGGACGTGCGCCTCGGCGACAACCTCTTCTCCGACTCCGTTGTGGCACTGGATGCCGATACGGGAGAGAGGAAGTGGCACTTCCAGTTCACGCCTCACGACGTACACGATTGGGACGCTACCCAAGTTATGGTGCTGATGGACAAGGAATACCGAGGCAGCCTTCGCAAGCTGCTAGTCACCGCCAACCGCAACGGGTTCATCTACATGCTCGATCGCGAGACCGGCGAATTCCTGAAGGCTACGCAGTTCGTCAAGCAGACCTGGGCCGTCGGGATATCTGAAGAGGGACGGCCCATCCGCCGGCCCGGCATGGAGCCGTCCGCACAGGGCACAGAGGTCTTTCCTACGGTTGCCGGGGGCACCAACTGGATGTCGCCTACCTACAGCCCGGACACGGGTCTGCTCTACGTCTCATGCCGCGAGGGCAGCAGCATGTACTTCAAGGGCGAGACGGAGTACCGACCGGGCACACGGTACTGGGGCAGCATGTTCGTGAACGAGCCGACCATGCACAACTGGTACGGGGCCGTCCGAGCGTTCGATCCAGTCTCCGCAGAACTCCAGTGGGAACACAGGCTCTACCAGCCAGCCTGGGCAGGCCTGATTTCCACCGCTGGGGGCCTGGTTTTTGCCGGGACTTCCGACGGATTCTTCAAGGCGCTGGACGCCGGGTCGGGCAACGAACTCTGGCGCATCAATCTCGGTGCTGGAATCCAGGCAAGCCCCATGGCCTTCGAATCTGAAGGGCGGCAGATGATGGCTGTCGCGGCAGGGGGAGGGCTCTTCGTGTTCGCCCTGCCTGAATGAATGCCCATGTTCCCGGGAGGCACAGTGCCATCCGGTATAGTCTGTAGCCACCTTAATTCTCATCAGGCATGACTTGGTAGCCGGGGCTGAGCAGGTCAAGACGTACGGTGAAATCCACCCTATTCCCGTCTAGTACGGAAACCGCCGCCCAGACCGGCACGCCGACAAGGCGCTGTCGGCCGCCGTCATCCGGGTCGCGCCGCCAAGACGCCACGCCGGTGCGAACGGGTTGTCCCTCAAAGTCAAGCCCGAGGGCACGCCAGGTTGGATCCAGCGGCCCGTCGTTCGCGGACGACAGCGCGCGTCCGGCAACGGGTGCCGCACGCGCACCTCTACCTGCTGGCCGTTGGCGACAAAACCGGTGCCATCCACACCTCCCGCCCTGCGACGGTCACCTGCAAGCCGCGCAGCGACCAAAGAGAATCAACTCGTGGCCGTCGACCTCGAAGCCCTCGGGCGCCAGCCCCTCGACTTCATTGGGACACCGGTGGACGTCGAACGCCTGATGGCAGGAGCGGGCAGGAGCGACAAAGGAAGTAGTGGTGATGCGGGCGCTCGGCCAACTCGTACCGTAGTCTACTGCCGGGAAGATCCAATTCCGACAGCCACCCCTCAGCAGCAAGGGCCCTCACGTTCCGATAGACGGTCGCCAACCCGAGTGAGGGTACGATCTGTTGACCGTACTCGAGGACCTCGTCTGGCGTGAGGGGGCGCTCGACGCGCATGAAGACGCGGCGGATCGCGCCGCGCTGACGGGTGTCTCGCTGCATTCTTCTGATGACCGTCGTGACCTGCCCCGACGACGGAAGGGTGCTTGTCGTCAGTCTGCTGTGTCCGCTCGCTCCTCGTCGGCGCATACCGAGCAAGCGCCGGCTCGGCAGACTCGCGCACTCTGAATCAGGGAGCCTGCGAGGATCAGGCTGCCAGCGGCCGACGTCCCGGTTTCGGGCAGCGGCTCGAGCCAGCCCGCGAGAGAGGCTGCCCAGAACGCGCCCCCCCCGCCGAAGGTGAACATCACGACCGGGTTCTTGCGGGCCGGCCCCAGCACGAGCATTGCGGCGCCGAGAACGACTGTCCCTGCCCAAATGGATCGCTCGACACCTTCAGTAAGCGCGAGCGAGGGTGCCACCGCAACGATGAGCGGTGTGAGAGCGCAGTGCAGGCTGCACCAAGCCGCCGCGCACGCCGCAAGTCGCGATCCAGACGCCAGATACGCGCTTGACGGGACGGTTGCGAGAGAGTACTTCATGGTGTCCCGTCGACGGCAGGAGCGAGCATTGCAGGATGTGAAACCCCGCTCCTCATGATAATGGATTCTCATCTTCGCGTCATAACTGACTATCCACCGGCCGATACGGACATCTACGAGTTGATTGCCGACTTCCGTGCCTGCTCGCAGCTTCCGGAGTTGGCAATGTCGCCAAGCACCACGGCGTGGGCTCCAAAGCCGGACTGACTGGCGACATCTATGTTCATCCGCAGATAGGAGCCGTGGCGGTGCGGCTCGACAGCGGTCGCTCCCGTCTGGCCCCAGACGCTGTCGTCCGGCCCGCCGCCCGCCCGGGGACACCCGGCCGGCGTATCGACGTGCCGTCGGCGGCGTTCGGCAGGGGACGACGAGCAGGGCCGGCCCGGCAACTGTCCATCGTCTCAACGCGGCGGAGCCGCGCCAGACTCATTCCGGTTGGATGGTCGAGTTCGAGGACGACGATGCCTGTGCAGCTGAGGGCGGGCGCGGGCACCCGGCTAGGTCAGTGTGGGGATCGCGCTGTACTTGGCGGGACGGCCCGGGCCGGGCGGGACCGCTCGTTTTGCATACCGCTGGCAGGATGCACGGGCCGTCGGGCGGCGGTCGGGGACCATCGAGCGTAGCACCGAACTCGTCCACGACCAGTTCCCAACGGCTATTGGATTCCCGCTGAAGGATAGGGGACGAGCGAGGGAACGGTGGCCGGGGCACTCATCACAAGTCATTTTTCGTGAATGACTTGTGGGATCCAAGCAACCAACCTGCCGGCACCGGAAAACGAGTGAGGCAGCCCCAGTCAGCCGAGGCGATTCGGCACTGAGGGCGTCAGCCCTGAATCAGGTCAATCACCAAGTCGCGCTGCTGCGGTTCCTTCGCCGAGATGCGGAAAGCATCCTCGACAAGTTGCTGGGCTTCCTCCAGATGGGTGTCGTCGTTGTAGTAGAGGGCGCACAGCCCGGTGTTACTGAACACTTGCTGCCCGACCTTCGCTTCGAGTACCACCCCAACGGCTGGGTCCATGGTCTTGTTCGGTCCGGGCCGCCCGGCACCGAGCAATACCGCAGCTCGTCCGATATCCTCCGCATCAATCCGGCTCACAAACCCATCCCGCGGCGACGTGACGGGAAGATAGCCTTGGGGATTCGGAAGCTTCTCGAAGTCCGTCAGGACTGCGGGGTCGCCACCCTGGGCAGCAAGCACGTTCCCCAGCAACTGGAGCGCCGATCCGTCCGCGACCACCGAGCGGGCTCTTTCGCGCGCACCCTCGATCGAGATCGTGGTGTCGGACAGGAAGATCATCCGCGCGGCGATTTCGACCGCCAGCCCATCCAAGTCCGGCGGCCCTTCGCCCCGGAGGGTCTGCGCAACCTCCATGACTTCCAAGGCGTTGCCGACGGTGTATCCGAGCGGTTGCTCCATGTCGGTGAGCAGGACCTGCACCTTCACATCCAGCTTGCGGCCGATGGAGATCAGTTGCTGCGCGAGCCGGCGGGCCTCCGTCCGTCCGGAAACCAAGGAGCCTTGACTCACCTTGACGTCAACGATCAGGCCATTGAGATCCTCGGCGAGTTTTTTCGACATGGCCGATGCCGCAATCAATTCCAAGGATTCGACCGTCGCGGTCTGGTCGCGCAACTCGTACAGGCGCTTGTCAGCCGGCGCGAGCGAATTGCTTTGTTCTGCAAAGGCCAGCCCGTACTCGGTCACCAGATCTCCGAAGTCTTCGACTTCGAGTTCGGTTCGCATTCCGGGAATCGCCTTCAGCTTGTCCAGCGAACCGATAATGTGCCCAGTGCCGTGCTCGACAATCATGGGCACGGCAACCCCGGCCGCCGCCGCAATCGGTGCCGCGATCAGCGGGGTCTTGTCACCCACTCCGCCGGTGGAGTAGCAATCCACTCGTACCTTGTCGAGCTCGCCCAGATCGAGCTTTTCGCCGCACCGGAGCATCGCCGTGGTCAGGTAGGCGGACTCGGAGGCGCTGAAGCCGTTGCAGACTCCCGCCATCAAGAACGCGCCCATCTGGGCGTCCGGTATTTCGTTCAGCGTAAAGCCGTTTATCAGACGTTCGAAATCCTCGAGGGTAATCTCCCCGCCGTATCGCTTACTTCGAATCAGGTCTACGATGCGATCCATCTCTGTTTGCCGGGCCCTTCCACGCATGCCGACGAGCCGAAACCCTTAGGGCGGGTCTCTGCGCGGCGATACACCAATCCCCCACGAGAATTCCAAGATACCACAGCCGACTGCATCCCGGGGCCTGTTCTTGGGCTCTTTCCGACGGTGCTGTACCGGACCAGGAAAGGGGGATGAGGCCATTTGCCGGCTCCCCCTAGGGACTCCCAATGCTCGGGATCGGGACCCGAGAGTCACCCCTGGAAACCTCTGACAAGAGGCGGAGCAGATCCTTCGTGACCCGGCCATTCGTCGCAACCATCGGCCCTTGGCCGGGATGGTATTTTCCTCCCTCGAAATCGCAGTACTCACCGCCGGCCTCGGTGAGGATCACCAGCCCCGCACCCACGTCCCAAGACTTGAGTCCGATTTCCCAGAACCCGTCGAAGTGGCCCTGTGCCACCGAGCAAAGATCCAATGCCGCCGAGCCGGTGCGTCTCACTCCATGCGTGCACATCGCGACCTGGTGGTAGTAGTGGAGATTCGGGTTCGTGTCCCGAATGGAGCTGGGAAAGCCGGTGGCGAACAGGCCTTTCGCAAGGTCGGCAATGTCTGAAACACGAATCCGATGCGTGTTCAGATACGCTCCAGAACCCCGCTCGGCGGTGTACAGGTCGTTGCGGACCGGATCATAGACCGCGCCAGCCAAGCCCTCTTCCCTGCCCCAGAGGCCGATGCTGACGCAGAACCGAGGCAGACCGTGGGCGAAGTTCGTCGTACCGTCCAAGGGATCGATGTGCCACACGAATTCACTGCTTCCCGCGTGCCCTGCACCTTCCTCGGCAACGATGGAGTGGGACGGAAACCGGGCCCGGATGCGCTCGACGACCCAACGCTCGGATGCCCGGTCCGCGACGGTAACGGTATCGAACCGGCCCTTGTACTCGACCTTCACGGTCGAGTAGTGCTGCATGAGGATCGCCCCTGCACCGCGGGCCAACTCAGCGGCGAAGGGAATGTAATCGTCAGCATGCAACGGCAAATCACAGGCTAACAGCCCGACGTTGCGGCGAATCGTCAGGGCCTGACGATCTTCGGCCGCGGCTTGCCGTCAGGCTTGCCCCGCTGCTGCTTGGCCGGGGGACTCTTTGGTTCCGCGTTTTCTTCATCTTCTTCGCCCGCCAGCCGGACCTGCGGGAGCCTGCGCAGACTCGTCGGAGCGTCACGGGTGCGCGGCGCCTCCACCGTCCGGGCGTCAGGGTCCGCATAATAGCCGGATCGAGCGAACACGGAAGCTCCCGGGCGCTTTACTCGGACCTCGATGTCGCGAAAGAGCTCCTTGCGCTGGACCCCTTCCAATCGCGGGTAAAAGCCCACGTAGTACTGCGTCCGGAGGTTAGCGAGCACTTCGTCAAACGCCTCGTCGAGGTTCACTGCCCCGTGCTGGACGAACGTCTCGCCACCGGTATTGTTCGCGAACGTGATCAACGCGTGCTCGCCTCCGCGATTTCGGCCGGCGTCGCTGCGGATCGGCAGCACGATCAGCGGGTAGATCGCCACCTCGGCGTCATGGGCAGCCCTCATCGCCTCCGCGAAGCTCCAGTGGCTGGTCGTATCGCCGCCGTCCGTGATCACGATGACGACCCTGCGCCCGGTACGACGGGAGAGTTCGCCCGAAGCCAGGCGAACGGCGTCGTATACGGATGTCCCGGACTCGGGGCGAACGCGGCCCAAGGCGTTCTCGAGCGCCGCTTGGTCGCGCGTGAAATGCTGCAGGGCCTGAACGTCGGCCGAGAACGAGAAGATCGCCACGCTATCCCCGGGCTGAGAGCCCGAACCGAGCAGCCTCCCGATGAAGCGTTTGGCCGATTCCCGCTCGTAACGCAACTCGATGGCGGTGCTGAGACTCGCGTCCAGCATGAGCACTACGGAGAGGGGCCGGTCTGTGCGCCTCTCGAAGACGGCAAGGTCGCGCGGGGACCCTTCCTCACGAATTTCGAAGTCGTCGCGGTCCAGGTCGCCGATGGGAGTCCCGTCCGCATCCTTTACCGTGACCGGCAACGTGACAAGCCGCACGTCGGTCGCAAACACGACCGGTCCGTCCTGCTGCGCCCCTAGAGGAGCCGCGGCAAGAAGCAGGATTGCGGCCAGACAACCGTTCAGGCCGATGTGCGGGGCACGGACTCGTCCCACTGGCCCTCCACCCAGACTTCGCCGTCTGCGAAGTACTCCTTCTTCCACACCGGCACCTTGGACTTGACCTCGTTGATCGCCTCGAGGCTGGCCTCGTAGGCAGGCCGGCGATGGGCAGCCGCGACCACAATCGAAACGCTCGCCTCGCGAATCTGGAGCCGTCCAACACGATGCACCAGCGCAATGCGGTGGACCGGGTGCCTCTGGAGAAGGTCACGACCGATCCGCTCCAGTTGCCCGAGGGCCAGCGGGATGTAGCATTCGTAGTCCAAGTAGAGGGTCCGGCGGCCGCCGGAGTTGTCCCTGACCACTCCCTCGAAGGTAATCAGGGCACCGTCCCCGTCCCCTTGCACTCGCTTTCCCAACGCTCGGCTGTCGATCGGATCACGGGTCACGGCTGCGAACACCCCGTTACCCTCGGAACTCGCGAGCCATCCCGTACCTCCGCTTACCGGGGGCATGATCGCCACTTCGTCACCGTCCTCGATCGTTTCTGTCGGACGAGCAAAGCGGAGATTCCGTGCCATCGCGATGCTGGGGGCCATGTCGGCAAGCCCCGGCGTTTGAGACGAATAGTGACGAAAGACCGTTTCGAGGGACGAGCCGGCTGGAAGGTCGATTTCATCGCTGGACCGGCCGACAAGATCCTTGAGTTGCCCGAAGAAGAGTACGCGGACGCGCATGACCGTCCCCATTCTCGCAAGCCCCGCCTCTGCATCGACAGCGATCATCAGCCGGACGGACTGAACCGACACCGCGATCCGGGACGACCAGATCGCAGGTCTACTGCTCCAGACACGTCTCCCAGGCTTCGAGATACTTCAGCCCGGTCCCGGTGTTGAAGATCACCAGCTCATCATCGGGAGCCAGGAAACCTCCACGAAGCAGCCGGCGGGCCGCAGCGACGCAGGCCGCCCCTTCGGGCGCGACGAACATCCCTTCCGAAACGCCCAGTAGCTTTCCCGCCTCTAGTGTTTCCTCGTCGTCGATCGCAACTGCCGTGCCGCCACTCTCACGCAAGGCTGCCAGGATCAGAAAATCACCTAGTGCCTTGGGGACCCTTAATCCGCTGGCGATGGTGGAAGCGCTATCCCAGAACTCCGATTCGTTCTCGCCGGCGTCCCAAGCTCGGACGATCGGGCTGCAACCGGACGCCTGGACGGCGATCATCTTGGGACGTCTTGGGCCGATCCAGCCCATCCGACCAAGTTCCGCGAAGGCCTTCCACATGCCGATCAGGCCGACGCCTCCGCCCGTCGGATAGAAGATCGCATCGGGGACACGCCAGCCCAACTGCTCGACTAGTTCCAGGCCCATGGTCTTCTTGCCCTCGATTCGATAGGGCTCCTTCAGCGTCGACACCTCGAACCAGCCCTCCGCATCCCGGCGCTCGGCCACGATGCGCCCGCAATCGCTGATCAGGCCATCCACCAGCGTGACGCGGGCTCCCATACCCTCGCATTCAAGGACATTGGCTCGAGGCACATCCCGCGGCATGAACAGGTGAGCCTCCAGACCTGCCCGCGCCGCGTACGCAGCAAGCGCGCTGGCTGCATTCCCCGCTGATGGAGCTGCGAGCTTTCGAACACCCAGCTCATTGGCCATTGACACCGCCGCCGCCATGCCGCGGGCCTTGAAGGTCCCGGTCGGGTTCGCACTCTCGTCCTTGATCCAGAGGTTCGCGCTGCCGATTCGCTCGCCCAGGCGGGAAGCCCGCAAGAGCGGCGTCATGCCCTCGCCGAGCGTAACGAGGTGCGCACCATCACGAAGCGGGAGCAACGGCGAGTACCGCCACATGCTGCGCAGCCCATGTTCTATGTCGGCCTTTCGCAGTTCGGCCGCCGCCCGCTCGAGGTCGTAGCGAACAAGCAGCGGGGCTCCCTGCGGTGAGAGGTTGTGAAGCACTCCGGCCGGCAGTTTTTCTCCGGTCCGACTGCACTCTAGGTGGGATACGAACGTCGTATGATTCAAGAAACTAAGTATGCAATACGCCTGTCAGCCGAAGGTGGTGGTCGCGTTGTTGCTCGCATCGGGCCTGGGAGTCGCGGAGACGGTCGTGCTCCGCAACGGTTTTCGCCTGGAAATTGACCGGCTCGAGGGGGACTCCGAGAACACAAGGCTCCTGCTCTCGAACGGAGGCTGGATCGAAGTCCCCGCCGGTGAGATCCTGCGGGTGGATCCGGGCTCGCCGCCAACTGACGAGATCGAGGCGGCCCGTGGCGCGCCGTCCGATCCGGAACGATCCGCGACTCTCTCTGACGAGATCGACCGCTTAGCCGACCGGGCGGGCCTGCCGCCCTCGCTGGTCCGAGCGGTCGTCTGGGCGGAGTCGGGCAACCGGGAGGACGCCGTGTCTCCGAAGGGTGCGATCGGGCTGATGCAACTCATGCCGGGGACAGCTGTCGATCTCGGGGTCGATCCTGAGAATCCTGCCGAGAACATCGAGGGCGGCACGCTCTATCTGAAGCAGTTGCTCGAGCGGTACGAAGGCGACCAAGACCAACTCGCCAAGGCCCTGGCCGCCTACAACGCCGGACCTGGGCGCGTCGAGGAGCACGGAGGCCTGCCGCCCTACCCCGAAACGGTTGCGTACGTTGCCAAAGTCGTACGGAGGTTCCTAGCAACGACTCGCACCCGGTCCCAACATGCCGATGGAGAGGCAGCCCCGGAGTAGCTCCAGCTGGGATCCCGCCACATCCACATCCGCCTGCGCTAGCCAGTTCCAAGGGGTGTCGGGCGGTTCAACCCTCGACCGGAGACGGGCCCGAGCGAAAGATCTCCGGCCGTCGCGGAAACCCTCTGCGCCGGGCCCGGCCGTGGGCGCCGGCTACGATGGCAGAGTGAGCCGTGCACCCGTGCTTGCACGGCCAGCCAACGCGCCGGTGCCGTCTTTCGGACGGGACGGTTCTGGGTCGGTCAATCCGGAACGGCCGCACTCTCTACCCGGACGGAACCCAGAATGGGTCATCTGTCCGGTCGGTCCAGCCGCTCAACAGGCCTCGGTGGCGATCGAGTTCCTCGGCCGCTTCGGAATCTCGAACCAGATTGTGCACTTCTTCCGGATCCGGTTCGAGTTCGAAGAACTGCTCGGGACGCTCGCCCCGTTGAAGATGACGTACTTGTACCGGTCAGTTCGCAGCATGCGCCCCCAGGCGTTCCAGGAATCCCAGGGCGGCCCGTTCCGAGACGAAGATCTCGATTCCCGCCCCCGCCACGATCAGGCGAACCTTCGTCGTCTCCTCCCAGAATGCCGCCTCCTGGGTCCAACTGTGGGCACCGAGCCCCTCGCCGTGCTCGGAGATCCGCACGACTACCGTGTTCTCCGCGACCCCACGGAAGCGCAGGGCCGAGAGCACGCGCCCGATCTGCCGGTCCACATCCCCGGACATACGGCAGTAGTCGTGGATGTAATGCCGGAAGTCGTCGGCCCTCCGGTCCTCGGAGTTGTGGAGCGAGTTTGGCATGCTGTTGTTGTTTCCGTAACGATGATGCTGAACACATTCGGGCTCGTTCGGGTCACCCCACAGGTTCCCCGGATCGGGCGGATCCTGGACGACCGATCCGTAGGCGCGGCTGCCCTCGTGACCCCGAATCCAGTGGCACACGTCGTGCCGGTTCATGAACGATGCCACCAGCAACAGCGGCTCGGCGGGGCTCTGGCGCATGGACTCGACGCACTTGGTCGCCAGCGGCTCGTCCTTGTGAGCACCGAAAGTGTGCCCGCCGGCATGACGGACCTGCGCTGTCTACAACACAAGGAACGAACGAGCGGCAATCGGTGATGCCCGCCGCTGCCTCGAGCGCCCAAGATTGGAGTCCGCATTGAACCGACAACGCCGAACAGGCTTCGCCGCCGTGATCCAGATGGCACCGCTCCCCTGCTTGACCCTTGACTTCCTCACCGCCACGCCGACCGCTGTGCCGAACGGTCCGAGGCCTTCACCCCGGGATTCTATACTCGGTAATTGCGTCACAAGTCGCTAATGAAACCTCAGACAAAGCTCGTTCACGCCGGCGACCGGCAGAAACTTGGTGGCTACGTGCCGGTGTCGACGCCTGTATACGCATCCTCGAGCTTCTTCTACGACACGATGGAAGAGCTCGCGGACGTATTCGCCGACAGGAGACCCGGCGAGACGTACTCCCGGATGGGCAACCCTAGCGCCGGCGCGCTGGAACAGCAGGTCGCGGCACTCGAGGAGACGGACGGCGCCTTTGCCACCGCCTCCGGGATGGCTGCCGTGCATCTCGCGATCATGGCGGGCCTGTTGGATCGCAGGCAGTCGATCGTGGCAGCAAACGTCTTGTACGGCGGCAGCCTCGAATTGCTGAAGACCGTGCTCCCCGAGTGCGGTATCGAGGTGCGGTTCTGTGACTTCTGCGACTTGGCAGCGCTGGAGCGGGCCATCGAAGAGGCTCGCCCGGCAGTGCTGCTCACCGAGACCGTCAGCAATCCCTGTCTGCGGGTGGCAGACCTCGACAAGGTCAGCGACATCGCGAAGTCGGCTGACGCCCTACTGCTAGTCGACAATACGTTCACACCGCTGCTCATGAAGCCGTTCCAGCACGGGGCGGACATGGTCATCCATAGCGCCACCAAATACCTCGGCGGGCACGGGGATGTCCTGGCGGGGCTTGTTGCAGCTCCCGAAGAGCACCACGAGGCCCTCCGGCAAGCTCACCGTTGCCTCGGGGGCAACCTGGGCCCATTCGAGGCGTTCCTCGTGATGCGCGGAATCAAGACGCTCCCGCTCCGGATGCGCCACCACTGCGCGAACACACGGCGGGTTTTCGAATCCCTCAAGGGCCACCCTGCACTGGAACAACTCTTGTACCCCGGCGACCCCGATCATCCGGACGCATCCGCCGTGAAAAGGCTCATGCCTCCGGGGCAAACTGGCGCTGCGGTCGGGTTAGACGTGAGAGGAGGTCAGGACGGCGCACTGGATTTCTCCGATCGCCTGCAACTCATCGCAACCTCCGCGAGCATCGGCGACCTCACCACGCTTGCAATTCACCCAGCGAGCACCACCCATCGCCTGCTGACACCCGAGGGGCGCGCGGACATCGGCATCACCGACGGGCTCGTGCGACTCTCGATCGGCGGGGAACATGTCGACGATATACTCGCCGACCTGACACAGGCATTGGAGGCCGCATGAAGCCGCAAACCATAGCCATTCACGCTTGTCTGGAAGACTGCGAAGGCAAGGCGTTCGTGCCCTCGGCCCCCCCGTTGGAGACCGCGGCGAGCTTTCATTTCCGGCAGGCGCGCGACCTAGGGGCCGTCGCGAACGGCGACTTGGACGGATTCGTCTACCAGCGCTACGGCAATCCCACGGGAGCCGCCCTGCAAAGGCAGATCGCGGCCCTGGAGGGCGGCGCCTCAGCGCTGGCGTGCAGTTCCGGAATGGCTGCAGTTCACATCGCGTTGCTGGCCGCGCTGCGAGACCGGCCCAAGAGCGTCCTGACAGGCAACGTGATGTTCGGCCAGACCTTCCAACTCTTGCAGTTGATGGAGCAGCAGGGCGTCTTGACGAGGTTCGCGGATCCATGCGATCTCTCAGCGTTCGAAAGCGCTCTCGACAAGGGCGAAACCGGCTGCATCCTGATCGAGACGATTTCCAACCCGCTGCTGCGCGTGACCCCGATGGACGAGGTCTGCGAACTGGCGAGCAGCCGCGGGGTTCCGGTCATTGTCGACGCGACATTCTCCACTCCCGCAATGAGCCGCCCTCTTAGCCAAGGTGCCGACTACGTGATCCACAGCGCCACCAAATACCTAGCCGGACACGCGGATGTGCTGGGAGGCGTCGCCGTCTGCAAGGAGGCGAATGCGGAGTACCTGCAGGAACTCGGCCGCCACCTCGGCACGATCCTTGGCCCCTTCCAATGTTTCCTGACGGCTCGCGGCGTCAAGACGCTCCCGATGCGAATGGACGAGCACTGCCGGAACGCCCTGCACGTGGCACGCGTTCTCGAGCGTCATCCTCGTGTTGGGTCGGTGCTGTATCCCGGTCTCGAGAACCATCCGGACCGGGATGTCGCTGAGCGACTCTTCGACCGTGATTCCGAGGGGGCGCCGATGTACGGCGGTATCGTAAGCTTCGAGGTCCGCAATGCCAGCCAGGACGAGACGTTCCGGTTCATGAACGCCTTGCAAGTGGTGGTCCGGACGCTGAGCTTGGGAGACGTGCACTCGCTGATCACTCATCCGGCGACGACAACGCACAGGAACCTGGGCGAGAAACGCCGCCACCAGCTAGGGATCCGGGACAATCTGGTCCGGTTCTCGGTCGGGATCGAGGATCCGGAAGACATCGTCAACGACGTCGTCGGAGCCTTGGATTCGTCCTGACTGCAGGATCGGGCTGCGCCGGATCAGAAACTCGCAAGCCGCAACGGTCGGGAACTGCGCTCCGGGTCCTTGGGAAACGGGGGCGGCTTCGACAGAGACGGACTCGACGGTAGCGCGGGGCGGTGATCGCCTCGGCTGAACTTGACGCTACCCGGCGAGGTATGCCGCGTGCTGCCCAACTGAGACACCTGTCGGGCTGCCGTAACCAGACCCCGATGCGAATCTTCCCTTACGGATCTCGGCACTCGAAGCTGAGCTCTGCGCCCGGATCGCCTCCCTGATAGTCGGCGCGCTCAGGATACACGCAGAGCGGACGGGTCATTGTCACCTTCCCTTGCGCGACCTTGGCCGCAACAAGCTTGTCGGGGGCCTGCCCCTCCTCCACCCAGCGCTCCAACGCGCCAAGCCAGTCAACGCGGTCCGGTCCCGGACCACCCGCGCAGTGAAAGACACCCGGCATGAGATAGAAGCGGAAATAGTCACGGACGGACGGGTCGCGCCGCTCGGCTTCCTCGAAGTAGTCGATCGAGGCGTGGGCAGTGAGTGCAGCGTCCGACCAACCGTGCCACAGTAGCAGCTTGCCGCCGGACTGCTTGAAGCCAGAAAGATCGGTGTTCGTCGCATCCAGGAATCCTGCCAGGTGCGCCGCGTCCCGGCCGTATTCTTCGAAGTCGTAGGTCGAGTAGTCGAAATCTGGATCCTGAAACACTAGCGAGGCTTCGCCTCAGACCGACGAGATTCGGTTCGAAGTCGCTCGAT
>CAYWUV010000016.1:0-81133 GCA_964461235.1 uncultured Bryobacterales bacterium | reverse complement strand
CCAGCTCCTCTCCTCCGCCCCTCCTCATGCTCATCTGTGGATTGGAAAGGACTCCCCCCCGTTCGAGCGGATTCAGGCCTTGACGGCGTCTCTCGTCTCGGCAGTGAACAACCAGGGCAGAGCTGGGTTCGGGCGCGGCTCCCACTTTGACGCTCGCGGCAACAGCGCTATCGGAGGGGTCTGACTGGCCGGTGCGACAATGGGCCTGATGACGCCTTCCGAATTGCGGGGCCGGCTCGAAGGGGTGATTGCCTTTCCGGTCACCAACTTCCAGCCCGACTATTCGCTGGATGTCGACGGGTACCGCACCAATGTCGCCGAGATGGCTAAGTTCCCGCTCTGCGCAATCGTCGCGGCGGGAGGCACTGGCGAGCTCTATTCGCTGACTCCGGACGAACACTTGCGGCTTGTGGAAGCCACAGTGGCTGAAGCGGGCGGGAAAACCGCCGTTATCGCGGGCGTCGGCTTCGGTGGCGGGCTCTCCGTCGAGCTCGCCAGGAAGGCCCAGCAAGCAGGAGCGGACGGGATCCTGATGTTCCCGCCGTATTACCCTAATGCCGACTTCGAGGGCCTGCTGGCCTACTACAAGGCCATTGGCAGCGCCGTCGACATTGGACTGTTCGTATATTCCCGGGACACGGTCAATCTCTCACCTGCGCAGGTGTTCCGCCTGACTCGGGAGGTTCCCAACCTGATCGCACTCAAGGAAGGGCAGGGAGACATCCGCAATTACCAGCGCGTCATGGAGCGCTGCGGGGACAGGCTCCATTGGATCGGAGGAATCGGGGACGACATGGTTCCGGGCTACTACTCGATTGGCATCCGTACCTACACCTCCAGCATTGCGACGATAGCGCCCCGTCTTTCGCTCCAGTTGCACGAGCGTGCGTCGATGCTGGACAACCCCAGCCTCAACCGCTTGATGCGGAACTACGTGCTGCCCTTGTACGCCATTCGCGCCCGTCGCAAGGGTTACGAGGTCAGCGTTATGAAGAAAGCGATGGAGATTCTCGGCAAGCCTGCGGGGCCGGTTCGCCCGCCGCTTCCCGAGGTGCGACCGGAGGAGGTCAAGGAACTCGAGTCCCTGATGGCTCGCTTCGAGCCCGTGCTGTGACCTGATCCTGGGCTGCATCTGCGGCGAGCTGACCAGCACATCTCCAGATGACGGTCCCGGTGCGGATCAGGTTGAGGCCGATGCCGAGGACCGTCCTGCCCTCCGAGGCGAGGGCCCGGGCGTAGGCTTCGAGTTGCGGCTCGTATTTCCGGAACGTCAAGGCCGGGTCCTCGACCCGGTCCGACTTGTGGTCCAGCACCCAGACGCCGTCCGGCGTCTCGACGACCAGGTCCGCCTCACCCGAAACGACCGTCCCGTTCGGGTCCAACGTCAGCACGGGCCACTCGCGCATCATCGATCGGATCTCGAACTGTCGACGCAGCCAGCCCTCGAATTGCCTGACGGTGCTCGCGACCCTCGTCTCCACGCCCGGTGGCACGCTGAACCCCGTCAGCTCCTCCATTCGGCCAGCCAGGACGGGCCGGGCCCCGAGAACCTCGAAGCACCGATGCAGGAAGGTTCCCAGCTCCGTGCTCGAGAGTTCCGCCTCGACTGCCAGGCCGGGCCCGTACCGCCAGGTCCGCAGGTCTCCCGCAGGGGCTGCCGTGTCAGGGACGGCCAGTGCCGATGCCGCGACGCTGTCAGGCGTCCATTCGCCGGGCGGCGCGGCTCGACGGATCGCCCGCCGCCCGGCTGCCGGAAGCGGCGCTTCCGGACCGGGGGCGTCCAGATCGAATCCGGGGGGCAGTTCCGTTGCTCCCCGCGTGACCGTGCACTGGAAGTGCTGGCCGCCCACGCGCAGCTGTTGCGTGTCGGGATCGACCGACCAAATGCCCCGCAGGAGCTTCCAGTAGGAATCGCTCTCGTTGGCCCGGCTGGGCTCCTGGAACGCCGGCCATTCCAGCAAGAGCTTGTCCCGGGCGCGGGTCAGGGCGACGTACAGGAGCCGCCTCGACTCCGTGCGGAGGAGCTCGCGCTGGCGCATCATCGGCCCTTCGTTGTGTTCGGGCGCCGCGTACTTCGGCACGTAGTCCATTCGGGCGTTCCGCAGGATGCTCCCCAGCTCGTCGAACGAGCTGTACCCGAGTCTGAGACTCGGCAGTCTGGGCCGGTACGCACGGTCCACGTTGCAGACCGCGACGACCGGCCATTCCAGCCCTTTCGCCCCGTGCCAGGTCCGCAGCGTGATCGCGTCTTCCTGGAGCACTGACTTCGCCGGCTGCTCGTCCTCGTCCTGCCTCGCAGCCAGCCATCCGAGGAAGGTCTCCACCCCGTGGCCGTGGTAGCCGCCGTGGGCCAGCGCCTCCCGGTTGGCTTCCATGAACGCGGCGGCCTCGCCCAGAAGCCGGACCAGGTTGGCCCGAGCCTGCTCCCCGTCCGTCCAGGACGAGACAGCGTCGAACAGTTCCAGCGTTGACAGGGTCTCGGCCACCAGGGCGTAAATCGTCCGGTCGGCTACGCCCTCGGACATCGCGTCGAGCCTGCGCAGCACGGGATCGTCGATGTGGCCCGCGTCGATCAATTGCCGGATTCCCTCCTCGAGCGTGAGCGAACCGAGTTCGGTCGCGCACAGGGACAGAGCCGCGTGCCGGTCCGCGGGGTTCGCCACGTACGCGAGGGCGTTCCACGCGAGCTGGACGGCCCTCGATGCGAGCCAGCCCGCGGATTGGTGGCTCGCTTGCAGGCCCAGGGCACGCAGCACGGCGGCGTAGCTGGCGGCGACGGCGTGGGTCGGGCAGAGCACTGCAATGTCGCTGCCGCGCAGCCTGCGGACCGAGCCGTTCCGGCGACCGACCACAGTCTGGGACGGATCCTCCAGCAACTCCTTCAACCGGCGGCCCACCGAGTGGGCGCGAACCAAATGACGGTCCTTCCGCGGGTTGCTCTTGAAGACGACTGCCTCCAGCGGGGCCATCTCTCCCGGTTCGCGCTGCGCTTCGAGCGGCACGTAGCTCTCGTCGAACAGACAGGGTCCAATCGCATTGACAAAGTCCATCAGGGCAGGCCGAGACCGCCAGTTCCGCGTCAGCGGGCGCGACGCCGAGCGGTGGTTCCGTTCCAGAGCCTCGAAGAGACGGGGGTCGGCGCCCTGGAACCCCATAATGGCTTGCTTGAGGTCCCCCACAACGAGCGTGGGAATCCCGGCTTGCCTGATCCGCCAGAGCAGGTCGAATTGCAGCGGGTTCGTGTCCTGGAACTCGTCCACGACGAGGCAGTCGATCCGGCTGGCAAGCGTCTTCAGGACCTCCGGCCGGTCTCCCAGCAGCCGTCCGGCCGCGGCGATCATGTCGGTATAGTCCACCAGGCTGGCTTCTCGCTTGGCCCGGTCATAGTGCTCGACCACGTCCTGGCCTGCCGCCAGCAGGGATTCGGCATGGGCCTGGGCGTGCTCCAGCGGGCCGGCGTGGGTCACCAGCGCTCCGGCGGCTGCCTTCACCTCGGCAGCAAGGCGAACGTATTCCTCGGGCGGTCGCGAACTGCGCCCCCCGGTCCGCAAGTTGCGGAGCTTCTCCCATAGGTCCCATTCGGACTCAAGCGTTCCGGGCCTCGAGGCCCGGACAAGGCAGCGGAAGTCGTTCCTGAATTGGTTGGCGGCGGTCTGGCTTGTCGCCAACACCGTATCGAGCGAGTCCGGGAACCGATCCAGGAGTTGCTCGACTCGCTGTCTGAGACGCCGGGTCTGGCCCGTGTCCGGGTCTGTTTTGCCATAGGCGGCCGTGATCTTCTCCCGGGCCTCGCCGAGAAGGCGACTGGCGGCGACTGGAGTGGTGGCTCCGATCGACCTGAGGAGGCTCACCCCCTCGAGCAGCGTGTCCCGGAATACCTGCTCCCCGCTTCTCTCCGTGACGAAATCGAACGAATATCCGTACGACCGCAGGTCGGAGATGACGCGGTCGGCCTTGTCCGTCCGTGCCAAGGCTCGCCGGATCAGGGCGTTCTGCTCGTCATCGTTCAGTAGCCGGGGCCTCGGCGAGCTTCCCCCCTCGAAGGCGAATTCGGCCAGGATTCGCATGCCGAGCGAGTGGATTGTCGAGATGTACGCCTGGGAAAGCCGCAGCGCCTCCTCGATCCGGCCCGCCGCCAGCAGCCCGCCGCTGATCCGCTCGCGCAACTCCGCCGCGGCCGCTTCGGTGTAGGTGACCGCGACGATCCGTTCGGGAGCCACGAGGCCGTCCGCGATCCAGCGCCCTATCTGCTGCTGGATCGTATGCGTCTTCCCGGATCCGGCGCCGGCCGTGACGATGCGGAGGGAGTCGATCATTCGAGCTTCTTCCCCGTTTCACCGTCGGCCGAGAACAGTCCGATCAGGGGGCTGGCGTCCAATGCGTAGGTCGACACTCCCAGATCGCTGAAGAACTCCCTGTCGGTGGTCAGGTTCATCGGCACGATGCCCGCCCGGGCGTCCGCCAGCCGGTCCTCGATCCTCCCTCTGGCGACGCGAGCCACGTCCTCGGAGATACTCTGCCAACCGCGGACCGCGACAGGCCCGGACAGACCCTTGTCCGCGAGGCAGATCCGGTCTTTCATCATGTAGTAGACGATCCCGATCTCGGTTGCCCCTCGCAGCTTTGCGGAGAGCGCCTGTGTCTCGGCGCTCGGCGGGCCGCCCCGGCGGCGGGGCTTGGGCCCGCCGGTCCGCGCCATGGCGCGGTAGATGCTCGCTTGGGTGTCGAAGCCGGATTCCATGCGCCGGTGGCGGCCGTCCGCCTTGGACCACTTGTAGTCGACGACTACGAGCCTGTTGTCGGCCAATGCGAGGATCAGGTCAGCCTGGCCGTGCACGGCGATCTGCGACCACTCCCCCTCGAGCCATTGCTCGCTTGCGAGCACCTCGGCACGCAACTCCTTCAAAGTGTCGCGCCACGTCTCCGCTGCAATCGCCCCCTGCTCCGCCAGGTGCAGCCGCTCCACCCTCCACTGCGGGCTCCGGACGAACGGGGCCTGCTCGATGGCAACCTCGTCCAACAGCCTGCCTGCCCTTGAGGAAAGGGCCTCTCGGGCCGGCAGCGACTCCCCGGGCCGGAACAGCCTCTCGAACATTCCGTGGGCGAGCGACCCGAGCACGGCAGGGCCGGCTTCCTCGGGAGCCCAGGTTGTCGGTTCCGCGTCGACTCGCCGCAGTAGCCAGGCCAGTGGTGACACGAGGAGGGTCTCCAGACTGCTCGGCGACTCGGGCCTCGGGCGGCCGTTGGTGTCGGACCGCAGCGCAATCAAGTCAGTGCTGAGGCGGAGAGTATCGCAGAGGAAATCGCGGGGAGGGCTGGCAAGGGCGGGAGGGGCCAGCGGCAAGTGCCGGATCCTTGCCCGCTCGTCCGCCGAGTCCAGTTCGGCAACGAGGCTCCTGCTCGGGCCGGGCCCGGCGAACAGCGGCTCGATGAAGACGAGGCTCTCGGAGGGTGATTGCGGCTCTCCCGTCACGCGGCGCCGGGAAGTCAGGAGCGTGACCGAATCGGATGCCGCTCGAAGCTGCCGCCGGAACAGCTGTCGCCGTCGCCGGACCTCCTCTGCCGCGCTCCGGAGCGGGAGGCCTAGTTCGCGCTCGATCGCACGTAGGTCGTCGGGAGGGAACACAGCGGACGGACGTCCCGCTCTCGGATAGCAGCCCTGGTGAAATCCCAGCACGAACAGGTGGCGGACATCCCTCCAGGGCTCGTGGCGCTCGCGCAGGACCGTCACGCCCTCGAGGCTGTAGCGGGGCGCGTCGCCGTTCGCGATGTACCTGGGCGAGGCGGCTCGCCTTGCGGCCACCCAATCGACATTCCCGTCCCTTTCGAGCGTCTCGGTGGCTCTCCGGGCCGCGTCCCGGCCCCGCGCCCGGTGGATCGCGAACGCCTCTCCTCCGGCCAGCAGGGAGGCGAACCGTTCCAGCGCCGCAGATAGCGCCTTCGGGTGGGAGTCGCCCCTGCGAATCAGTTTGATCATCGCGACGGCATCCGGGGTGGCGTCCGGCGGCGGGGACAGGTCGTAGCGCCCGTCCATCACTCTCCGCGCCATCACGGCCCCGTCCTGCGCCGTCCAGGGCATGAGCGGCGACGAAAGGCAGGCCGCGAGCGCCATGGCCGGTGCCGGCTTCTGCCGGCAGAACAGGAAGTGGAAGACCGCCTCGGCTCCGAGGTCTCGCCGCCATCGCTCCGTGAACTGCCCGGATAGCGCGAGACCCGCCAGGCTGAAGGCGTCTTCCAGCCCGAGCGTGTAGCCGAACTCGTCAGGCAGGAGGACCCCCAGATCGGCCGGCTTGAGGCCGGGATCCTCCCTCAGCAGCTCTTGAGCCATCCCCGCCGCAGTCTCCGCTTCCTGGTAGAAGTCGCGGACGCCGACGCACTGCACTGTCTCGTCGATCGCTGCCGCAATTCCCCCCGGCTCGAACAGGCGGCTCTGGAGAACCTCGAGGGCGGTATCCGGCCTCGCCCGCACCCGGTCCGGAATGCCGAGCTCCAGCAGCGATGCCAGGTGCGGGTCGGCCGGGGTTCCGGCTTGGTCCGCATCCCGGTTCAGCTTCTCGACCAGTTCGTGTTGCCAGCGCGTGAGGTGGGTCTCGCCCTCGGCCACGTACACGCGGATCGAGTGCAGGGCCTCCACGGCGGGCGCGTCGAGGACGCGCCGGATCGCGCCCAGGTTGCCGGGGAGCCAACCGGCCAGAGCCCCGGCGAGCTCGGCCAAGTCCCCGACGATGCGCCGGGGCCGCTCGGCCAGGCGCTGGAGACTGTCCAACGGAAGGTCTCGGCTGGGATCGGACGCCGAGACAAGGTCAACGAGGGCGCGCCGGATCTCGGGAGCGGTTTCGTCGGGCGCCACGCTGAAGCTCTGGCTCCAGAAGGCCCCCGCCATCTTCCCCAGTTCGTCCCGGAACCGCTGTTCCGCCGCATCTTGCTCGTCGCTGACGAGGTACGCGTTCCGGGCCCGGTGCAGCAGTTCCTGCCACGAGCCCGCCATGATGCCGGTTCGCCGGCGAGCCGTTGCCAGCAGCCGGCGCATGCGCCGCGCCGCACTCGCATCCGGAACGAGCAGGAACTCAACGGCAGGTACGCCCGTGCGCCCGTCTGCTTGTTTGGTGTGTATACTTCCCCCTTGTCTCGAATCCGGATGAGTCCGCGAATTGATTCCAGTCTAGACTAGGAACAATGCTTATGCAAATTCCATGTCCATACTGTAACCAGTCTGTATGTCTGGTTTATTCGATGCATTCTCCATTTTTGAATGCATTCTCTGCATGAAGTTGCTGGAGCCTCGCTGTCACAGGCCCTTTTCTTCCGGTGCCGATCCGGCGTCCGTCGACTTCCAGCACCGGAGCTAGCGCCCCCATGGTTCCTGTTGTGAAGGCTTCGTCGGAGGTGTAGACCTCCGTTAACGAGAGGTTCTTCTCGACGACTTCCATTCCGATCGCCAGTGCCGCTTCAATCACCGTCGCGCGAGTGATTCCGGGCAGGCAGCTGTCGGCGTGAGGGGTGACGAGGGTACCAGACCGAACCACGAAGACATTGGTTGCGTTGGTCTCTGAAACGAAGCCGTTCAAGTCCAGCATGAGCGCGTCGTCCGCGCCTGCATGATTGGCCTCGATCTTCGCCAGGATGTTGTTGATCAGATTGTTGTGGTGGATCTTCGAGTCGAGGCACTGCGGGCTGTTTCGGCGTACGGATGAGGTGATCAGGCGAATGCCCTGCTGGTCGTAGACCAGGCCCTTCCATTCAGCCAAGACGATCAGCGTGCAGCCCGACTGGTTCCAGTGGGGGCTCATCCCGGACGTAACTTTCTCGCCGCGAGTAAGCGTGAGCCGGAGGTGGGCGCCGTCGGCCATGCCGTTCGCGCGAAGCGTCTCGAAAACCGCGCCGCGGACCCGTTCACGCGACGGAATGCCGGCGAACGCCATCGCGTGCGCCGATGCCAGGAGGCGCTCAATGTGGAGGCCGAGGTCGGCGACCCGGCCGCGGTACACCCGAAGCCCCTCCCAGACAGCGTCGCCCCCCTGAACGACGCTGTCGAAGACGGAGACCTTGGCTTCGGACCGCGGGCGGAGGCGGTCGCCAACGTAGACGAGGATATCGGCATTCCTGCTGTCGGGGAGTTCCATGGGGCTGATGCGGCGCTCCAGCCATTGGCGGCCGCTCGGCGAATTGTACGGCATTCGCGGGACCCGTTCCCTGTCAACCGGGGTTCCGGCTCGCTTGGCCGTCACGTGCGGGTCACGGCCGCCAGAGGCTCTGCTCCGTTTGCCCCGACACCAATGCGGTGACGGCACTCTCGGATCAAAGTGCGGCTTTCGGCGTCAAGCGATCGATCATTCTCCGACAACTGGCGATTGTCACTTGCCAAGGATGGGGAAGTCGCCCCGGCCCGATATAATTGCCGAGCGATGAGACACTTGGTCATTTTTCTGCCCCTCCTTGCTGGGGGGCTGGGTGCGCAGCCTCAAACGGCGACGGTCTACATGAGCCTCGGCGAAGGTGCCAAGGCCGTCGAGGCGTGGGATGGATCCCTGCAAGTGACCGGTGGGACGCTCGTCCGCCTGGAAGAGCGCCATTTCATGCAATCGGACCGGCTCCGGGGGGCTTCCGGATGGGAGGCGTCGACTCGGCAGGAACAGATCAGCGGCTTTCCCCGGGTCAACTACAACGAGATGAGCCCCGCCGAGCTGCCGCCCACGCAGTTCTCGCCCATCGGAGTGTTCGCGGTGGTGGCGGGCCCGGCATCAGCGGGCTTGCGCGTGCGGACCGATCAGGGGTCCATCGAATTCAGTCTCGCCGAACTGGCCGGCGGTCCGAAGCGGTTTCTCGACGGCCGCGCGATCGTTGGCTTGACTCCGACGGTCCAGAAGCTCTCCACCGAGGAGTACGAGGATGACGAGCCTGCACTGGCGCAACTGCAGGCGGGCGTTCCGGCCGTGGCCTGGGTGGCCTACAAGGAAAGGGGAGACCGGGTCATGGTGCGCGTCCGGAGGGGCGGCACCTGGGAGGAGGCGCAAGAAGTCACGCCCGCTCCCGCCGACGTGTGGCGAGCCTCCGTCGCGGCCGACGGGCGCGGCCGCCTCTGGGTCTTCTGGAGCCAGCGCTCGGGCACGGCCTGGGATGTTTGGGGCCGGCTGCTCGACGGCGGCTCGTGGGGAGAACCTCAGAAGATCAGCGCGGACGGTTCGAACACTTTCCATCGCGCCGCCCCGACGGGCGACGGCAACGTGATCGTCGTCTGGCAGAGTGCACAAGGCCCTGCGGGGCGGGCCCACACGGATATCTGGATGCGCCGGTGGGACGGAACTTCTTGGAGCGAGCCCACGCGCGTCAGCGAGTCGGCCGCCAACGACTGGGAACCGCAGGTCGCCGGCGGGCCGGAAGGTCAGGCGCATATCGTCTGGGACAGCTACCACGACGGCAACTACGACATTTTCTATCGCTCCTACGCCAACGGGTCGCTGGGTGACATCGAGCAAGTCACCAGCAGTCCGCGCTTCCAGGCCCACGCGAACGTCGCCGTGGACCCCGTCGGGACGCCCTGGCTGGCGTGGAATGAGTCCGGGACGAATTGGGGCAAGGACCAGGGCTACCTGGTGACGCCGCCGCTGGCCGTTCCTCTGCATCAGGAGCGATCGATCCAGATCGTGAAGCGTTCGGGAGGCTCGTGGTCGGAGCCGGTATCGGAGCTCGAACCGTTCTACGTGTACCGGCTGTACCCCAATTTCGAGAACCCTCAGCTGGCTTTCGACCAGAACGGCACCCTGACCATGCTGTTTCGGCACTGGACGCGGCAGCGGGCGCATAGCATCGGCTCTCGGATGATGTGGGAGACCTTTCTGACGCGCTTCGATGGCAAGGAATGGACCATCCCGATGCCGCTGCCCCACAGCCAGGGCTCGATTGAGAAGCGCCCTTCGATTGCGATGGTTGGCCGCGACCTGATGGCGGCGTGGATGACAGACAACCGGACCTTCGCGGACGCAGTTCCGCAGAACGCCGAGGTTTACGTGGCGGATCTCGGGATTTCCGAGAGTCCTGCCGACTATTCGGACGGGAACTTCAAGGAGTACGTCGAACCGTTCGCCGAGGAGGTCCCGATCCATCCCTTCGAGGAGCAGAACGTTGCGACGATTCGTGGCTACTCCATTGACGCGGGTGACCGCCAGTTCAAGATCTACCGCGGAGACATGCACCGCCACACGGACGTCTCGCAGGACTTCAAGTACGACGGCTCGTTGATCGAGGTCTACCGGTACGCGCTCGATGCGGTGGCGTTTGACTACATCGTCCCGACCGATCACCAGCTGGGATACGACCAAGAATTCACCTGGTGGCAGGACGAGAAGCTGGCCGACCTGTTCCATGTGCCCGGCACCTTCGTCCCGATGTTCGGCTACGAACGCTCGCTCCGGTTCCCGAACGGGCACCGGAACATCATCTTCGGTAAGCGTGGCACCCGGACTCTGCCCATTCCTCCCGAGGAGCAACGGGGGGAGCAACGCGCGGAGAGGCTCTACGAGTACCTTCACGAGAACGACGGGATCTCCATGCCCCACAGTTCGGGTACTGCCCAAGGCACCGACTGGTTCAACAACGACCCGGAGGTGGAACCCCTGGTCGAGATCTTCCAAGGGTACCGGGCGAGCTACGAGTACATGGGTGCTCCACTTGCAGCGTCCCCGCAGAAGCTGCGGGAGCAGCGCTCCGGCTTCAATCCAATCGGCTACTGGTGGGACGCGCTGCGGAAGGGCTACAAGATCGGCGTGCAGGCTTCGTCCGACCACTGGTCGACCCACATCTCATACGCCATGATCCTCGCCGAGGATTTCACCCGAGAGTCGATGTTCGCCGCGCTCAAGGCGCGCCACGCCTATGGCGCGACCGACAACATCGTCCTGGACTTCCAGGCCGAGGACGCCGACGGCAGCCGCCACATCATGGGTGAGATCATTGACTCGGACCGCGCCCCGAGGCTGTTCATCCGAGCCATCGGAACGGACCGGATCAAGCAGTTCGTGATCGTGAAGAACCAGGAGATCATCTACACCAGCCACCCGAACCAGGAAGAGTACACGGCGGAATACGTGGACAGGAACTTCGATCCGGGGGCCAACTATTACTACATCCGAGTTGTCCAGAACGACGGGCAAGTCGCATGGAGCTCGCCCATCTGGGTCGAGCAGTGAGGACCGGCGGCGACCCAGAGCCGATGGGAGGGAACATTCTCCGGGCGGGTCCGAACCGGACAGGGAGACAACATCAGTAGGTGGAGTGACTGCTGTCGTTCTTCCATGTGATGAAGACATCCAAGGCTGCATCGTTGGGAAGATGCACCATCGGCAGGCCCCGTTCGGCTGGCGGCTTGCCAAGCTCCTCGTATATGAATTCATCCCGGAATTCGATTCCACTGGCGTCGTACCGGGAAACGGAAAAGTAGACTCTCCCGATTCGGGACCAATAGATGGCGCCCAGACACATTGGGCACGGTTCGCAACTCGAATAGATTTCGCAGCCGGACAGGTCGGGAGTGCCCAATCTGCGGCAAGCATGCCTAATGGCAACGATTTCGGCGTGGGCAGTCGGGTCCTTGGCCTTCAAGACCTGGTTCCAACCTTCCCCGACGATGACGCCATCCTTGACAATCACTGCACCGAACGGCCCGCCGTCTCCCAGGTCCATGCCCCTTTCGGACAGCCGCACCGCCCTTCGCATGAGGGACTCGTTCGTCATTCCGTTGCGTCCAGCGTCTATCCTTCACACTGACACACCAGCGCCGATCCGCTTGCAGACAAGACTCCGGGTGTGCCCCCTTGTGACTCTAGCTGGACGATTCCAGGCAGCCGCTTCCGGGTACTCGGGTCCAGCGGGACCCCGGGTACCCTACACCTGATCGGGCACCACGTACGGCTCCCGATACTCTCGCGTAAGGAGGCGGTTGGCTTCGTCGTCGCCCGCGAACGTTTCCGACTCCGGGTCGAACTCGAGCTTGCGGCCGGCCTTGTAGGAGATGTTGGCCAGGTGGCACAGCGATGTCGAAAGGTGCCCCTCCTCGATCTCGCACCGCAGGTCCTCGCGCTTGCGCGAGCGGACGCAATCAATGAAGTTCTGGAAATGGCCGATTTCGGGCTCGTCCAGGTCCGGGATTTCCGGACCCGGGTGGTAGGCGATCTCCGGAAAGCTGAGATTGTTCGCCCGGTACGAGACGCCCGAGGGCGAGTCCGGCCGGTTCCGGGGCGTGAATTCGCCCCGGGCCGCAGTCCAGTTGTCGGCCGATCCGATGTAACCCTTCTCCGTGAAGAAGAATCCGCCGACGCGGACCCCTCCAAACGGGGGGCTGTACAGCGTCGTTGCTTCGATTTCGACGAGGGCCCCGTCGGCGTACTCGAAGGTACCGACCTGGACATTCGGGACCTCGGAATCCGATTCCTCGACGAACTGGCCGCCCGTGCAGTGGATCTTGACCGGGTGGACCCGCTTGTCTAGCCCCCAGCGCAGCACGTCGAGGTGGTGCACACCGTTGTTGCCGACCTCGGAGGTCGACGTGTCCCAGAAGAAATGCCAGCCGTAGTGGAAGCGGTTCAGGTCAAAGGCACGGTAAGGTGCCGGTCCCAGGTACAGATCCCAGTTCACACCATCGGGAACCGATGATTCCTGAACCTTGCCGATGCTGATCCGACCCCGATAAACCACGGCCTTGGCCCGATACGCCTTGCCGAACCCCTCGTCGCGAACGAACTGTGTCACCGACCGGACTCTCCGGCTGCTCCGACGCTGGAGTCCCACCTGGACAATGCGGCCGTACTTTCGGGCGGCCTCGACCATCTTGCGGCCCTCCCATAGCGTGTACGAGCAGGGCTTCTCGCAGTAGACGTCCTTGCCCGCCTGGCATCCCCAGATCGTCATGAGCGCGTGCCAGTGATCCGGCGTAGCAATGGAGATCGCATCCAGGTCGTCGCGTTCGAGTAGGCGGCGGATGTCCGTCTCGGTCTGAGGCCGGTACCCTGCGAGATCCTCCATCTCGGATACGGCTTCCGTGAAAAGGCGCTCGTCGACATCGCACAGGTAGCCGACGCGCACACCGGGTATCCGGGCGAACTCTCGCATGTGGGAGCGGCCCCGGCCCCTGATCCCAACGACGCCGACGGTGATGGTGCCGCTGGGGCCAGCTTGGGCGGATGCCGGTCTGGATGCGGCTGCCAGGCCCGCGCCGAGCGCGGCGCCGGTTACGAAATTCCTGCGTGTCGAGGCCATAGGTCGCGTGGGGGGTGCGGGTGATCGGGCTGACCCGAGCGGTAGCAAGGGGCATTATAGGCAACATGCGCAGCCGGAATTCGGGACCGGCCTCGTCGATAGTGGTCTCAATCGAACCATCGGCCCCCAATTCCGTAGCCGGATCCGTGCTTCAGACGAAATTCTGGCCACTCGACCAACGCAATGACCCTCAACGCCCTGCAGCTAGCCGGAATCAGCCCTAGAATCGTTGCGGGCGCGTTAGTGGGGACTAGGCAGCCACATCCTGCCGATCTATTGGGGGGATACCCCCTAGCTCCGAATCTAGCTGCTTTGCATCTTTCTGGCGGCCTGGGTCTCGGATAGGCTGGATCTGCGACCGACCTGCGCGCCAACATCGGGCTCCCCCGTGTACCCGTGAATCCGCGGCCCAACCCGCGATCGAGCCGCCGGGATGACGCCGGATGCTGGCCTCTTCTCGCGCGGGGTAGGGGGGCGGTCCATTGGCCCGGCGTGCAATCAATCAACCGATAGGGACAGCTTCCTGAAAGGAGGACAAATCATGAGAGGGACAACTCGGGCAATAGGCCTGTTTGCGACGTTGCTGTTGCCATTCGCGGCCGACGTGATCGCCCAGGTTACGACAGCGACGCTGTACGGAACGGTGCAGGATTCTTCGGGAGCGGTGATTCCCGGGGGCAGCGCCGAGGTCACGAACGACGACACCGGGCTCATGTACACAGCACCGGTGAATGCCGAGGGGGACTTCGTCTTCAATGTGCTCCCGGTGGGTCCGTACACCCTGAGAATCGAGTCGGACGGATTCAAGTCGTACCAGGGCACCGGCATCAGGCTGATCGCTTCGCAGGTTGTCCGACAGACCCATGTGCTCGAGGTGGGAAGCCTGACAGAGGTCATCACGGTTGAAGGTCGTCCGCCATTGGTCAACACCGAGGCATCCGAGCAGAGCGAGAGCCCGAACGAAATGAACATCCGGGAACTGCCGCTAGCCCGTCGGAACATCACCCAGATCTTGAAGCTCTCTGCCGGGGTGGATGTTGGCGGCGGGAGCTTGCGGATCAATGGGATGGGCAAGAGCGGAACGGGCATCACGGTGAACGCCACGGACGCCAACTCGAACCCGTCGGAGGGCCGCACCCTGCAACAGTACGGCGGTCGGAATTACATGGACGTGATGAGCATTGAAGCCGTCGACGAGGTTCAGGTCATGCGCGGAATCATGAAGGCCGAGAACGGAGGAGTGGTCAGCGGCACGATCAATCTCATCAGCAAGCAAGGCACCAATCAACTTCATGGGAGCGTGTTCGAGAACTATCGCTCGCACGTGTTCAACGCCCGCAATCCCTTCCAGACGAACATCGACTCGTCGGGGTCCCTGCTGCCGAAGAACCGCGAGGTGTTCAATCAATTCGGAGGTTCGCTAGGTGGGCCGATCCGCCAGAACAGCCTTTTCTTTTTCGCGACATACGAGGGATACCGTGAGACCGCATCGCAGAGGGTGGCCGGTACGGTGCCGACGGCAGAACTGCGCACGACGATTCGGAATGCTCTCCCGTTACAGGGATCTACTCGGGTACGACCGGGGAGCCGGTCACCATCAGGCAGAGCTGCTCGCAAGGCTGGGTCTGCCGCTCGGACTACATCGGCGGCAGCCTCTACGCTCCGCAGGGCGTGACCTTCGGCCGTCCGCGCGTTGGCTCGCACCAGGACCTCCGATTCCTCAATCCAGACGCGTTCCAAAGGGTGGACGAGGTCCGGGGAATAGCCCAGAGGCCGGGCAACGCCGGCAACGGACTGGTCCGCGGTCCGGGCCAATGGACCGTTGACTTCTCCCTTTCGAAGAACTTCTCGCTCAGCGAATCCTCTCGGCTGCAGCTTCGAGTCGACATGTTCAATGCCCTGAACCGGGTCAACCTCGGATCACTGAACGGAAACGTCGAGAATTCCGACTTCGGGACTCTCGACAGGGCTGGGGCCATGCGGCAGATGCAGATGGCGCTGCGAATCACGTTCTAGCGCGAATAAGAATCGCCGTCGGGTTTGTGAAAGCCGGTCCGGACCGGCAAGCGCGGATGGTCTCGCTGCTTGCCGGCCGGACTGGCGGAGATGACGGCTCTCGCGATACACACCGGTCGACTGGGACGGCTGCCCTGCAACGGCGGTTGCTGCGGATCAGACCCCTACCATTTCCCTCAGGGCCACTCGATCCGCCACGATGGCCCGCATGTTCTCGGTCTTCTTCCCGGGGTCCCTGTGGTCGACGTATTCCATGTGCAGCGAGAGGGGTGTCCCCTGGGCAACCTCGGTACTGGCCATTCGAAGCAGCTCGGGGTCGACCTGGCCCGTGCCAAGCGGCACGTTGACCGCGCTGCGTCCGTCCCATCGAAAGTCCTTCACGTAGATGCAGCCAACTCGGTCCCGCATCAGCCGCCAAAGCAGCGACCACGTCTGCCCTCCCTCGACGGTGGCGTGCCGCACGTCGAAGGCGGCCGAGACTCTCCCTTCGATGACCCCATCCAGCAACCTATGCTGATCCCAGACCGACGAACCGACGTATCTGCTGCCGGCATGGTTCTGGTACAGACCCTTGATCTGAAAGTCCTTGAGGTATTCACTCAGCCGGACGACGGATTTGCGGTGACCTTCAAGCTGCTCCAGAACCGGCCTGGCCAGGTCATAGCGGTAATAGGCCATGCGGAAGAACGGAATTCCTAGGCCGTCGGCTGTGCGAATCACGCGTCTGGCGAGGGGGTCCTCGGCGTCCCTGATGTCGGTTGTGATGAGAACGGTCTTCCGGTTCCGCTTCTCCAAGGCGTCGACAAGCCTGGGCAGATCCTTTTCTACGTTCTCCGGTTCGACCTGCCCTCCCTTGCGAACGGTCGCCTCGATGCCGTCGAAGTCGTTCTCCTCGAGAAAGGAGGCGACCTCGTCGTAGGACAGCCATTGAAGGTGCTTGCCGAACGTGATCACAGGTCCGATCCGTCGGTCCGATGCGCGGGCCGCACTGGCCAGCACCGCACCGCCCCCAAGCGTCAGGAGTTGTCTTCTGTTCATGGTTCCGTCCTCCCGGCCCGTCACATTCCACCATAGTCGAGGCACCCGTTTGAGCAGCCTGCTCCGGACTGTAGGCCGGGCGCTGATCGCTTCGGTCACGTGGGCGGCTATCCTAGGAGGACCATGCCGCCCAGACAGTTGCGCTTCCTCTTGGTAGCGCTTGTTCTTGTCCTTCTCCTCGGAAGTGCCCGAGGAATCGCAGATTTCGCCGTCGAGTACCTCTGGTGGTCGGAGGTTGGCCAAGTCCCGACTTGGGTCAGCATCCTGCTGTACAAGATCGTCCCCACCGTGCTCGCCTCGCTGTTCGCGTGGGCAGCACTGCTGTGGGCCCACCGCCGGGGCACGGTGTTCGCGGGAGCAGACACTTCGCAGCACTCGCTCTATCGCATGATCGTGCCGATCGTCCTGCTGGTCGCTGCCGTAGTCTTCATCGGCTCGCAGGTCGACTCGTGGGTCGTCATGGCCTTCGCGGGTTCGCGTGGAATCATGGCGGGTGCGAGCCACTGGGTGGATCCGATCTTCGGCGAGAATCTCGCGTTCTACCTGTTTGACCTCCCATTCCTCAAACTGCTGGTCAAGTACCTGTTCCTGCTGGCCCTGTTCGGCAGCCTGGTCTTCTGGG
The DNA here is from genome assembly GCA_964461235.1 of uncultured Bryobacterales bacterium. GTDB lineage: Bacteria > Acidobacteriota > Terriglobia > Bryobacterales > UBA6623 > VXMF01. Next base: position 64,206 of record CAYWUV010000016.1, on the reverse strand, counting down.
TGTCGGGTCGCGGCTGGCAGATCTTCCGGCAGTTCCGGCGCTTCCGCTCCGAAGGGGGCAATCTCGAGGAATTCGATCTGGGACCTCAGCCGCTCCTGCTCCCGGGGGCCACGAAGACGAATTTCGCAAAGATCGTCGCCTGCATCGGGCTGGCCGGGGCGGCGGCTTGGTTCTACCTGGGCCAGTACGGCCTGCTCCTGACCGACCATTCGTTCATGGTCGGCATGGACTACTTGGACGAGGTCTGGCGGCTGCCCCTGCGCTGGCTCGTCGTGATCTCGCTCGTGCTCGCGATTCCGCTCGTTGCCACTTCGCGATTCAAGGTCATGGCCTACATGCTGGGTGCCGCGTTCGTGCTGCATGCCGGCCTGCCCATCGCCATTCAGGTCCTGTATGTCAGCCCGAACGAGCTCACGCTGGAGCGGGACTACATTGAGCGGCATATCCAGGCGACCCGGCAGGCTTACGCCATCAACACAGGCAAGGAAGAATTCCTGTCCCTCAGCGAGAACCCGATGCTGGATGTCGAGGCGAACGCCACGCTCGTCGACAACATCCGCCTCTGGGACGAACAGGCCTATACCGACACCATCACGCAAATCCAGGCGCTCCGGCTCTACTACCGGTTCGCGGACATGGATATCGACCGGTATCAGATCGACGGCAAGGTCAAGCAGATGCTGCTCTCCCCTCGAGAGATCGACGTGGACGCGTTGTCGGCCGAGGCCCGCACCTGGATCAACCGCCACTGGGTCTACACGCATGGCTACGGCGTTGTGATGTCCGAGGTCAACCGCACGACCCCCGAGGGTCTTCCGGTGCTGCTGGTTCAGGACGCCCCGCCCGAGATCAAGATCCCTGACATCCGGATCGAGCAGCCGGAGATCTACTACGGCGAACTGACCCACGAACCGGTCTTCGTAGCCACAGACCAGGAGGAATTCGACTACCCCAAGGAGAACCAGAACGTCACCTCGCACTACGGGGGCGAGGGCGGCTTTGCTATTCACTCGCTCGCGACCCGCCTCGTCGCCGCCATCCGGGAAGGGGAATACAACATCCTCTTCACCGGGCTCACGAACGAGGAGAGCCGCATGATGATCTACCGCAACGTCAGCGCCCGGCTCGAGCATCTGGCGAGTTTCATCGAATGGGATCCTGATCCGTACCTGATGGTCACCGACGACGGACGTCTGGTCTGGATCCTGGACGGGTACACCACCTCGGACGCGCATCCGTACTCCCAGCCCATTCGCGTGGGCCAGTTCGGTTCCGGCGTCAACTACATCCGAAATGCGGTCAAGGCCACGGTTGATGCCTACCACGGGACAACCAAGATCTACCTGTACGACACCGAGGATCCGATCATTCAGGCGTACGCGAACCTCTTTCCCGAACTGTTCGAGCCGATCGAGACGATGCCTGCCTCGGTTCGCTCCCACCTGCGCTACCCGGTAACGATCTTCAACATCCAGGCCGAGATCTACCGCACCTTCCACATGCGCGACCCGACTGTCTTCTACAACAAGGAGGACATCTGGGATGTCGCCAAGAGCTTGGCTGGATCCACGGATTTGGCTGATCGCATGCAGCCGACGTACATCGTCGCCACGCTGCCCGGAATGAGGGATCCGGAGTTCCTGCTGATCCTGCCGTTCACGCCGAGCAACAAGGACAACCTAATCGGGTGGATGGCTGCGCGCTGCGACGGCGAGAGCCTTGGCGAGCTGACCTTCTACCAGATGTCGAAGCAGGTACTCGTTTACGGCCCGAATCAAATCGAGGCCCAGATCAACCAGGAGCAGCAGATCGCGCGCGATCTCACGCTGTGGAACCAGCAGGGATCCCGGGTGCTCCGCGGCGAGATGATCGCGCTGCCGGTCGGCGAGAACTTCCTGTACGTCGAGTCGATCTACATTCAGGCCGAGTCGGCCCGCATGCCCCAGTTGCGGAAGGTCGTCCTGGCGATGGGTGACCGCCTTGTCTACGAGGATTCGTTCGAACAGGCACTGGCCAGGCTCGAGGGCCTAGAAGCCGCGAGCTTGGCTGCCTCGGCGGTAGACGAACCGGCGGACGCCGGATCAGCTGCTGCCGCGGGCGCTGCCGTCCCAATCCCGACGCTTGCCGAGCGGCTGGCCCTCCTGCGCCGGCAGGCAAGCCAGCTCGCCGACCAACTGGCCCAAATCGAACGGGAACTCCAGCGCTGATCGATTTTGGGGCTGCTCAGGGCAGCCGGCCCGGCCCGTTCCAGTCCGCGATGAAGATGTTGAATTCGTAGCGGGACTTCGCGTTCCGGTCCGACGCGAAGACGACGCGCGATCCGTCGGGTGAGAACTCGGCAAACGAAGTGAATCCGCCGAAATCGGTCACCTGCCGCAGATCCGTTCCGTTCGTCCGCATCAGGAAGAGGTCGAATTCCCGGCTATCGCAGTTGTTCTTGTTCGACGAAAAGATGATATGCGCCCCATCGGGGGTGAACTGCGGCGCGAAGCTGGCGCACCCGAAGTCGGTGAGTTGGGTCATGCCGCTGCCGTCGGCGTTGCCCACGAAGATCTCCATCTTCATCGGGGCGGTCAGGTTGTTCGCCAGCAGCCCGGCGTAGCGGTCCGCGGCGGCGCCCTCGGCTGGATGGTTGGCTCGCATCACCAGCCTCGTGCCGTCGCGCGAGAAGAACGCCCCGCCATCGTAGCCGAAGCTCGTCGTCAGGCGGGTCTTGCCGGAGCCGTCCGGGTTCATCGACCAGAGGTCGAGATCCCCGGATTCCATTGACGTGTACACGATCCGGCCGCTCTCCCAGTTCACGGTCGCCTCCGCGTCGTACCCGTCCGCATCGGTCAGCCTTCGCGGATCGGAGCCGTCCGAGTCCGTGACGAAGAGGTCGTAGCCCGCGTGAACCGGCCAGACGTAGCCCTGGCTGCGGTCCGGACGGGGTGGACATGCCTCTCCCGCCAGGTGTGTCGAGGCGTAGACAATGCTCTTGCCGTCCGCGAGGAAATAACCGCAAGTGGTCACGCCCCGGCCCGTCGAGACCATCCGCTGGCCGGAGCCGTCGACGTTCATTACGTAGATCTGATCGCACGATGCGCCGTCTCTGGTGGACTGGAACACGAGCCTCGTGCCGTCCGGTGACCAGTACGCCTCCGCGTTCTGACCGCCGAACGTCAGCTGCTGGATTCCGGAAAGCAATCCTTCCGGACCGGCGGCGTTCGACTGAGCCCGGGCGGAGCCGATCCCGCAAACCACCCACCACACGAGGAGCGCGCAAGCTGGCGAACGAAAGCGCATGGGGAGTGCCAAGCGACCCATTCTATCGACCGACCGCCGGACTATCTCGCGTCCGGAGGCGAAAGATCGGCGCGCGGGCGGCCTACGAGGGAATGATATTCCGGCACTTCGGCAACAGGCACCACATATCTTCGGTTAGAATAGGACCACACTACACGTTCTTGTTGTGCGCTTGCCCGTTCATCGAATAGCCTGGCTGCCACTGATGGTTCACAGGGATCGGAGCCGACCCGACCCCACGCTAGCCGACCCTTGCCCTTCAGGCCCGGATCCGGCTTGGCCACTTGAGGTGACCGCACCGTGCTGAGGCTCAAGCAGATCGACCTGTACGGGTTCAAGTCCTTCTGCAACCGCGAGCGCCTCCGGTTCTCGGGTCACGGGATCGCCGCCGTGGTCGGGCCCAACGGCTGTGGCAAGTCCAACATCTGCGATGCCGTCAACTGGGTGCTCGGCGAGCAGTCGGCGAAGTCCTTGCGCGGCTCTCGCATGCACGACGTCATTTTCAGCGGTACCCGGAACCGTGCCCCGGCAGGGCTCGCGACGGTCACGCTGACCCTGCACGATTCCGATGGCCTGCTTCAGGATCTCCGGGACCGAACCGTGCGCCCGGGCTCGTCCCGGCTGCCCGCCAGCAGCGCGAGCGGCGAGATCGCGGTAACGCGGAAGCTGTTCGTGAACGGCGACAGCCAGTACCTTCTCAATGGCAAGGTCGTCCGTCTTCGCGATGTTCAGGAACTATTCCTTGGCACGGGCCTCGGGCCCAATCACTACGCGATTATCGAGCAGGGCCGGATCGGCCAGCTCCTCACGGCTCGGTCCGCGGACCGCCGGGCTTTTCTGGATGAAGCGGCCGGAGTGACGCGCTTCAAGGCGAAGCGCAAGCTAGCCGAGCTCAAGCTCGCTAACGCCGGCCTGAACCTCGAGCGCGTCCACGACATCCTGCAGGAGGTGCAGCGGCAAGCCGGATCGCTCAAGCGCCAGGCTGAGAAAACGGAGCGCTACGAAGTCTACCGGGCGGATCTCCGGGACGCGCTCGGCTTGCTGCTTGCGAACCGGTTCCGGCACGGCGATAGGGAGCGGCAGCGGCTTGAGTCCGAGGTGGAGTCGGCTTCGGCGGAGTTGCGGGAGGCGAGTGCAATCGCCGAGCAGATGGATTCCGAGTTCTCCGAGACACGGTCTCTCGAGCAAGAGCTGGAGGCACAGCTTGAGGCAGATCGGGACGACCTGTCTGGCGTGCGGGTCGAAGCGGAGCGCATGCGCGAGCGGGTGGATCAGCAGGCCGGCGCCATGAACGCGAACACCCGGCGGATCGAGCGGGCCGAAGGCGATCTGGAATCCGCCACGGCTCGGGTTGCAAGCCTCCGGACAAGGGCCGCGGACGAGCGAAGGAACATCGCACGGCTGGAGAGCGAATTGGACGAGTTGAGGGAGCGGCTTTCCGGGCAGGAATCGGAACGCGTCAGGCATGAGGCTGCAACGGCCGAGCATCGATCGGCGCAGGAGGACTGCCGGAAGGAGGTCATCGAAGCGCTCTCCAGAGCCTCCGCCGCCAAGGCGGCGCTGGAACGGCTCGACGAGACCCTCGCAGGTCAGGAACGCAGGCTGGAGCGCATCCGCGGGCAGTCCGGTACCGCCAAGGACAACCTCGCCGGCGCCCGCGATCGTTGCGAGCGGGTCTCCGGGGAAGTGTCCGACCTGCGGGAGCAAGTCCGGCAAGAGGTTGCCCGCTGCGAGTCGATGGGAAGGGCGGTGGCCGAGCGCGCCGCGAACCTGGCGGGACTCCGCAAGGCTATGCAGGACGGTGCCGCCGAGCTTTCCCGCCTGGCAGCCCGAAGGGATTCGCTGCAGGAGATGCTGAACCACCGGGCCTACACCACTGAGGCGGTAAAGGACATTTTCGAGGCCTTGGAGAGGGATGGGCAGGGAGCGTTCCGCCCGCTCGGGGTCCTCGCCGATTTCCTTGACGTCGACGCTGGCTACGAGAAGGCCGTCGAGCAGTTTCTGGGCGACGATCTCGAGCATGTCGTTGTCGCCGATTGGTCCCAGGCCAGCCACGGCGTGCGGTTGGTGCGGGAGGAGATCGGTGCCCGTGTCGCGTTCTTCGTGCGCCCGTCCCCCAGTGGCGGTGCGGATGAACCCGCCGAGACGATCGCGGGGGCCGTCCCCCTGTGTGCCCACGTCCGGCTCGCTCCCGGGGAAGGCGGTTGGCGTGCCGCCTCCGTGCCCAAGCTCCGAGACGGGTACTTGGTCGAGGATGCAGCCGCAGCCGAGCGCCTCGCGCCGCAGCATCCGCGACGGTACTTCGTGCTGCCGGACGGTACCTGGTACCGGGGCAGCACCGTTCAGGTCGGGCGCAAGTCCTCCAGCGGCCCACTGGTCCTGAAGCAGCAGCTTCGGGAGCTGGTTCCGCAGCTAGGAGACTCGGAACGGTCGGTCACGGACCTGCGACGGGATCTGGAAGCCAACGAGGCCTCGCTGCACCGCGAATCGGAAGAGCGGGATTCCGCGCAAGGCAGGCGCCAGAAGCTTGAGAAGGAGCTGGTTGCGGCCGAGCATGACTCGCGGCAGGCCGACCAGCGGGCTCGCGAACTGGAACGCTCCATTGCTGAGGCAGAACTGGAGCGGGAACGCATCGAAGGGGAGCGGTCGGAAGCGATCGCCCGCCGGGAAAAGCAGGTGGCGGCGGAGAAGGGATTCGAAGCCGATTACAAGAATCGGGAGGCATTGCTCGCAAAGCTCGCCTACGACGCCCGCTCGGTCGAGACAGCGCTGGTGAGTTCGCAGGAGGCTTGTGCGGCACTGCGGGCCGAAGTCGCGACTCTCGAGGAGAGGTGCCGTTCCCGTGTCGACGCCCTGCGGCAGACCGAGGGGCACGAAGCCGAACAGCGCCGGCGGCTGGACGACTCGCGCCGTCAGATCCTACAGTGGCGCGAGGAAAACCAGCGTCTGGAAGCGAGCAACGCAGACCTGTCCGACCGTGTCGAGCGCGCCGAGGAACGCCAAGGCGAGCTTCGCGTCCAGATCGAAGGCACGGCAGGCGAACTCCGCGACTTGCGGGTCCGGACTGCGGAACTGATCGCGACGATTCGCGAAATGCGGGAGGTCGTTGAGGAGGCCCGTCAGAATCGGTCGTCGCTGGAGGTCCAGCTCGCTCGGGTCCAGTCGGATCTGGGACACCTTGCCGAGACCTGTTCCACCGAGTTGGGCGAATCGATTGAGCAGGTCACCCTGCACGCTCCACCGGATCCCTCGCCAGAGGCCCTGCAGGATGCCGAGGAACGCCACCGGCAGATCAAGGAGAAGATGGAACGACTTGGGCCGGTGAACGTACTGGCTCGCGAGGAGTTCGAGCAGGTGGCCCAGCGGCGTGACTTTTTAGAGACCCAAGAGCAAGACCTGCTGGACTCCATCCGGGACACGCGGCAAGCCATCCAGGAAATCGAAGCGGCGACTCGCGAGAGGTTCCAGACGGCATTCGACGCGATCAACCAGCACTTCCGCCAGATCTTCTCAATGTTGTTCGGCGGGGGCGTAGGGGAGATGCGGCTCAGCGAACCCGACAACAAGGGCGAATCGGGAATCGACATTGTGGCGCAGCCCCCGGGCAAGCGGCTCCAGAGCGTCGCCCTCCTGTCCGGCGGCGAGAAGTCGCTGACCGTGATGGCACTGCTTCTGGCGACATTCCGGTACAAGCCCAGCCCCTTCTGCATCCTCGACGAAGCGGACTCGCAGCTGGACGAGGCCAACACGGTTCGTCTGCGGCGATTGCTCCAGGAGATGGCACCGGAGACCCAGTTCATCGTGATCACGCACTCGAAGACCACGATGGAGGCCGCCGAGACCCTGTATGGCGTGACCATGGGCGAGGCGGGCGTGTCCAAGCTGGTTTCGGTGCGCATGCACGAAGCCGCATCCGGTGCCGAGCCCGTCCGGAGGCGTGAGGTTCCGGCCGTGGCCGTGAGTGCCTGAACGGCACGTCACCGTCGGAAGCTCCCTGTCCGGGGCCGGTCTGGCGAGCAGTTCGGTTACCCTATCCTGAAGGGCGGGACCCGGTCGGCCGGGTCCTCCTGAGCCGGGAGCCGATAGACATGCGGACGGGTCGCACGAAGGTCGCCTTCCAGGGTGCGCGCGGTGCGTTCAGCGAGCAGGCTGCCCGGCAGATCCTGTCCGGAAGGGTCCTGGAATTCGCGCCCCGAGAGCGGTTCTTCGATGTCTTCGAGACGCTGGCCGCGGGGGACGTCGACTACGCGGTCCTTCCGATCGAGAACACGCTTCACGGCTCCGTCCACGAGAACTACGACCATCTTCTGCATTTCAAGCCGTCCATCCTCGCCGAAGCGCACGTGCGCATCGTGCATAACCTGATCGGCCGCCCGGGAACCACGCTGGAAGGGATCCGGCGGGCTATTTCGCATCCCGTCGCGCTTGCCCAGTGCCTCGAGTTCTTCCGCCTCCACCCCAGCATCCGGGCCGAGAGCCACTACGATACGGGAGGCAGTGTCAAGACGATCATGGACGGTGATGATGACAGCCTCGGAGCTGTGGCGTCCGGCGTGGCAGCCGACTACTACGGCGCGCAGATCCTCCAGACCTCGATCGAGGATGACCGGGAGAACTACACGCGGTTCTTCTTGCTGGGCCCGCAAGGGTCCACAGTCCCGGCTGTTGAGGGGCCCCGGAAGACAACTGTCGTTTTCGTGACCAAGAACGCGCCTGGTGCCCTGTTTCGGTGCATGAGCGCGTTCGCGCTCCGCGATATCAACATGACCAAGATCGAGTCCCGACCGCTCAAGGGCCGCCCTTTCGAATACCGCTTCTATGTGGATGTGCTGGCCTCGCCGAATGAGCCGAACTGCGCGAACGCCCTGCGGCACCTGGAGGAGATGACCGAGTTCCTGGCCGTGCTGGGCACCTATCCGCCCGGGGCCATCGGAGGCTGTGCCCCGGAGAGGTGACCTTCGAAGGCGACTCGAACGATTCGCCGACCCTCCCGGTCACGGCGATGTGACCGGCGCCTCGTACACCGCTGTCCGCGGGTAGGGAAGAGGGGTCGGCGTGTAGCCGGACTTGCGCTGCGGGCGACCGGGGAGCACGTTTCTCTCCTTGGCCCAGTCCGTGTACATTTCAATGATCCGCCGGCCGATTTCGGGGTGCACCGACATGATGTCCTCGGTTTCCGTGCGATCCGCTTCCATGTCGTACAGCTCCCACGGGCCGCGGTTTTCGGCGACAAGCTTCCACTTGCCGAGACGGACCGCGCGGTTGCCCTCGTGCTCCCAGTACAGAGCCTCCCGGTCGAGAGGCAGACCCTCGAACGCCGGGACCATCGAAACTCCTTCGAGCGGCACGATCCGGTTCCCCGCGAATTCCGTCGGATACTCCGCTTCCGCCACGTCCAAGGCTGTGGCCATCAGGTCGATCAGATGGGTTGGCTGGCTGCGCAGTTCCCCCTTCCCTGCAACTCCCGCGGGCCAGTGGACGACGAGCGGCGACGCAATGCCCCCCTCGTGGACCCAGTGCTTGTACGCGCGGAAGGGCGTGTTCGAGGCGTTGGCCCATGCCTGCCCGTAGGACTGGCTGTAACCGTCCTTGGTCGTGAGGATTTCGAGCGGCCCCCGGCCGAGCATCCCGCCCTCCGCGCAGCCGCCGTTGTCCGAGAGGAAGAACACCAGCGTGTCGTCGACCTCGCCGAGATCCTCCAGTGCCTTGACGAGCTTGCCGATATTCTGGTCCATCCGGTCGATCTGGGCGGCGTAGATCGCCATCCGCAGGTCCATCTCGTCTTTCTTGCTGCGTGTCAGCGTTTCCCACGCGACAGCGTCCCGGACGGTCATCTTCCAGCCATCGTCGATGATCCCCATCGAACGGAGGCGCCGGAGCCGGGCTTCCCGCACGCTGTCCCAACCACCCATGTACTTGCCCCGGTACTTCTGCACATCCTCCGGCCAGGCATGCAGGGGCCAGTGAGGGGCGGTGAAGGCGAGGTACAGGAAAAATGGCTGGTCATCGCTGCGTTCCGCCTCTTGGAGGAACCGGATGGAGTGCTCGGTGAAGGCGTCGGTCGTGTAATAGTCCTGGCCGGGGATCACTGGCTCGCGGTTGCGGACAAGGAGCTTCCGGGGTGCCGGCCGGAAGAAATTGGACGCGCCCCGGATGAGCCCATAGAACTCGTCGAAGCCGCGGTCCACCGGCCACATGCCCTCGAACGTGCCCACGTGCCACTTGCCCGCCATCAGCGTCTTGTAGCCCGCCGGCTTCAAGGCCTCCGCGATGGTCACGCAGCTTCGGTTGAGGTATCCCCGGTACCCCGGGTACCCGAGATCGAAACGTAGCTGCTCGTTCTCGCTGGTCATGTGCCCGATCCCGGTCTGGTGCGCGTACAGCCCGGTCAGCAGCGACGCGCGTGTCGGGCAGCAGCGCGCCGCGTTATAGAACTGCGTGAACCGGAGTCCGTTCTCGGCCAGGCGGTCTACGTTCGGCGTGCGGATCTCGCTGCCGTAGCAGCCGATGTCCGAGAAGCCCATGTCGTCCGCCATCATGATCACGATGTTGGGCTTGGCGGACGCGCCAGATGCTCCGGCCATGCACACGGCGGCGCCGCACAGGACGAGCAGGGTCTGAAGTGGTCGCATCAAGACGTTGATGGTACTCAGGCCGGCGCCCGCTTGTCGAGAGCATCGCTATGCCAGACCCTGGCGGGACCGAACTCCCGTTCCCGACTGACTGAGTGCTCTGGTGATCGGATCCTGCTAGTGCCGGCAGGAGTCCGGTTCTGATTTCACGAAGTAACTCTTGTAGTTCGATGCGTCCGGGTCCATGCATCCCGCCAGATTGAGCAGTTCGACCTTGCGGACCTCTAACGGATGGCTCTCGCTCTGCAGCGAGATGTACCCGCTCTCGAGCAGCTCCCCGTCGCGCTTGTAAGCGGGGTCGTGCCCAGCCACGTTGCCCCCTCCCATCTGGGGCATCTCGTACTCGAGGACGACTTCACCTTCGAGGAAGTGCCGGATCACGGAACTGCCCAGCACGAGGACCTCGGCCCGCACCCACTGGTCGCCGTGGTAGGTCTTCGATGTCGACTGAATGCAGTGGCGGGTGGTCAGCTTGCCATCCATGACCACATTCGTCCCGGGCGTGCAGAGGTTCATCGTCGTGCGATCCCGCTGACCGTCCCCGCCCAGCAACTGGACTTCGATCGATATCGGAAAGGTCTGGTCGCGCTCCATGCTCTGGGGCGGCGGCGAGTGCAGCATGATTCCGCTGTTGCGCACAGCCCATCCCGGTCCCCCTGCCACTTGCTCCCCGATGAATCGGTACTCGACCGCCAGTCGGTAGTAGGCGAACGGGTGCTCGTAAAAAATGTGCCCGAAGCGTTCGTTGAAAGCGTCGCCATAGGCTTCGTATCCCACTTGCATCGCGCCGTTGGCGACCCGGAACGTGTTCCCGAAGTTGACTCCGGTCTCGTGCCCGCGGACCTTCGGAATCCAGCCGTCGAGGTCCTTGCTGTTGAACAGCTGGAGCCATTCCTCCTGGTCAGGGGTTTGCGCCGCCGTTGAGGCGGCCGCCACGAAAAGAACGAGCAAGACTCGGAACCACATGAATCCATCGAGTATAGCCGCGACTAGCCACTTCCCCCTCGCGGTGGATGCGACCGCCTGGGCGCCAGAATGGCAACACCCCTCAATCGGGCCACTCGCCGACCGGGCTGATATCCTGCTGTAGTTCCGTTTCACCGCAGAGAACCGAAATGACCGACCAGGACAATCACCGACTCTTCCAGCTTCTGAATTCAGAGGCCGAGCCGGCGGAGCAGGCCTCCGCGCTGCGGAAGCACTTTTCCGCGGAGGCTCTCCGGAACGGCTCGGCCGTTGCTGCCTTCGGCCCGGAGTTCGTCTGGGCGTTGGAGTCCGGCAACCGGCCGCATCTCTATGTTGATGACGAGCCGGGGCCACCCATGCGGCAGCTGCCCGGCGGCCTCTGGGCCCATGCCGACCGGCTCCGGACGGGCACGTCCCATGCGCACTACTACCGCGTCGACAGGGAGATCTTGGGCGACAGGCGCTTCGACACGGCCTCGTACGGCGAGGACTCGTACCCGCAGGACGGCGTGCCGAAGGGCGAACTCTCCGAGGAACTGTTTCACGAGAGCGCCACCTACCGCGGGTGGAAGGTCTCGTACTGGGTTTATGCGTCGCCGGGTGTTGATCCGTCCAAGCCGTCAGCCGTCATGGTTTGGCAGGACGGGCACCGCTTCCTCGAATGGGAGAATCGGTCGCGCATCATGACGGTGGTCGAGAACCTGGAGCACAGGAAGAAGCTCCCGCCCATGGTGCTGGTGCTGATCGCCCCGGGCTACATCGGGTCCCACGACAACGAGTCCTCCTACGCCCCGCGCGCGATCGGGCACATGCGTAGCCTGCTCTACGACACCTACAACGACGACTACAACAAGATGGTCGTCGACGAGATCTTCCCGAAAGTCGACCAGACCTACCGTCTGCGGAGCGACGGCTACAGTCGGGCGATCGGAGGCCAGTCCTCCGGCGGGATCTGCTCCCTGAATGCGGCTTGGTTCCGACCCCATGCCTTCAGTCGTGTGCTTTCGAGAATCGGAAGCTACGCCAGCATCCAATGGCGGTGGGGGCAGGAGAATCCTTTCGGCGAGTACCCGCTGGGCCGGTTTGGTGCCAGTGATCCATCCGAGGTGCTCGACGGCGGCAACATCTGGCCCTTTCTCATCCGCAAGCGAGACCGCAGGAACATCCGGATCTGGCTCGAGGACGGAAGCTACGACTTGGAGAACATCCACGGCAGCTGGCCTCTGCAGAACATCCAGCTGGCGAACTCGCTGAAGATGAAGGAGTACGATTTCTACTTCAGCTTCGGCAACGCCCAGCACAGCACGACCTACGGGGATGCTGAACTGCCCGAGGCGATGACCTGGCTCTGGCGTGACTACGACCCGATGAGGACCCACCAGGAGTATGTGATGGATCCTGCGGAAAAGGACAAGCCGTACTACCGAGTGAAGATCTTCAATCGTTGAGGCTCTGAGAGGCGTTCGGAATCGGCAATCCGTGTCTTTCCGCACGAGACCAGCAAGGGCGGGCCGGGGTCGTGGAACGGTTGATGGATGCGAGGTCTCCAGCCTTGGTTTCCGGAGAGATCCCTGTCCAATTGAGACCCCGTCAATCGGCGGCGCTCCAGCAAGGCTGCAGACCAAGGCCGAATGACCGGGATGACTGGTATCCTGCTCTAGCAATCGCGACCGCCAGCGTTTGCTTCGCATCCGCTCCTTTCGCGGCCCTGCCTCATGGAGTTCGCACGCAGGCGAGACCGCAAGCGTCCCCCATCGTGTTGGGCCGTGAACCATGGTTGGTCTCACTGTCCTGATCCAGTGCTGACCAGCCGTCCGGACGTGTCGCCTTCCGACAGGCAGGCCCGGAGATGGGCGCTGCCAGCGGTCTGCCTTCTGGTCCTGGTCCTCCCGACGCCATCCGAGACGCAGCAATCCCCCGGCAATGGGGGATATCTGGGTGCGAGCGCCTGCAGTTCCTGCCACCCAGACCAATTCGAACGCCAGTCCCGGAGCGGCCACGCAAAGACGCTCCACCGCGCTTCCGATCACCCGCTCGCGGCTCGCTTCGTGCCCGCCGAGCCCTTGCGACGACCGCCAAGCTATCGCTTCCGCTACCGACGGGCCGAGGACGAGATCACTGTGCAGGCCGATGACAACGAGTACGTCATGGAGCTGCCGGTTGAATGGGCATTCGGAGCTGGGGATCACGGAGTCACGTTCGTCAGCCGATTGAACAGGCAGAACTACTTAGAACATGCCTTCAGCTATTACTCAGCTGCAGGTTCCCTGGACATCACTACGGGGCACGAAACGATCCGTCCCGAGTCCCTGCTCCAGGCAATGGGCTTGCGCTACACGGTGCGCGGTCCGGGCAACGCTATCTCAAATTGCTTCGAATGCCACTCGACGGGGCCGCTGTCCTACTCGCCGAGGCAGGAGGTAGCAGTCAACGAACTCGGGGTCCGTTGCGAGAGTTGTCACGGGCCTGGCGCAGATCATCTGAATGCGATCTCGTCCGGAGACACCGCCCTGGCACGTTCCCAGATCCGGAATCCGCTGCGATTGTCTGCCGACGACTTGCTGCGATTCTGCGGCGATTGCCATCGCGACCCGCGCGGCGGTTCCGACGCCTTCGATTTCGAACTCGCCTGGAACGTGCGGCACCAGCCTCCCTATTTCCGGCAGAGCCGCTGCTTCCAGGGCAGTGGCGAGAGCCTCACCTGCTTCACCTGCCATGACCCGCACGAACCCGTCCGTCGCAGCGAACCGGCCTACTACCGCGGGCTGTGCCTGAACTGTCACCAGGGCGAGGGGATGCCGCCGGCAGCCGTCTGCGATGCGAGCCGGCCCTCGGACTGCACGGAGTGTCACATGCCAACCGTTGCCGTCAGTCCGAATCTGAAGTTCAAGAACCACTGGATCGGCGTGTATGTTGACGACGACGGCCTGAAGCCAAACCGGTAGCGGACGGCTGGTTCTGATTGGGCTCGTACGAGGTGTGAGGCCGCGTCGCGGACAACGCTGGCACCCAGGCCCGCTGACTGCAAGCGACGCCGCTTGTGACGCGTTCGGTTGCTGACGGTGTTCGGCTACACTCGAACTGTTCGCTAACGGCCTCGGTAGCGCCCATGGCATCCTTCGCAGTGGCATTCATCCGGCCAGCGCTCGCAGTTCTTGCAGCCTGCGGGCTCGCTGCTGCCCAATCGACACAGATCCCAAACGCGGATTTGCAGGCGGCGTATCAGGCGTACCAGTCGGGCGACTATGAGACTGCGGAGGCTCGGTTCCGCGAGATTCTCAGCAGGGATCCAGAGAATGCCCGGGTGCAGAACGACCTTGGTTCGGCCCTACTACGACTGAATCGATACGACGAGGCCGTGCAGGCCTTTCAACTCGCATCCGACCTCCTACCCGAAGTTAAGGAAATACAGAAGAACATCGGGCAGGCGTACTTTCAAGGGGGTCAGTACGCCAAAGCGCAAGAGATTCTGACCGTCTACTTGGAGGACCGGCCCCAGGATGCCGCCGCAAGGCAGCTTTTGGCGCTGAGCTACCTGCTGCAGGGGAAGACCGAGCCCGCCGTGGCGGAGCTCGAGGTGTTGCGATCTGCCGGGAACCAGGACCTCGGTGTCCTGTACACCCTCGCCTCGGCCTACCTGCAAATGGGCGAGTCGGCCAAGGCCGAAGGCGTTCTCGATGAGTTGTTCCGCTCGAATCCGGACTCGCCGGAACTGCAAGTGCTGCTAGCGCAGGCCTTGGAGAGCGAGGAGGATTACCCGGGTGCCCTTGCCGCCCTGGACCGTGCGCTCGAACTGCGCCCGGACACTCCCATGGCCCACTTCTACAGAGGCAGGATCCTGTGGCGGCAGGCGCAAGCGGAAGAGGCGGAGGCAGCTCTCAGTCAAGCGATTCTCAAGAATCCAGAACACGCCGAAAGTTACTTCTTCAGGGGGGTCGTCCGGTGGCGGCTCCGGCACGCGGAAGAAGCTGAAGCCGACCTGCGGAAGTGCCTGGCGATCGACTCCGAGCACGGGCTTGCCCACTACCATCTCGGCAAGATGCTCTCGGAGAGGGGCAACTCCGAAGAGGCACTGCCCTTTCTCGAGAAATCCGTGGAATTGCAGCCAGATCACACCGAGAGCCACTACCTCCTGGGCAGGACTCTCTTCAAGCTTGGCCGAGCCGATGAAGCGCGGGAGTCCTTGGGGGTGGTCCGCAAGATCCAGGACGAGGAGCGGCGGGAACTGGAGGACGACCTGTCCGGTTCGAGGGAGCCTCAACGCGAACCGTGAACCTCTCGGGCGCGTACCATGCGCAGCCCGAGTCAGTGCGTCACACTCCTGTGCTCTTGTTGCGCAGCATTACCGCGCAATCGACAGCAAGGTTTCCATCTCATGCTTGCCGGAGGGCCCTGCGGCCCACAGTGCGAGCGGCGCGGAAAGGGCCAGTCGTCGAGATCCTCAGTCATCGCGACCGGGATGCGTCCTGGCACCGGTCCGGGGTCTTGGCCCCGGACCGGATGTGAACCGAAAGCTCAGAAACTGAACTTGAGGCCGATCTGCAGGATGCGAGGATCGTGAGCGCTCGTCACTCTTCCAAAGATGCTGTTGTTGAAGTTCAGCGCGACGCCGTTCCACTGGGGATGGTTGAAGGCGTTGAAGAACTCCGCACGGAGTTGCATCCGCACGCGCTCGGTGAGTTCGGTGTTCTTGGCGAGCGTCAGGTCGAAGTTCGCCAGCCCGGGCAGTCGGATGGGTGCGCGCGGCGCGTTGCCGAATGTCCCGCGCGCTGGCTGCTCGAAGGCTTCCGTATTGAACCACTTCTCTAGGGTCTGCGGGCCGGCATTCGGCTCTCCGACCAAGTTCGGCCTCTGCGGGCCGCCGCCGCCGACGCGCCCGTTGTCTCCGGCCAGCGTGGCCCCTCCGGCCCGGCCGCTCTGGAACGAGACGATTCCCGCGATGGACCAGCCACCGAACACCTTCTTGACCGGGGTGTCTTGATTCCTGAAGAACGGCAACTCGTAAAGGAAGTTCGTCATGGAGATGTGGGTGCGGTCGAAGTCAGCCAGACTCCATTCGGCGGTGAGGTTCCGAGGGTCCTGAACCGTGTCGCCGACATTGTCGCCGTGGCTCCATGTCCTGGAGAGCGTGTAGGCGCTCTCGAACATGAACCCGCTCGAGAAGCGCCGGCGCAGCGTGATTTCCAAGCCGTTGTATGTCGAGCTTGCCGAGGGTTGCTGGTACAGGATGTTCCCGAACCCCGGGTAGGGCCGGTGGGCGTTGATGCTCCCTTGGCGGCTGGCGTCGGGCGCCGGGCGGTTGAGGTTGGGCCGGATGCCCAGATGCACGCCCCGGTTGCCGACGTAGGTGATATCGATTGACGTCTGCCTGAAGATCTGCTGCTGGAGTCCGAAGCTCCACTGGTAGCTAGCTGCCGCGTAGCCCTCGGGGTCGTGCCCGTTGACGTTGCTGGGCAGGACGATATCGGTAGTGCCGCCGGCCGGATCGCTCAGCATCGTGTTGAATATCAGTGGCTGCTGTACGATCGGCGGCTGGGTGGTGCTTCTCCCGACATGGCCCGGGCCATAGTACACGCCGGCCCCGGCTCGCAATACGGATCGGTCGGAAATCCTGTAAGCGAGACCGAGACGGGGCCCGAAGTTGGTGAATTGCTGCCGGTACAAGTCAGCTCCTCCGAACTGCTCCGCCCTCGGATCGTCAGGGGTGAGGATCCCGTTCAGCAGGGAGCCGCTACCTGGAACGATACGCCCGTTGGGCATGACCGTCACGGCTTGCGAATGATCGTAGAGCTCGGGCATGAACGCGGATACCTGGCCGTTGGTCTCTTCTCCGAGTACGCCTTGGAAGATGGACCAGCGGATGCCGTAGTTGATCGTGAGGTCCTGAGTCACCTTCCAGTCGTCCTGGGCATAGAAGTCCTTCTGCCAAGCGATGAAGTTCGAATAGAGGTTGCCGCCCTCCTGCTCCTGGTACGTGAAAGCCCGGCCCAAGAGGAAGTCTGCTACGGCGTGGCCGGTGGCGCCTCCATTGAAGTTGAACGTCCCTTGAGGCCTGGTGGAGTTGTCGGTCCATTTGCGGATCCAGAGGATTTCCGTGCCGAATTTCAGGCTATGGTTGCCGACATGCTTCGTCAGGTCGTCGCGAAAGGTGAGCATGGGGTTGCCGTTGTCGTACGGCACGTTGGCGGCGCTGATGCTACCCCAACCCTGTCCCAAGCGGATGTCGGGAATCTTGTTGCCGGGATTCTCCGAGAACAACTCCGGGATGTTCAGCCCGTTCGGCCGCTGTTCCATGTTCAGCAGCGGTCTATGGATGGTGTTCCAGGAGAATCCGAACGTGAACTCGTTGACCATCGTCGGAGAGACGATATTCGTGAGGCTCGCGACGAGGTTCTTGCCGGGTTTCGAGTATGACGAGTGGATGGTGTCGAAAGAATGGGCGGACCAGAGGGCCTTGTGCTGGATCTGAGTCCAGTCGTCCTGGATGTAGCGCGCCATCAAGCGGACGTTGTCGCTGAAGTTGTGATCGATCCGCACGAGTTCCTCGTGCTGGTCGGTGGGCTGGCTGGGCTGGGCGATCCAGTTCTGTCCTCCGACCCGGTTGGGCAAGGGATAGAAGTTGTCCAGTAGGATCGTTGCGTTGGGGTCGATCCGGTCGGCGGGAATCATGTTGTTCGGAAACGCCTCGCCGGTGTCCGGGTCCCTGATCTCCCTCTCGCCGTGGAAGTTACCCATCCGCATGGCCTCTGTCGGCGTGCGGGCGAGGAACGTCGCTCCCCGCATCGACGGACCGCGACGCTTGTACTGGGAAATGGACGCGAAGAAGAAGGTCTGGGTCTTGTCGGCGTTGTAGCCCCCGAACGAAATCGGCCCCCCGAGCGTGAACCCAAAGTGATTCTGCTTGAGCGGAGCCGCTTCGGTGGCGAAGAAGTTCGCCGAATCCATCACGTTGTTTCTCAGGAAGTTATAGAAATCCCCGTGGAACTGCTGGCCTCCGCCCTTGATGACGATGTTGCCAACGCCCCCGCCGTAGCTTCCTGATTCCGCGTTGAAGTTGCTGGTCAGGAACTTGACCTCCGCGATGGCTTCGGGGGGTGGGAAGTTATTGATTCCCCGCTGTCCGCCGGTGTCCATATTCTGGATGCCGTCGATCGCGTAGCGCACCTTGTCCGTCCGGGTGCCATGCACTGCAAGTAGCGGATTGCCCTCCTGTCCGATGCCCCGCTGGTCGGTCGCCTCGGCCGCGACGCCGGCTGCCAGTCGTCCGAATTGCGACCAGTTGCGCCCGTTGATGGGCATTTCAGCGACTTGGATGCTGCTGATGAGCGCTGAAACCTCGCCGCTTTCCGTGTCCAGGACCGGAGCGGCACCCGAAACCTCCACGGTCGTCGTGACTTCGCCGACCTGTAGTTCTAGGTCGACACCCAGACGCTGCTCCGCTTCCAGGGAGATGTCGCGGAGCACGTGGCGCTGAAAGCCTGCCAGTTCGGCGGCGATGTCATAAGTGCCGGCCGGTATGGCGCTAATTACGTAAACACCGCTCTCATTCGATTCGACCACGCGGACTTCTCCGGTGGCAGCGTTCGTAACTGTGACTTGAACGCCGGGAATCACTGCACCGGTCGCGTCTGCAACGGATCCGGTGATCGTTCCGCGACTGATGCCTTGGCCATGCGCGACCGAGGAAGTACCGATGAGTAGCAAAGCGGCTGTAGCCGCGCCTGCAATGGTCCTGATGAGACACATAGTTGTTGACCCCACTTTCCGGTGACAGGAATCCCCTGTCCCCGAGCGGCAGTATAGTCGACAAACTAGGTTTCCGTCAACGCCCGAAGCGGCGGAAAAGACCCTAGGGTTCGGTCCCATTCCGTATTCGCTTCGAAGCGGTACTCGGCGCGCTGTGGACAACTCCGTTCTCGGGCGACGGGGGCGGGGCGCAGCAGGGCAAACCGATTCGGCCGGCCGCTTCGGATCCGACTCCCATGAGGTCCCCCCCCCCACGGTGCTGTGCGGGTTGACCCTGACAGACGCCGTGCTCCGACGGGGCCTCTAGAGCGAACATTCGTAATTGGACGGGTAGAGCTGTCCTGACTTCCGATCCTGCTTCGGAACGACGCCGCATTCCGCGAGCCTCCCGCAACAGGGACAACTCAAAGGGCGGTCCTGTTGGGGCAGACTCCCTCACTGGCCGGGAGCGACGGCCAACGTGGATTGTCACCCGTCGAGCGGGAACAAGGAGATGGACAATTCCCGCGCGACCCAAATGCGCTGGGTACGGCCGGGAAGGAGATCGCATATTGCGAGGTGGAGCGCATCGAAAATCTGGACGGGCTACGGAAACGGGTTGCAAGCGCGTTCGAGAACCGGAGAGTCAGCTCCATCTGTGCAATCCGACTGATGATTGCATCAGCAGCTTCGCGGTGGCTGTTCGCTAGCCTGCGCGCGGAGCCGGGTCCGGATCTCATAGGTGATCAGCCAGCTCGCGACGAGGGTCTGTCCCCAAATGGAAGCGGGTGGCCTCCGGTCCTCCACCGAGACGTGAATGAGAGCTACTGACGCATCAAGGTAGATCACCGGTCTCTGCGGTCGTTGGTCGGTTCGTTGAGAAGTTCCTGCATGGACATTGCCGGCCCAGAGGTCACGGCAATGCCGCCGCGAAGCAGGGCGGGAGGCGAATGTCTCCCCTCGCGAACACCGTCCGAGAGCGCCGCGCTCTTCGTTTCCCTCGGGGGCCGATCTCCGCCGCGACTCGAGCACGGTCAGTGACCAGTATGATCTCGCCTGTGGCAGCTAGCCGTACGCACTCGCTCAAACGACTGTTCGGCACTTGGCTTCCGACAGCGAGCAGGGTTCGGATAGTACTTGTAGCAACTTCGTCAAGACATCCTGCTCGGAATCCCTACTCGAGCTCGTCCGCAAGTGCTGCTGGCACCAACTGTCCGAACGGCCGTCCCATGTACCGTGCAGCCCTTCCGTGTCGGCTGCCCGAGAACCCGGCCTTTCTCGACTTCGAGCCGGGAGATGTCCGACCTCTTCAGGCCGAATCCTGCAGCCTTGCGCCGTCGGCGCCGGCAATGCCCTCCGAGGCACCAGCATCCGCGCTACGGGTCCAGGCGAACGCTACGGGGGGACTTGGGGTGAAATTAGCCTGACCGTGGGGAAGTACGTGCGGTATCGCCGAGGGTCCCTTGTCAGAAGCTCCATGCCTTCGAGTTCCGCATGAGCCCCGATGTAGAAATCAGGCATCGGCGACGAACGCCTGCCGCCCGCCCGCCGATACTTGAGGAATGCGCGTCCAGCAGCGAACGCCGCGCCGTACGGAAGTTGCAGACGCGCCAGCAGCAGGAACTCCAGCTCATGATCAAGATCCAGAGCGGTCCCGAACGCTAGCGAAGTTTCCGCATAGATCAACTGGTTGATCCCAGCGGAGCCCGCTGTTCGCACGTCCCGAAGGGCGGCCTCTGACCATGGTCTCCAAGTCGGGTCATCCGTGAAGATGTCCAGCAGGACATTGGAGTCGACGAGAACCAATTCAATCCTCCTCCCCGCGGGTCAGTCGCATGATCTCATCGGTCGTGCGTCCGCCCGTGGCCACCCCTCGTGCTTTCCGAAGCCTCTGTTCCATCAGCTCTCCGAGGCTCACGACCGGCCGAATTAGGGCTCCGCCGTTCAACTCCTCGCACACGACTTCGGTGTTCGGGAGCAAGCCGAGGCGAAGCCTGAGGTGCGCTGGTATCGTGACTTGCCCTTTAGAAGTTATCCTCATTTTCAATTTCCTACTTTCTGATTTCGTACATTCAAAATTCTACCCCAAGCCACCGCGACGGACAGATTCGATTCCCGGTTGCGGGCTCGATCGAAGCGATGCCAACAACGAAGCACTAACTTATCTGGTCTGGCCCGCAGTTGGCGGCCACTGCCAGTGCGGTCCGCACAAACGGAGTGGTCCGAAGGTGCGGCATCGGCCTGAGCGCTCCCTCTCTATACGAGAGGGTTTGGCCGATGGAATCCTTAGGGCACCGAATCGGCCCCAATTCTCGTTGCCAGTCGCTGTGGTCCAGGCATTCGCGATCGAGCCGTCGCGCCGCGCCCACGGGATCGGGGGAAGAACCCATGGTCACGGTTCTGTAGCACTGTCGCCGTAGCCCGGTCACCGGGAGTGGTCCGGCCTCGGGGCCTTGGGGCCTCCCCTTGCTATTCTTGCGCCCGTGCTTTCTCTTCTGGCGGTTCTCGTCTCGCTGGCCATAGCGCCCGTGCTTGCGCAAGAGCCGCTGGCCGGAACGAAGCCGAATCTGGTGCTCATCCTGGCCGACGACCTTAGCTATCGCGACCTGAGCATCTGGGGACAGGGACGCTTCGCAACGCCCAATCTCGATCGCTTGGCGGCGGAGGGCCTGCGCTTCACGCAGGCGTACGCTGGAGCGCCGGAATGTGCTCCGTCAAGGGCGACGCTCATGACGGGCCTCCACACGGGGCACGCCACGGTCCGGGACAACAGTAGCGCCCGAGGGCAGGACCACCTGGCCGATTCTGATGTCACGATCGCGGAGATTCTCAAGCGGTCCGGATACGCGACCGGATTCTTCGGGAAGTGGGGCATCGGCCTACCGGGCACTCCCGGCACGCCGGACAAGCAGGGCTTCGACGAGGCCTTCGGGTTCTACGACCAGAGCCGAGCACATACGTTCTTTCCCAACTACCTTTACCGGGAGGGGTACAAGATCGACTATCCGGCCAACTATGGCTTCGACATGCCGCACATGTACGAGGACAACCGGACCCCGGCCGCTCGCAGGGACTCGGCGGCCCATTACGACAGCGACGGACGACTGATCCCGCCGGGGATTGCCAGTCCTGAGGAAGCCGTGTACTCGGAAGCCGTCATCGAGGAAGCCGCAGTCCGCTTCGTGCGCCGCAACCGCGACCGGCCGTTCTTCCTCTACTTCGCCACCCAGCTGCCGCATGGCCCGGTCGTGATCGACCGGCTCGGTGCGTTCCTGGATCGTTCCGATTTCCCGTCGACCGCCCACAAGGAGTGGGCCGCGATGGTGCTGCGACTCGACACCTTCGCCGGCCAGCTGGTGGCCCTCCTCGAAGAGCTCGGCGTCCGGGACCGCACGCTAATCGTCTTCGCATCTGACAACGGCTATGCCATGTGCGGCTACTTCGCCCGGGGCAACCGAGAGGAGAACTGGCCTGACGATCCCTTCTTCCGGAACAAGGGGCCGTTCCGGGGCGGCAAGTTCTCGCTACTGGAGGGCGGCATCCGTGTCCCGTTCTTCGTCAACTGGCCTGCCTCGATCTCGTCGGGCGTTTCGGGTGCTTCCGTGTGGCTGGTCGACCTCCTGCCCACATTCGCCGAGCTGGCCGGCGCGGAATCGCTGCCGGAGCACGACGGAACCAGCCTCGTTCCGCTCATGAATGGCAACGAGGACAGATTCGCCACGGACCGAGCCTTGTACTGGGAAAACGCGAGGGAGCAGGCAGTGCGGAGAGGCCCCTGGAAGGCCTACCGCCGGGACCCAGGCCAGCCTCTGGAACTGTTCCTGATCGAAGACGACATCGCCTGCGAACGGGACCTGGCGGATGCCTATCCGGGAGTCGTCGCCGAGATGGAACACATCATGAGGCGCGAGCATGTCGACCATCCGTGGTACTGGAACCCCGGCGAAACCCGGGAGGACTTCCGACGCAAGCAGGAACTCGCTCGCGAACTCGGCCAGTTGCAGGAATCTACTCGGGGCAACTCGACGCGCTGACCGCTTCGGGGATGGCAGATGCCAGAGCCTGTCACCGACGGACCGCACAGGTTCGGGAGACCGGACCGCCGACGCCCGCCTCCGGACCCTAGGAGGCCCGGGAAATCTCTTGCTCCTTCGACGTGATGAACTCGAGGAGCGCGGGCACCCCTTCCTCGGTCTTGGCGATTCCCCGCCGAATCGCCGGCACAATTTCGGACGGTTCGGTGATCCGCTCCCCGTAACCGCCTAGTGCCCTTGCGAATTCCGCGTAGTTTCCGGATATGTCGGTGCTGCGGTACTTTTTCGTCGCCGTCTGCATGATCGGCAGCTCGATCGCCATGCAGAAGTTGTTCGACAGAATCGAAAGGATCGGGATCCGCTCCCGGACGGCCGTCTCGAAGTCCATGCCCGTGAAGCCGATCGCAGCGTCGCCCCACCAGTTGACGCACAGCTTGCCCGGATGCTCAAGCTTCGCCCCCATGGCAAGGCCGAGCCCGTAACCCAGCTGTGTGGTCTTGCCCCAGCCGATGTAGCTCAGGGGCGATTCCGACGGCCAAAACGGCGTGATCTGATCCCGCGGGCTCCCCGCGTCGTGCGTGATGATCGTGTTCTCGACATCGACCGTGCGGATGAGATCCCGGATGACGCGGTACGGATTGATGGGCACGTCGTCGCAATCGAGCTTCTTGCTCCACTCGGCCCGCCATGCGGCGGCTTGCTCGGCGATGTCGCTGGACAGCGCTCCAGCCCGTCCCCTGGGACGTACCAATCTACGGCGAACCTCATCCACGAGAGCGGCCAGAGTGAGCTTGGCGTCCCCGACCAGGCCGAGGTCGATCGGGACGTCTTTGTGAAGGTCTGCCGTGTCGACTGTCGCCTGGATCACGGTCGTTCCGCCGATGTACCGTGACCATGCGATGCCAAAAGCAGTCTGCGTGAAGCTCGCGCCGATACCAAGCACGACGTCTGCCTGTCGAAGGTAATCGTCAAGGTGGCTTGAGTACGCCCTGCCTCCGGACCCGAGTGAGAGCGGGTGCGACTCGGAGATGGCACTCTTGCCTTCGGTGCTGGTCGCTACTGGCACTTCGAGGAGATCGACTAGCTCTCGCAACTCGCTCCAGGCCATGGCGTAGTGGACGCCTTGGCCGGCATAGATGACCGGAAGTTCGGCCTCGACCAGGATGCGCGCCGCTTCGCGCACAGCCTCCGGGTCCGGTGCGGATCGCGTCCGGATGGACGGCCGGTAGTCAAGTTTCCCGGGAAACTCCTCTCGCAGCACGTCGACCGGCAGTTCCACCATGCATGGGCCGGGACGGCCGTTCTTGGCTTGCGTGAATGCGCGCCGGATCGCGTTGGGAGCCTCGCTGGGAACGGTCACCTGTTCGGCAGACTTGGTGACGCCGCGATAGTTGCCCAGTGCGCTGAAATTCGGATGGACGTTGGCGCGCCCGCGCGGGTACCCCACCGGCAGCACCACCAAGGGTACGGACTCGCTGTATGCCTGCGCCACCCCGCCAAAGGCATTCTCGGTGCCCGGACCGTGCTGCATCGTAAAGACCCCCACGCTCCTTCCGGAGGTGACGCGGCTCATAGCGTCGGCCATGTGAAGTCCCGTACGCTCTTGGCGCACGATAATCGTCCGAATGTCCTCTTCTGCACAGCTCTCGATCACCGGGCTGACCGGATATCCGAACAGGCGGTCGACCCCTTCTTGCTTGAGCATCTTCGCGATAGCGCACGACACGTTCACGGCATACCTCCTCGCTGATGGCTGCTGGAATCGGCAAATGCATGCGCGCTCCGATGGAGCCACAGCATTGCGCCTACTCGGGCAGCTAACTCTGCTCCGGGAGCTTCCTCACAGCCTCGTCGCGACACCCACCAGGTTGATCCGAGCGCCGTGGCGTTGCAAGTCGCCTGGATCGAGAATGAGCAGACGCTCATCGCCGTAGGCCAGCGTAGTCGCAACGATACTCGCCTAGTGAATCTGACGTCCGACAACTGGAACCTCACGACATAGTTCCGTTAGGCGGCAGGTGACGTTCGCATCGTCTTCCAAGATGTCGAACGTCGATTCGAACCAAGCCAAATCCCGGAGCGCGACCGGGATTGGCAAGTGACTTGACGGGCTTGGGAACGCGTGACGATAGCGAGATTGTCGCACGTGGCCTACCGGCTGGTCCGGGGGAGCACGGTGCTTCCGAAGCATCCCGCAGCCGTGGGCGGGAGCAGCCGTGAAACGTGCGCGGACCAATACGTTTGTGTCAATGAACATCCCGCCCTCAACGGCCTCGATCGTCCTAGGCGTCCCTGCATCGCAAGCTTAGTCTTAGTCCGGCTGGCCATTCGTCCGGATCGAGCGGGGGAAATAGCTCGTCGAATTCGCGCCCATTGCCGCGTGCCGGGCCGGGAATCCCTCGGCCGGACCCCGGCGCTGGAGGTTCCATCACGCTGGAAGAGCAAGGACTCGTCCTCAAGGTCCACGGCAGCTGTCTTCCAGTCCGCCAACTGCCAAGCCAGCGAATGCCCGTAGGCACGGCCTTACGCTGACCGGACCGCCACGGTCTATGCAGACGTGTCGAGTCCGGAATGGCTCGGCCGAGCCCAGCTTCGACGTCAGCGAACCACACCCTTCATTCCTGACCCTTGCGCATCGGCAGACATCGATATCAGGGGGAGCATTTGCCCCGTTCCACGATCCTCCAGATGCGCTCCTTCCTCGACGTCGCTGCCCCTCTTGCCTGACTTTCATGCCTTACAGCCGCGACGGGTTGGTGACGGCGGGGCCGCGGTATAGGTCCCTTGGCGGTTGAGGGGGACGATTGCGGGACGCATCCCCTCGGGACCGCTTGAGGAAGACCTTTTGGTCCCCGCGTAGAGTGGTTTGAGCGAGCGATGAACCGTTCCAGATCAGAGCAGCAGCGCACGCCGTAGGAACTCTCCGCCTCCTCCCCCAGCGCCCCCCGGGGAACTCGTTCTTGCGTCGATCGGAGTGGTGCCAATTCAAGACCCTCACGGCCTCCGAGGGGGAACGGTCGGACCGCAATGCTGTACGATGGGGCTGGCCAAACCGGCCGAGGAGGTCAACCGGCATGCGACTCGACGCGACTCGACGCACGTTCTTCCAAGGGATGTTCGGAGGTGCGGCAGCTGCCGCCATGGCGCAGCAGGCGATCGCGCAGCAAGACAGTCCCAACGGACTGCCGACGCGCCGTCTCGGCCGCACGGACGAGCAGGTTTCCATTCTTTGCCTCGGGGGCTGGCATATCGGTGCAGTCCAGGACAAGGGCGAGGCGATCCGCATCATGCACGCCGCGATCGATGAGGGCATGACGTTTTTTGACAACGCCTGGGACTACCACGACGGCGGTTCCGAGGAGATCATGGGCCGGGCGATGGCGGAGGGCCGCAAGAGGGACAAGGTCTTTCTCATGACCAAGAACTGCGAGCGCGAATACGACGGCTCGATGAGCAACCTCGACGAAAGCCTGCGCCGCCTGAAGACGGATCGGATCGACCTCTGGCAGTTCCACGAGATGGTCTACGACTCGGACCCGGACTGGGTGTTCGAAAAGGGCGGCCTGAAGGCGGCTCTGGAGGCCCAGAAGGCGGGCAAGGTGCGCTACATCGGCTTCACCGGCCACAAGGATCCCAGCATCCATGTGAAGATGCTCAACAAGCCCTACGACTGGGCCGCCGCCCAGATGCCGGTCAACGTCATGGACGCCCACTACCGGAGTTTCCAGAAGGAGGCCATCCCCGTCTGCCTCGCCAGGGACGTGGGTGTCGTGGGCATGAAGAGCCTAGGCGGTGGCTCGCCGAAGGGCGAGATCCCCTCCAAGACCGATGTGACTCACGAGGACTGCCGGCGCTACGCGCTGAGCCTTCCGGTCTCGACGCTAGTGGTCGGGGTCCTTTCGATGGAGGAACTGATGGCGGAGATCCGGATCGGCCGGGACTTCAAGCCGATGACCGACGACGCGAAGGCCGTCCTGCTGTCGCGCGTGGCCGACGTCGCTGGCGATGGGCGGCACGAACTGTTCAAGTCCACCCAGCGGTTCGACGGCTCCCATCATCGCCGTCAGCACGGCTTCGCTGTCTGACCAGGTCCCTGAATCGGGGGCGGCGCGAACCGCGCTACTTGGCGGCTACCCAGATGGGCGAGCTCCATGCGACCTGTTGGTCCCGGTCCGACTGGCGGACGCGCACGTAGTAGAAGTCCGCCTCCTCGCCGGGCGGGTCGCTGTCGCGGTACTCGAAGTCAACCGACTTCGCTCCGGGCGTTTGCCGGTAGACCCGGGTGTTGTTCTTGACGATCTCGACCTCGCCCAGAGCGTCTGTGCCCTCGATGTGCACGCGGAAGGTCGGTGCACCGTCGATCGCAGCCTCCGAGCCCATCAGGTGCTGGCGTCCTCCGGCCTCCAGTCGGAAGTCCACGATGATGTTGTCGGTCGCGCCGTACGTCCGGCGTGCCCGGATCGCGTTCACTAGGCCGTCGCGCGAATTCTCCTCGGCCAGCAGCATCGAGTACGACGTGTGCGTAGCGAGGTGGTCTGAGCTGGCCTGCACGCCGAGCCGGTAGCCCTTGGCCCAAGCCACCGATACCATGCCGTCGGGCCTGTAGCCGCCGAACTGCTTCTTGGGCTCGTCGTCAGGCGCCGAGCGCCAGCAGCCCTCGCATTCGTAGCTGTTGCGGTCGCTTTGGTAGATCTCCACGATCGGCTCCACCTCCGGGTCGTAGTCGGCCCAGTCAGTTCCCATGTCCGTGCCCGACGTGTGGGCCATGGCGATGGCCTTGTACTTGCGGAGATAGGCGAAGAAGCGCTCCGGGCCCTGCCGGGCGTAGCTGGGGTTCGGACCCCATTCATAATGCTGATAGTCCAGGATTGGCGCCCCGCGGTACGGGAAGACCACGTTCCGGTGCCCGTTCGGATACTTGATCGATCGCTCGTACGCGAACAATGGCACGAAGGACGCTCCCACGCGAAAGATGTCGGCGTATTTCTGGCTCCGGAACCAGTCGTACTCGTCGGCGACGCCGAAGTTGTGCTCGGTAATGGCCAGGAAGTCCAGTGCCCCCGGATCGATCGCGTAGCGGTAGGTGTCCTCGGTGGAGCCATCGTTGTATCCGTCCCAGGAGATCTCGGTATGGCGGTGCATGTCTCCGCGGTAGATCTTGTAGCGCTTTCCGCCCAGTTCGTAGACGTAATTCCGGATCCTGGCGACGTCCTCCTCGTCGTTGGGATGCACCGGTTCGTCAGCGGCCATCTCTCGGCGCGGCCGGTTCGGGGGCTGCCGGGCCGCCTCGGCTGGTGGCAGGCGGAACTCCTCCAAGGTGTGCGAGACGGCCTCTCCGGGAGGCGCGGGCAGGCGCGTGGCGAACACGTCGAGCATCACGTTGACGAAGTCCCGGAAGCTTCGCCGGTCGGTCGGGTACGCGGCAACCAATCGCCCCGAGGAGTCGGTCCGGGCCTCGACCCGCATATCCGTGCGCCCGGTGGAATGCGGGAGGAGTGTCATTGGGGACCACGCATTCCCGTCGTAGTAGGTGGCGTGGATCTCCCACAGGGCGTGGTGCGACGGAGTGCGCCAGTACACGTTGTGCTGCATGGGACGCCGATGGCGGAACAGGGCCCAGACCCGGTTGGCGCCGTCCACGGCGAGCTGCGGGTACTCGTAGTAGTTGTTGCCGGGACCCGGATCGGGCAGGGACGACGCCAGGCCCTGGGAAGGGGCTCTGAGCGTGCCGCCGTCGTAGACGGCCACCCGGATCTGGCGCGAGTTGTAAAGCCCGGTGGCGTTCGCTTGGATATCGAACGGGTAGCCCCAGTCCTTGCCCCAGTTGATCCCGGATTCGTGCCATGCCATCCAGACCCGGTCCTGCCGGTCAGTCGCTAACGTGGGATACGCCTCGAATCGCTTTGTGCGAGCGACCTCGATCGGGCTGTCCCACGAACTGCCGGCCATCCTTGCCAAGTAGACGTCGTATCCCGTCGCCTCGCTGTACTGGTCCCACGCCACGTACACAGATCCCTCGCTGTCGACGGTCACCGACGGCTCCCAGCAGTTCCCGGCATCCGCCGGGCTCACCCGCACAGGCTCGCTCCAGCCCGAGGCAGCGTCATAGCTGAGGTGGAAGACCCCGAAGCGGTTTCCGCGAGCCCCCTGCCAGACGAGGTGGATCCGGCCCGAGGGGCCGCGGACGGTCTTGTGATGGATATCGGGCTGGGAGGCCGACGTGAGTCGCTCGATCCCGCCCCACACCTGTCCGTCGAAGGCCCGGGCGTAGAGGTCCCAATTGCCGTCCACCTGCTCCGACCACACGACCCAGATCTTGCCTTCCGCGTCCTCGGCGACGGCCGTTCGGTACACGTCGCCGTCGGCCCGGCTCACGGCATGGGGCCGGCCGGAGGCCGCCGCTTGCCCCGGGAGGATCCGGTCTGCGTAGACGCGGTCAGTCTCGCCGGAGAAGCCGGCATACGCAACCCAGATGGTGTCGTCGGAGGCAACCTCGAGCGAAGCGAAGTCATTGTCCGTCAGGCGCTCGTGCGGGCCTCCGGCGTCACCGCGCCCGAGCAGCATGGCGATCGGAGCCCGGGCAACGCTCGCCCGCCCGTCCAGAAATTCCACGGCCCCTACAGCGGGAAGGTCACCCACCCGCACCACGAAGTCTCCCTGTTCGGTGTCGAACGAGACTTCTGTCGCGGGAGAGCCCCGCACGTAGACGTGGAAGCGCGGGGTCAGGTACGTGTCGCTGGGAAGGTCCACGAGAATGTCCTCGTCATGGTTCCGCCGGCCGAAGGGGAAGGCCTTGCGCGTCGCCATCTCCCAGCGCCGCGGCGGATGGATGACATCCCCGAGCCCCATCTCGTAGCCGATGAGCTCGACCAGTTCCCCGTTCCGCATGGCCAGGCTCCCGTCCCATACCGTCTCAGCGGTCGCTCCGATGCCGAACGTCACCAGCAGTGCGTGGCTGGCGCCGACGGGTGGATTGCGCAGAGTGGTCTGCGTCGAAGACTGGCTCCAACCAGACGCGGCGGCGAGGAGTGACGCGACAAGAAAGAGTGCAGAGCGAAGCCTCATATCGGTGCCTAACGAGCGCCTACGAGGATAGCAAGGGCCTTCCGGCACCAGTTCTGTGTCGAGGCTGTCGCCATCTACCGGCCAAACCCGCCGATGAAGGGTCTCAGCTCGCGCCCCGACCTCCGAGCACGACCGGTACCGTCAGGACCAGGATGCGGAGGTCCAGCAGCAAGGACCAGTTGTCGATGTACTCAAGGTCCATCTCCATCCAGCGATCGAAATCGACGCTGTCCCGCCCCCGGATTGCCCACAGGCAGGTGAGCCCGGGGCGCATGCGCAACCTGCGACGCTGCCAGGTCCTGTACTGGCTGACCTCGGACGGCACGGCCGGGCGAGGGCCGACGATCGACATGTCGCCTCGGAGGACGTTCCAGAACTGCGGCCACTCGTCGATCGAGAAGCGGCGCAGGAACGCTCCGATCGGGGTGAGTCGGGGGTCATCGCGGAGCTTGAAGGCCGGTCCGTCCTTTTCGTTGAGGTGCTCTACTTCCCGGCGTCGGGCCTCGGCGTCCTCCACCATGGAACGGAACTTGTAGCAGGTGAACGGCCTCCCATTGAGTCCGCACCGCGTCTGCCGGAAGAAAACGGGCCCCTTCGAGGTGAGCTTGATCAGGATGGCCACGAGCGCCATCGGCACGAGCAGGATCGCGAGGCTCGCAACCGCCAGGGCCGAGTCCAGGCAGCGCTTGAGCAGCAACTGCAGTTCCTCTGCCGGCGCGATGGAGAAGGTCAGCAGAGGGCGTTCGCCGAGCCAGTCGAAATGGACTCGGCTATGGACGTGCGGGAAGAAGTCCGCCGCCACACGCGTCTTGATCCCATGCTCGTCGCAAAGGAGAAACACGCTCTCGAGTTCCCGGAGCCGTTCGCTCGCGACCGCGAACAGGACCTCGTCGATCGCCTGCTCCGTCAGCATGGCAGACAGGTCGTCCAGGCTGCGGACCGGGTACGGCCGCTCCAGCCGGACCTCCGACCCTAGTTCGTTACCGCAGCCCACGATCGCCAGCAGGCGGAATCCGTGCCGTCTCGAATTCTCCAGCTCCGACGCTATCTCGACGGCATTCTGCCCATCCCCGATGACGACCACTGAGGTGACGGCCCCTAGGGCTCGGCGCAGGCTTCCGCGGAAGCCTTCTGCGACAGTTCGCTGCACCAGCTGCAGCCCCGTCAGGCAGACGAAGAACAGGGCCAGGAACAGCCGGCTGACCGGCACGTCGAGATTGAGCAGGTAGAGCAGGGCCAGCAGGGCTAGGGAGGTGGCTGCTGCCTGCCGGATCGTGCCGTACACGACCCCGGCCCGGTTGCCGGAGTAGAGTCTCGAATAGGCCCCCGTCCATCGTCCTGCCGCCACCACCGTGACCGCCGCCGCGGCCAGCAGCAGCATCCCGGCGGACGGTTCGATCACCAACTCCCGCATCGGGAGGATCGTGCGAGTCGCGTAGGCGGCGCCGAAGGAAACTACCGTGAGGACGACGTCAGCGGCTGCGAACAGCACCATCGCCCGCTGCTGGTGTCGCCGGAACACGCGCGCCCCAACTTACCAGAGCCGCGGCCGGGCCGGATCAGGGATGCATAATACAGACATGGATAACGAGCCCGGAACCGGAACCTCCCGGCAGTCCCCTCAGGCCGAGCAGGTTCGCGTCGTCCGCCGGGACGACTACCGGGAGGAGTACGCGAACAGCGTTCAGGTCAATGTGAGCATTTGGGACTTCTTCCTGCAGTTCGGGCTCCTCAAGGTCGCGGGAGGAAACGACGTGACCTTCTCCTCGTTCCAGGGCGTCTACATGAGCCCGCAGCAAGCGAAGGCTTTGCATCTGGTGCTAGCTCAGAACATCGCCCAGTACGAATCGACCTTCGGCGAGATCCGGATCGAGAATCCCAAGGACATGCCGGGCGGGCGCGCGGGACTCGTGCAGTAGGCAGCTGGCTGGGGCTCCGCTCAGCCGGATTCGCCAAGAGCCTCCACGGCTGCGTCAAGGAAGGGATCGCCGATCTCTTCCTCCGCCCTGCTCTGGGCCTCGGGGGAGTCGAAGATGCGACGCTGGACGTCCCGGTAGCGTCGGAGATCGCGCGGCGTGATCTCGCGGTCGGGCTTGACGCCTTCCTTGTGGATCGCCGTGCCGCTTGGACCATGGTAATGCGCCACAGAGAGGATGAGCGCGGCCCCGTCGTCCAGGATCATCGTTTCCTGGAAGGCGGTCAGACCAGCTGAATTCTCGCCGACAACCTCTCCGCGGTTGGACTGCTGGATCGCTGCCGCGGCGATTTCCGCAGCGCCCGCTGTCGGGCGGTCGACGATGACCGCGATCGGCAGTGAGGTCACGGTTGCCTCGGCGGTCGCGACCGACGCCCTCTCCGAGAAATTCTGCCCCTTCAACAGCGAGATCACTCCGTCGCTGATCAGCAGGTCCGCCA
Source organism: uncultured Bryobacterales bacterium (assembly GCA_964461235.1). GTDB lineage: Bacteria > Acidobacteriota > Terriglobia > Bryobacterales > UBA6623 > VXMF01. The sequence goes on along the minus strand of CAYWUV010000016.1, from coordinate 32,084 downwards.
GGGCGACTCCGTCTTCCGGGGTGCCGAGCGCGTTCTCCCGTAGGTCCAGGATGAGCTTGGCCGCGCCCTCCCGCTCCAATGATCGGAAGGCCTCAGCTATCTGGCTGACCTGATCCGGGCCCAGCGCGTCCGCATCGACATAGCCGATCCCGTCGTCCCGGAGGCTCGACTTCACGTCGGGCAGGGCCGGCACGTACCGCGTCAAGGTGTGTTCGACCGGGGACTCGTAGTCGGACGAGGGCCTGATCATCACGGTCACGCTACTGCCGGGCTCCCCGCTCAGTTTCGCCAGAAGGTAGGCCGGCGGCATGACACGCGTGCTGACGTTGTCGACCGCGTCAATCAGGTCGTCGGTACGGATGCCCGCCTCGGCTGCGGGCGAACCGGGCAGCACGGCGAGGACGCTCGTGTAGGTTCCCTGCTTGCGGACGACCATGCCGGTGGACAGCCCCGTGCCGCCGTCGACGGAGTCCAGGGCGGCCTTGTATTCACCGAACTGCTCTTGGACGAGGTAGCTCGACGCCGGATCGAGGTATTCGACCAGCCCCTGCAGGGCGCCTTGGGTGACCTTGGGGATGTCGGGTTCCTCGACGTAGTCGCTCTTGATCCGGGCCAGGATCTCCGTGTACACGGCCAGCGGCCGGTAGGCGCCTTCTTGCTCCTCACTCTTTCCGAGTACGGCCCCTACCACGAGCAGGATCGTGATCAGGAACGAGGTGCAAATGACGCTGAACTTGAAGCGGGAACCCATGGGAGGCTCCCTAAATCATACAATCCCAAGCCAAGTTCGGGTCGCTTTGCCCCGGAAAGGGAGTCGAGCACTCGCAGGCCGCTCCCCGGGAGCGACGCCGGCTAGCCAGCATGGAGCTAGCTGCCCGCAGGCCAGATCAGCCGCACCACCGCGATCGTGATGGCAATCCCGCCGGCGGGAGGGTCGACGTGCGTATCGCCATGCTGGTGGAACAGACGGGAGAACACCTCCCCGGCCAAGGCTCCCACCAACCCGAATGCGGCCCCAACCAGCAGGTTGCCCGAGGCCAGCGCCGCCGCCGCCGCCGGGAGCGCCATGTGATGCGTCACCGGCGTCTTGAGGCCGAACTGGGAAAACACCAGGCTCGCGGCGGCGATGCCGAAGCCCAGCACGTCCCCTCCGCGGTGCGCGCCGATTTCCAGGGCGATGAATGCCGAGAGGAGCCCCACGCCTGTGCCGATGCAGGCCCACTGGGCAGGTCGCTCCTGATGCCGTACCCAGTGCGCGTTCCCGTCCGGTCGGAACTGCTTGCTGACCAGCCCCGTTTGTCCGAAGACGATGCGCGCGATCATGGCCGAGATCACCACCGTCAAGGCAATGGTGTCGGTCCGGGATCCTAGCCCGGCCAGCAGCCACGCGTAGTTCAGCAGGTAGCCCAGCATCCCGAAGCAGCCCCCGACAAGCAGCACATCGCTGCGTTCGAGCCCCATCAGAGGAACCGTGATGTCCCGGCCGCTCGGAAGCAGTCCCCGGCGGTAGGCGTACGCCGATGCCGCTGCGCCGCCACCGAACGCAATATGGGGTCCGAATACCGGGCCGAAGGCCACGTTCGCCAGCACGTCCGTCCCGCCGCCTGCCGCCGCCACCGATACGCCAGCGATAACCAGCAGCCCTGTGAAAACGAATGAAGGGAGCGTACCGATGGCGGCTGCGAATAGGCCGCCGCCGAACGCGGCGATGAGGGCGGTCCAGTCGATGGGCATGGTTCCTTGCGGGTTCTCCGCGACTAATTTCGGATCGGTCCGGACAGATTCCGGCGGGCCTACGACCCCAGTGGCAGGAAAAACTGGGTCCCCACCACGGGCTTGCTGAGTTCCTCGAGGAGTTGGCGGAGGTCGTCCGCGTTGTTCAAGATGTCGGTCTGCGTGGAATCTACGATGAGGACGTCCGCGGCCGTATACCTGCTGAAGAAGTGATCGAAAGCCTGCACGGCACCCTGCAGGTAGGCGTCGGAAATCTTCGCCTCGATCCCCGCCCGATCGCTTAACAGGCGCTCGCGGATGAATTCTGGACTCGCTTTCAGGTAGACCGTGAGGTCAGGGTTCGGAAGCTGGTCCTTGAAGTGCGTGTAGTAGGGGTCGTAGGTGGAAACCTCGTCGTCATCTAGGTTGAGGTAGGCGAAGAGCTTGTCCTTCTCGAATAGGAAGTCCGTCACCACGGGCATGTGCGACTGCTCGATCCCGGCCTCCGAAAGGCGACGGTAGCGTTCCACCAGGAAGTGCATCTGAGTGCGGAAGGCCGCTCCGGGCCGTCCCCGGTAGAAGCTCTCGAGGTGGGGGTTGTCACGAAGATCGAGGATCTCGCGGGCGTGAGTATGGCTCGCCAGCTCTTTCGCCAGCATGGTCTTGCCCACTCGCAGCGGCCCCTCGATGGCAATGTAATGCGGGGCTTTCCTCACGGTTCGATTTCCAGGTCTAGAATTCCAGAGTGGGCTGCAGGCCGCTCGGCGGCTGCAGGTCGAAATGCTCGAAGGCTAGCAGCGTGCCGACCCTCCCGCGGTTCGTGCGGTCCAGGAACCCGAGCTGTAACAGGTAGGGCTCGTAGACTTCCTCGATGGTGCTCGAATCCTCGCCGACCGAGGCGGAGATCGTGCCGAGACCGACCGGCCCGCCGCGGTACTTGCCCAGGATCGTCTCCATGATCTTGCGATCGACCTCGTCCAGTCCCAACGGATCCACTTCCAGCATATCGAGAGCCGTGCAGGCAACCTCCTGGTCGATGCGCCCGTCCGCCCGGACTTCGGAATAGTCTCTGACCCGACGCAGCAGCCGGTTCGCGATGCGCGGTGTCCCACGGGACCTGCGGGCAATCTCCTCGGCCGCCTCGTCGTTCACCTCGACACCCAGGAGGCCGGCCGAGCGGAAGACGATCCGGGTCAGGTCCACATTGTCGTACGGGTTGATCCGCAGGGTGATGCCGAACCGCGCACGCAGCGGCGCGCTGATGAGGCCCTGCCGGGTGGTCGCCCCGATGGCCGTGAAGGGTGCCACGGGAATCGAGTGCATGCGGGCCCCGGGTCCCGCGCCGACCACCAGGTCAACCCGGAAGTCTTCGAGCGCCGAGTAGAGCATTTCCTCCACGTCCGGGATGAGACGGTGGATCTCGTCGATGAAGAAGACCTGGCGCTCCTGCATCGTCGTGAGGATCCCCGTCAGGTCGAGCTTCTTCTGCAGCACGGGCCCTGCCGTGTAGTCGGGCCGCACGCCCATCTCGTTGGCGATGATCGTTGCGAGGGTTGTCTTGCCGAGGCCGGGAGGGCCGTAGAGCAGGACATGATCGAGGGCCTCCTTCCGCATCGTCGCGGCCTCGATCGCGATCGCGAGATTCTCCTTCAGGGCGGACTGCCCGATGAACTCGCCGAGCGTCTGCGGTCGCAGCGCCAGATCGGACAGGCGGTCCTCCTCAGACCGGTCGGCACTGACGATGCGCTTCTTGGCCATGGCGACGGCTAGCGCTTCACGGATTCCATCGCCTGGCGGAATAGCGGATCGAATTCGGCCGGCGCACCGTTCCGCCTCGCGGCTCTCACTGCCCGTGCGGCCGCGTCCTGGCTGAGGCCGAGATTGACCAGGACGGAGATGACGTCGTCCTCGACGGCGGCCCCGCTGTCCGCCGTCCCGTCTTCGTCAGTGACGAACTCCCCGATCTTGTCCTTCAATTCGAGGACGATTCGCTCTCCCGTCTTCTTGCCGACTCCCGGAATCCGTACGAGCCTCTTCGAGTCGCCCGAGCGGATGGCCTGCAGCAAGTCGCGTGTCGATAACCCTGACAGCAGCGTCAGGGCCAACCGCGGCCCGACCCCGTTGACCTCGATGAACTTCTCGAACAGGCCCTTGTCGCGCCGGCTGTGGAAGCCGTACAGGGCTAGCACGTTCTCCCGCAAGTGCGTGTGGACGTGCAGGGCGACTTCCTCGCCGGCTTCTCCAATGCGGCTGTAGGTCTCGACAGGGATCGAGATTTCGTAGCCCACGCCGCCGACGTCGAGAACGATCTTTCCGGCCTGCTTCTCGGCCACTTTCCCGCGCAAGGCAGCGATCATCGCTAGACCGGGATTATAGCGACAACGGGCCGGGCTCCGGCCCCACCTCCCCCTCGAGCCGGATGATCCGCGCATCCTCTCCGTCGTAGTCCATGCGGACCTCCGTCCGTGTGCCGGGCAGCTCCCCGTCGAACTTCTCGCCCCATTCCACGATCACGACGGCGCGTTGGTCCCAGATCTCCTCCAGGCCCAGAGTCTCGAGTTCGGGAATCGTGTCCAGCCGGTAGAGGTCGAGGTGGTAGACCTTCGGGTCCCCGTCGTATTCGTGAACCAGGGAGAACGTCGGGCTGAGCACGTCCTCGGCAGGAGCCGCCCCGAGCGCGGCCACGATACCCTTCGCCATCGTGGTCTTGCCCACGCCGAGATCCCCGACTAGCATGACCACGGCCGGCGGCTCCAGCCGGGCCGCGATCCTGGCGCCAAGTGCAGCGGTCTCCTCCGCAGATCTCGTTCGGAAAGTCATGCCGCCAAGGCCTTCCGTGCTCGGTCCAGCCACCGTGCGATGTCGGTCGCGAGCATGCCCTGCTCGCCCAGCGCGTCGGCGGCCATCTCTCCAGCCAAACCATGCACGTAGACCGCAACTGCCACGGTACGGAAGACTGGCCGGTCCGGAAACTGCGCCAGCAGTGCGGCAATGATCCCCGTCAGGATATCCCCGGAACCCGCGGTCCCCATGCCGGGGGAACCGGTGGGGTTGACGGCGGTGTCCCCGTCGGGTGCCGCGATGAGGGTCCGCTGGCCCTTCAGGACCACGCAGGCCCCGGTCTGTTTCGCCGCTTCGCGAACCGCGCGGAGCCTGTCTCGCTGGACCTCGACCGTGCTCCTGCCTGTCAGTCGCGCCATTTCCCCAGGATGGGGGGTCAGCACGGTCGGCGCTTGGCGGCGCGGCACATCCGAGACGTCGATTCCCGCCAGGCCGTCCGCGTCGACAACCAGCGGGAGAGGGCACTGTTCGTAGATCTTGCGCGCCAAGGCACGATTGGCATCCGAGTTTCCCAGCCCGGGACCAAGTGCAGCGACCGACTTCGCCTCGAAGACGCCCGGTCCGAACGCCTCGGGACCGAGGGATCCGTCCGGCAGTTCACGGCCTGGCTCGAGCATGAGTTCGGGGGCCGCGGCAATGACTGTCTCCGCCGCCCCGGATGCGGTGGCCACAGTAACGAGGCCCGCGCCCGCGCGCAGCGCTGCGGTGCCCGTCATTAGAATCGCCCCCGGCTTGGATCTGGAACCACCGATCGCCAGCACGTGCCCGTATGTGCCCTTGTGGCCGGCTCGGTCCCGCGGCAGCGAGAACTGCGCCGCATCGGCTGCCTCGGTGAGCAGGAGGCGAGGGCCGGGCAGGGCGGCCAGCACCGAATCGGCGGTGCCGATCCGGGCGACAATCAGTTCTCCCGTGCGGTCGCAGGACGGAGCGAGCACTTGGCTGACCTTGGGTGCCGTGAATGTGACGGTGCAGTCCGCCCGCATGCTGTCCCCCAGTGGCTCGCCTGAATCGCTGCCAAGCCCGGACGGCATGTCCACGGCTATGACCGTTGCGTTCCGGAAGCCCGCGTTTACATCCGCGATTACCCGGTCTGCCATGCCCCGGGCGGACCCGCTCAGACCTGTTCCTAGGACGGCGTCCACGACGACGGTCGAGTCCGCGATTCCGGGGAGCACTGCCTGCCAGGCTTCCGGCGTCGACGCAACAAGCGGGTCATGGTCCTGGGCCTCGAGCATCCTCCAGTTGGCGCGGGCGTCGCCCGAGAGGGTGTCCGGACTTGCGAGCAGGATGACTCGCAGGTCCAGTGCCGGATGCAGGAGCAACAGCTGACGGGCGACGGCTAGCCCGTCTCCGCCGTTATTGCCCTTCCCACAGAGTACGAGCACTTTCTCGCGCTCCAAGGCCCGGTACATCGCTCCGAGCCGGCGAGTGACAGAGGCGGCTGCGTTCTCCATCAGGACCAGCCCAGGGACGCCGCGATCCTCGATGGTCGCGCGATCTGCCTCGCGCATCTCGGAAGCCGCCAAGACTCGCAGCATCAGGCTTCGAGCTCTTGCTTGATCCGGACCAGAGTCCGACGATGGCCCATCAGGATGATGGTGTCCCCGGGCTCGAGCGGGGTGCCGTCAGACGGGTTGAATTCGATCCCGCCTCCTTCCTTGGCGATCGCCAGCAGGATGGCGTCCGGCTTCTTCCGCAGTCCCGAGCTTGCGATGCTCTGACCCGCGCAAGCGCTCTCCTTATGGACCTCGTACTCCTCGATGTCCACGTCGAATTCCGACCGTTCGACAGCCGAGGCCATGTCGAGAAAACTCGAGACCTGGGGCCGGAGCAGAGATTGCGCGATGCGGTAGCCAGTGAACCTGTAGGGCGAGAAGACCGTGTTCGCGCCGGCCTGCACGAGTTTCTTGGCCGCCTCGTCGTCGCTTGCTCGCGCGCCGATCCGTAGGTTGGGATTGATTACGCGCGAGGACAGGGTGATGTAGACGTTCACGGCGTCGCTGCTCGTGGCGGCAACCAGGCCCTTGGCTCGCTTGGCGCCGGCGTGGGCCAGGGTCACGTCGAGAGTGGCGTCCTCGATCAGCAGCGGAATGCCGTGCTCGTCGGCCCACGCTTCGCGCTTCGGGGCGCTGTCGATCGCCACGATCGTCGCGCCGCTCCGCTCCAGCCACTGGACCACTCCGCGTCCGACTCGGCCAAGGCCGCAAACGATGTAGTGGCCGGACATCCTGTCGATCATGCGTTTCGTCCTCCTCCGGTCGAAGTAGTTGTGGAGCTCGAGCTTGAGCAGCGCGTTCACCATCAGGCCGACGGCACAGAAAACGGTGGTGTACCCCGCCATTATGAGCACGGCATTGAAGTACCGTCCTTGCTCGCTGAGTTCAAAGATCTCCTCGTATCCGATGGTCGTCAGTGTGATCAGCGTCATGTAGAAGCTGTCGAACAGCGGCTGGCCTTCGAGGAAGGCGAAGCCCAGCGTGCCAGTCGCCAGCACGCCACTCGAGAGCAGCAGCAAGGTCACAATCTGCCAGACGGGCAGCGTGGATCGTCGGAACCGGCTCATCCCATCCTCACCACCAGCATCGTCATGTCGTCCTGAAGTGCCGGCTGGCCTGTCCAGGCGATCACTTCGTCCATCACCTCTTCGATGAGGCCCGGCAAGGGCTTGTGCCTTCGCCTCGTTACTGCTTCCCGCAGGCGTTCTTCCCCGAAAGCCGCACCCGCCTCATCCTCAGGCTCGGTCAACCCGTCCGTGTATGCCACGAGAAGATCGCCGGATTCGATCTCCACGGTCGACGCGCCGAACTCGACGAACGGAAACGCCCCAACGATCGGACCGGTGACGTCCAGCGGCCGAGCGCTGCCGTTGCGCAGCAGTAGCGGCGGCAGGTGCCCCGCGTTCGCATACACGAGGGCTCCGCTCGCGGCATCGAAGGCGCCGAAGAAGAGAGTGGCGAACTTGTTGGAGTCGGTGCTGGCTTGCAGCTGCTCGTTCGCCCGCTTCACGAGCCCGACCGCCGATTCCTGCAGGGCCACCGCGTCGTTCCATCGAAGTTGCGCACACTGCGCCCGGATGATCGAGTGCAGCGATGCCATCAGGAGGGAGGCGGAGATCCCTTTCCCGGAGACGTCCCCGAAGCTGATAGCCATGCGCTCGCCTCCCAAACTCACGTAGTCGTAGAAGTCTCCCGATACGGCGCGGGCGGGACGGCACGCGCCAAGCACTTCCAGCCCGTCGATTCGGGGCGCGGTGGGCGGGAACAGCTTCGCCTGCACTTCCCTTGCGATTTCGATCTCGGCTTCCAGTTGCTGGCGCTGCTTCGATTCCTCGATCAGGCTTTCAAGGGAGTCCGTCATGGAATTGAACGAACGCGATAGGTCGCTGACCTGGTCGTATCCCGACACGGGTATGCGGTAGCCGAAGTCCCCATCGTTGACGTGCTTGGTCCCGACGTAGAGGCCGTGCACCGCCTTGGTGAGCGTGCGGGTCAGGGACGTGGCAACGAACACAGAGACGAGCACGCTGGCCCCGAACGCCGCCAGGAGGCCATAGCCGAGGAAGGCGAACAGCCTGAAAGAGCCTTCAGGGAGCGTTCCGAAAATCTTGCTCCACAGGTCATAGGGGCGCATTACCAGGAGGAACGTCTCGGTTCTCACCTCGCCCGTGTCCAGGTTGAGCATCGGGGGCTGGAGGGGCCAGAGGATCCTCCAGCCCGATGGGTCCCAACTCGGTCCGGCGCCGTCTTCCCCAGGCGGCCCGTCGGGCAGAACCAGCGGCACAACAGGAATCGGGCGGGCCTCGCCCTCCGCCTCGGCCGATTCTTCCGGATGCAGGCCCAGGATGCCGAGGCCGGGCATCGTCGCTTGTATCAGGTCCGACGACAGCGGAACGGCAAGCAGGAGTCTCACGCCTCGCTGGGGAGTCTCCCGGATGGCTGCCAGCAGCATATCGTTCCCGCTTCTCACTACGCTTGGTCCCTCGACGAGTCCCGGAGGGATCTCGCTACGCAGGCGCCCGGAAGGCACCGACGCCCGAATCCCTTCGTATTCTGCCTGGATGACCAGTCCGGGAAACTCCTGCTCGGCGCTCCCGTGGAATTCCTCGAGCAAGGAGTGTCGCTCGTCCGTGGGAGCGGACTGCACTTGCAAGGCCAGCGGCCCGGCGACGGTGGCAAGCCTTTCGCTGAACCGCCCCAGTTCTGTAGTGAGCATGTAGGCGGTCAGGGGCCCGAAAAGGAAGGACGCGCCCAGCAGCAGCATTAGCAGGCTGAAGGTGACCGGTAGCGCCCCGACGAAGAAGAACACGGCGACCATTCGGTAGCGCACTCTCCAGAGCATCCGCCGGACAATCCATCGGCCCATGGCGGCCAGCCGCGAGGTGACGGCCACGCTTCCCAGGACCAGCGAGAGCGCCAATAATACGATCCAAGCCGGGTACAGGATCTCGTAGAGCGGCTCGATCGCCCACACGGCCGCGGTCACGCCGGCGAAGGCTGCGAGCACCTTCTCCGACTTTCGGAGCCTGAGTCCGAGACGAGCCATCGAAGCCATCCATTCTAGTCAAGCCCTTGGCTCGAAACTTCGGTCGGCGCTTTGCCCGCGTCGGTCGAGACCGGAACGGACGCTTGCCACGCAAATGGGCGTCCCGGCTGTGGTCGGGCAGGAAGAGACGCGGTTCCGCGGTAGCCACTCTGCTCTAGACTGAGGGTGGGATGCGGGCCATGGGACCAACGAAATCCGTCGCACGCACGGCCCTGTGTGCCGTCGCGGCTTTGGCGGCCCTGCTTGGCACGGCCTCTCCCGCGGAGGCTCAGAGAGTGCTCGTGGTCGACCTCGGCACCGTCGTCCATCCGCTCACTCGAGAGATTGTTGCCGAAGGGCTGCGGCAGGCGGCCGAGGCGGGCGACGCGGCCGTTGTCCTGAAGATCAACACTCCGGGAGGACTGCTCGAATCCACGAACGAGATCGTGCAGTCGATCCTGGCCTCGCCCGTGCCGGTCATCACGTTCGTGACGCCGAGCGGCGGCCGTGCCGCCTCCGCCGGCTTCATCATCCTCGTTTCCGCCGACATCGCAGCCATGTCCCCTGGCACCAACACTGGAGCCGCGCAGCCGGTACTTGCGATGGGCGGCGAGCTCAAGGGCACCATGAAGCAGAAGATCGAAAACGACACGGCGGCGTCGTTGAGGGCGGTTACGGACAAGCGCGGCAGGAACAGCGAACTCGCTGTCAAGGCCGTTCTCGAAAGCGAGTCCTACACGGAGCAGGACGCGCTCGACGCGAGCCTGATCGAGGTGATCGCTACGGATGTCCATGACCTGCTCGCCCAAGTCGACGGGCGGACCGTGATCCGGTTCGACGGCACGGAGCAGACACTGCGCCTGGCCGGTGCCGTGACCTACGATTACGTGCCGAATCTCAGGCAGAGGATTCTCATCCCGCTGATCAACCCCAGCGTCGCCCTGATGGTCCTCGTGGTCGGCCTGATCGGCGTCTACATCGAGTTCTCGAATCCCGGCCTGATCGTGCCCGGCGTTGCCGGAGGGATTCTGGTGATTGTCGGCCTGATGGCGCTTTCGCTGCTGCCGATCAACTTCGCGGGTGCCGCCCTGATCCTGCTGGCGGTGGTGTTCTTCGTCGTCGAGGCGATGACGCCCGTAAACGGAATCCTGGCGACGGGCGGCGTGATCGCCATGATTCTCGGAATCGTCATCCTCGTCGATACCGACGTACCCGAACTGCAGATCGGATGGGGCCCCGCCGCGGCGATCACGCTGCCGTTCGCCGCGATCAGCGTCTTTCTCCTGCAGTTGGCGATCCGATCCTTCCGCTATAAGGTCGCTTCCGGCACGGAGGCGATGGTGGGTGAGCTCGGGGAGGCCCGGACCGCGGTGGATCCGGACGGAACGGTCTTCGTCCATGGCGAGTACTGGAAGGCCCGGTCCGCGTCACCGATCGGCGCAGGAGAGAAGATTCGGATCGTGGCCGTGGACGGGATGACGCTAGAGGTGGAATCGCGAGCGCCTGACGGCTAGCCGGTCTGCATTCTGCCTGCCGTGATGTGCCATCGGCTAGAATTCCATTAGCGGCCCGACCGTGCGCTGCCGTGCTCCGCGGAACGCCGCAGCCGGTGATTCGCGCACGCATCGACAGCGCCGCCCAAAAAAGGAGATTGCCATGGATTTCTCGCTGATTGTGCCTGTCATCATCGCCCTGTATCTGGTTAACTGCATCAAAATCCTTACGGAGTACGAACGGGGCGTCATCTTCCGCTTGGGACGGCTCCTGCCGAGGCCCAAGGGCCCCGGCCTCATCTTCGTCTTCCGTCCCATCGATCGCATCGTGCGGATCCCTTTGCGGGTCGAGACCCTCGAAGTTCCCTCGCAGGACGTCGTCACACGGGACAACGTAACCGTGAAGGTGAGTGCCGTCGTGTTCTTCCGCGTCCTGGACCCCACCAAGGCAGTGGTCGAGGTCAAGCATTACATCCACGCCACCTCGCAGCTGGCCCAGACGCGTCTGCGTTCCGTGCTGGGCGAGGCTGACCTCGATGAGTTGCTGAGCGAGCGCGAGAAGCTCAATTCCCGCCTCCAGTCGACACTCGACGAGCAGACGGGGACCTGGGGGATCAAGGTGCAGGCCGTCGAGGTCAAGCACGTTGACCTGCCTGAGCAGATGATCCGCGCGATCGCCCGCCAAGCCGAGGCCGAGCGCGAGCGCCGCGCCAAGGTGATCCACGCCGACGGCGAACTGCAGGCTGCCGCCAAGCTGACGGATGCGGCCCGGCAGCTCAGCAGCCAACCGGCATCCATCACCCTCCGCTACCTGCAGACACTGACAGAAATCGGCGCGGAAAAGAACACGACTGTCGTTCTGCCCCTGCCGGTCGATTTGTTCCGGGGGCTCTCCAACTGGGCGGAACGCCATCCGGACCGCGATTCCGGCAACAATTCGTAAGTATTCTGTTTCCATGCGGTAGAATTGGGCATGCCGAGCAAGTCGGCGTCCAAGGGCGAAATCGAGGTTGTCTTCGGTTTCAAGCAGGTTCTCGGCACGTCGATCCTTGCCATCTTCCTGTTGGGATGCGCCTACTTGCTGGGCTATGAGCGCGGGCACGAGCGGGCTCTCCAGGGAAAGCCAAGCCTGCTGGCGATCCTGGAGAGAGGCTCGAGCGTGCCTGGAGGGCCAGTCGCGATCCCCGACGTCCTCCTCGATCCGGCCGATGACCAGCCCTCAGGCTCCGGCTCGGGAGAGTCGGCAGCCGCCCCAGTCCCGGAAGCCAAGCCCGAGCGCGCGGCTACCGGCGAGCCCGAGGCCCCGTTGCGTACTGCTCGCGAACCGAGCGGACGAGTGAAACCCGCACCCGGCATCAGGCAAGTCCCGGTGAGCCGCACGGCCTCCGCACCGCCGTCCCAGCCAGAGCCCGAGCCGCCTACGCAGTCGCGACCGGCTGAGTCCGTGCGTCCGCCGGCCAATGCCGGGCGTGGCGGGAAGCTCCACTACCAAGTTGCCGCGTTGAGCCAGCGCAGCAACGCCAAGGCGTTGGCGGACTGGCTGCGTAGCGAAGGCTTCCAGGCAAGGATCCATCCGGCCTCCGGAGACGGGCTGTTCCGCGTTCTCGTGGGCCCGTTCCGGGATGACCAGGACGCCGAGCGCGCACGGGATCGCCTGAGCAAGGGTGGATTCGAACTGATGGCCCGGCGCTTCTAGGACCGCGCTTCGCCTCCTGCTTCAGTCAGGACCTGACCTCCTCGATCCGGCGAGCCAGTTCTTCCTGTTCTTCGCGGAGTTCAAGGTAGCTGTCCCGCTTGCCCGCATCGACACGCCCCTCGTCGACAGCCACGCGGAGCGCGCACCCGGGCTCTCTGCCGTGCCGGCAGTCCCTGTAGTAGCAGTCCGTCGCGAGTTCCGAGAGGTCGCTGAAGGCCGCGTCGACGGTTTCAGGCCGGCTCCATGGACAGAGCTCGCGGATACCCGGGATGTCCATCAGCAGCCAGCCCCGAGGGTGGACAATGAGCTCTCGCCGCGTGGTCGTGTGCTTTCCCCGACGATCGCGGTCCCGGACCGCTCCCACTTTCAGGTGCTCCGTCTGCAGAAGCGCGTTGACCAGCGACGACTTACCGGCACCGGACGGCCCGGCAAGCGCTACGGTTCCGTTTTCCGGCAGGTGCGGCTCCAACTCGGGCAGACCGGAACTGTCAGCAGCGCTCGTCGCAACGACCGTCGTCGGGGCGTGGCGGTATCGGCAAGACGAAACAGCGCTTGCAATGTCAGCACATAGGTCCGATTTGTTCAGGACGATCACGGGAGAGGCACCGCTCTCGAGCACGCAGACCAGGTAGCGATCGATCTGCCGGGGGCTCGCTCCCCGATCCAAGGCATTGACGATCAGGACGGCGTCGACGTTGGACGCCAGGATCTGTCGCTTGGCCGCTTGCCCCGGGCGGTTGCGAGCCAGCGCGTTCCGCCTGGGCAGGACTCGGACGGCCGTGCGCCCCATCGGGTCGAATAGCAGCCAGTCGCCGACCGCGACCTGGCCGAGATTGCGAGGAAGGCTTACGTCTGCTGTGCCGGCGTCTGTGTAGAGTTGCGCCTTCCGGGCCGTGGCGAGACGCACACGTCCCGGCACGCCGGCCGCCGAGCCCGGTAGATGCTGCAGGAAGGACGGGTCCCAGCCGTACCGATCGAGACTCATGCCGCCACGGGGCTTCCGCCGGTAAGGCGGCGGTGCGCCGCTTCGACCGTGTTGGACATCAGCATCGCGATGGTCAGTGGGCCGACGCCGCCCGGCACCGGCGTATAGGCAGAGGCCAACTCCCGGACATCGCCGGGATGGACGTCCCCGACCAGTGCGCTTCCGCGCTTCCGGAACCGCTGGAGGCGCCCGGAATCGTGAGCCAGCAGACGTTCTGCTGCGACCCCGTCCTCGAGGCGGTTGATGCCCACGTCCAGGACGACCGCACCGTCCCCGATGTGTTCCCGGGTCAGCATTGCGGGCCGTCCCACCGCGGCCACCAGGATGTCCGCCTGCCGGCACACGGCGGGCAGGTACGGGGTCCGGGAATGGCAGATCGTGACCGTGGCGTGCTCGGCGAGCAGCAGCAGCGCCGTCGGCTTGCCCACGATGTTGCTGCGGCCGACCACCACGGCGTGGCGGCCCGCGATCGGAATCGCACTCCGCTTGAGGATCTCGATCAGTCCGCGCGGGGTGCAGGGGGCCAGGCAGGGTTGGCCCGTCGCCAGCTTGCCGGCGTTCACCGGGTGGAACCCGTCGACGTCCTTCTCGGGAGATACCGCGGACAGCACCTGCTTGGAATCGACTTGGTTGGGGAGCGGCAGCTGTACCAGAATCCCGTCGATTTCGTCCCGACGGTTGAGCCGGTCGACGGCCGCGAGCAACTCGTCCGTCGTGGTTTCCGCCGGGAGGTGGATCGCGTCCGAGTACGCCCCGATCCGGTCGCATGCGCGGATCTTGTTGCGGACGTAGACCTTGGAGGCCGGATTGTCGCCGACCAGCACCGCTGCCAGGCCGGGCCGGACACCCAACTCGGCGGTCCGGCTGACCCTGGATGCCAATTCTGCCAGGATGCCGTCGCGGATTGCCTTGCCGTCGAGTACGCGTGCGGGCATTCCGGAGAGGGTGCGGCAGCGGGCCGGGCCACCCAAGGAACTGCCATCGTACTACGGGCGATCGGCCCCGCTCAATCGCCCGCGGCAACTTGGAGGATGCGTCCGGGTCCCCTAGCGGACGGCCTTCCGGTTCCTGCCTCGCGGTTCATGCGGGGGCAGTTGGCCGAACCTTCTGGAACCGCAGTACGCCGTGCGCTACTGTGCAATGAACCCTCCGGTTCGTGCTCGCCGGCCGGAGGCGCGCGCAAGTGCCGGAATCCGCGACCCTTCAATCGCCCCCCCCGGAGCCGGAGATCCTATCCGGATCGATCGAGCGGGTCGTCTTCCACAGCGAAGAGAGCGGGTTCTGCGTCCTCAGAGTCCAGGTGCGGGGCCATCGGGAGGTGCAGGCGGTCGTCGGCCGTGCGCCCGCCGTCAGTCCCGGAGAGTGGATTAGCGCGTCCGGCAGGTGGATCACCGACCGCACCCACGGACGCCAATTCGAGGCAACGTACATCAAGACCTCCGAGCCCAGTTCCCAAGAGGGCATCGAGAGATACCTGGCGTCCGGAGCGATTCCCGGCATCGGTCCCGTCTATGCCAAGAAGCTCGTTGCGGCCTTTGGTTCCCAGGTGTTTGACGTCATCGGGCAGGAGCCGGACCGGTTGCGCGAGGTTCCCGGCATCGGTCCCGTTCGGGCCCGGAAGATCATTGATGCTTGGGAACAGCAGAAGGCTGTCCGGGAGATCATGGTCTTCCTGCATAGCCACGGAGTCGGAGCGGCCCGCGCGGCCCGCATCCACAAGGTCTACGGAGCGAACGCCCTCCGGATCATGTCCGAGAATCCCTACCGCCTGGCCCGTGACATCCGTGGCATCGGCTTCGCTGTAGCAGACGGGATCGCTACGCGGATCGGAATCGAGAAGGACGCACCGGTACGCGTGCGTGCGGGCATCAGCCATGCGCTGTCCGAGGCAACGGACAACGGGCACTGCGCGCTACCCCGTGACGAATTGATCGACCTGGCCCGTGACCTGCTGGGGGTCCCAGTCGACTTGGTCCAAGCTGCGCTGGAAGCCGAGATCGAGAGCGGGAGCGTCGTGCTCGAGGGGATCGGGACCGATTCCTGCGTCTTCCTTCCTCACCTGCACCGGGCCGAGCGGGACATAGCCGAGGCACTGGGAAGGCTCGTTAGTGGCAGGGTTCCCTGGCCCCGGGTCGATGCGGACCGAGCCCTGCCGTGGGCCGAGAGGCAGCTCGGGCTTGCCTTGGCGCCCAGCCAGACCGCTGCCGTCCGAACCGCCCTTGAGTCGAAGGTCATGGTCATCACCGGTGGCCCAGGTGTCGGCAAGACCACCATCGTCAACGCGATCCTCAAAATCCTGCTGGCCAAGGGCGCGGACATCCGATTGTCAGCCCCGACCGGACGGGCCGCGAAGCGCCTGAGCGAAACCGCCGGCATAGAGGCCCGGACCATTCACCGACTTCTGGAGTTCGACCCCGTCCGCGGACGCTTCCGGCGCGACAAGGGGAATCCCTTGGAGTGCGACCTGCTCGTCATTGACGAGACGTCGATGGTCGACGTGCCCCTCATGAACTCGGTCATGAGGGCCGTGCCCCCGAAATCGGGACTGCTTCTTGTCGGGGACGTTGACCAACTTCCCTCCGTCGGTCCGGGGCAGGTGCTGGCCGACATGATCGGAAGCAGGGCCATGCCCGTTGCCGAGCTCGTCGAGGTGTTCCGCCAGGCCGCCGAGAGCAGGATCATAGTCAACGCGCATCGCGTGAACCGGGGCGAGATGCCGGAGATGGCGAAGCCCGAGGGTGAGACAGACTTCTATTTCGTTCCTGCCGACTCGGTGGACGCGGCGATCCGCAAGACCGTAGAACTTGTCCGCACCCGCATTCCGAACCGATTCGGCTTCGATCCTGTCCGTGAGATCCAGGTCCTCTGCCCGATGAACCGGGGCGCGATTGGTGCCAGGGTGCTCAATGGTGAGCTTCAGACCGCCCTGAATCCTGGAGTGACCGACCAGGTAGAGCGGCACGGCTGGACGTTCTGTAAGGGCGACAAGGTGATGCAGGTCGAGAACGACTACGACAAGGAGGTCTACAACGGGGACATCGGCTTCATCGCAGGGTTGGACTCAGCGGAGGCGGAGCTTGAGGTCGATTTTGAAGGCCGCCGGGTCGAGTACTCGTTCCGCGACCTCGATACCCTCGTGCCAGCGTACGCTACGACCATTCACAAGAGCCAGGGGTCCGAGTACCCGGCCGTCGTGATTCCGGTCATGACCAGCCACTTCGTCATGCTCCAGAGGAACCTCATCTACACCGGCATCACCAGGGGCAAGCGGCTCGTCGTCCTGCTAGGCCAGCCGACCGCGATCCGGCGGGCCGTCCAGACGGCTTCGGCATCCCGGCGGTGGTCCAAGCTCCGCGAGCGGATCCAAGGTGTCACCGGAGCCCCTGGCCCTCAGCCTGCCCTCCTGCCGGGCGTGGAGTAGCGCCCCCGATTATCGGGCGGACTGGCGTAGCCGGCCGTGCTCGAATCGGAAGACCCGGTCGCAGAGTGCGGCGAAGGCCGGGTTGTGCGTCGCGATCAGGATGGACAGTTCCTCCTCACGCACTAGCCGCAGCAGCATCCTCATCACGGACTCGCCCGTCCGCTCGTCGAGATTCCCAGTCGGCTCGTCGGCCAGTAGCAGCTTCGGTTCCGCGACAAGCGAGCGCGCGATCGCCACCCGCTGCTGCTCGCCCCCCGATAGCTCTCCGGACAGGTGATCGAGGCGGCCGCCCAGCCCGACCCGCTCAAGCAGCTTCGCCGCCCGTTGCTGGCTCGTTTCCTCGGGCGTCCCGTGAATCCGCAATGGCAACGCGACGTTTTCGAGAGCCGTGAACTCCGGGAGCAGATGGCAGTTCTGCCAGACATATCCGATGTCCCGGTTGCGATAGCGGGCCAGCTGGCGCTCGTTGAGGGACGCCAGCGAAGAGCCTTGGAAGTAGATGGTGCCGGCAGTGGGTTCCTCGAGGGCTCCCAGCAGGTGCAGGAGCGTGGACTTGCCAGCCCCGGACTCGCCGACCAAGGCGACGCACTCCCCCGGATCGACCTGGAACGTGAGACCGGAGAAGATCGTCAGGGACTCGTCCCCGCTCCGGAAGGTCTTTCCGAGCCCTTCCGCCCGGACGATCGGATCACGCATCTCCCTGCAGTTCCTGAACCCATCGTAGCGAGAGGATTCGGTTCGTGACCCGGTCGGGCCCGGCCGCGCCGTCGATACGAAAATCCGCCATTGCGTATGACTCCCGGCGGGTTTCGTGGAGCTGGTCGAATCCTTGACGGTCCCGGGCTAGCGGACGGTGCGAACTGCTGCGGACCCGCTCCCAGAGTGTCGAGGCATCGGCGTCGAGCCAGACCGTCGGCCCGATCTCGCGCAACAGGTCGCGGTTGCGTGCGAAGGCGTACGTGCCGCCTCCCAGAGCCAGGACCAGCCGCGTCCCCGCAAGCGCCCGCTCCGCCTGGGCACGGAGCGCCACGTGTTCCGTGTTCCGGAAAACCGCTTCTCCGTGCCGGTCGAAGATCTCGGGGATGGCTGCGCCGGCCATGCGCTCGATCTCGGTGTCGAGGTCGACGAATGTCCAGCCCAGCCGTTCCGCAAGGGCACGGCCCACTGTAGATTTGCCGGAACCCATGAATCCCGCGATGAAGATCGCGGACGGCGCACCCACGCTCGTCATCGCTCGCCGCGGCGGGACAAGTGGCGCGCCATGACGCCGTGGATCGCCGCGGGGAAGAGTCGTTCGGCTGCAATCAACGCCCACCCGATGCGCGGCACCACCACGGTTCGCTTGCGCTTTCGGATGCCTTCCAAGACGGCCTCGGCGCACCGTTCAGCCGTGATTCCGAACCGGATTCGGCCGGGAAGCGCTGTCAAAGAAGCTCCCTGCAGCATGTTCTGGACGAAGGGTGTGGTGACGTACCCCGGGCAGACGCTCAGGACGTGAATTCCCCGAGCGGCCGTCTCCATTCTCAGGATGTCCGCGTACGCACCGAGCGCGTGCTTGGAAGCGGAGTAGACGCCCATCCCGGGGATCGGGACCTTGCCGGCAATGGAGTTGATCGCGACGATGGACCCGCCGGGCTGCATCAGGGGCAGCAGTCTGCGGGTGATCTCGACCGGCGCGAGAAAGTTCAGCGCCATCAGCTGCCGGGCGAGGTCGGGGTCGGTTTCGAAGGATGCGGCGTGAATTCCCACGCCGGCATTGTGAATCAGGGCCCCGATGCCCGGAGCCTCAGACGCAACGCGCTCGCAAAACAGCTCCCGGCCCGCCGGGACCGCTAGGTCCGCCTCGATGACTGCGCCGCCCCCTGCCTGGTCGGCGGTCTCCTCCAGTGCATCTCGCCGTCGTCCCGCCAGCACCAGACGCGCGCCGGCGCGGGCGAGAAGGACGGCGCACGCACGGCCGATTCCGGAAGACGCTCCCGTTATGACTACGGTTTTATCGCGAAGCTGCAAGTCGCCGCCAGCCGGACTCGCCGTTGCCGGGAATGCATACTGTAGCATGGCTGAAAAAGGACTCCTTCCGCTGTTCCCACTGGACCTGGTTCTGGTGCCGGGGGAGATCTTGCCGCTCCACATCTTCGAACCGCGATACCGCTCGATGATCTCCCGGGCCTTCGCGGACCGCAGCGAATTCGGCGTCGTGAGGCAAAGCGAGGAGGGGCTGGATAACATCGGTTGCGCCGCCAAGGTGCGCGAGATCAAGGAGCGTTTCGAGGATGGCCGGTTCAATGTCGAGGCGATCGGAACGAGGCGGTTCGAGATCCGCTCCCTCGACTCGTCCGAGGAATGCCTTCAGGCGGGTGTCGAGTTCTTCGGCGACACCAACCCTGCGCAGGCGAACGCCTCCAAGGTTCAGGCCCTTTTGGACGTTGCGACAAGAGTCCAGCGCATCGTGGGGGCGGCGGCGGAGAACTGGGATCCTAACCATCCGTGGCTCTCCTTCCGGATCGCCGGCGACCTGCCGCTCGCGGCAGACACCAAGCAGACGCTGCTCGAGACGCGCAACGAGGTGGAGCGGGTCCAGGAACTGACGCAGTACCTGCATGCGGTGATTGCCAAGCACGGCCGGCGGGAGGAGCGGCAG
Organism: uncultured Bryobacterales bacterium; assembly: GCA_964461235.1. GTDB lineage: Bacteria > Acidobacteriota > Terriglobia > Bryobacterales > UBA6623 > VXMF01. The sequence goes on along the minus strand of CAYWUV010000016.1, from coordinate 12,773 downwards.
CGACTGGTCCGAGGCAACGGAAAGTTACGCGGCTGAAGGAGCCGGATGCCGGGATCTCGGAGCTGGCGGGAGGAGGGGCGTTGATTCGCATTGCCAACGGCCAGGGTTTTTGGGGGGACTGGCTCGAAGCTCCGCGGCGGCTGGTCGAAGACGGTCCTATCGACTATCTCGTCCTCGACTATCTCTCCGAGGTCACCATGGCGATCCTGGAGAAACAGCGCCGGAGGGACCCTGCCAAGGGCTACGCCACGGATTTCGTCAGTCTCGCGGTCGGCTTGCTGCCTAGGCTCGCCTCGGACGGCATCCGCATCGTCACTAACGCGGGCGGGGTGAACCCCGGGGCCTGCGCAGAAGCGATCCTGCGGGAGGCTGGGTCCGCCGGAATTCGGGGGACGCGGGTGGCGGTGGTTCGGGGCGATGACATCGGGGGCCGGATCGACGGGATGATCGCTCGCGGCGTGACGTTCGACGACCTCGACACCGGTCGGCCGGTTGATGTGATCCGGGATGCGCTGCTGAGCGCCCATGCGTACATCGGGGGATTCCCGCTCGCCGAAGGTTTGGAGACGGGCGCGCCGATCGTGGTCGTGGGCCGCTCGACCGATACCGCGCTGACCCTCGCACCAATGATCCATGAGTTCGGCTGGGGCGAGAAGGACTGGAACCGTCTGGCATCCGGCACGGTGGCCGGCCACATCCTGGAGTGCGGCGCGCAGTGCACAGGCGGGAACTGCTCGCTGGACTGGCAGTCCATTCCCGACATGTCGAACATCGGCTTCCCGATCGTCGAGGCCGATCCTAGCGGCGACTTCGTCGTGACGAAGCACCCGGGTACCGGAGGTCGGGTGTCGGTCGCGACGGTCAAGGAGCAACTGCTGTACGAATTAGGGGATCCGGCTGCGTACCTGACCCCGGATTGCCGGGCCGATTTCACGAGCTTGACCCTGCGGCAGGCGGGCCCGGACAGGGTTGGTGTCAAGGGGGTGCGCGGGAGCCCGCGCCCACCCACGCTGAAGGCCTCCCTGACTTACGTGGCGGGCTATCAGGCCGTGGGGACGCTGGTCTACAGCTGGCCCCAGGCGGTGCAGAAGGCCCGCGCGGCTGAAGGGATGGTCCGGGCGCGGCTGGATGAACTCGGCCTGGAGTTCGACGAAGTCCATGCCGAGACCCTGGGAGGGGGTGCCTGTCACGGACGGGCAGCCCGGCCCGCTCCGGATCCGCCTGAAGTCGTTCTTCGCATGGGCGTGCGCGCCCAGGCGCGAGAGCCCGTGGAGCGGTTCAGCCGCGAGATGATTCCGCTGGTTCTCAACGGGCCGCCCACGGCCACGGGATTCGGGGAAGGGCGGCCGCGCGTGCGGGAAGTGGTGGCACACCACGCCGCACTGGTGCCCAGAGACGAGATCCGGACAAGTGTCCAGGTCCTGGAGGGAGGCTGATCCCTCCGTACACTGCAACAAGGCGGTGATCCGCCGGCCCCAGGGAGGCACTACGCCTCCCAGTTGTTCGCTCGGTCGCTCACAGCTAGGCAGTGACGGAACACCGGTTCTTTCATGCCAACCGGAGTTCGCCTCCATGTTCCCGCAGCCCGCTGATCCGTCAGAACGAGCACCCGCGAAGATCGCGTGCAGGTTGCTGGCGGTCTAGCGATCGAAGCCGATTTGATCGGAACGATCGATATGCAATCCAATCGCCTGCCAATGATTGAGCATCACTTGTGTTCCAGCCGTGCACCGAGCGTTCACCGCCGACCGCGACTCGAGAAATTGAATGCGTCCGGAAACGAATCGGATTCCCCTTCGAGCTGGTTCGGGTTCCAAGACAGGTCGAAGAGGAGCGGTTGCAGGACCTCTCGTGCGAACCCTTCGGCGATCGGAATCGAGGAGAGTCCGCTGATGGCTGACGCGGGCTCGGTGCTCAATCGGGGACTCGAAGATGGGATTCGCGTAATTCACCGCATATGGCGAGTCCTCGCTTGGTGCTGCCGAGGGAGGCACAGGCTAGAATCTAGGTGCCATGGATCGACGGGTTGCTGTTGTTGCCGCCGTCCTCGCCTCGGCGCTGGTGGCCCACTCCCAGGGACTGCCCGTCATCGGCGTCGCCGGCATCTCTCACGAGTCGAACTCGTTCAATCCGCGCAAGACCGAACTCGAGGACTTCTGGCCCGAGATCGGCGAGGAGTCAGCCGAGGAGTTTCTCGCGGAACGAGCCAAGGCGCGCACGACGGTTTCCGGCTACATCGAGGGTGCCGAGAGGTACGGGCTGGAGTTGTACCCGACCTTGGTAGCCCGGGCCACGCCGAAAGGGCACGTGACGGACAGGGCGCTGGACACAATGATGACGGAAATCCTGAAGCGCCTTCGGGGGGCGCCCAGGCTCGACGGCATTCTGCTGGCCCTCCACGGGGCCATGGTGACCGAGAGCTACCCCAGCGGAGACGCCGAGATCACGAGGCGCGTGCGCGAGGAGTTCGGTCAGGACATGCCGATCATTGTCACGCATGACTTCCATGCGAACGTGACGCCCGATATCGTCGAGCACTCCAACGTTCTGATCACTTACAAGGAGAATCCGCACATCGACACGTTCGAGCGCGGTGTCCAAGCGGCGGAGATCATGGCGCGGATGGTGCGGGGCGAGGTGCGGCCTACGCAGGCTTTCGCGAAGCCGCCGATGAACTACAACATCGTGTTCCAGCACACCAAGTCGGAGCCCCTGCTGCCGATCGTACTCGAAAGCCGCAAGATTGAGGAGGCCGACGGCGTGCTAGCCGTGAGCGTCTCTGGCGGCTACCAGTACGCGGACGTGCCCTGGATGGGGCCGACCGCGATCGTCGTCACCGACAACGACCCCGCCTTGGCCGAGCGCGAGGCCCAGCGGCTTTCGGACATGCTATGGGCCACCAGGGACCAGATCAAGCTGGATGAGCCCAACGCTCGAGATGCCGTGCGGATGGCGATGGACCATCCCGGCCGCCCGGTCGTGCTGATCGACATGGGAGACAACATCGGCGGAGGCACGCCAGGAGACAGCACTTTCCTTCTTGACGAGCTTGTCCGGCAGAACGCCCACGGCTGGGTCGTGGTGATCGCCGATCCGGAGGCCTATGGGGTTGCCGAGCGGGCAGGTGTGGGCAATCCGTTCGACTTCGCCGTCGGAGGCAAGACCGACGATGTGCACGGCAAGCCGGTTCGCATCCGGGGACGGGTCCGATCGCTTCACGAGGGGCGCTATGTGGAGACCGAAATCCGCCACGGTGGCGGTCGCTACTGGGACATGGGCCGAACAGCCGTGATCCACGTGGACGGCTCCAGCCTCGACAACCCGAACCTGGTCGTGCTCACGACCGAGCGGTCCAGCCCCAACAGCGCGCACCAGCTCATCTCGAACGGCGTTTACGTCCAGCGGCAGAAGATCATCGTGGCAAAGGGCGCGATCGCCCCGCGTGCGGCTTACGAGCCGATCGCCTCGAGACTGATCCCGGTAGACACGCCTGGGGCCACCGCCGTCAACCCGGCGCGGTTCGAGTACAAGCGCGTCCGGGAAGGCCTGTTTGGCATGGGTGAGGATTGACGGTCGCGGGCTGGCCTCGCGGGACACTTCCAAGGAGGGAATCCAATGAATAGACCAAAGGGCGGGTCCTCGCGCCGTGACTTCTTGGCCAGTGCCGCTCTGTTCACGCTGGCTTGTTCAGGCCGCAGTGCCGGTGAGCCCGAGTACGACCTGCTGCTGAAAGGCGGGCATTTGATCGATCCCAAGAACGGTCTGAGCGCGGTCGGCGATCTTGCCGTGCGGGACGGGAAGGTGGCGGCGGTCGGGGATGCCATCGATCCGGGGCGGGCCTTCAAGGTCGTGGAGTGCCAGGGCCTGTACGTTTCGCCCGGGCTGATCGATCTGCACGTGCACGTGTTCGCGGGCACGAACGAGCCGGGATCGTACGCCGGAGACAACAGCCTCTACCCGGACGGGTACACATTCCGCTCGGGGGTCACCACGGTTGTCGATGCCGGATGCGCCGGCTGGAGGAACTTCGAGACCTTCCGGGACACGGTCATCAGCCGCGCGCGGACCCGCGTTCTGGCCCTGGCCAACATCGTCGGCCAGGGCATGCGCGGCGGGGCAATCGAGCAGGACCTCGCCGACATGGAAGCGGCACCGACCGCCGCCCTCGCCAAGGAACATTCGGACGTCATCGTCGGAGTGAAGACCGCTCACTATGCGGGGCCGGAGTGGGATCCGGTCGAGGAGGCTGTCCGCGCCGGCGAAACCGCGGGGATCCCGGTCATGGTGGATTTCGGTTCCAATCTTCCGGAACGTCCGATCGAGACGCTGCTGGGCGAGAAACTGCGCCCGGGAGACATCTATACGCACTGCTTCTCGGGCAACCGCCGGGAGTTGCTCGAGGACGGCACGCCGAATCCGGGTCTCTTCACCGGCCGCGAGCGGGGCATCTACTTCGATGTCGGCCATGGCGGCGGCAGCTTCAAATGGAGCGTCGCCGCGAAGTGCCTGGAGGCCGGCTTCCCGCCGGACTCGATCTCCACGGACCTGCACATAGGGTCGATGAATGCCGGAATGCAGAGCCAGATCAACACGATGAGCAAGTTCCTGGCCTTGGGCGAATCGCTGGACGACGTGATCCTGCAGTCGACCTGGAACCCCGCCCGGGAGATCCAGCGCGAGGAACTCGGACACCTGTCGGTAGGCGCAATCGCCGACATCGCGGTACTGCGGAAGGAATCCGGTGACTTCGGCTTCGTGGACAGTTTCGGCGCGCGCCAGGACGGCACGGAGAAGCTGGTTTGCGAGATGGCTTTCAAGGACGGCCTGCTGGCGTGGGACCTGAACGGCCGCACCCGCCAGGGCTGGCGACAGCTTCCGTTCGATTACGGCCGGCAAGGCGAGTCGCGTTGGGACGGCATTCTCAACCGACGTCGTTCGTAGGCACGAGAGAGGGGAGCAACATGGCTGAGCCGATTACCAGGCGTCGGGTCCTTCAGGGCGGCGCATCGGGTGCCGTTCTGGGAGCCGGTGCCTGCGCGCCCGGGTCCGTCCCGCCTGCGACTCCGGAGGAGGTGTACTTGCGGTTGGGAGTCCAGCCAGTGATCAACGGGATCGGCACAGTGACGAACCTGGGCGGGTCCATCATGCCTCCCGAAGTCGTCGATGCGATGGCTGCGGCCTCGCGCAGCTTCGTGCCCTTCCGGGAACTTCAGGCGCGGGCGGGCGATCACATCGCCAGGCTGATCGGGGTCCCCGCTGCCATGATCTCTTGCGGGGCGGCATCTGCCATCACCTGCGGAACGGCGGCGGCGATCACCGGAGGAGATGACGAAAACCTCCGCATGCTACCTGACACATCGGGAATGAAGAACGAGGTGGTCCAGCAGCGGGCCCACCGGAGCGGCTACGAGGCCCAGATGTGGGTCACGGGAGCCAAGTCGGTCTGGATCGATACCCGGGAGGAACTTGAGAAGGCGATCAACGACCGGACGGCGATGATGTTCTTCCTGAACAAGGCCGATCCGGACGGCCAAATCGACCGCTCTGAGTGGATCGACGTTGCGCGGGATCACGGCGTTCCAACCATGAACGACGCAGCCGCGGACATCCCGCCCCCCGAGCGGCTGCAGACGTACGTCGAAGAGGGCTTCGACATGGTGATCTTTTCGGGCGGCAAGGGCTTGCTCGGACCGCAGGGCTCGGGACTCCTGCTCGGTCGCCCCGACCTCGTGCAGGCCGCCCGTAAGGCGATCAGCCCGTTCGGCGGCATCGGCCGCGGCATGAAGGTCGGCAAGGAGGAGATCATCGGGCTGGTGGCTGCGGTCGAGCGCTACCTTTCCCTCGATCACGGAGCGGAGAGGCGCGAACTCGACGCTCGCGCCGGACTGATCCTGAATGTTCTTGGAGGCGTGCCCGGACTCTCGTGCGAAACCGTTGTGCCGGACATTGCCAACCATGTTCCCCACGTCCTCGTGAACTGGAGCGAGGACGACCTGGGACTGACTTCGCAGGAGGCCGTCGCGAAGCTTCTGGAGGGAGACCCGCCCGTGGCGGTCTCGCGCACGGGGGAAGGCCAGCTTCGGATTTCGATGTGGATGCTCCGGCCTGGGCAGGACGCAGCGGTGGCTGAACGTGTGAAGTCCCTGTTTGCGTGACCGGGCGGAGGGTGGTTCAACAACAGAACTGCGGGTCGGTGCTGCTGACGGCTCTAACACCGCTGGACGGTGCGGGCGGCTCCTGCGCCGCCTGTCTCCCTCATCGGCGGTCTTCCGCGCAAAGCGAAGTGCGGAGCCGGATCACAAATCGCCGTGACCACAACGTGGTCTCAGTGTGATGTATGCTGAACGTCAGGTCAGCATAGGCTGAATCCGGAGAACGCAACACCATGGAGTTTGTCCTGCGCGAAGCAAAAGCGCGACTCTCAGAACTAGTTGCCGCTGCTCAGAATGGCGAGCATGTGGTCATTACGAAACACGGTGTACCGGCAGTTGAACTTGTACGGTGCCACGGAAGGGGAGGAATCGACTTTCGGAAGTTGGCGGTGGAACGGGTACGCCTCGGACTGGAGGGGGACCGGGAGAGGTGGCCCGACGAGTTCAATGATCCAGCATTCAGCCGCCGCGTGCTCCGACTTGAAGACTAGACGGCCCAAGCGTGCGCGTCCTCCTCGACACTTCCTATCTGTATGACCTCATGGTGGCGCCGGGAAAGCTTACGGAAGTCGAGCGCCAATTCCTTGCCCAACGGGACGTACGCTTCCACGTGAGCGCCGTGTCGATCTGGGAGATGCGGCTGAAATACCATGCCCGCCGACCCACTGGGGAGCGAAAGAGCTTATTCGAGCCAAACGAGGTTGTTGCGGTGCTCTCGGGCTTGGGTGTGACGTTCTTGCCGATGACGATCCGACACGCTGCCCGTGAGCTCAAGGCACCGATTGAGCACAAAGACCCGTTCGATGAGCTCCTGCTCGTTCAAGCCCAAGAAGAAGGTCTCAAGCTCCTGACGGCCGACCGACAGCTTGCGCGGCACCCGGTAGCGATCACACTGTAGCGGGAACCTGACGGAATGCGCGCGGCATCGAGGCTGGCTTGACATCGGGATGGCCCGCGACGTGCCTCCTCCTCTTGGGCGCTGTCGAGGCTACGCTGCTTGAGGCTCCGGCGGGCGTTCGGCAGGGAATCCTGTCGTCAGCTGCGGAAGATCCTCCTCATGCGCTGAATCGCGGCCTCCTCGTCGCCGGCTTCGTTCATGAACACGGTAAACTGCAACCCGTCCGCGCTGGATCGAGTGACGGCGATACGGGGTTCCCCTTCCAGGAGTTCCTTCTCGACCTGGCGCGCCGTGATTCCGATTCGGTTCTCGTCCCAGGTTGCGTTTACCCGATGCACTCTTCGCATCCTTTCGAAAGGGGCGCGGGACGTGCGGATGCCCGGAATCCTGCTGAGCCCTCGGGCGAGCTTGCGGGCCTGCATCGCACTCTCCCTGTCGATCCGCTCAAAGTCCAGTGACGCATATTTCTCGCATGCTAGGTAGAGGGCCACCATCTCTTCGCGACCGACCTTCATCGGTCTGCCGTTGGAGTCCGAGTGCGGGTTGGAGTTCAGCCAGGCCGCTCGAACGAGGTCCTTCCGGCCCGCGAGGATCCCGGAACATTGGGGGCCGCGCATGTGCTTGCCACCGGAAATGGCCATCAGATCGACGCCGGACTTGGCAAGCTTGGGGATGTTCTCCCACGGCGGAAGGATGTTCGCGCAATCCGCCAGGACGGGAACGCCGGCGGGCTTGGTCCGCTTGAGGGTGTCCTCAAGCCGGATCCAGTCCTTCCCCCACGTACGGTCGTTGGTGTTCCCCGGGAGGAAGTACACCATCGCCGTTCTGGGGCCGATGGCGCGTTCAAGCTGCTCCGGCGTCTCGACTTCCACCATCTTCGTGCCGGCACCACGCACCGCATGGTCGTACGAGATCCGGTGCACCTTCTGGATGATCACTTCGTCCTTCATGCCAGTCAGGTCTGGCAGGCGCTTGATTCTGTTCGGGTCCTCACCCGCGATGCACGCGTAGGTTCCGATGGCGATCGATCCCGCAGCTCCGGTCGATACCATCGCGGCCTCGGTCCCCGCCAGTTCGGCGAGCCGCCGGCCGATGGCGTCTTGGAGTTCTTCAAGGACGACGTACTCTCGCGCGGCTTCGGCCTGAGCCTCGAACAGTTCCGGCCACTGCTTCGAGGCGCCGATCGTGGTGTACGTGCCACGGAAGTTGATCACTGGCCTCACACCCAGTCGCTGGTAGACGGTTCGGCGCGGCGATATCGGCTCCGCTGCCGGAATAGCCTGGGCCAGCGACCCGAGCCCGAATCCCTTCAGCCAGTGGCGACGGGAATTGCCCGAAGAGGTGCTCATGCCCAGAGATTGTAGCTTCCGTGTCTTCTGTCAAGCAGCGCATTCTGCACCGCCCCCGACTCCGCTGTGTACACTGTGTCCGTCCGGCTCCGGCAGGCTGCATAGCTTGCGTCGATGGGCGACGGATGTTCGGGGAACTCGGGGCGGGCCGAATTGGCGGTGCCGCGGCGGAGGCTCGGGCGTCCGGGTCCGTCTCGGTGAGTGGCGGAGCGAACGCATGTCGTGGGCAGCGAGTGGTTCGGAGGTTCCGGGCTCCTGGCGCCGGTCGGCGCCACACGACAGAGGAGGACTGCCATGACGGACCGAAATCTGGAATCTGGCGGGTTGAGCCGTCGCCAGTGGATGGGGACCAGTTCCCTGATCGCCGCATTGATGGCGGAGGCTTCGGGTACTCCGGCCTCAGCCGCCGACCTGCCGGCGGAACCGTACTCAGCGATCGGTGCCAGGCCGTTCATCAATTGCACCGCCACCGTCACGATCAACGGCGGCTCACGCCTGATGCCTCAGGTCATCGAAGCGGTCGAACAGGCGTCGCATTACCACGTCAATCTCGACCAGCTGATGGAGGCAGCGGGCAAGCGCATCGCCACGCTGCTCGACGTCCCTTGGGCGATGGTCTCGTCCGGCGCTGCTGGTGCCCTCGCCCACGCCGCGGCTGCGTGTGTCGCCGGGACAGACCCTGAGCGCATGCAGCAACTGCCGGATGTCTCCGGCCTCAAGGGCGAAGTGATCATTCCGAAATCCTCACGGAACGCGTACGACCACGCGGTCCGCATGGTGGGGCTAAAGACGGTAGAAGTCGATTCGGCCAACGAACTGGAAGCCAGGATCGGTTCCAGCACCGCGCTTGTCATGGTGCTGGGGAACCGCTTTGACAAGGTCCGGGCGAGCCTGGAGGATGTAGTGCCGGTGGCGAAGCAGCACAGAGTTCCGGTACTCGTTGACGCCGCCGCCGACATTCTGGTCAGTCCTGACCCCTACTTGGCCGCCGGAGCAGACTTGGTCGCCTATAGCGGCGGGAAGATCTTGCGGGGACCGCAGACTGCCGGCCTCCTGCTGGGTAGGGAGGATCTCGTCCGGGCTGCCTTTGCCAACAGCGCCCCGCACCACGCTTTCGGTCGCCCGATGAAGGTCAGCAAGGAAGAAATCGTCGGCATGACGGTGGCTGTCGACGCGTGGGTTCGCCAGCGCGACATTGAAGCCGAGTATCGCGAGTGGGAAGCGTGGTATGCCCACATCTCCGATCGCATTACGGAGGTGCCGGGCGTGTCGGCGAGGGTTGACGGGCCGACACGGGGTGGTCCCTTCCCGACCATGACCATCGCGTGGGACCCGCAGCGAATCGGTCTGACTGCCGGCGACCTGCATGACCTGCTGCTTTCCGGGGATCCGGCCATCCAGACGCACGCTGCCGGGGACGGGCACGAATTCCGCTTGCGCCCCGTGGCCCTCAAGCCGGGCGAGTACAGGATCGTGGCCGACCGTTTGCGGGAGGTCCTCCGGGCCGCGCCCAAGCCGATCGAGCGGGTCTGGAAGGCCCCGGTCGCGGACCTGTCCGGGCGCTGGGACGTAGCGGTTAGCTTCCTTGTCGGGGAAGCGCAGCACGTGCTCTTCCTAGAGGCCAGCGGGAATCGGGTGCGAGGAACGCACCTCGGCAGCGTGGCCAGTGGTCCGGTCGAGGGCACCGTGGATGGAGACGTCGTGTCTCTCTCCAGCGTCCTCCCGGTGGAGGGCTCGAAACTCAGGTACCGGTTCGAAGGCCGGGTCAGGGACGGGCGGCTCCAAGGTAACCTGGATCTCGGAGAGTATCCCAAAGGGACCTGGGCTGCCACGAAGCACGCTTACGGAGGAACGATGCCGACGGACCCAGCCACGTCCGGAAAGATCGCAGCAGGGACAAGAAATGATGCCTGACCGAAGCACCCTGTCACGTCGCCAAGCGGCCGTCGCCGCCACGCTGGGCCTAGCGGCAATTCCCGTTGCGGAGGCCCAGGACTGGGGTCCCGGAAAGCAGCGTGTGGGCGGTTTGGTCCGATCTGGTCCCTTGCTGTTCATGGGAGGAATTGGAGGCTGGTACCCGAACCGTCGCCCCGACGGCCCGGGGGATGTGCGTCAGCAGACTGCGGACGCGCTCACGATCATGATGGAGAGCCTTGAGGAGGCGGGCAGTTCGATGGCCAATGTTCTCAAGGTTCAGGTTTCGCTTGTGGATCCCGAGAGGAACTGGCCCGGGATGAACGAGGTGTACAACGAGTTCTTTCCCGAGCCGCGGCCCGTGCGCTCGTACTTCGGGGCCACCGGGTTCCGGCGGCCGGGCCAACTGCTCCAGATCGACTGCATCGCGTACAAGGAATGAGGCCATTTGCGGAATGAGACGCCGTCGGTTCATCGAAGGATCCCTTGCCGGAGGAGCCATGGCTGGGGCCGGCATCGCCATGCCCGTCGAGCATATCGGCCGCGATTCGGAAGTCGTTGTCGAGAGGAGTCTCCCCGGGAGGCCCCACGAGGGAAAGATGCTCGCGGCGATCCAGCCGCACTGCGACGACGTTCCCATCCTCGCGGGCGGAACGGTCCTGAAGCTGATCGCGGAAGGCTATCGGGGCATTCTCATCCGCACCAGCAACGACGAGATGGCCGGGCGCGGATCGACGTTCGGCGAGGTCGTATTAAACAACGAGCGCGACACCATTGAGGTCGGCCGGCTGATGGGCCTGGAGAAGTTCTACGACCTCGGCTACCGCAATCACCTCATGGACGGCATCGAGCGGCTCGAACTCCGTGCCCGCCTGATCTTCCTGTTTCGGCTCATGAAGGTCGATACCGTGATCTGCTACGACCCGTGGGGCCACTACGAGGAAAACCCTGACCACTATGTGACCGCGAGCTGCGTCGAGGCGGCGTGCTGGATGGCCGGCTCCCGGTGGGACTATCGGGAGCACTTCGATGCCGGGCTCGAGCCGCACTCCGTGAACGAGAAGTACTACTTCGCCCGGGGACCCCAGCTAGTCACTCGAGTGGTTGATATCTCGTCGTATGCCGAAGGCAAGATCGACGTGAACCGAGCGAACGTTACGCAAGGACCCGCTGGCGACAACGGCGCGAGACTGCGCCAGCGCCTCGCTGCGGAAGGCAGGCGGCTTCCGTTGCTTGGCAGTGATGACGAGACCGCCAACCGGAACTACATTCGGGAGTTCGTCCTGGAGCCCAACCGGGAGTGGGGACGCCGATACGGTGTCGAGTATGCGGAGCCGTTCCACTACATCGGTCCGTCGCATGACCGGGTCAGCGAATACGTAGACGCCAACGCCGTCCCCTTGTAGGCGGGTCTTCCAGGGCCTCAACGCCGGTTATGGAAACGACGGGGCCGGTCGATCGGGGGCTGGTGCGGTTACGCCTCTCCGCATGGCCTGACGGACAGACTGTGGGAGCGGCCGTCCCGCGTTCGCCCTAACGGTACTTTACGGACGGGCGAAAAAACACAATCATAACGTCTTTGTTCAGAGTCAGTTAGGAGGCAGTCGTCTGTACTGCCCACCGTCGGTCCTGAGCAGTTTCTCCAGTTCCAGTTCGGAAACCGGGGCCGCTTGCGCCAGCGTCTGCTTCGACGTGATGGTCGCCATCCGCTGTGGTCCCTTCGCTCCCGCGGCTGATACGGCAGGTCGATGTGCTGGATCGGCCCCAACTCGTGCTCGAGCCCTTCCATCGTCAGCGTCGGCGGCATCGCCGTCTCGACCCGATCGACGATCCCCAGCAACGTGTCGTGCACAGGCGCGAGGCATCCGGAAGGTTCTCGAGTCGGTCCGCGGGCTCCAGTTCGGCAGCCTGCGCATGCTGGGGAATGCCCTGACGCTCGCGCTTGAGTTCCTCGATAGCCCTGGCGCAGCCCGCCGAGCCGGGCGCGCTGGCGGTTGAAAATGCGGTCCATTTCGCGCCGTCGCGGGTTGACTCCCGTCTCGTCCCCATCCAACGGCTCGACCCTGTGCGCTGCGAGGGTGTCGTGTCCGACCTTGGTGCGCGCGTACCGGAAGAAGCTGTCGTGCGACCACCGCGAGGACATCGCCGCGGCCAGTTCCGCTCGGTTCCGCCAGCGGTCGGTGATGACCAGTGCGACCTGCTGTCCGTGGCGGTCGAGGCGGCCGATCTCGAGCAGTTCGCAGGGACCGGAACGCCGCAACGGCAGGCCCAGCGGGCGTTCGGCCAGCAGGACCGAGCCGGCCTGATCCAGCCGAGATCGGCCCGGGAGTGCCCATGGGATGTGTCATTTTTCCCGGAGATCTAGTGTCGGAGGTCTAAACGCCAGTCGTGGCAGGGGCCGGTAGAGTCAGGGATTCTAAATTTGGGGGGCCTGACTAGGGTATAGGGCCCCGGGCCAAC
>CAYWUV010000015.1:0-83054 GCA_964461235.1 uncultured Bryobacterales bacterium | reverse complement strand
AGGGGGTAACGCGCTATCGATTAGCCACCGATACCGCGCAGCGGTTTAGTCCAATACAGAAACAGATTGATAAAGTCAATCATAAAAACGAATTAAGATCATGAAATATTTGATACATGGTAACACAAAGGCAGCCGTAGGGTGGATCTGGGAGAGGCCAAGTCTAGATGGCTCAATGCATTAGAGGCAAACTTAAGAGGTAGAACCTAAAGAGAACCTCTGTTTAGTCGACGATTCGCGCTATCTGCAGTTCAACCACAGCACTTCGAGAGCCGACGGAGGGCTGAATCAAATCTCGAAACCGGTAATATTGTACGGGCCGTGTAACCGGGTCAAGAGCAATACAGATTGTCGGGTCTCCCGCGGCTCACCAAAAGGGAAAGAAGGATGGTGCAATGAAACGAAAAACGAAGCTCGTGCTTTTTGGGGTCTTTGTCGGAGCCGCGTTCGGAATCGTAGCCGGGGTCGTGATAGGCGGAATCGGAATCGCGGTAACCGGAGGGGCGTTCGGCATCATAGCGCCGGTGGTCGCAATCATCCTCGGGGCGCTCGGTGCGATGGTTGGAGCATCTGGCGGGCTCTTTCTGGATCTTATCCTTCGGAAAACGATCGACCGCCAGAACGGATGAAGGAGAATGTCGTGCGGAAGTCCGAGCCCGAACGCACGACCTTGGAACTGGTCAAGACGAGCCACTAGCCGCCCAAGCGCTAGAAGCGGGAGACGACCAGGACAGACGCCAGCGTCGAGCAGATCGCCGACGCGATGCTGGCTCCCGTCAATAACCGCTGGATCGTCCGGCCCCCGAACAAGCGGGTCAAGCGGCGCTTTCGGGAGTTTCGCATACGAGCCCCACTTATAACTGGATGGGAGTCGGCCCCGACCGTTTCGACGGCGATCGGGCTCGAAAATATGTGCCGCCAGTGACTAGGTTTCCGCAGGTTCGGTCTCAATCGGCTCCGGGACCGGTACCGGATGTGGCTTGATCCCCAGCAGTTCGTACGCCCGCTCTTGCACTCGCTCCTGCACTGCTGTCATGGCGCTCAGCTTCGCCACACGGTGTTCCGGAGCCGCCTCCAACCGCGACTCCACCGCCGACAGCGTGGTCAGGTGGGCCAGTAGATCCTCGAAGTTCTACAGCGGCAGGTTCCCGTCCAGTGTCTCCCGCGTGCGGTCCTGGCGCTTGCCCGGTGTAGAGAGTCACATCATTTCGGCGGCCAGGTGGGGCTTATTCTCACATTGCTCTGACGGCAGGATGGGTGGAAGTGAGGATTAGGGCAGCAACGAGAGAGGGCGGTGATGAGGCAGTGAGGCTTGCTTGGGCAGGGCAGCCGGACCGGTGGAAGGAAACAGGATTCTACTGGCAGTAGTGCAGTCCCGCGAGGGGGGCGGTGCCCTTGAGGGGGGCTGGAGAGTGCCGTTTTGGCAGCAGCCTAGCGGCCCGGCCAAGGTGGAGGCGGAGCTGGTAGCACTCGGGCGCAGCAATGGGGTGAAAGACAAGGTGGCCCGCACGGAGCCTGCCGCCGGGCCATGGCCGTTCCTGAGCCAGTCCCTTTTTGCAACCGACCTGACCGACAAGGAATCTACGTAGTGGTGACCAAACCAAGGCGGTGAGGTTTGGGGGTGGCTGTTCGGGTAGGGCGAGTCGATATCGATAGGTGAGGGCAACGGTCAACAGACAGTTTGGTGTGGTAAGAATACTTGGTGGAAATCAAATCAGGGCCCATAGCCCGAGGACATCCGAATATCATCTTCGTCATTACTGACCAGCAGCGCTTCGACACCATCCGCGAACTCGGCTATTCCCACATGGACACGCCGAACCTCGACCGTCTCGTCCGAGAGGGAGTGACGTTCACCAATTGTCATGTGCCCGCAGCATCGTGCGCCCCCTGTCGGGCCAGCCTCTTCACCGGGCAATATCCCCATTCGCACGGCGTGCTGCGTAACGGAGACCGCTGGCGCCACAGCTGGGTGGAGATTCTTAAAAGGGCCGGATACAACACCGTCAACGTCGGTAAGATGCACACCTTTCCCTACAACGAACTCTTCGGTTTCCGGCAGCGGTACACGGTTGAGAACAAGGACCGCCACCTGGAGGGACGGTACTTCTTCGATGAGTGGGACAAGGCCCTCCGTGCCCGGGGCCTGGCGAAACCGGGCAGACTGACCTATCGAAGCCTGCCCGACTATCGCGAGCGCCTGGGATCCTTCGAGTGGCCGATCGACGACGACATGCATCCGGACACGTTCGTGGGAGGACTGGCCACTTGGTGGATCGAAAGCTATCCGAAGACGGAGCCCCTGTTCCTGCAGATCGGATTTCCCGGACCGCATCCGCCTTACGATCCGCCGACGCGGTATTCGGATCCCTACATGCGGAAGGACCTGCCACTGCTCGAGGTCACGCAGGAAGAACTCGATAGCCAGCCTGAGGCCTATCGAGGCATGATCCAGCACAACTGCGAAGTCGACCACGATTCCGTCGTCCACCAATGGCGGCCCACACGCGAGGCGCGGCACCGGCAGCGGGCCCACTACCACGGCAACGTGACCTTGATCGACGAGCAAATCGGAAGGATCATGGCTTCGCTCGAGTCCTCCGGCTATCTGGAGAATTCGGTCCTGATCTTCACGTCGGATCACGGAGACTGTCTGACTGACCACGGCCACAGTCAGAAATGGACCATGTACGATGCCGTGACCCGCATGCCCTTGATCGTCTGGGCTCCGGGTCGCTTCAAGGGTGGTCGCAAGATTGACGGACTCTGCTCGCTGCTCGACATTGGCCCGACGATTCTCCAGATGGCCGGTATCCAGCCTCCATCGAAGATGGAAGCGGAATCTCTGCTGGGGGCAATCCAGGGTGAGCCGTGGGAAGGACGCGACCACGTCTTCTGCGAGTCCGCCCGAGACGTCAATTTCACGACCAACGACTTTCAGACGATGATCCGGAGTCGCGACTGGAAGCTGGTGCATTTCCTGGACGCCGATGACGGGCAGCTGTTCGATCTTCGGGGCGATCCAGACGAAATCCACAACCTCTGGGACGATCCGTCCAGCCAAGGCAAGAAGGGGGAGTTGCTGGACGCCCTGCTGGCCTGGCGAATCCGCAGCCAGTACGATCATGCCGGCTGGGAGTTCGAGTTCCTCGACGCTTCCGGCTGAGGGACTTGGCTCGGCTCGGCGTCCTTGTTTTACGCATCAGTTCGTCTTGGCCCCGCATCTCGGGCCTATCCCGAAACCGATGCGGTATGGCTGTGTTCCCCCGCGATCCAGTTCACGATCTCCGGGTCGGTCCGCCCTTGCGCGCTTTGCAACCACGGCCATCCGATTGCTCCCGCCAGCAGTCCGAGCCGGTTGTCGGTAGGGCAGGTCCTGTCCAGTGAGCGGTTGGGGTGGGCCGTACGGGATGCGTTCTACACTTGTGCAATGGCAACCGGACTAACGCTCGGCATCATCGGCGTAGGAAATCTTGGCGGAGCCCTAGCCGAGGGGGCACTTGCGGCAGGGGCGGTATCGCGAGTAGTTGCAACGGACATTGCGCGCCAGCGCCTGGATGAACTCCAGAGCCGCATCGGACCGGCGTTCGCTGTTGCCGGAACTGCGGAAACGGTTGCAGCATGCGACGTCTTGGTCGCGGCCGTCAAGCCGCAGGTGCTTCCGGCTGTTCTGGAAGAAGTGGGCGCCTCTTTGCCAGCGGGGTGCGTCGTCGTTTCAGTGGCTGCAGGCGTCCCGATCGCCCGTATAGAGGCCGGGCTGCCTTCCGGTCGGCCCGTGGTCCGGGCCATGCCGAACCTGGCCATGGTCGTGGGCGAGAGCGCTACCGCGCTCTGCGCCAACCGGAACGTCAGCCGTGAGCAGATGCTTGCAGTGGAGACGGTGTTCCGAGCCGTAGGGATGGTCGTTCACGTTCAAGAACCCCAGATGCACGCCGTGACCGGGCTGACCGGGAGCGGGCCGGCCTATGTGAGCCTGATCGTCGAAGCGCTGGCCGGCGGAGCAGTCAGCAAGGGGCTCCAGCCGGGCCTGGCCAAGACACTGGCATGCCAGTTGCTTTACGGCACGGCCAAGTTGCTGCGCGACAAAGAGTGGCATCCAGCCGAACTCAAGGACATGGTGACGACCCCAGGCGGCACAACTATCGCCGGCCTGAAGCAGCTGGAATCGCACGCGGTACGTGCCGGCTTGTTGGCGGCTGTGGAAGCAGCTACAGAGCGCTCTGAAGAGCTTGCGCAAGGCTGACTTTTCGACTCGCACCGTCCAGTCGGCGACAAGCGGTGCCACGGTTTTGACCCACTTCTTTTCGGGGTGCGGGGTCCAGCTGTGGAGGGTGTGCCGCCCGGCTCCTCGTCCCCTATAGCAGAACCTTGCCTTGCATTCCGAAGGGTCTTGGGATGCCGAAAAAGTCCAGGATCGTCAATGGCAGATCTTGGATGTTCGGTTGCGAGTCCCCAATTGGCTTGCTGCTAAAAAGGCAGCCCGGTACTAGATCGCGTGCCATCGAGTGGTCGCCCGCCCATGCCCACGGGTTGATGTTGAGGATTTCGCTCGCGCTCTCACCCATTACGGATTCGGAGGAGCTGCGGTAGCCGGGAGTGTAGCCCACGAGGAGGTCCGGGGCGTCGGCGACGAACTCCCCCGAATACACCTCTTCCCGGCGATACACCCGATGCACCGGCCTTTCGCCGGTCTCGCTGTCGCGTATCGATTCGAGTTCGCTGGCGATGCGGCCCGCAATCCTTGCGGCTTCGTCGTCGCCCAGCATGCCTTGGCCCTCGCGACCGAGCCGGTTCATGTACAGGCCGTTGAACCCGATCCCGTAAGCGGCCGTGCTGGACCAGTCGATGTCCTCAATACTGGCCTTGTCCTTGCTGACCGCCTCGGGTTTCACTGCTAGGTAGCCTTTCTGGCGCAGCCACGAGTTGAGATGGAACTGCCGCCCGAACGGAGCGAAGCCATGATCCGAGCACACTAGCAGGAGCGTATCGTTGTCGGCAGCGGGTAGGATTCGGCCGATGAGCTTGTCCATCTCCTCGTAGAGGTGATGGATGTATCCGGAGAATCGCACGTCGCTGGCTTCGTGCATGGGATGGGTTTCGTCCATATTGCGCCAGAGCATATGCGTGTCCTGATCGGTGCTTGAGACGTAAAAGAAGAACAATCCGTCCCTGTACCGCTCCCACTCGTATTCGAAGAGGCGGAGGCGATCCTTGAGGATGAGCTCGGCCTGCTTGACGTATCCCTCGTCGTCGATGATCCGGTAGTCCAGTGCCTTCGTGTCGGACGGCAGGCCCTTGGTCCAGAACGGGCCAATGTGCCTGGCAATCTCGCCGCCGACCTCCTCGGGATAAGACACCTGCATCGTCTGTTCCGAGGGGTCAATGTTGATCGGAGTCACATAGAGCTTCAGATGCGGATGGGCCTGAGCGAGATACATGCGGCAGATCCCGGAAATTTGCACAAGCCATGAGGCCATCTCGAATCGCACTGTTATCCAGTCGCTGTACTCTCCCTGCTGGAGCAGGAACCTCTCGCCCTGGACGGTCACGATGACGGCATCGTTGTTGGTGTCCACGTCCACTGCTATGGAAACCCTGGAATCAGCCCGATCCTTACGAAACGGGTTTTGCGGTCCAAGCAGGTTCGCTTCCGCTCGGCCATTCCGGATCTGGACGTGATGCACCACGCCGCCCGTCAGGCCGGGATAAGTCTCGTTGGGGTCTGAGGTGTAGTAGTTGAACCGCCCGAACGAGTCCGTCAGGTCCGGTGTGCCCATGCCGCTGACGGCGCGCGTTGCCGTGTCGTCCACCGGGAAGTTCGTCGGCATTTTGATGACAGTCGACGGAATGCCTTCGTCGGCCAGGTACGTCCAGAAGGGCACTCCCACGCGCTTGTTGACGATGCCTTGCCCGCCCAGTGCGAGCTCGTAGGTGCCAAGGCTGATCGACCGGGCGGGCGGCTGGGTCTCCCAGATCGAGAAGTACGGCTGGTAGGTGAGCGGGTCCCGCATCACGAAGTCAACGATAGTGTGACCTCCAGGATCCGTTCCGGTGATGAATGTGCTCCAGGCCACCGGGCTGAGCGCGGGCATGGTCGTCCCCAGAGTGCGGAAGGAGCCTGTCGCGGCGAGCTTCTTGAAGTTCGGTGCACGCCCCTCGTCCATCAGGGCCCGAATGATCTTTGGATCAAGTCCGTCCAGGCCCAGCACCACGACCCTACGCCCGGACCCGTCGGATCGGGACTGCTTTTTGCAGGCGAGGGGAAGGCTGCACCCTCCGGCCGCCAGCGATTCCGCGAATCTCCGGCGCGTGATCATCGGTCTCCCGCCTCGCGTACCTGGGCGGCCCGAAGGTTGCACAGTGGTCTCAGACGCCCTCGAGCCGAAGATAGTCGCGAGCGTTGTCGAAGCACAGCCGCCGGACCATCCCGCCGACTAGGGTCTCGTCATTCGGGATCTCTCCGTTGGCCATGTCGCGGCCAAGAAGATTGCACAGAACACGCCGGAAATACTCGTGGCGCGGGTACGACATAAATGACCGCGAGTCCGTTAGCATGCCCACGAAGCGGGACAGTAGGCCGACGTTGGAAAGGCAGTTCAGCTGCCATTCCATGGCTTCCTTCTGGTCCAGGTACCACCAGCCGGAGCCGAATTGCATCTTGCCCGCGATTGCGCCGTCCTGAAAGTTGCCCAGCATCGTCGCGAACGTGTAGTTGTCGTTCGGATTGTTGTTGTATAGGATCATGCGAGGCAGCGCGTTCTCGCGGTCGAGGCGGTCCATGTACCGCCCCAGCGATCGGACCTGCGGCCAGTCGCCGATCGAATCGAATCCCGTGTCCGGGCCGGCGGCCCGGAACCCCCGCGTGGAGTTGTTGCGAAGCGCTCCCAGGTGCATTTGCTTCGTCCAGCCCCTCTCAGCGTCCAGTTGCCCGAAGTAGAGCATCATGAAGGCCGCGAACTGGGCGTGCTCTGACGGGCAAGCCGGGTTCCCATCGCGTGCCGATTCGAAGATGGCCTCGGCGGCCGAGTCCGTCGGGAAGTCTCCCGGCAGGTAGTCCAGCCCATGATCGGAGAGCCGGCAGCCCATCGAGTGGAAGAAATCGTGGCGCCGTCTCAGCGCGTCGAGGAAGTCCCGCAGGGAACGGATTTCACGGCCCGCTGCTCCTTCGAGAGCGGAGACCCAGGGATTGAATGCCTCCGGGCGGTTCACGGTCAGCGCCTTGTCCGGACGAAATGCCGGATAGACCTTGGTCGCCAGTTCCGATTCGGAGAGCGCCTTATGGTGGGCCAGGCTGTCCGTCGGATCGTCCGTCGTGCAGACAGCTCGCACGTCGAATCTCCGAAGGATTCCAAAGACCCGAAGATCTTCCGTCGCGAGCTGTTCGTTGGCTAGGTCCCAGACGCTCTTGGCGTTCGACTCGTCCAGCAGGCCATCGAAGCCGAAGTATCGCTTTAGCTCCAGATGGCTCCAGTGATACAGCGGATTCCGAAGCGTGTCTGGCATTGTCCGCGCCCATGCCACGAACTTGTCGTATGGGTCGGCGTCGCCCGTGCAGTAGGCTTCCCTGACCCCGTTTGCTCGCATCGCCCTCCACTTGTAGTGGTCTCCCTCGAGCCAGATCTCGAACAGGTTGCGGAACTGCCGGTTCGACGCCAGATCTTCCGGCGGCAGATGGCAGTGGTAGTCGAGGATCGGCTCGTCCTTGGCGTACGTGTGGTAGAGCCGCTTTGCTTGCTCAGTGCCGAGTAGAAAATCTTCGTGGATAAACGACATCCGGTCGCTCCGAGACAAGTCCCATCATAAGCGGCGAGAAACGACCCCCGTCAGAGCTCTTGGCTGAACGCTCTTGGCCAGCAAATCAGCAAGGCCAGAAAGCTTGCAGCAAGACCTAGGACACTGGCCCACGACAGATTGTGGTGGGCCAGCGGAAGGAGTGACTCCAGCCCGGACGTCAGCTGGCTCCAGAACGCAGCGAGAAGGCCGGCGCTGCCGCCGACAGCCAGGATTTCGCACCACCCCTGGATCCGATCGAGCTTCGACTGCTTCCGAGCCCGCTCGTCGATGCGCGCCATTAGCCGAATGAGCTCCAGGCTGGGAGACCGGCCATGCTGCGCCTTGATCTCGCCGGCAAAGAGACTCTGCAGACCCGCTTCAATGTTCCCGTTTCCGTGTGCGTTCATGACCGCCCGTCCTTGGAGTCTGGCTGCGTCGGTTCCAGTAGTTCGGCGAGCTTCTTCCTCACGCGAAACGCTAGCACTCGCACGCTTCCGCTCTGCATCTTCATGGTGCTGGCGACCTCCTTGTGCGAGAATCCCTCCGCATAGAGCAGCCATAGCAATTGCTGCTCGCGTGCCGACAACGAGCGGAGCGCATCCCGCAGCGCGGCGCTTTCTTCGATGGGTACTCTCCTCTCGGCTGCCGCTGGCTCCCGTTCCGAGTTCTCGAACCGACGCTGCCGCTGCAGCGTGCGACCGTGGTCGGCGATGACGTTCGATGCGATGCGGTAGAGGTACGCGCGGGCCTCCGGTGCGTCTGCCGTCCGTGCCATCCGGCTCCCAAGGAACTTGACGTAGGTGATCTGGAAGAGGTCGTCAACGGAGTCCTTGTCGCTGCAGTGACGAAGTATGTACGCGCGAATCCGAGAGGACGTGTCGGAATAGAATCGTTCCAGTGCGTCATCGTTCCGGTCGGATCTTGCCATCGTTCCCTGGGGTTTTGCATTGCCAGGGCTACAGTACGTCCGCTTGCGAGCGGGCGTCACCGGTTGCGACGGCGTCCACGGCCGAGCGAGGCCGTTCTTTCCTGTCTCGTTCCTCGACGTGCCTCATCACATAGGTAGAGAGGGCGAGCGCCGCCCCCACCGCTCCGATCACGATTGCGGGGATTAGGAAAATCTGATCTGCCACAAAGTAGAGAACGAAGAAGCCGAGGCCGATCAGGCTCAAGATGGAAGCGGGAATGAACAGCCCGATCCATTTCCTGGTGGATGGCCTTTCGGACTCTAGGGAGAGGGCCTGCACCAGCATTGCTCCCTCGGGCCCTTGGACTGACTGGACGAGGGCCTCTCCACTGGAGAACTTGTCGATCAATTGACGGAGCAGTTCCGCCCGCTGCTCCTGTGCCTTCCTTCGCGTCACATGGCTGAACCAAACAAACAGCACCACCATGGCGAAGCAACCGAGTGGTATGAGCACGTTCTGCAACAGGATTCCGATAGGCATGGTTGCCTCCTTTGGGTCTGGCGACGGGCCGACTTGGCTTCGTTTCCGGACCTACCACCACGACGTCTGAGCCCCCGAAAGCGTTAACCCTACTCGGTTTGCCCGCTCTATCGTGCAGGCCCGGACCGCTTGGCTCCCTTGGCCGAATACGAGGCGGGATCCAGCGGCCAACCCGGCTAGGTGCCGGTCACGGTCCCGCCGATGAGTGCGTCTACGACTCTTCGGAGGGATTCCTCATGTGTCGCCCCGGACCGGACCGCGTCATTGTATGTTGCGAGCTGCATGTGAGCGCTCGTGCCGCGTCGGAGGATCTCGCGAACGTGCTGGATCTCTTTCCAGCAACCGAAGAACTCGGCGTCCTCTCGCAACAAGCCCAGCAGCTCTTCCATCAGATCCGCAAACGGAACGATCTCCCCTCTCCCGAAGTCGACCATTCCTTGGTCGATACCGTACCTCTGCGCCCGCCAGCGATTCTCGTGGACCAGCATCCGGACGTATACCCGCCAGCGCTGGTTGTCCCGTCGCAAACGGTACAGCATCCGGCAAATGCACCGGAACAGGGACGCGCAGCAGATCGCATCCTCAATCCTTGTGCAGACATCGGTAATGCGCATTTCTAGGGTTGGGAAGCGGCCGCTGGGGCGGATGTCCCACCAGATCTTCGTGTCGTCCTCGAGCAGCTTCGCGCCAACCATGAGCCGCACGGCACGACGGAACTCTCCGTAGCTGTCGAAGCGCTCCGGCAGACCCGTCCGTGGGAGTTCGTCGAACACGCACAGTCGATAACTCTTCAGACCCGTGTTCGTGCCCTCCCAGAAGGGCGAGGATGTACTGAGGGCAAGCAGGTGGGGCAGGAAGTATGCGACTTGATTGAGAATGTCGATCCTTAAGTCGTCGTCTTCGATGCCGATATGCACATGCATGCCTCCGATCAGGAGCCTGTTCGCCACGACCTGCATGTCTCGATGCAGAACCTGGTAGCGTTCCTTGGGGGTGGGCTTCTGGTCTTTCCAATGGGCGAATGGGTGCGTTGATGACGCGATCGGAGCCAAACCGTGCGTGCCAGCAATCTCTGCTACGGTCCGACGCAGGTGCTGAAGGTTCGCCCGGGCCTCGTCGGTCGATTCGCAGACCGACGTTCCCACCTCGACCTGCGTCCGCAGGAACTCGCGGCTGAAGTGGCCCGAGAGCCGGTTCTCGAATTCATCGATGAGCGAAGCCGGGGGCTCCGCAACGAGATTTCTGGTTGCGCAGTCGACAAGGAGGTACTCCTCCTCGATCCCGATCGTGAAGGTTGGTACCGGAAGTGCCACTAGCTCTCCGTCACGGCCACCCCGAGGTTCGCTAGCGCCGTCTCCAATGCGCTGCCGAGCATGTCTGCGTAGTTGGCCACGCCGGATTCGTCTCGGACCAGGTCCTCGCGGATCTCGACGAGAGCGCTCGGCAATCCCTTCGAGGATGCATGGAACTCCTGCGAGAAGTCGAAGTGGTCCCGTCCCGAGTACGGCTCGTTGTCTCCGACCTGGATGCCGGGAAACTGCCTGAGGGCCCGGATCAGCGGGACGGCGACACGCGGATCCTGATCCCAAAGGACGCCGAAGTGCCAAGGCCGTTCGGGGCCTCCTTCAAGCTGGACAGTGAAGCTGTGGACCGCGACATAGACTGGTGTCTTACCGCTCTGACGAATGCCGTCCAAGACCCGCGAGATCGCCGAGTGATACGGCCTGAAGAGCGCTTCGGCCCGTCGCTCCGCCTCCGCCGCGTCGATTCCGAGATTCCCTGGAATCGTCGTGTTGTCGCTCATTTCCGGGATTGACGTCTCGGACCCGATCTTCCGGTTGCAGTCGATCACGAGCCTCGAATAGCCCGACAGCACCGCCGGAGCGTCGAAGCGCTCTGCCAGCCTCAGGGTCACCTGCTCCGCGCCGATGTCCCAGCCGATGTGGCGCCGGATGTCAACCGCAGATAGGCCCAGAGTCCCCAGGCTTTCGGGAACTCTGCAGGACGCGTGATCGCATGTCAGGACCATCGGAGTCCTGCCATTCTGGTTCACGATCCGGTACGGGGCTGGCTCGCCGTTGGCCAGAAGTGGCCGCCGGTCTGAGGGGCGGCCGTTCGCGGGGGCGAGCCCTTCCAGCCCACCGCTACACCCTCCTGTAGCGGTCTCACGTGCGAGTCGATTCGGCACGGGTGGTACCCAAGGCGTGCGCATTCCGGATCAGGAAGTCAGAAAGAGCGGCTCGATGTGGCGATGGTACAGGTTCTCCGTGACGTTCCTCGAGATGGATTCCTCGCACTCTTTCAGCATGCCGAGGTATCGGTCTCCCATCTTCGCCGCAATCTTGTATCCGACGTGCAGGAGCTGTCGGAAGTGAGGGTTGTAAGCCGGGCACGCTTGGTCGTGCCGGAGAGAGGAAGTGAACTCGGAGGACCCCCAGTCCAACACATCCGACGGAGATGGCAAGCGCTCGGGGTCGATGTCGATCACCGCGGCATAGGGCGCGCAGAGCGCATCCCGGGCCGCGTGAGCTTCCAAGTAGACTTCCTTCGCCAAGGCCAAGCCGGCTCCGCCCGCTTCAGCTAGGCCGATCAGCTCTTCCAGCCAGTTCGTTCCAGCTGTCTTGACGTGCACGCCCGTGCCGAACCTCCTCGTCCCGCTCCGGATGGCCTCGTAGATCGAGAACTTATCGGAACCCGAGTGAACGCTCAGCTTGAGGTCCGGGGGCAGTCCGTAGCGCGCGACCGCGTGCCGAATCACCGCTATGTCATCGGAGAACTCCCGGTCGAACTGGACCGGGTCGCCTACGTAGTCCACACCCTTGTTGAAACGGCCGGTGAACTTGGGAGCGATGGTCTGGACTGGAATCCCCTCGTCGGCGATGGCCGCGAGGATCACCAGCAGTTCGGCGGGAGTCTGGGGCGAATCCGTCTCGTCCATCGAGACTTCGGTGACAAAGTTCCCCTTGCCCTTGCAGGACTCGATGTGACGGTAGATCCGGCCCGCCTCCCGAACCGCGAACAGGAACTGCGCGGCGGAGCGCTCCACGTCTTGCTTGGTGCTGGTGAACGGCTCCCCGACGCCGTCGATCTCAATCACGCCGGTCAGTTCCGGGTGCGACCGCACCAGTGCGTCGATCGAGGACCGCTCGGCCGGCTTGCCGATCGCGTATGCCACGTCGAGCGTGAAGAAATCACTCGTAGCGACGTAGGCGTCGACCGTCTCGAGATTGATGTGGTCGGCGTCAACGTAGTATGGGTCGGACCAGCCCAGTTCGCGCACAGCCTCGTCCGCAGCCTGGCGCACGGTCGGGGGCTGCGTGCCGACCGTCAGGTGCTCGCGGTGCGACTTGTTCCATGTGGGAATCACTTGGACGCCCCGCTCGGCCGCCATCATGCAGGCCCGCAACTGCGGCCTTGCCTGGTGGGCGAACCGGTCCCCCACTCCGAACGTGTACTTCTCGATCTGCATCTGGGAACTGGGGCGAGTGCGAACAAGGTGCCCCGCAGAAATCCCATCTTACCCAATGCTCCCGAACCCGAAGGCTCTGCGACGGCGCACCGAGCGCGCCGCCCGGTCAGTCGACTTGCCGCGCCTAGGAGAAGATGCCGAGCGGCTCGAAGTCCCCTTTCAGGATTGACCCCGTGTCCTGGTAGCCCATCCATTCCGCGATCATGGTCGCGTACACCCGCCGGAAATCGGTCGTCATCTTTAGGTTGCCGTCATCAGTGTCCGTCAGGCTCGGCGCCTTCCCATGGATTCCTCCCTTGAGGTTCGGGCCAATGAGGAACATCGGACCGGCCGTGCCATGGTCGGTGCCCTGGCTTGCGTTTTCCTCGATGCGCCTGCCGAACTCGGTGAATACCATCACGGCTACGTCGCTGCCGCGTCGGATCCGGGCCATGTCAGCCACGAATGCCCGGATGGCGTCTGCCGCGTACATCAGGATGCGACTGTGTAGGTCCCCCTGATGGACGTGCGTGTCGAACGCGTTGCCCCTGTAGGAGACGTAATAGACCCGTGTGGGAAGGTCAGCCGCGATTAGCGCGGCGACCTTGCGCAGGTCCGAGGAAAGGCCCCCTCCGATGCCGTAGTCGACAGGCGTGTTGTACGACTGCCACGCATCCCGAACCAAAGCGCCGCTCTCCGTGGCGTTCCTCGCGGTCTGGCGCAGGAAGGCCAAGGTGGGATTCGCAGGTCCGCCGGTCAGATCGAATTGCCGGAGAATGCGCGCCTCCTCGGGGCTCGTCTCGCGACGCAACTGGGTCGGGTCGTCAAAAACCAGGGGCGAATGAACTTCTCCTCGCACCGCGAGGGACTGCGAACTGGCGATGTTGACGACCGCGTTCGCCGTTCCAGCTGGAGTCTGTACGTCCTGAAAGCGTCCGACCCAGCCCAAGGTCTCGCCGCCATTGGGCACCCCGGTATGCCAGAAGCCCATAGACGAGAAATGGGACAGGCTCGGATTCGGATAGCCGCAGCCTTCTACTATGGCGAGCAGGCCGTCCTTGTATAGTCGCTCGAATCCGACCAGCGAGGGATGGAAGCCCGTTTCGTCAGTGATGGCGATGATGTCGCGCTTCGGGATTCCCAAAGTCGGGCGTGCCTTGTAATAGGCGTCGTTCCGGTAGGGGATGACCGTGTTCAGCCCGTCATTCCCGCCGGTGAGTTCCACCACGACCAGGATCCGCTCCGGATGTGCCTCCCCGGACCCGTCTGCGGCCTCCGCGGCGAGGGCGTCGGCGGTATCCCGGAGGAGGACGGGAAGCCCGAAAGGCACTCCGAGGCCGTATAGGCCCAGGCGCATGAGGTCTCGGCGAGACCTTCGTTGGCCGATCGTGCGAAATCTCATAAGGTCACCCCAATTGGTACTCCGGAGTGCACAGCAACACATACAACGCACTGCGGAGGGCCTTCCTCAGCAAATCCGAATCTCCGGGAAGGCGGGACGACCCGATCCGCTCCTCGAGGAAGTTGACAAGCCGCTCCCGGTCGGTCTCCGAGAGCCGTGCCCGCAAGAAGCGGGACATCAGGTGACCGACTGCGTCCGAGGCTGTTTCGGCACCTGCCGCACGTACCATGGCCGCT
This sequence comes from uncultured Bryobacterales bacterium, assembly GCA_964461235.1. Classification (GTDB taxonomy): domain Bacteria; phylum Acidobacteriota; class Terriglobia; order Bryobacterales; family UBA6623; genus VXMF01. The sequence continues at coordinate 68,747 of CAYWUV010000015.1, read as the reverse complement.
AAGTCGAATTCCGCCCTGTGTCGGGACACCAGCCTGATCCGGTCGAAGGCGAGCACGTAGCCCCGGTAGCCGCCGTAGCGGGTGTTGTAGTCCTCGTCGGCGTCAGCCAGCATGCTCGCGCCCGAGTCGCCGGAACGGGTCGCGTTCGTGATGTTCATTCCTTCCGCCAGTCGATCCGCGACCCGCTGGTAAATGGCTGGCATCCGACGATCCGGGTGCCCGTACTCGGCCTCCGGCCGCGGAAACACGACGCCGCGGAGGGCGTTTCCCCGATCCAGGAGTGCCGCCGGAGTGATCCATGTCCTGCCGCCGGGCCAGCCGGCGACGTTGGGAGGGTAGAAGAGAGACTGCCCCAGGCGCCCGGTGAGCCGATTGAAATCCGGAACCGTCGGGGCGCGCTGCAGGCCGAGCTTCCTGTAGGTCGAAACGAAGAATTGCACGGGGCTCTTGATTTGTGAGGCCACCGAAGCCGGGCTGTGAAAGTCCCGTGAGAGAAAAACTGTCCGCAATAGCGGTTTGATTTCGTAGCCCTCGGCTCTCAGCAGCGCCCCTAATGCAACCTTCAGCGCGTCCGAAGGGCCCTCACGGACAAAGAACCGGTAGATCTTGGAAGCAATGAACTCGGCCGTGGCGTCCTGTCCGAGGATGATGTCCACGATCTCCTCGCCTCCGAACCTACCTCGCTCGCCGAGGAATTCTTTGGAGCCATGGTCGTGGTTCGCCTCGTCGAAGCGGAACCGGAGAACGTCGTTGGTCCAGCCGGTGAATGCTCGCGACGCCTCGCGAATGTCCTTCTCCGAGTAGTTCCCGACGCCCATTGTGAACAGCTCGAGCAGTTCGCGGCCGAAGTTCTCGTTGGGATGCTCCTTCACGTTCTTGCCGTTGTCCAGGTAAACGAGCATGGCCGGGTCGCGCATGATGCCCAGCAGGATGTCCCCGAAATTCCCTGTGGCTCGCTCGCGGAGCATTCGGTTCTGGGCGAGGAGCATGCGATAGTCCCGCACCTTGGACTCGGACGTGGCGAAGTGACCATGCCAGAACAGCGTCATCTTCTCCTCCAGCGGCCTAGGCGTGGCGACCATCCGGTCCGCCCACCACAGGGCTAGGCGCCGGGTTTCCAAGGCGTTGGCGCGAAGGCCGTAGAAGAACTTGTCGACGACCGGCTGGATGCGCCTCGACTCGCCTGCCGGCAGCACGTCCACTCCTAAGGCTCTACCGTGTTCGCGGGCGATCCTCACTGCCTCCGCCCTGCTGGGCGGAAAGGGGTCCATTCCCGGATCCCATAAGCCGGACTCCTGGAAGTCGGCGAGACCCGAGGCGTCGATCGCCTCGTAGTCCACGATTCTGCCTACGGCCTCCTCGGGAGACAACGCGGCCAGTTCGCGAATCCTGTCCGGGGTCGCTCCGAATCCAGCCCTTTCGATCAGATGGGCCGCCCTCTCGTAGCTCCAGCTTTCCGGTTGGATCGGCCGCAAGTCGTCGGTCCAGTCCGAGGCCTGCCCGAGGCCGGGAGCGCTGACCAGCAGCGTCCCAAGTAGAATCCGGGCCAACCCTGTGCTTGACCCGTCGCGCATGTCTTCCAGAATGCCCCGCATTGCCGCTAGAAGATCCGAGGGTACGAGAAGCGAATCGCAGATTGGGCCGTGCAGCGTGATTGTCCCTCCGCCCAACTCGTAGCCACGGCCCCACCATGCTATCCCAAGCCGTACAGCTGACGGAAGGATCGCAGGCTGGGATTGCCGGCACTATCGCGATCCAGAGCCACCTCCGATTCGAATGCGTAGTCCGTCTCCGTTCCGCCAACCCGACTCGGGTCGATACGATAGCACTTGGTGCGGCGAATCGGCTTCCACGATGAAGATGCCACCGTCGCCGGGAACCGTGCCGGGCCTCGGATCGGGCGTCCCGGCTTCTACTTGGCACAGCCGACCGGTTGCGCCCGAAGCGACTGTGGATAGCCGCGCAGCATCGCCCGCCGAATCGTCATGCCAGGAGTTCTCGAAGGCACTCGCGTCGTTGATTTCGGCCGCTACATCGCGGGGCCCTGGTGCGCCGCGCTCTTGGGTGACTTCGGGGCGGACGTGATTCGCGTCGAGAAGGTGAGCGGCGGCGAGGACCGGTTCATCAGTCGCATAAGCCGCGAGGACAACACCGGAGCGATGTTCCTCCAGGTCAACCGCAACAAGCGATGCCTCACCCTGGATCCGACGTCCCCCGAGGGCAACGGAGTGCAGCGACGGCTGGTGGCGACTGCCGATATCGTTGTGGCGAACATGCCTCAGAGCGCCCTTCGCAAGCTGGGCCTCGACTACGACTCGCTCAAAGAGATCCGCCCCGACGTCATCCTCGTCTCGAACACGTGCTTCGGCGCGGCAGGCCCGTACTCGAAGAAACTGGGCTTTGACGGACTGGCCCAGGCGCTGTGCGGCAACATGCATCTGACCGGCGAGCCCGGCGCGCCCATTAAGTCATATTCCCCTTGGGTGGACTTCGGGACAGCGGCCCTCTGCGCCTTCGGTGCCGTGCTGGCCCTGTTGGCTAGACAGCGGACCGGGCAGGGGCAGGAGGTGCAAGGGGCCCTGCTGGCCACAGCCCTGATGACAGCCAGCCCTTCTCTGATTGAGCAAGCTGTGAATGCTCCGAACCGGGTAGCCAGTGGAAACAGGGGGCAGCTCAGCGCTCCGTCGGACGTCTTCGAGACCCGCGACGGCCACTTGATGGTGCTGGTTAGCGGCGGGCCGATGTATGCCCGCTGGGCAAGGATGCTCGGCGAGCCGGAGTGGCTCGAGGACGAGCGTTTCCAGACGGACGACTCGCGCGGCGACCATGCCGAGATCTTCAGTACACGGATGGCGAAGTGGTGTGCGACCCGGACGACCGAAGAGGCTCTCGCGGCCTTGGACGAGGCCCGCGTTCCCGCCGGGCCGGTGTACACGCCCCAGCAGACACTCGATGACCCGCACATCCAACAGGCGGGCTTCCTGACCGACATGGATTATCCCGGCTCCCCAGCGGCCGCTCCCTTGGTCACGACCCCGGTCCGCCTGCTCGGAACGCCCGGAGAGGTACGCTCTCGCGCTCCGAAACTCGGTGAGCACACCGACGAAATTCTTCGGGAACTCGGCTATGACAGCAACGCGATCGATAGCCTGCGTGCAGCCAGGGTCGTCTGAGACCCCTCAAGCCGCCGCTCGGGCTAGGCGACGCCGAGGAGGTCACGCAGGACGCCGGCTACCTCTTCCCGGCCGACCTCCCTCTGCCCGAACCGGGCTTGCTTCCATGCTCCGTGGCCGCGGATGTCCGTTCCTTGTTCATGGGCTACGGCCATCTGCTTGAGGGTCACGACGTTGCGGGATGCCTCGTCGCTTCCCATGAGCACGACGAACGGGATCCCGAGCCGGTTGGCGCGCTTGAGCTGCTTGCCCAGCTTGCCGGGGGCCACCTGGATCTCCGTGCGGATTCCCGCCCGCCGCAAGTCGAAGGCCACCGCCATGCACTCTCGAGACAGCGCCTCGTCCATTACGGTGACCAGGACCTGAGCGGCAGTTTTGACCGGCTCGACCCGGCCAAGCTGCTCCATGGCCGCCAGCAGCCGGTCAACCCCCATCGAGGCACCGGTCGCCGGGATCCTCGGTCCTCCGAATCGTTCCACTAGGTTGTCATAGCGACCGCCCCCGAATACGGATCCGAATCTCGGTGCATCGAGCAGGACTGCCTCGAAGACCGGTCCGGTGTAGTAGGCGAGCCCCCGCGCGATGCTGACATCCAGCGCAATGCGGTCGCTATGGAATCCGAGGGTGTCGAGTCCTGACGAGATGCCGTCGATCACCTCGAGTTGCTCGGACGCCCCTTCGACGCCCGTGAAGAGTCCGCCGAGCCGATCAAGGACTTCCCCGCGAGTGGCCCCGTTGATCGACAAGAACTCCTCGATTACCTCGATCTGTTCCTCGTTGAGTCCGACTCCGCGAATCGGATCGCCGGAAGCGTCGGTGTATCCCTCGGCCAATTCAAGCTTGACCTTCCCAAGGCCGATCTTTTCGAGCTTGTCGAGTACTCGGAACACGTCCGTCGCCAGCCCGGCAGGGATGCCGGCGCGTTTCAGCAGGAGATTCAGGACCTCGCGGCTCGAGAACCGCACGAGGTACGGCCCGATGTCGATGGCGGACAGCGAGTCGCAGATCGCTGCGAGGATTTCGATGTCCGCTCTCCCGCATGGGGCGCCGATCGTGTCGAGGTCAAACTGAGTGAACTGACGGTAGCGGCCCGGGTCCGGCTTGTCAGCCCTCCAAACCTGAGCCACCTGGTACCGTCGGAACGGCAACTGGATTCCAGCGTGCTGGCTCACCACGCGAGAAAGCGGGACTGTCAGGTCGAATCGAAGACCCAGATCTTCGTCTTCGGGGTTCGAGACCCGGAAGATCGATTGCTGCGCCTCCTGGCCCGCCGATCCGGACAGAACGTCCAGGTATTCGATCGCCGGGGTGTCCAGCGGGGAGAACCCGTAATTCTCGTACACGCCTCGAACCGTGTCGATAAGCCGTTGCCGGGCGATCATCGTCTCGGGAAGCAAGTCGCGCAATCCGCGCGACAGGCGGGGCTTGGTGTTCATAGGACCGGAAATGTCAACCTTATCACGGGATTTGGCCGCCTGATTGCGGCGTTGCCAGACGTTGCGGCAGCGTTCGATCCTTGATCAGTTACGGGCAGTGCGTCAGACAGGATGGAACGGAAGCTGGTTTCTGGCCCCGGGAGTTCGCCTCGGCTCCCCGCACCATGCTGTCGAGTCTCCTGCACCGGCCGACGGTCACGGTAAGGGCGAGCTATAATCCACGTCGGGTCGGTAACCTACCGGGCGGGGCGACTCGCCTTTGCCTACGAGGGGGAGACATGCCTGCCAAACCTGGATTCAATGCCCGAGCCGCATGGAGGCTCGCTCTCGGACTTGTCGTACTCTGTGCCACCTTGTGGGGCGCGGGGTTCTGGGACAAGAAGGATTTTACCCAATGGACGGCGAAGGAAGTAGAGCGGACGTTCCTCAATTCGCCGTGGTCAAAGAAAGTCACAGTATCTGGCAGTGATGCAATGCAAATGCTGCAAAGCGTGGGCGGTCGTGGCGGCGGTCGTGGCGGCGGCGGTCGCGGCGGCGGCGGCGGCGGTGCTGGCGGTCCTGGCGGCGGCGGCGGTCGCGGCGGAGGTGGAGGCTTCGGTGGCGGCGGCGGCATGACACCTCCCATGCAGATGCTCAATCTGCTCGTGCGGTTCGACGAGGCGCTCCCCGTCAGGCAAGCCAAGGTGAAGTACCGCATGGGCGAGAGCACCGAGTTGACGCCCGAGATGCAGCAGTACCTCGAGAGCGAGATCGACTACTACGTAGTGAATGTCGAAGGCCTTCCCCAAATGTTGGCGCGTATGGAGGATCAGCCGGAACTGCTTGCGAACACAGCCCGCCTGCGCCGCAGGGGTCACGATGATATCTACCCTGCGAAGGTCGAAGTCGTGCCGGGCCAGACCCTGGTGTTCAGGTACTACTTCGTGAAGAACGATCCGATCGAGTTGTCTGACAAGGAAGTGGAGTTCTACTTCAAGCTGGACCGGCCTCAAGGAGCGGGTCGGGGCCAAGGCGCCAACCGTCAGCGCGGCCAAGGTCCGGGTGGACAAGGTGCTGGTGGGCCGCGGCCGGGTGGCGGTCAGCGGGCCGGTGGAGGCCCGGGCGGCGGCGGCCAGCGCGGCGGTGGGGCGGCCTTCATGCTCTTCGGCAAGGAAATCAAGAGGAAATTCCGGCTTAAGGACATGGTCTACAAGGGCGAACTGGCCCTGTAGCGGCTAGGCTCGATTCCCTGTCCACCGATCGTAAATAAGTGGGGGGGCCGTCAATGCGGATCCGGCGCGGGCTCATTGGGGTTTGCGTATGCCTTCCGGCGGGCTGTTCTTGCTGCCGATAAGCCTGTGCCCGTACCGTATGGGACTTCTGTCGGGTCCGTGAAGTTCAGACTCGTGCGAGTTCGATGGCACCGTTTTCCGCGTCCAACTTGGTGATGCGGAACGAATGAACCGACCCCGGAGTCAGCGGATCCTGCCTGGTCTCGTCCGGGCCGTCCCCATCGCCCTTCCATGCGGTCTCGAGCATGGACTTGAGGGACCCTAGGTCCGATGTCTGTGCCAATGCGGTGCCCTTCTTGGCGTTCGCCTTGGGCTTCGCGATGGAACAGACTGCTTGGATGCCAGTGCCGATCTCCACGATCGCTTCGTTGCCCTGCGTCTTCACGACCCGGCCGCTAACTGTCTCTCCGACCTCGACCTGGGAAAGGAACGTCTCCATTTCTGTCGGTTCAAGCTGTTTCATGCCGACTTTGAGCCGCCGTTTTCGAGTGTCGATCTCCAGGATCTTGACTCGGACCTGAGTGCCTTCACGTAGCATTTCCGCCGGGCTGTTCAGGCGCCGTTCCGACGTGATATCTGAAATGTGAAGTAATCCGTCAACACCCTCGACAATCTCGACGAAGGCTCCGAAGTTCATGATCTTCCGTACCGTGCCAGTCACCGCAGTGCCGACCGGGTACGATTCCAGCACGCGCTCCCACGGATCGCCCAAAGCTTGCTTGAGGCCGAGGGCGATTCGCTTTTGCTGCGGCTTGACGTCAAGCACCATCACTTCCACGACGTCGCCTGTCTGCACGATCTCGCTTGGGTGACGGACCCGCCTTGAGTAGGACATGTCGGAAATATGGACGAGGCCTTCGATGCCGGGCAGCACCTCTACGAATGCGCCGAACTCCTTGAGCCGCGTCACTTTGCCACGGATGCGGTCATTTGCCTTGAACTGCTCGCCCACGGTGCTCCATGGTTCAGGCTGCAGGTGCTTCAATCCGACGCCGATGCGTTTTGCCTTCTGATCGACCTTGAGGATCTCGACTTCCAGTTCCTGGCCGACCGTCAAGACGTCAGCTGGATCGTTGACCCGGTGCCAGGAGATGTCGCTGACGTGCAGGAGGCCGTCAATCCCGCCGAGGTCCACGAACGCCCCGAACTTGCGGATTGTACGGACCGTGCCCTTCACCCGATCGCCTCGCCGGAGTTGCGATAGGGCTTTCTCCCGATTCTTCGCCCGCTCCTCCTCGAGCAGTGCGCGACGGTCGAGGACTACGTTCCGGTCTGCCTCGTCATACTGCACGATACGTGCCCGGATTTCCTGTCCGACCAGTCCCTGGAGTCCTTCCTCCGTCCGCTCACCCGAACGGGATGCCGGCATGAATGCCCGCACGCCAACGTCCACCGAGAGGCCGCCTTTTATCGTTCCGGTCACCTTGCCCAGAACGCTTGAGCCCGAGTTGTAGGCCGCTTCCAACTGGGCCCAGCCCGACGGTCTCTGGGCCTGGAGGCTTGTGAGCAGGGCGTATCCTTCCCGGGACTGCCCGATGACTAGCACCTCGATCTCTTGGGCGATCTTGAATTCGGTTTGGGAGTCCGCCTGCGTGTCCAGTGGCAGGAAGGCTTCCGATTTTCGTCCTATGTCGACGAAGAACCCGTCGTCCCGCTTCCCTACAATCACGCCGCGGAGCGGCTCCGTGGTGTCCTCCGTTCGCCCTTGGTTGCCCCGGGACTCAGTCTTGACGATGGACGGATATCCGACATCTTCAGGGATCTCGTAGTCTTCATCATCCGCTCCGTCGCTGTCCCCGAGGGCCTCGCCGGGCATGGCCGGCATGCCGGGAGCACCCGGGAAACCGGGCATTGCGGGCTGAGTCGCTTCCATCGGCGGCCGCGGTTCCGGGGCCGGGCTGGCTTGTGCATCGCTGTTGTCCGCGGGGGCAGACGGATGGGAGACGTCCTCGCTTTCAATAGACGGTTGCTCGATTTCGGGTTCGCTGCCTTCAGCCGGCAGCCCGGTAGGCAACTCTGGGGCTTCCGAATTCACGCTCTTCACCAAGGACCTTGTCCTCCATTGTTCCACATGCGCATTCCGTCTCCGAATTTCCGTTCTCGGCACCGGAAAGGGCCTTGGTCGCGGGTGGTGACCGGGCCGGATTTCACCGAATCAGCCCGTTGAGCGATGCGATGGTGTTTCCGAGCGCTGATGGGGCGTTGACGGACCGACGGCTTGGAATTGCGGTGCGATCCAGTGATCGTATGGTTCATTTTGCTTGGGAGGGAGGAGTCACCGACCCCTCGGGATACTGGAACGGTTTGCTCTCGATGGGTCCGGCAGCCCGTAGTTTCCGGGCAACTGGACGGCCGATGCACGGTGGCACGCGGCATGGTGCGACTCGTTGTTGAGCATTGGCGGCATGGCGGTCTCATTCGAACGGAATTGCTTGGGCAAGCTGATCCTGGAGCCATCGGCAACCGGCGGTGGCAGAGATCCCGTCCGTGTAGTGGCGGCGCTCTGCGCAGACCAATTAGTCGAGCGGAGATCGAACTCGCTCTCTGGGAAACTGGCCTATCGCCACCGTCTGAATGCCCCGGCTCCTGCGTACCGGGCGTTCGCTCCGAGTTCCGATTCGATCTCCAGCAGCCGGTTGTACTTGGCCACCCGGTCGCTGCGGCATGTCGAGCCCGTCTTGATCTGCCCGCCTCCGCACGCCACCGCCAAGTCTGCAATGGTCGTGTCCGACGTCTCGCCGGACCGATGCGAAATGATGAACGTATACCCGCTGTCACGTGCCATCTGGATGCAGTCGAGTGTTTCGGTGACCGTACCGATTTGGTTCAGCTTGATCAAGATCGAGTTGGCCAAGCCGTCCGCGATTCCGGCCTCGAAGATCTTGGGGTTCGTAACGAAGAGGTCGTCTCCAACCAGTTGGAGCTTTTCGCCAAGCCGCGCCGTGCCCGCCTTCCAGCCTCCGTGGTCGACTTCCGAGAATCCATCCTCGAGGGAGATCAGCGGATACTTCGCCGCCCAGTCGCTCCACAGTTCGGCCATGGCCTCCGCGTTGCGACGGCTCCCGTCCGATTGGTCGAAGATATACTCGCCGTCCTTGCAGAACTCGCTGGCGGCGGCATCGAGGCCGATGTGGATCTGGTCTCCGGGCGTATAGCCGGCCCGTTCGATCGCTTCGACCAGGAGTTCCATCGGCTCCTCGTTTGACTTCAGCTCAGGAGCGAATCCTCCCTCGTCTCCGACCGCCGTTCCGTAGTGCTTGGACTTGAGGATGGCCTTCAGCCCGTGGAAGGTTTCTGTGGCCGCCCGCAGTGCCTCTGAGAAGGTCGGCAGGCCGATCGGCAGGATCATGAACTCCTGAATGTCAACGTTGTTGTCCGCATGCTGGCCGCCGTTCATGATGTTGAACATAGGCACCGGCAGGACATAGCTGTCGTTGCCGGCGAGTCGGCGATAGAGCGGCACTCCTTGTTCGGCTGCCACTGCCCGGGCGACGGCGATCGAGACGCCGAGAATGGCATTCGCGCCGAGACGGCCCTTGTTGTCCGTTCCGTCGAGGTGGATCAGGGTCTCGTCGATGTTCCTCTGGTCGGCGGCCTCAAACCCTTGAAGGGTCAGCAGGATCTCCGTATTGACGTTCGCAACGGCCTTGCGGACGCCCTTGCCGAGATACCGGCCCGCGTCTCCGTCGCGCAATTCGACTGCTTCGTTGATGCCGGTTGACGCTCCGGAAGGCACGCGGGCGGCTCCCGTTGCGCCCGATGCCAGCGACACTTGAACCTGGACAGTCGGGTTGCCTCGGGAATCGAGGATCTCCAAGGCATGCACTCTGGTGATTGCGGACATTGATTCTCTCGCGAGGGGGAGGCGTGACGCTAGGCGCAGGGACAGGCGGCGAGGCAGACCCCCGACGCCTCAAGGCACCAGCCTACCACGCGCGAAACGCCCGGCCCTTGGCACTGCCGCACGCGGGCAACCAGCCAGCCTGCTGGGCCGCAAGAGCCCCTGATACCATCAATTCGTGGCTTTCGTCGCGGTTGAGGAGGCTCTGGAGGAACTCCGCCGGGGCCGCATGATCGTCGTGGTCGACGATGCCGACCGCGAGAACGAGGGGGATCTGACGCTTTGCGCCGAGCATGCCAGCCCGGAAGCGATCAATTTCATGGCCAAGCACGGTCGGGGATTGATCTGCCTCGCCCTGACGGAGCAGCGACTTGATCACCTAAGTATCCCCTTGGTTTCGCAACGGAATACTTCGGTCTTTGGCACGGCATTCAGCGAGCCGATCGATGCTGCCCAAGGCGTCACAACTGGGATCTCCGCGGCGGACCGATCCCAGACCATCCAAGTCGCAATCGACCCGGCGACACGAGCCTCGGACCTAGCCCGTCCCGGCCACGTGCAGACCCTCCGGGCTCGTAAGGGCGGGGTGCTTGTCAGGGCCGGGCAGACCGAGGCGGCGGTGGACCTGGCCAGGCTTGCCGGCCTGATTCCAGCTGGGGTCATTTGCGAAATCATGAAAGACGACGGCACGATGGCGCGGGTGCCGGACTTGCTGGACTTCTGCCGCGAACACCGGCTGAAGATGCTGACCGTTGCGAGCCTGATCCGCTTCCGGCTCGAGCACGAGACGTGCGTGCAGCGCGCTGGCGAGGGCGTCGTCCGCACCGAATGGGGCGAGTTTCAGGTCGTTGCGTACCGAAGCGACTTGGACACCGAGATCCACATAGCCTTGGTCATGGGCAACATCAGGGGCGATGATCCGGTCATGGTGCGGATGCATTCGCACGACCTGTTCGGCGATGTGTTCGGTTCCGTTGCGAATCCCAGCTACCGGCATGTGCACGATTCGCTTCGGATGATCGGGGAAGAGGGGCGGGGCGCGCTCGTCTACCTCCACCACGGTGCCTTGGGTTTCGGCCTCGACGAGACTCCTAGTGGTGCCGGTGCGATCCGACCCCATCCTGGGCTCGACCGGAGGTCAAAGGAAGGTACGCGGTCACATCTCCAGTACCGGATCGGGCTGGGCGCCCAGATCCTCAATGATCTGGGCGCCCAGAGAATTCGCCTTCTGACGAACCGCCCGAGACGGGTTGGCGGACTGGAAGGCTTCGGCATCCAGATCGTGGAGCAACTGCCGATCCGGACCAGCGCGCGGGTCGGGGAGGCGGCCGGCTAGCGGGAGTTGGAATTGATCGGCCCGGTGAGGTCGCCCGGGAGCCCGGTGGCCTTCATCGCCGCCCGCTCCTGTTCGGCAATGCGCTTGTGCAATTCGCGCTCCCGTCTCGCCTCGCGCGCCTTCCCGAGCCTCTGGTAAACCCTCGCCAGGCGGTAATGGGGCTTCGACGAGCCCGGATTGAGGGCAGCGGCGCGCTGCAAGTGCTTCTCGGCGGCTGCAAACTCGCGCTTCCTTTCCAAGAGCACTCCCAGCTCATAGTGAGACTCCCAGAATTCCTCCTTGCGGTTGATCGATTCCCGGAACAGAGCCTCGGCACTAGCTAGGGTTTCTGCGTCTTTCGCGGCACCTGGCTTGGCCAACAGGGCCTGCCCGTAAAGGAACGGGCCGAAGTGGCTGTTCGAGTCCCGTTCGTGGAACTCCCGCAATCGCTCCTTCACGTCGTCGATCCGATGGCTTGCGTGCTGGAGCAGCCTGCCGAGAAAGGCGTGGGGCTGCTCCACGCCCGGTGCCAGCTGCGCGGCGCGCAGGAAGCGGTCCACGGCCTCTTCGAACTTGCGCTGGCCGTACGCCGCGATGCCAAGCCCGATCTCGATGGCGGGGCTCTTGTCGAAGTAGCGACGACCTGCGGTGAAGGCCTCGGCCGCGGAGCCGAAGTCCTGATTCCGCAAGTGAAAGTAGCCGAGGTCGTAGTGTAGGGACTCCTCGTATGGATTGGATTCCACGGCCAGTTTGAGGTGACGGTGACCCTCCTCCATCTGGCCAGCCAGCGTATAGGCCTTTCCGAGTGCATTGTGGATCGCCGCGGAATCTCCAGATGGGCGCTCGAGAGCCACCTTGCCCACGGCGGCGGCCTTCAGGGGCATGTCCGCCTCAAGGTATAGCGACACCGTACGAAGGTAGGCGTCGTCGTCGCCCATTTCTCCGCTGGCAAACCTCTCCTCCCAGCGCGCGGCTTCGGCCAAATCGCCGAAATCGGTGTAGAACATTGCCAAGGCGTGTTGGATGAGTGGCTCGTCACCGCCCAAGCGCGCGGCTTCGGATGCATGCCTGACGGCCTGCATTCGAAGGTTGAGTGTCCCGTAGACCTGTGCCAGCCCGATCCAGGCCCGCGCGTCCTCTGGAGACTCCTCCAGAGCCCCCTCCAGAAGTTCCTGGGCCTTCGGTACATCCCGCGCCTGCAACGCCATCAGGCCCTGGCGGACCAGGACGGACGGCCGGTCGACCTGCTGGGGGTTCTGCTGAGCCATACCTGCCAAGGCCAGTATGAGAAGCCCCGCGATTGCCAACCCCACGTGGTTCCGCGCCACAGCCTCTCAATATAGTTGATGCCCATGGCGCTTGGGCTCACTTGGGCAGCCGCTGCGCCTGCCTTCGCTACACTGCTGTCGATGACCCGGCGAAACCTGCCGTTCCTAGCCGCGTTCCTAGCCTTGGCTGGATGCACTTCGATGCCGAGTGGGGACCGTCCGAACATTCTATTTGCGATCTGGGACGACGTGTCTTACCCGCATGTGTCCGCGACAGGCTCGGAGATGGTCTCGACACCTGCATTCGACCGGGTCGCCTCAGAGGGTGTGCGATTCCGCAACGCTTACGCCCCGGCCCCTGGTTGTAGCCCGACACGCGCGGCGTTCCTGACAGGCCGGCATATTTGGATGATCGAGCAGGCCGGGACCCACGCGAGCTCATTCCCCAGCGCGTACGTTTCGTACCAGGACCTGCTTGAGGATGCCGGCTACGCGATCGGCTACACGGGCAAGCCTTGGGGGCCGGGGCGCTGGGAGAAGTCCGGGAGAACACGGAATCCGGCCGGCCCGGCTTTCATGGAGCAACAGTTGGAGCCTCCCTACAGCGGCATCCGGGACTGGGACTACGCCGGGAATTTCGAGGATTTCTTTGAGCGGAAGCCCCAAGAGCAGCCTTTCAGCTTCTGGGTCGGGGGCAGCGAAGCGCACCGCCGATTCGAGCAGGGTTCTTGGAAGGCAGCGGGCAAGCGCCTCGAGAGTGCGGAAGTTCCCCCCTTCCTGCCAGACACGCCGGAGATTCGCGAGGACTTGCTGGACTACGCCGTCGAAATCGAGTGGTTCGATTCTCAGATTGGACGGATTCTCGCGTATCTCGAGTCCCAAGGGGAACTGGACAACACCTTGGTCATCTTCACCGCCGACAACGGGATGGCCTTTCCTCGCGCTAAGGCGAATCTGTATGACTACGGGATCCACATGCCGCTCGCTGTCCGGTGGGGTGGGCGAGGCCGCGCCGGTCGCACGGTCGACGACATCGTGCAGTTCGTCGACCTGACTGCCACGATCCTGGATCTCGCGGGAGCGTCGCATCCGGGGGGCCGGTCAGCCCTGGTCGGGCGGAGCATCCGCGGGATTCTCGAGTCCCAGGACGACGGCCTGGTGGATGCCACACGCACCCGCGCGTTTTCGGGCCGGGAACGGCATTCATCCTCGCGCTGGAACAACCTGACCTATCCGCAGCGATCGATGCGGACGCCCCAGTACCTCTACATTCGGAACTTCAAGCCCCAGCGATGGCCTGCGGGTGCCCCTCAGAAGTACCTGCCCGACGGGAGTCTCGAAGGCATGCACCTCGCGTACCACGACATTGATGCCTCGCCCACTCTGACCAAGCTGGTGGAAGGACGGGACGACGAGCGGATCCGAGAATTTCTCGAATTGGCAGTGGGCAAGCGTCCGGCCGAGGAGCTATTCGACCTGGAAGCCGACCCGGGTTGCTTGACTAATCTTGCGCTTCAGGAGGGGCATGCCGGACTGGTCAGCGAGCTCCGTCAGGAACTCGATTCCTATCTGCAAGAGACAGGCGATCCGCGCGCTACCGGGAACGGGCAAATCTGGGACGACTACATCCGGTATTCGGCGATCCGGCTGTTTCCGAAGCCACCGGGTGCAGGACCCGACTATTGATTCCTGACCCTCGCGAGACCTTGGCTGCGGCGATACTCTCCGGCCAGTTCGATAGGGCATGCCTGCCCGCGGCTTCGCGATTCCGAGTCTTGGGCAGAGCGCAGGTATCGCCTCGCTGATGACGGTGGCCGAAATGCGCGGCGGCCGCCGTGATTCCGGCTGGCTTGAGCGTGGATCAGTTCCAATAGAGCAGGCTTACGGCCAGTCGGAGCACAGGCCAGAACAGGTCGCCGAAGAAATACCAAGCGAGGACCAGTCCCAGGATCCCGAAGGCCTGGTCCCGGGTCAGGTCAAACCAGCGCCGTGCGAAGCGTTCCGGCATCACCAGGCCGATCGCGGTGTTTCCGTCAAGCGGCGGCACGGGTAGGAGGTTGAACGTCATCAATAGAACGTTTTGCGTGAATAGGATGCTGAGGAACTGGGCGATCGGGGCCAAGTCGCCGGAGCCTTCGACAACCTTGAAGAACGTCACCGATGCGGGAACCGAGAACGCTCCCGCCGCGATTCCGGCGTTGATGGCCACCGCTGCGGTGAAGGCCAGAAGAAGGTTCGCACCGGGTCCGGCGAGCGCCATCCATCCGGCCCGGTGCGGGTGACGGTGCTCCCAGAGCTTACTGTACGGGGCGGACGCCCAGCCGAGCATCCAGTTATTCAGCGCGAACGTAAGCAGAGGGACCGCGATCGTGCCCAGTGGCTCGCGACGCATGTGGGGCAGGGGATTCAGCGAGACCTGCCCGCCGATGGCGGCCGTGTCGTCTCCACCCCGCAGGGCTACCCAGGCGTGGGCAGCCTCGTGGCACGTAAGCGAGAGCAGGAATGCCACGTACCACAGGCCCCCAAGGGCTATCAGTTGGGGGTCCACGGAGAATTCAGTAGTTTAACCCAGCCCGGTCCCGCTGGCGCGGCGTGTCAGCGTGAACTGGAGTGTCAGCGTGGACTCCCGGAGGAGCGGACCCTCGCGAACTCCGCGAGGAGTTCGGCCTTCTTGTCCGGCCTGGCGCTTGCGAGGTTGCGGCGCTCGTGCGGGTCTTCCGCCAGAAGGTAGAGCTGCATCGGGCCGTCCTCGCCCGGTTCAAGGACGCGCCCCTGCGGCGACGAGAAACCGCCGCTTCCATCGCCCAGGATGAGCTTCCATCCACCTCTCCGGATCGCGAAGAGCCCTCTCGAGCTGTGATGAACGGTCGCCGTTCGGCCATAGCGTCCCTCGCCGAGCAGTAGCGGTACCAGGCTGAAGCTGTCCTCCCCGGACTCGGGCGGCATGTCGAAGCCGACGATCTCGCTGATTGTGGCGAAGACGTCGGTCAGGCAGATCGTGTGGTCGCTCGAGCTGGACGGTTGGACCCTCCCGTCCCACCGAATGATGAACGGCACGCGATGGCCAGCCTCCCAAGCGTCGGCCTTGAGGCCCCGCCATGGCGCGTTCGGGACATGCGAATAGAGTTCGGTAACCGTGTTCGTCGCCCCGAAGGCCCCGATGCCGCTCCGAGCGGGCGAGCCGTTGTCGGAACTGAACAGCACGATGCTGTTCTCGATCGCCCCGGTTCGCTCCAGCACCTCGACGAGCTTGCCTAGGATCGCGTCCATTTGGTGGACCCAGTCGCCGTACGGGCCCGCCTGGCTCCTGCCGCGGCTCTCCGTGTTCGGGACGATCGGCGTGTGCGGGCCTAGCAGCGGCATGTACAGGAAGAATGGCACGTCCGGATTGGAGGCTCGCTCGGTGAGCCATTCGACTGCTCTCGCAGTGATTGTGGGCTGAGCCGCCCATAGGTCCCACCCCGGCAGCATGGGCCCGGCACGCTGGCCCTTGTTGCGGGGCATGCGCTCCGTCGGATCGCCTAGCACCCGGTCGTTCTCGATGAACGCGTAAGGCGGGAAATTGGGAACGTCGTCGCCGAAATAGTAGTGGAAGCCGCGCTCGGTGGGCCCTTCGCGGACCGGACGCGAGAAGTCGATCCGCCTGCCGTAAGGTTCGTAATCGCCTCTGACGTTGACCCCCTCCAGTTCGTCCGAAAGGTAGCCCCCGTCCTGAACCGGCCAGTCCCATCCCAAGTGCCACTTACCGATGCAGGCGGTCACGTATCCCTTCGCTTGCAGGGCCTTACCGAGGGTCAACCGGTCGGCGTCGATGACGGACCCTCCCCAGCTGTTGACGATCCCGACGGGCAGCCGCGACCGCCACGGGTAGCGTCCCGTCAGCAATCCGTAGCGCGAAGGCGTGCAAACGGAGGATGCCGTGTGGGCGTCCAGGAATCGCATCCCGCGTTCCGCGAGTGCGTCGATGTTCGGGGTGGGGACGCGTGATCGAGGGTTGTAAACCCGCGGATCCCCGTAGCCCATGTCATCGGCAAAGACGATGACGATATTCGGGGGACGGTCCTGGCCCGCGGCAACGGCGCAGAGCAAACCCGTCGACAGGAGCGTGCATAGGAGGTTGGCGCGGTTCATGGCAGGACTCCGAGTCTACCAGCGAGGGCGGCGCTTCTGAACTGGTCGGAATGCGTTCCGATCGGGATCCACGATCCTGCGAGCCGAGACGGTACCTGGCCAGCCTCGACGTGCCGGGAGGCGGTAGGCACGCAGGGGGCACGCGGGCCGCCGTGGTTTGATCTATGATCCTAGAACTGTGGTCGAGCGGTTCGTTCTCGCCTTGGTGGTGGTTGTCAGCGTCGCGTACTTTCTCCGTTCCTTGGCGGGGAGGCTGGCGGCCATGCCACGGGCCAGGGAACGCAATCTCCATCTGGACGGGCTGGCCGGACGTCTCTGGACGGTGCTCTGCGAGGTCGTCCTTCAGACTCGCGTGATCCGCGAGCGGCCGGTAGTGGGCGTTCTCCACGCCCTCGTGATGTGGGGGTTCATTGCGTTCGCGTGGGTGAGCA
Source organism: uncultured Bryobacterales bacterium (assembly GCA_964461235.1). Taxonomy (GTDB): domain Bacteria; phylum Acidobacteriota; class Terriglobia; order Bryobacterales; family UBA6623; genus VXMF01. The sequence continues at coordinate 51,881 of CAYWUV010000015.1, read as the reverse complement.
TCGAGCATCTCGTTGTCGGATTCGCGGGCCCTGGTGCGTTTGGGACGGGTCATTCCTGGTACGAAGCCTTCGCCGGGGTTTGGGCCGTCGCGGTTCTCGCTGGCATCGCCGGCTTGAGCTTCCGGCGGTTTGTCCTGCGTCCCCCGGCCCTCGGAGAGCGGCCCTCTTCGAGTTCCGCGCTGGTGGCGGCGCTGATCGTCATCCTGATGGCGACGTTCATTGCGGACTGGCGCTTTCTCGACCCGGCGCAAACCCTCTGGCGCGTCAACTGGTGGATGCACACGGGGGCCCTGCTTGGGATGCTCTGGCTGATTCCCAACTCCAAGCATCTCCACTTGGCGCTCGCTCCGATCACGATCCTGTTCCGGGCGCGCGTGACGAGTTCCGTTCGTGCGCTGCGCGATGAGGATGATGACGATTTCGGCATGATTTCCTTCGCGGACGTATCGCAGAAGGACGTTCTGGATGTGAACTCGTGCGTCGAGTGCGGGCGTTGCACCGACAACTGCCCAGCCAACCTGATCGGAGGATCTCTCGATCCGAAGAAGATCGTCCTCCAAATGCAGAAGGGGCTTCTGGCGGGCGGCGAGACCATTGCGGGCGACGAGAGCCTTGTTGCCCGCGGGGAGGCCTGGGTCAGCGAGGACGATCTCTTCCAGTGCCTCTCGTGCGGAGCCTGCGAGGAGGCGTGTCCAGTCGGGATCGAGCATGTCGGGCTGAAGATTCTCGACTTGCGCCGCGGCCTGGTGAGCGAGGGGCGCACTGGCAACGACAGGCTCACAGCGATGTTCACGACGATGGAGCGATCCCCTCACAACGCTTGGGGAGCTTCGCAGCAAACACGCCGGAAGCTGCTGGAGGCAGAGGGACTTCCCTTGTACGAGACGGGTATGGAGTGGCTGCTGTGGCTGGGCTGCGGCTGCAACTACGATCCCCACGGGCACGAGGTCGTGCGCTCGATGCAGAGGATTCTCGACGCTGCTGGCCTCTCGTGGGGCGTCCTGGCTTCCGAGAGCTGCTGCGGGGAGCCCGCCCGGCGCGCGGGCAACGAGTACTTGTATCTGGAACTGTCCGATCCGGTGATCGGCGCGTTTCGATCCAAGGGCGCGAAGAGGATCGTCACATGCGACCCCCATTGCGCACGCATGTTCGACGTGGACTATCGCCAGCAACCGGCGTTCAGCGAACTCGGCATCGAGGTTGTGCACCATTCGGAGTTGCTGGCTCGCCTCATCGGATCCCTGCCCCTGGGGGGCTCCTCGGGTACGGTCACCTTACATGACCCCTGTTACTCGGCCCGGGGCAGGGGAGTGATCGAGCAGCCCCGGACGGTGTTGCGGGCCATCGGCGCCGACCTCGTCGAGATGCCGCACAACGGGTCCGGCACGTTCTGCTGCGGAGCCGGGGGTGCCCAGCTCTACATCGCGGACGACAGCGTGGAGCTTCCCGGCGGCCGGGTAAACTACATGCGTTTCGCGGAAGCCGAGGGGACGGGCGCAGACACTCTCGCCGTAGCGTGCCCGTACTGCCCCATCATGCTCAAGGATGCTGCCGGCCGGGCCGGCCGGGCCGACATCAGGGTGGCGGATGTCGCCCAACTCGTTGCCGAGCGACTGCCGCCCCCGGAACGGGGGCCGCTACCGATTGAATAGGAAGGCGTTTGAGTTGACCAGTGCCCAGAGCAAGTCCTGGGCCTTGGCGGCGCGGCCCGGCGAACTGCCCATGTAGGTCAACGCGCTGTCCAGTTCCTCGGCCGTCGGATAGCGCGCGAGCGAGGCAAGGTACAGTTCCTCGATCAGATCCCGGTCGGAATGGCCGGCCAGAATCGCCTTGGCGATCCGGCCGTTCGGGTTGGCGATCGCGTCTGCGAGTACCGGCCCGTTGACGAGGCTCATGGCCAGCGGCAGACTGAGGTCGTTGCGGCGCTCGCATTCGCACGGGGACTCGCGCTCGGGGCGTCCGAACATGTTCAGGAATCCTCCGGCGTCCACGTGAGGGTCCGGCAGCTGCTGCGCGCTGAAGTCGTCGGGGACCTCCGGGAAGTCCGGCCGGGATCCGGTTGCGATGGTCATGGCATCCAGTAGCGACTCGGCCTGAAGCCTGCGCGGTTCGAATCGCGAGAAGTTGATGCTGTCCTCCGCATTCCACTCGTTCGGCTCCATCGCTGACTGGTACGTCCGGGAACTGACTATCGTGCGGATCAGGTGCTGCAGGTCGAACCCGCTGTTGACGAAGTCTTCCTCCAGGGCGTCCATGAGACCGGGATTGATCGGCGGGTTGGATCCGCGGATGTCATCCACGGGTTCGATAATCCCCCGACCGAAAAAGTAGCTCCAGACGCGGTTCGTGATGGCCCTTGCGAAATAGGGGTTCTTCTCGGACGTCAACCACTCGGCCAGCGCTTCGCGCCGGTCAGGGAACGATCCGATCTTAGGCATCCCGGCAGAGGCGAGCAGGTACTCGGGCTCGACCGGCTTGTTGGTTTTCGGGTGGAGAAAGTCCGTTTCCTCCCGCTTGAGGTAAACGATCTGCTCGTCGCTGTCGAATCCGGGTTTCATGCCCACAGCCGCGAAGAAAGCCGCCAACTGGAAGTACTGGTTCTGCGTCCAGCGCTCGAAAGGATGGTCGTGGCATTGCGCGCAGACCATCCGGACGCCCAGGAAGAGCTGCGTGGTCGTCTCCATCGCCAGCTTCGGGTCGTCGTTCACGCGGAAGAAGTTCGCGGCTGGTGACTGGAACGTGCTCCCGACGGAAGTCAGGAGCTCCCGGACGAAGTCGTCGTACGGCTGGTTCGAGGCAATGGCGTCCCGGATCCACTGGCGGAACGCCCACATACCCTTCTCGCCGAGATGCTTGCGGTTGGACTGGAGCAGGTCGCCCCACTTGAGGGACCAGTGGTCAATGTAGGGCCGGCTGCCCAGGAGGTCATCAACCAGGCGAGTCCGCTTGGCCTTGGACGAGTCCGGGTCGTTAAGGAACGCGCGGGCCTGCTCAGGCGTCGGTGGAATGCCTGTCAGGTCGACATAGACCCGCCGCAGGAATGCCTCGTCACTGGCGAGATCCGACGGCTGGATCTTCAGGCGCTTCAGCTTCGCGTCGATGTGCTTGTCGATGAAGTTGTTCTGCGGCAGCCGCTTCCAGGCGAATCCCGGTGCCGGGTTGAGTACGGTCAGCGGCACGGTGGTGAACTTGCCCTCGTAGCGAACCAAGATGGCGGCTTCCCCGATGCGCTCCCCGCGCACGACCCCGCCTTCCTCGACCTTTGCGGTGCTCGTGGAGTTGCTCTCCACCACGGCGAGCGCCGACACGTCGCGGGTCGATCCGTCCCCGTAGTGGGCGATGACCTCGAGGGCCTGCTCCCCGCCAGGTTCCCGGAGCAGGATTTCCTCGGGCTTCACGTCGAGCCTGGAAACTCTGTCTGCTGACGGATCCCCGTAGGGTGCGCCCTGCGAGATCCACGCCACGATAGTCTTGAAGGCTTCCGACTCCTCGCTGAACCGCTGGCCGCCCTCGTGCGGCACGCGCATCGTCGGCTTCGCCAGCATCAGGCTGGCTTCGGGGACAGCCCTGTTGAAGCGCCGGCCGGAAACCTCGAACAGCAGGGCGCGATAGTCGAACTCGGCATCATAGCCACGCAAGGAGAGCTTGAATCCGTTCTTGCCCTTCGCCGCCCCATGGCAGGCACCGGCAGTGCAGCCCGCGCTGTTCAGGATCGGCATCACGTCACGCAGGAAGGTCAGGCGGCTTTCGTCGGCGGTGGTGGCGGAAATCGAACCGGGATTCACGACTGCCGCTGTTAGCAGGGGGATGAGTACTTGAAACCTGTTCATCGGGATGGACCCTCCGATCCGTCGGGCGCCAGAGCTATTGTATCGCCGGTAGCGATCACCAAGGCCGCTTCGACCGGCGAAATGTTGTATGGGACCGCTTCCTTGCCCCTACCAGCTAACACCGACCGGGGCGCGATCTCGACCGCGTATTCCCCAGCCGCTGTCTCGGGGTTAGCGCGGCACGGTAGGCTGTAGCGGTTAGGGCTGCCTTGGATGCGCTGCGGCTCGCAGGAAACGCCGAGCGGCAGGTTGACGGCCTCAACGGTGACTTCCGAATCGAACTCGGGTTCGCGGGCAAAGTCGCCCGAAATCTCGAACTGCTCTCCTGGACGGGCCGAAACCCGAGCGGCCGGTGCCTCGACGCGGTAGCCCTGGACGATGTCGATGACGATCGCCGGCGAGTAGACGGTGTGGGTGGAGCCTTCGTGCCGGACCTGCGTCTGGAGCACGAGATCGAGTCGCATTGCCGGAGTGCCCATCGTCGTGTTGAGTTCGAAGATGCCTTCGTTGTCGCCCGGATTGATCCCGGAACCCCCGAGGATTCGAAGGTTCCCGACCGCGGGCGCGTTCAGCAAGCGCACGGGCGAGAGAGCCTGGACGCCGCTCTCATGTGTCTTGTAGGCCCATTTGATGTCGTGCTTCAGTCCTTGAATCAGGCGGAGATTCCGCGGGGACACCAACTCGATGGTGGCCGGACCGGGTTCGACCACCATGGCGGCAATGGAGGGCCTGTCGGCGGGTACGCGGAACGGGCGCTGCTTCGCTCCGGCAACGGGCGTCACCAGCTTGGACGTCAAGGCGGGCCGCCGGACGATGCGACCGTCCTTGGTCCGGCCTTCCCCGTAGAACACGACCCGGGCAGGCTCCGGCGCGGCTTCCGGGGACGCGCTCAGGCTTAGGCGGCCCTTGAGGGACTGGCGTTGGGTTGTCATGCCACCGAACTCGGCAGGAATGTTGCCGCCTTCGGCGACCACGCCGTCCGGCAGGCCCTCGGCCACAACCCGGACAGGGCCGTCGTAGCCCCTTCTATCCATCGTCAGGGACACGCTGGCACTGCCGTTGCGGGGAATGTTGACGTGCGTGTCGTCGACGCGCAGGATGAAATCGGGCGGCTGCCGCCTGGCGACCAGCCGGTAAGCGAACCCTGGCCCGCCCCGCCCGAGCAGGTCTTCCACGCTCAGTTCCAACCCCGTGACTCCCTCGGGGATCAGAATTCCCAGCGAGGGATCGCCAAAGGTTTCGGCCCGGGACGAGATGTTCGACAAGAGTTGCTCGGAAGGCTGGTCGCCCGCCGAAGCCAGTTTCGTGCCGTCCTGGTCGCGCATCACAAGGAGCGTGTAGAGCTGGGACGTCCCAAGGATGGCCGCCTCCGTCTCGATCATCCACTCCTCTCCCGGCTGGACGGCCAGCCGGTACCGGTCCACCTCGCCTTTGGCACCGATCCTTCCGTTGACGACCCTGCCTTCCTGCAGTCGCCGATCGCCCGTGGCAGCGGGCTCGACAACCTCCGGATCGGAACTCCGGATCAGGGGGATCGGTAGGCTGGACTTCCCTCCCGGGATGGTCACCCGGTTGTCCTCGACCTTGACCTTCAGCGGGTCGGCCAGCGTGCCTCCCGACAATTCGACCTCGACGGCCTCCCCAGCAGTCCATCCCAGAGGGAAGATCGACTCCGCATACTCGATCCGCCCGGCCAGCAGGCGGTAGAAGTTCCGTCTCTGCATGCTGAACCGGGAGTCATGCACCTCGATTAGGTACTCGCCCGCAGCCGGGGCCGAGAAGGCGATCCGGGCATCGCTGCCGATGCCGGGGGCGTCGTCGCTGCGCGACAGGGTCTTGCCGTGCGAGGCCCGGATGGCAAGTACCGGATCGATGGCCGATCCGATCCGTCGAGCCTCCACCTCCAGGACGATCCGCTCGCCCGCTTCGAGTTCGATGCGATAGAGATCCCGATCCGCCTCGCTCAGGGTGCCATTCACGATCACCGGCGCTTCGATTCGCTGCGCCGCCGGAGCGAGGTCGTTGCGCGGAGCCCGCGGGCTCTTCGATTCGGTCTCGCGCGTCTCGGGCAATGCCGACACGCTGAACAGCCAGGAATTCGTGAGCCCGTTCGCTGTTTCCACTGCCAGCGGGTACGCACCCGTCTCGGCACCGGGATCGATTTCGAGGAGGTACAGCCGCGCTGGACCCTCGGTGGTCAGTGCCGTGATGGTTCCAGGTATCTGCGACCGGATGCGAATCTTGCCTTCCAGGCCGTTACCTTTGAGGGCTAGCCGGACTGCCGTGCCGCGCTGGCCTCCGGGGGGCGAAACGCTGGTCAGGGTGGGCGTGGCAATCAGCGCTGGCAACGGCAACGCTGCAAGTAGAGCCAACCGGGCGATCATGGATCCATCGCGAGACATCAGGTCACCCCGCGTTGCTGGACGGGTCCGGTGCATCGGCCTGTTCGAGCGGAACCGGGACGAACGAGTGCAACTGTTCCCCAGTTGCAGCATCGTAGATGCGTACCGTGCCGTCGAATCCCCCCGTCGCGACACGAGAACCGTCAGGATGGAAGGCGATTACGAAGATGCCGCCGTCGTGCCCCCGGCACGTAGCCACGCGTTCCCCGGTCTCGGAGTCGTAGATGCGAACCTCGTCCGAAACCCCGCCGACGGCGATCTGCGTGCCGTCGGGGTTGAAAGCCAGTGCGAAGATCTTGCCGCCTTGCTCCTCGTATTTCCGAATCAGGGTCGAATCGTCCGCGATCTTCAGGGCCCGGGGACGGTCCATCGTGTACAGGTAGGGCACCCTGTCTTCGCCTCCGATCAGGACATAGTCCCGCAGAGGATGGCGGGCGATGGCGTACAGCTTTTCGCGCAGGAAGTTCACGTTTTCCAGAAAGGCGCCCGTGCCGGCATCGGCCAGCTTTGCGGCACGGTCCCGGCTGACCGACACGACCCGTTTCCCGTCGACCCCGAACACCGACTGCAGGACCCAGTCCTCGTGGTGCCCGGCCTTGAAGACTACCTCGCCGCTCTCGATTTCAACCATTCGGATCGACTTGTCTGTCGCTCCGAAAACCGCCCGGCTCCCGTCGGGCGAGAGATCCCCGGCGAACAGGGTGTCGGATGTGGCCGTCACCGAGCGAAGGAGCTTGCGCGATTCAAGGTCCCAGACCTGCAGTTCCCCGAAGCGCGCCGGCGTCCCGCCCACGGCCACAAGCCTCGTGCCGTCTGGCGAGATGTCGATCGAATGGATCTTGCCGGACCGGCCGAGCAGACGGGCCTCGATTGCCGAGCCGTCCGATCTGTGGAGCAGGATTTCCTGGAATCCCCCGACGGCCAGGAGTTGGCCGTCCGGTGAGTATGCCAGCCCGGTGATCGTCGGTGCCTGCGTGTATGTCGGCGGTTCGGCAGGGGGTTCCTGCGCCCTCGCTTCCGGAGGGGTGTCGTCTGCCGCGCCTTCGCGGACCCAGCGGGTCAGGAGGTCTACCGCTTCTCCCGGGAGAGCGGCCCCGCCCATGGGCATGCGCGGCTCGATCTTGCCCGTGACGAGATTCACCAAGGGACTGTTCTCGGGCACTCCCTTGGAGACCGAACCGCCATGTTTGGCGCCGCCCCGAATGATCCCTTCGTAGACCGTGATGTCCAAGCCGCTCATTGGGTTGGCGGGCTGGTGACAGCCCGAGCAGTGGACTTGGAGCAACGGGCGGACATCATTGAAGTAGCTCACTGGCTCGGCGGCCCCAGTGGCAGCGAACAGAGCGGCAAGAGCCGCGACGACAAGGATGTGCCTCATAAGGATTGGGTTCCAACCACATTGTAGATACACCTCGCGTACCCCTCAACCCTGGAGAGACTCGAATCTGGGGCTGGCCCTCCAGGACTCGCGGATGCCCAACCTCTTCGATTCAAGCCTTGCAATGCGGTGGTTCCTGTCGTTGTCGACCTGCCACGCGCGGTGGAGGGAGCGGCCATTGGAGGTTGCCGCGTGGAGCAATTCGACCCGAATTCCCCTGTGTTACCATCACCTTGTCGCGATGGTGAGAGTCCAGAATGGCGAGTAACCGGATTCCGAGTTTCTTGATCGGATTGGGGGTAGGAGCGGCATTCGGGTTGCTCGTGGCGCCGAGTCGCGGAGACAAGACACGGGAAGGGCTCCGTCGCACCGCGACCGACGGGTGCGATCTCGTCAGGCGGGGCTCGGAGGAGTTCCGCAAGTCCGCGGGGTCGGTCATGGATTGGAGCAAGGAGATCCTTGAGTCCCAACGGGTGAACTTGGAATCGGCCTACCAGGCGGGCATGGATGCGTATCGGAGCAAAGCCGGCGAGTTCTAGCCCCGGAACCATCCTCGGTGCCTGACGGTCGGAGAGTCGAAGCTAGCGATGGACGAGACCCAATTCCTCCTCCGCATGATTGCGGGTCTGGCACTTGTGACCGCTGTGGCGGCCGTCGCCTTGGCAGTCTCCACCCTCAAGATGCTGAAGTCGGTCAGCAAGCTGGATGAGCGGGCTCAAGAGTTCTTCGACAGCTGTGAACCCCTGTTGGCACAGGCCCGCACCGCGATCACCGACTTTACGGAGCAGTCCGGCGAACTGCTGCCTAGGCTCAATGCGCTCTCGGCACTGCTCCACAAGCAGGCGCTGCAGGCGGACTCGGTGATCAACAACCTCGCTACCACAGCCGAGCGCAATATCGGCGACGTGGAAGCGACCCTCAAGAGCACATTGGACCGGCTCAATGCCGTCGCCGAGACTCTGGACCGCGCCGTCAAGGCTCCCATCGCACAGGTCCGTGCGCTCGCAGCGGGGATCGTGGCCGCGATCCGGCAGTTTTCCCAAGGTCGCCCCCCGAGTCCGGAACGCATCTCGACTGACGAAGAGATGTTCATCTAGCGATTCCGTCAACAACCAGCAAATTTGGAGGACACCGCCTTGAAACCCAAGGAGCAAGTATCCAGCCACCAGAAGACGTATCGCGTGGCGCTGCTCGGCACGAAGTTCATGGGGAAGGCCCACAGCCAGGCCTACCGCAACGTCAACATGTACTTTCCGGACGCCCCGACGGTCGAACGGGCGGTGATCTGCGGCCGCAACCCGGACGAAACCGAGCAGGCTAGAGAGGCGTTCGGTTGGCAGGAAGCCTCCATCGACTGGAGATCGGTGGTGGCCCGGGACGACATCGACATCATCGACGTCTCGACTCCCGGGAACATGCACTGCGACATGGTGACAGCGGCTGCCGAGGCGGGCAAGCAGATCGTCTGCGAGAAGCCCCTTGCAAACACCTTGCCGGAGGCTGAGCGCATGGTCGATGCCGTCGAGTCGGCGGGCGTTTCCCACCTGCTGATGCATAACTACCGGCGGGTTCCCGCGGTGGCGCTGGCCAAACGGATGGTCGAGGACGGTCGGATTGGCCGGATCTACCACTTCCGGGCCCGTTACTTGCAGGATTGGGCCCTTTCTTCGGAGTTGGAACTTGTGTGGAGATTCGACGCCAAGCTGGCGGGCAGCGGTGCGCTGGGCGATCTAGGTGCCCACGTCATCGATCTCGGGCGGTATCTATGCGGGGAGATCGCCGAACTCGCCGCCACCTCCGAGACATTTGTCAAGCAGCGCGCGGTCTCCGCGGGGTCGAGCGAGATGAAGGACGTGACGGTCGATGACGCCGCTGCGCTCTGCGTGCGGTTCGAGAACGGGGCGATCGGAACGATCGAGGCCTCCCGCTTCGCTCCCGGCCGCAAGAACCACAACACGTTCGAGATCAACGGCAGCAGGGGCTCCCTCACTTTCGACCTGGAGAACCTGAACCTCCTGCGTTACTATTCGGTCGACGACCAGGCCGACGCGCAGGGCTTCCGCGAGATCATCGCCTGCTCATTGGGCAAGCATCCCTACGCGGATGCGTGGTGGTTCGACGGGCACCTGCTCGGCTACGAGCATAGCTTCACCCACACCATTTACGACTGGCTGATGGCGCTGGCTTCGGGAAGCCGCATACATCCCGATTTCCGGGACGGTCTGCGGAACCAGCAGGTGCTCGATGCGGCGGCAAGAGCCTCGGCGAGCCGTCGCTGGGAAACGATCGGCGGATGAACGCGTGACTGCGGGCGGGGTGCCCGGTCCTGGCCCCTCTCGCTGTCGATCGACGGGGACTTCCCTGGAGCGCCCTGCGACCGGCCGGACAAGGCGTGCTGTAATGGACATTTGCGGATCGCGACGTGGAACGTGAACGGGCTCCGCGCGCGGTTGGAGTACATTCTTCACTGGCTCAGGGCGAGACAGCCCGATGTCGTCGGGTTCCAGGAACTGAAGATGCTCGACGAGCAGTTTCCTGTATCCGTGTTCGAAGCCGAGGGTTACCAAGCCCTGACGCACGGCCAGAAGGCTTGGAACGGGGTGGCGATCCTCTCCAAGACGCCCGCTACAGTCCGCCAGGTCGGGCTGCCCTCGCAGGCCGATTTCGGGGCTCGCCTGGTGACTGCCGACGTGGCAGGCCTGTCGTTCACGACGGTCTATGTGCCTAACGGAAAGACCTTGGAGCATCCCGATTACGAACGCAAGCTCGCTTGGCTGGACGATCTGGCCCGGCACGTCGAGGAACGTCACGACCCCGCCGTACCGACCGTGCTGTGCGGGGACTTTAACGTCGTGCCCGCGCCGATCGACACTTGGGACGAGGAGCGCCTCCACGGCACGATCTTCCACACGGAATCCGAACGCGAGCGATTTGCGTATCTACTGCGATGGGGTTTCTCCGATCTCTTCCGTTACAAGCATCCCCATGAGAGAATGTTCTCGTGGTGGGACTATCGGGGCGGCTCGTTCTACCGAAACCAAGGCCTCCGAATCGACTTTCTACTGGGCACGGCGAGCGTTGCCGAGCGGGTCGAATCGGTTCGCGTCGATCGCGACTACCGCAAGAAGAAGGACGGCTTGACAGCTTCCGACCACGCCCCCGTGATTGCGGATCTGCACTGAGAGCCGTCCCACTATGCGAATCTGACTGAAAGAGGTCCCGACAACGAATGATGCGTAGCAACAGTGGCTTCCGCGCCTGGCTCGGGCTGGCGGTATTGGGGCTCGTGCCGGCCGGGCTCTACGGCCAGCAGGATCCGGCCCCGCCGCGCCGGAGCCCCAGGGTGGAATTCGAGCGCTTTGTCGTCGGGTTCCGCCTGGGCTACCAGATCACCGCCCAGATTACCGAGGGGAAGGACGAGCAGACGAGCACCTCCACCAATCCACCCACCAAGTTTTCCGCCTCGTCCGAACCCCAGCAGGACAACTGGGGCGTCGGCGGCGGCTTCCAGTTCAACATCCTGCCGCGCTGGGGCGTGGTTGCGGAACTCATGGCGCACAGCATTCGGTTCAAGACGGGTACGAGGGTCGAGCGGAACCAAACGGCGACTCGTCCGGCCCAGACACTTTCGAACGAGTTCCTGGTGACGGAGGCGAACCACTGGGACATCCCGGTAACGGTTCGCTACTACCTCAATGGCCCGCGTCAGAGGGCCCGCCCGTACGTCTCGGGCGGGGTCGGGATGCGCTTGGTGCGGAATGCAAAGGCGACGCGGGAGATCGTAGACCTGGACGGTGGCGAGAGCCAGTTCCTAAACCCGGCGCCGCAGGTGGCGAACGACCAGACGATGGGCCTCGTTGGCGGACTCGGCTTCGAGTTGATTGACGACATCAATCTCAAGTTGAGCGTGGAGGGCCGCTACATGCGGTGGCAGGAGAAGTCGTTCGAAATCGGACTGGCCAACGCCCTCCGGAACCACGTCGAAATCATGGTCGGCCTGTCCTTCTAGGCCCGGTCGCCGGAAACCCGGCCGGACTGCGGTCAGGAGCACGGCCGGCCTCGGTATCAACCAAGACAATGCCCAACAGGCTCGCCGGCGAGACTAGCCCCTACTTGCTCCAGCACGCGGGCAACCCCGTGGACTGGTTCCCGTGGGGGGAGGAAGCCCTTTCGCGGGCGCGAGAGAAGGAAAAGCTGATCTTTCTCAGCATCGGCTACGCCGCGTGCCACTGGTGCCACGTGATGGAGCACGAGTCCTTTGAAGACCCGGCGGTTGCCGAAATCCTGAACCGCGACTTCGTCTCGATTAAGGTGGACCGCGAGGAACGGCCGGACCTCGACGAAATCTACATGGCTGCCACGATGCTCTTCTCGGGAGGCCACGGCGGCTGGCCGATGAGCGTCTTTCTCGCTCCCGACCTGAGGCCCGTTTACGCCGGTACGTACTTCCCGAAGGAGGACGCATACGGGCGGCCCGGCTTCAAGACACTGCTGCGGTTCCTGCATCAGAAGTGGTCCCTCGAAAGACCTGTGCTGCTCCAGAGCGCCCATAAGGTGGTAGACGCCCTCCGCCAGATGAACCGGCGGGAGCCCGGCAGTACGTTCCCTGCCGGTGATTTGGTTCCTTCAGCGGCGAGCGCCATCTACAGGGCATTCGATCACGCGCAAGGAGGCATCGCCAGCGGCGGTAACAAGTTTCCGCAGTCACATTCGCTTGAGTTGCTCCTCCGAGCCTGCCAGTCGACCGGGGAGGCGCGCTATCGCGAAGCCGTGGAGCTGACCTTGGAGCGGATGTGTTCCGGTGGCATCTACGACCATTTGGGCGGCGGGCTGCACCGGTACTCGACCGACCCGCAATGGCTTGTCCCGCATTTCGAGAAGATGCTGTACGATCAGGCCCTCGTAGTTTCCGTCCTGATCGACGCTTGGCAAGCCACCACGGAGGCAGGGAACAAGGCGCTATTCGCCGCGCGGGCACGAGGCATCTGCGACTACGTGCTCCGGGACCTGCGCAGTCCGGAAGGCGCCCTCTACTCCAGCGAAGATGCTGACAGCGAGGGCAAGGAAGGCCAGTACTACGTCTGGACGAAAGCGGAGGTCGAGGAGGCACTTGGGAAGGAGGATGCCCGCCTCTTCGCATCCCATTACGACGTCTCGGACTACGGCAACTGGATGCACCCCGGAGACGCTCACGTGCCGAGCGGGCCCAAGAACGTCCTACGGGTCGTGCGAGCGGCGGCTGTGCTCGCGGGAGTGGACTCCAAGCCTCTGGAAGAAGTCGAGGCCTCGCTCGCTCGGTCCAGGGAGATCCTCTACGAATGGCGCTGCCGAAGAGTGCGGCCCGCGCTGGACGACAAGATCCTGAGTGGCTGGAATGGTCTGATGATCGCCGCGCTAGCCAAGGCGGCGGCGGTGTTGCGCGAGCCACGCTACGGAGAGGCCGCTGAGCAGGCGGGCGAGTTCTTGCTCGGGCCCCTGCGCGAGGGCGACAGACTGTTCGCGACCTTCGGTAAGGGCAAGGCAAGGCTCACGGCGTACTCGACGGATTACGCCTACGTGATCGAGGGCCTGATCGCACTCTACGAATGGCGTGGCGATCTGCGCTGGCTTCGCGAGGCGGAGAAGCTTGCGGACACGCTCGTACGACACTATTGGGACGAGGCTGACGGCGGATTCTTCCTGACTGCCTCGGACCACGAGGAGTTGCTGATTCGTAGCAAGACTGTGCAAGACGGCGCCACCCCTTCCGCAAACTCAGTGATGGCGCTCAATTTGCAGAAGCTAGCCATCTTGTTGGGGCGTGCTGACTTCCGCGAGAAGGCGGGTGCCATTCTCAAGCTGTTCGTCGATCCAACATCGCGGCTGGTCTTCCAGCAGGAGCGACTGCTGTGCGCCCTCGATGCATGGCACAGGGGACTGGACGAAGTCGCCGTCATCGGACCCCGTTCCGATCCGCAGACCCGAGCGCTGGTGGCCCGAGTCCACTCCGAGTTCCGCCCGAACAAGGTGCTTGCACAGGCCGACGGGCCGGATCTGCCGGGGACTGAAAGGCTGCCCTTGCTGGCCGGCAGGGACCTCCTGAACGGCCAGGCTGCCGCGTACGTTTGCAGGGATTACACGTGCGAGCGACCGGTCACGGAGCCCGCGGACCTCTTCGCGCCGATCCTGTAGCGCTGTCGATCACTGCGAGGTCCAAGTGGAATCGCCGAAACAGCAGCCCGGCGCTTCGAGACCCGGCTCGGGGGCTTCCACGGTACCGTCGAGTGCGGGTCGGCGATCACGGCTCGCCGACGAGGTTGTCGTACGCCCGGCCCGATCCGGCGAGATGCCCCGCATCCGCGGGCTGGTAGCCTTGTTCCCCAAGGAACTCATCCAGGCCGACCTCCCCCGCATCCCGTCGTTCTTCGTGGCGGAGCATCGCGGGGAGATCGTCGGGTGCTGCGCTCTGCAGGTCTATTCGAAGAGGCTGGCCGAGGTCAGGAGTCTGGCCGTTCGCCCGGACTATCGCGGAATGGGCATCGCCGCTCGGCTGGTCGACGCGTGCCGCCTACGGGGCAAGGAGCGTCGGGTGAAGCAACTGTTCGCAGTGACAAGCGAGCCTGCATTCTTCGAAGGGCGGGGATTCACGGTGCACGCGGGTTGGAAGACTGCCCTCTTCGCCGACCTCGCTGTCGAGTCCTGAAACGTTGCCCGGACCCCTTGACGGTGTCGCGACTCGGGTGTCGGCTCGGCACAAGGGGTGCCCGACGAGGTGACCTCGACGCAGATGGGAATCGAGGGTGCGGACGGCCCTGGGAGGCAGGTCTTCTCGTGGGGTGCCGACGGTCATGATAACGCCGTGCGTGTGTGTCACCATATGCCTAGGTATCGAACGGACGCAGGGCGATCCATGGAGTGGGCATGAACTGGAATCGCTTAGCAGTCTGCGGGGGCTTGGGCGGTGCCATTCTCGTTGCTGGGACGATCATCGTCTACAACTGGGGTGCCACGCCTCGGCTGGATGGGGAGATTACCGAAGTTCGGACGCTCGGGATGGACGCGGAGAGTTCTGTGGCGATCGTGAACTTCGAAGCCACGAACGCCTCGAACTACGAACTCTCGGTCCGGCAGCGGGAGATGGCGATTGTCGATGCGGGCGGCACCGTCCTGGAAGGGCGGATCCTAAGCGTTTTCGATATCCAGCAGCTATTCAAGTATTTCCCTGCGCTCGGCGGAATGAGGGACGAACCGTTGACCGATAACCGCCATTTCGCACCGGGTGAGACCTTGCGAGGCCTCGCCGCCGCGCGGTTCGAAATCCCCAAGCACGAACTCGACACCCGCCGGGAGATCATCTTCCGGACGCTCGATGTCAAGCACCGGCCTACCGAGATCCGCCAGGTTGCCGATTGAACCCGTTTGCGCCGTGTACAGCGAGACTCTCCTAGACCACTTCCGGAATCCGCGCCGCGTCGGGAAGCTGGGTCCGCCTGCTGTGACGGTGGTGGTGGAGAATCCGATCTGCGGCGACATCATGACTCTGTCCGCCATTGTTGAACGGGGTGCGGTGCGGGACATTCGGTATCAGGTGCGTGGCTGCACGGCTTCCATCGCGGCCGGTTCCGCGCTTACCGACGTTCTGGTCGGGAAGCGGAGCGAGGATGTTCGCCGCATCGACGCGGCAACCATCGAATCTGCCCTGGGTGGGCTGCCGAATGAGTCCAAGCATGCTGCGCGCCTGGCCAGCGACGCGGCCAAGGCCCTAGCGGACCGCTTCTGACCTGGCTGGGCCGAGAGTTTTCACCTGCGGCCGTCGCAGAGTCCAGCGCCGTGGAGCGCCCTCACAGCGGTCAGCCCGTGGAGTGCTGGTCCCGGAAGATTGCCACGAAGAGAAGCAGGACAAGGGCCGACAGACCCGCAGGCAGGGCCCAGATCGACTGCCAGTCGATCAGTGCCTGAGCCTTCTGCAATTGTGCTGCTTGCTGGTCCCGAAGTTCTTGAATCCGCTGTTCGCTCTCTCCGGCTGCCTCCAGTTGTGCCATTTCGCTGCCAAGTTCCTGCACCTCAGTCATGAGCTGCCGGGTCTCCTGGGGGGTGTTCCGCTCGTCCCACACCCCCGCGACGCGCGCTCCGATCAGCATGCCGAGGCCGAGGGTGAAGAGTACTAGCAGGCCTTGAGCTTGCGCCCGAATCTCCTTGCGGGCTGCCATGTCTGTGTAAATCTGGCCGGTCACGAAGAGGAAGTCGTAGCAGATGCCGTGCAGGACAATCCCTCCGTACATCATCCAGATCACTGAGTCGGGAGTTCCGATGGCAAACAGGGCATAGCGGGTCACCCAGGCCAGCATCCCGATGGCCAACATCCACTTCACACCCAGCCGACGGAAGAACAGCGGCATGAGGAGCATGAAGAAGATCTCCGAGATTTGCCCGTAGCTCATTGCCTGCGTCACGTCCTCGATGCCGGACAGCTGGACCGCCTTTGCAGCGAGCTGGAAGTAGAACGCAAGCGGTATGCAGATCAGGAACGTGCTCGCCATGAAGATCGCGAACGAAGGCTTGCGGAAGAGTTCGAACGCGTCCGCCCCGGCCAGTTCGCGCCAAGACGCTGTCTTCCCTTTCGACGGCGGCGGCGTGTGCGGCAGCGTCAGCGAGTACAGCCCCATCAGGATTCCTGCCGCTCCAGTGAGCTGGAACATTTCGAGGCGGTCTCCCCACCCGATCCAGGCGAGGGCGAAGCCCGCTACAATCCAGCCGATCGTTCCGAACACGCGAATCAACGGGAACTCCTTCTGGGAATCTGTCACGTGATGCAGTGCCAGAGAATTGGTCAGCGCGAGGGTAGGGAAGTAGCAGAGCGTGTGCGCGAGGAACACGAGGTTGATGGTGGACGGCGAGGCTGGTGCCGACGGGTCCATCAGGGCGGCCGCGATCAGCATGCAGCCGCCGCCGAGAATGTGAAGCGCGCACAGAATCTTCTCCGTCGCGAAGAACCGGTCCGCGACCATGCCAACGAAGAACGGCGAGACGATGCAGGCAAGTGGCCCGACGGCATAGGTCCAGCCCAGATCGCTGCCGGTAAACCCGATCTTGACCAGATACAGCGGAGCGCCGACGTACCAAGCCCCCCAGACGAAGAACTGGACGAACATCATCGCGCCTAGGCGCGTGCTGGTTGCGACCTGCATCGCCCTATCCTACGGGAATTGCCGTACCATGATGCGAATGGGGCGAGTGGTGCTGCCTTCCGGCAAGCTCGCGGCTGACGCCCTCTACGAGTACGCCCTGCGGGCCTTGGCCCGCCGTTCCCATACCGTGACTGAATTGGAGGGCAAGCTCCAGCGCCGCAGTGCGTCGGAATCGGATGTCGCGAGCGTCGTGGAGAAACTGCGCGCGCACGGCTATCTGAACGATGCGCGAGTTGCCGAGGCGCACTCGGTGATCCGACGCGACCTCAATGTTGTCGGGCCAAGGCGGGTGCTCAGTGAGCTGAAACGGCGCGGGGTCGCAGGGCAAACGGCCGAAGATGCCGTTGCGGACGCCTACGATGGCTGCGATGAGGCCAATATGGCTCGCGCCCACCTGCGGCGCAAGCTGGGAACTCCGCCGGGTGATGCTTCGGTTAGAAACCCCAAGGATCTCGCCCGCCTCTATCGCTCGCTGGCTCGGGCGGGCTTCCGCAGGTCTGCAATCGCGGATGTACTGCGCGAGGTTGCCGCGGATGCGGAATGGGCTGATGCGCTGGTCGAAGAGGACTCTGCTGATGAGTACGGCGAGTGAATTCGGGGCTCGGCTGTCGCGAGTCCCGTGGATTCCGACCGGAGAGCGAGTTTAACCGAGGATGCTGGTTGCCGGAGTCGTCAGCGGGACGTCCGTCGATGCCATCGACGTTGCGTTGGTGAAGATCGCCGGAGAAGCCTTCTCCCTGTCGCTGGAGGTGATCGGGTTTCATGCGATCGAGTTTCCGACGGGCATACGCGACGAGGTTCTGGCTGTCTCCGACGCCACTGTCGAGACGTCACGGATCAGCCAACTCCACTTCCTCACGGGGCGCCTCCTCGGCGAAGCGGTTCTCGAGGCGTGCGAACGGTCCGGCGTTCCGGTCGACGCGCTCGACATGGTCGGGTCGCACGGCCAGACTATCTACCACCAAGGCGAGCGCGCCCAGCTTGGCGGGTTCTCCGTCAGCAGCACGCTCCAGATCGGCTCGCCAGCCCTGATCGCCCGGGTTCTTCGGTGTCCGGTCGTGTCGGACTTCCGGGGTGCGGATATCGCGGCGGGCGGTCAGGGGGCCCCGCTTGTCCCGTTCTTCGATTACGCCTTCCTCCGTCACAGCACGGTCAACCGCGTGGCGCTCAACATCGGAGGGATTGCCAACCTGACCGCGATTCCGGCGGGACAAGGCCCGGAATCCGTAATCGCGTGTGACACCGGTCCGGGAAACATGGTCGTCGACCAGTTGGTCGAGTCCATTACGGACGGGGAGGAGTGTTTCGATCGCGACGGCCGTCTCGCGGCCAGCGGAACCCCCTATGAGGCGTTGTTGGAGGAACTGCTCCGGGACCCCTATTTCGAGCGGGTGCCTCCGAAGAGCACGGGTCGCGAGGCGTACGGTGTGGACTTCGTCAGGCGATTTCTTTCGCAGCGGTTGTCTCCGGAATCGATGGTTGCGACAGCCGCCCAGTTCACGGCGCGCACGGTCGTGCAGGCCATCGAGCGCTTCGTGCTGCCGCGCATGCCGGTCGACGAACTCGTGGTAGCAGGCGGGGGATGGAAGAATCCATCGATCATGGCGCCAATTCGAGACGGGCTGCCTGGCACTGCCGTAATGCCCAGCGAGCACTTCGGAGTGAGCGGCGACGAAAAAGAAGCCGCAGCCTTTGCCGTTCTCGCGTACGAAACCTACCATGGACGGACATCGAACCTGCCCTCCGCCACAGGGGCGGACAGCTCCGTGGTTCTGGGGAGCATCACCCCGGCTCCTTCCCCCTGAGCCGCTGCCCGAGCCGTGCGTTCGGAACGGTCCGGCAGTCCTCGACGTGTCCTCCGGTTACGAGCCGGGCTCGCCCTCACGGAGCCGGAAAGGTGGGCTGTTGATGATCCCGTCCACGAGCGCCGAAAATCGGTAGTCCGACTCGGAGAGTTGGCGGAGGATCTCATTGATGGCCGGATTGTCGCGCCGGTCGACGCCGCGGCCGAGAGCGTACGTCATCAGCTTCTTCGTCAGGGTCCGCGCAAACGAGTCGGCTTCCGTTGCTGCCAGGATCCGTCGCAATTGGTCCGGCGCCTCGAAGGAGTGCCCACCGGGAAGCGTGCCGGACGAGTCCACCGGTAGGCCGCCGTCCGTGGTGCGCCACTTGCCGACCGCGTCGTAGTTCTCCAATCCGAAGCCGATGGCATCCATGACAAGGTGGCAGGACATGCACCCTTCGTTCGATCGGTGCTCCTCGAGTTGCTGTCGGAGGGTGCCTCCGATCTCCCCTTCGCGCACTTCCAGTTCCGGCACGTCCGGAGGAGGCGGGGGCGGGCTCTGACCGAGTATGTTCTCGAGCACCCAGAGGCCGCGCAGGACCGGGGAAGTGCGGGTCGGATACGACGACACTGTGAGGACGCTGGCGTGGCCCAACAGCCCGCCCCGGTCTCGGTTCGGCAGGGCGACATGTCGGAAGGCCTCGCCCTCGACGCCGGGGATGCCGTAGTGCGCCGCCAGGCGCTCGTTGAGGAAGCTGAAGTCGCTGTCAAGGAATTCCAGGATGCTTCGATCCTCTCGGAGGACGCTCTCGAAGAACAGTTCGGTCTCCTTCCGCATCGCCTGACGCAGATGCTCGTCGAACTCAGGGAATCGCTCGCCGTCGGGTTGAGCACGCTCTAGATTGCGCAACTGCAGCCACTGACCGGAGAAGTTCTCGATCAGCGCCGACGACTTCGGGTCCGCCAGCATCCGGCGAACCTGGGCCCTCACGGATTCGGGGGATTCAGCAAATCGGGCGTCTGCCGCGTCCAGCAGTTCGTCGTCCGGCATGCTGCTCCAGAGAAAGTACGACATGCGTGTTGCGAATTCATGGCTGTCGATGATCCGGCCGCCTTGGGCTTCATTCGGGGCGGCGTCGCGCTCGATGCGGAATAGGAATTCCGGGGAGACCAACACGGCGTGCACAACGGTCCGGACCATCCCCTCGAAACTGTCTCCGCCTCGTATCGAACTCTCGGCAAGCCGCATCAGGCGATCCAGTTCCTGATCGCTAGGCGGACGCCGGAACGCCCTGCGGACGAAGTTCCGGATAATCCCGTTCGCGCAGGGCCGCCAAGGCTCTTCGCCGGCCGGGCGGCAGGTGACGATCCGGCGGTGGCTTGCTGGAAGGGGGATCGGTTCGGCGTCGAACGGACCGTTGATCTCTAAGTAGTCCACCCATAGCTTGCGCGTAGAGAAGTCAGTGTTCGGGTTGATCGGAAGGCCCTCGTAGTCGATGAACCCGAGCCAGATTTCCCGCTTGCCCGGCTCGATCCTGTGTGTGACCCGTTCAGACCGGTCGAAGTAGTTCACCGCTTCCACTGCCTTTGTAGCCATTCGACCGCCGTCGACAGTCATCGTCATCAGCCTTGGGGGCGGGGGAGGCACGCCCTCCAGATAGCGGCTGTTGTCCTCCGATCGCAGTCGCCGGTCGATGGCGCCGAATGCGAATTCGTAGAAGCCGGCCGCGGGGAACTCGTGCCGTAGGCGGATCGAGCCGTCTGCCGTGAACGGGGAGACCGTGCCGATAGCGGCCGGGTTTCCGGGGTCGCGGATCGCCTGGATCCGGAACCGCGTAGGCTCTGCCATATGGGGCCGGTCCCAGATCGCCGCCCGAGCGAGTTTCCCGGCGGCGTTCAGGTACATTTCCATCAGCAGGGGAGACATCGAGAGCACGTCGCCGATGTTGTCGAATCCGTATCCGGAGTCGTCCACGGGAAACGCATCGGCGGGCCTCAGATCCACGTGCAGCAGGTCGCGGACCGTGTTGTTGTACTCGGTCCGATTGAGTCGCCGGGCCGTCACGCGCCCCGGCCTCACTGCTCGGTAAGGGTCCATGGCTGCTTGGCGGCTCTCCACCCATTCCGCGACGGCCTCGATTTCGAACCGAGCCGGCGGCTGGCTACCGGGCGGAGGCATCTTGCCCGCCTTGGTCATCCGAAGCAGGTCGTCCCAAACCTGGGGATGGCGCACGGCTTCGGCCTCGTCGGAGAACTGATCGAATCGCAGGTCCGCCATCTGCAATTGCTCACCGTGGCAGGCCACGCAGTGCTCGGCGAGGAACGGGACGACGGCGTCCTCGAACGTGCTCCCATTCACGCATGCGGGGACCAGGATGAAGAGTCCTAACGCACGACAACGCACGAATTCATTGTAGTGTTGGGTGGTCGCGCTGACGCAGGGCAATCGGTCGCCGAAAGTTCAGCAAGCGCAGAACTGGACGGGTGCGCTGACCGTTGCAGGCGCCCCATCCAGCACAGATCCTGCCCGTGGCAGGTGCAATCTGTGAGGCATCCCCCGGTCGCAGGTTGTTGCGTTGCTGCGCGTACGCTTGGAACCGGCAGTGGTACCGTGTAGAAGAGACCGACGTTCACTAGGCGAACTGTAGTTGGTTTTGGGGAAAGGGGAAATCTAACGATGCGTACACGTGCACTGGGAGTGTTTGTGTCGATGCTCTGCCTGTCGGTGATGGCCAGCGCCCAGACGTTCGGCGAGTTCACCGGGAGGGTTGCTGACACGACGGGCGCCGTCATCGCCGGCGCAAAAGTGACAATCATCAACACGGCGACAAACGTCGCCCGCGAAACCGAAACGAACGAGGCCGGCAACTATACCGTGCCGTTCGTCAACCCGGGAGTCTACGACCTCCAGGCCGAAACCGACGGATTCAAGGCCGCCCGCCAGGAAGCGTGGACCCTGCAGGTCGGAGACGTGGCGAGGGTTGACTTCACGCTGGAGATCGGCGTTGTAACCGAGGTGATCGAGGTCGAGGCGGGAGCTCAGATGCTGCAGACGTCGTCAACGGCACTCGGTGCCGTAATTGAGCAGCAACGAATTGTCGACCTGCCCATCAACGGCCGCAACTACTTGAATCTCGTCAAGCTCAGCCCGAACGTATCGGCGGAGATGGGAGCGGGTGGACAGGCCAACTCCCGTCAGGGGGGCGAGCGCGCTAACCAGGCGATCTCTGTCAGCGGCCAGCGTCAGCAGTACAACCGGTTTACGCTCGACGGCGTCGAGAACACCGACCCGAACTTCAACACCTTTGTCGTCCGCCCGTCCGTGGACGCGCTGCAAGAGTTCAAGGTCCAGACGGGCGTCTACTCGGCCGAGTACGGAAAGTCCACGTCCCAAATCAACGTGACGACGCGTGCCGGGACAAACCAGGTTCACGGCTCCGTGTTCGAGTTCGTGCGCAATGACGTCATCCAGGCGCGCCCGTGGCTGCGTGCTGGCGACAAGAATCCCTTCCGGCGCAACCAGTTCGGCTTCACGGTGGCGGGTCCGGTGCTGAAGAACAAGCTCTTCTTCATGGCGAACTACGAAGGTTTCCGCCAGCGCATCCAGAGAATCCGGCGATCGACCGTGGCAGACGCGGCCATGCGAGGAGGCGATTTCTCCAACCCGAACTTGTTCCCGATCTACGATCCCGACACGATTCGGGACGACGCCACGGGCGGCAGCGCCGACCCCTTCCCGAACAGGGCGGTTCCCGTCTCTCGGTTCAAGCAGCCCTTTGTCCAGATGTTCGAGTTCTATCCAGAGCCGAACGTCGCCGGTGCGGTGGTCGGGGGGACGGATCCTGCGTGGAACTACGAGCGGAATGCTCCCGATCCCCTGGATTGGGACCAGTTCACCACGCGATTCGACTTCAGCGAAGGGGACTCCTCGCAGTGGTTCGGACGCTTTAGCTGGGGCGACGAGCGGCTCACCAGCGGCCAGAACTTCGAATACCGGGACCTGCGCACTACAACAAAGGTTGATCAGGTAATGGTCTCGAACACGCGGACCCTCTCTCCGACGCTTGTCAACGAGTTACGCCTCGGGGCTAACTTGTTTGACAATGACCGCCTCACCTACTTCAACGGCATTCGCGACGTGACGGCAGAACTCGGGATTCCGGGATTGAATTCACCAATCGAGGCTGCTTGGGGAACACCGCAGCTCAGTTTCAACGGAAACAACGAAGTGGCTGGTTGGGGC
Source organism: uncultured Bryobacterales bacterium (assembly GCA_964461235.1). Classification (GTDB taxonomy): domain Bacteria; phylum Acidobacteriota; class Terriglobia; order Bryobacterales; family UBA6623; genus VXMF01. Next base: position 29,078 of record CAYWUV010000015.1, on the reverse strand, counting down.
GAGCAGACCGGCGGACCGTTCATCAATCGCAACCGTACGTACCAGATCGTCGACAATCTCAGTTGGATCAGGGGCAATCACACATTCAAGTTCGGTGGCGATATCATCCAACGTCGGTTCAACCAGATCGGCAACCAGTTCCCCCGTGGTCACTTCCAGTTCCCCAGCCGCTATACCGCGAACCCGTCCGACCTGACGAGGACGGGTGACGCCTTCGCCACCGGCCTTCTGGGATGGACCCGGGAGGCAACTCGTGCGCCCGGGATCGCGAATGTGCAGTTCCGTTCGACCGCTTTCTCGCTCTACTTCGAGGACTCCTGGAAGGTGACGCCGCGGCTCACCCTGAATCTGGGTATGCGCTACGAACTGACGCCTCCGTTCGCCGACCGCTACCGGGGCGTAATGAACGTGCAGTTGTTCTGCGCGGGAGCGTCCGAACGGTCAATTGACCCCGGCTGCCAGACTCCCGTCCTGGTGCGTCCCGGCGACGGTGACTTCCACGAAGGTCTCGACTTCCGAATCGCTGACAGCGTTCCGAAGGCAACCGGGGACGACGTGCTGCACAACCGGGCGACCCAGATCCTGGATACGAACGACTTTGCCCCGCGCTTCGGGCTCGCCTACCGCTTCGGTGAGAATACGACCGTCCGTACGGGCTACGGAGTCTTTTTCGCCCAGGACACCGGCAACCCTGTCTTTGATATGGGGCGCAACTTCGGTGTCCGGCAGACGGCGCGGTCGCAGGACCTCTTCCCGCTGGACAATCTGGACGACCCGTGGGCCAACCAGCGTTCATCGGGTTGCGGGGATTTTCCGGGCCCGTGCTTTGTCCGGCTCTACACGTTCGCGAATGACGCCAACAGGCGTACGCCCTACGTTCACCAGTACCTCCTCAATATCCAGCACCAGGTCACTGACACCCTCCTTCTTGAGGTCGGCTACTCCGGCAGCGCGGGACACAAGCTGCAGCGAATGTACGGTTTCAACACGCCGATTGAGCGCAGCGGTCCCCTTGACCGGACCTCGACGAGGGACCGGCGGCCTTGGGGCGACGCCTACGGGCGGATCCAGACGATCGGCAACGTCGTGAATTCCAACTACAATGCGCTCGGCGTCAAGATCCAGCAGCGATTCAGTAAGGGTCTTACGTACCTGATCGGGTACACCTGGGCCAAGTCGATTGACAATGGATCGGCGATCCGGACGAACTCCGGAGACGTCCTGTTCCCAACGAACAACTACAACTTGCGCAAGGAGCGCGGGTTGTCGCAGTTCAACACTCCGCACCGGTTTACCGCCTCGGTCCTGTACCAACTGCCGATGCGGTTCGATAACCGGGCCGTCCAGGCCATTGCTGGGGGTTGGCAATTGGGTTCCATCGTGACCCTATCCACTGGAACGCCGATCTACGGGGGGCATTGCAGCGACCTGAACGGCAATGGTCAGAACAACCGAGGCGACGCCATCGGGGATCCGCAAGTGAGCAACCCGACTCCGCAGGAATTCTGGAAAAAGGGCTCGGACGGGCGCTCGGCGACGATCGCATGCAACGTCCCTGACGGGCAAGGATTCAACGAGCTGACCTACAGGGACGGCAACCGGGGCCGGAACACCCTGCAGCGTCCCGGTTTCAACAACTGGGACTTCTCGGTCATGAAGGACTTCGCGATCTCAGAGAAGTACACGGTGCAATTCCGGTTCGAGTCCTTCAACTTCGCGAACCACCCGAACTGGAACAACCCCAATAGCAACCCGCGGTCGCGCAACTTCGGAGTGATTACCAGCGCGCGTCAAATGCGCACTAACCAATTCGCACTCAAGCTCATCTTCTAGCGATGAGTGGATCAAGCCCGCGCCCCGAATCAGGGCGCGGGCTTCGCCTCCGATTGATTCGGCCAGAGTGCTGGCCCGGAAAACGAAGTCGGGCCGAGTTTGGTCGCCGGATCAGCAACAGGGCAGCCTGATGTTGGCAGGCCTCGGCGTAACGGGAAGCCTCGACAAGCCGGAGCGGGGTCGACCGGACGGTGCGTTCCGGCACCCGATCCGGGCGGCTGATAGCCTAGCCATGATAGAAGCATGCAGAAACTCCTGGCAGCCAACCGTGGCGAGATCGCCATTCGCATCCTCCGAGCCGCGACCGAACTGGGTCTGAGGACAGCCACCGTCTACTCCAACGAAGACCGTTTGAGCCTCCATCGCTTCAAGGCCGACGAGGCTTACGAGGTAGGTGGCGACAAGGGGCCTGTTGCTGCCTACCTGGACATTGACGGGATTGTCGGTCTGGCCAAGGACCGGGGAATTGACGCGATTCATCCCGGATACGGGTTCCTGTCCGAGAACAGCGCGTTCGCCACGGCCTGTGCCGAGGCAGGAATCAAGTTTGTCGGTCCGACGCCCGAACTGCTGGATCTGCTCGGGGACAAGACCCGGGCCCGGCAGATCGCGCGGGAGGCCGGCGTGCCGATTATTCCCGGTGCCGACCTGGCGACCGATGATCCTGAAAGCGTCCTCAGCGCGGCTCGATCAATCGGTTACCCGCTGATCGTCAAGGCATCGTTCGGCGGGGGCGGCCGCGGGATGCGCGTTGTCCGCGTGGAGGACGAGCTTCTCGGGCTGCTGGAAGAGGCCCGCACCGAGGCGCGGCGCGCCTTCGGCGATGACTCTGTCTTCCTGGAGCGCTACATTGCTCGGGCCCGTCACATCGAGGTGCAGGTCCTGGCCGACATGCACGGGTCGATCGTGCACCTTTGGGAACGCGACTGTTCCGTCCAGCGCCGCCATCAAAAGGTCGTCGAACTCGCGCCGGCAGCTAACCTCTCCGAGGAGCTGCGCAATGCGATCTGCGGAGCGGCGATCCGCGTCGCCAAGGCCACCGGATACATCAATGCCGGTACTGTCGAGTTCCTGGTCGATGCCGACACGGGGGACTGGTTCTTCATCGAAGTCAACCCGCGGATCCAGGTCGAGCACACCGTCACGGAACAGGTCACCGGCATTGATGTCGTGCGATCCCAGATCCTCGTGGCCCAAGGCTGTCGGTTGCATGAGGAACCACTCGCAGTCCCCCGACAAGACCAGATCCAGAGACGCGGCTTCGCTATCCAATGCCGGATCACCACCGAGGATCCTGAGGACAACTTCTCACCCGACTACGGTCGGCTTCAGGCGTTCCGCTCCGCGGCCGGCTTCGGCATCCGGCTGGACGGCACGGCCTATTCCGGGGCTGTTCTCAGTCCGTTCTACGACTCGCTCCTCGTCAAGCTGACCGCTTGGAACACCACGCTGGAAGGGGCCTGCGCCAGAGCGGACCGCGCGTTGCGGGAGTTCCGGATTCGCGGTGTGAAGACGAACATCCGGTTCCTTCAGAACGTGGTCAACCACAAGGACTTCCAAGCTGGGCAGGTGACCACCCGATTCATGGAGGAGACCCCGGAACTGTTCAAGTTCCGGCCCACGCGAGACCGGGCCAACCGGCTCTTGAGTTTTATCGGCGACACGATCGTCAACGGAAACCCCACGGTTCAGGGCAAGGACTGTCCCAAGCACATTGAGCCTCCGGCCGCGGTTCCTTACGAGTCCGGGACCGAGCCGCCTGCAGGGACGCGCCAGAAGCTGATGCAACTCGGGCCCGACAAGTTCTGCGAGTGGGTCTGGGACCAAGAGCGGCTGCTTGTCACGGACACGACGTTTCGCGACGCGCACCAGTCTCTGCTCGCGACGCGGGTCCGCACGCACGACTTGATGGAGACCGCACCGGCAGTGGCTAGGCGGCTATCGAACCTATTCAGCCTCGAGATGTGGGGCGGGGCAACTTTCGATTCAGCGTTGCGGTTCCTCTACGAGGATCCTTGGGAGCGCTTGCGGCAGATGCGAGTGGCCGTGCCGAACATCTGCTTCCAGATGCTGCTGAGAGCCTCCAACGCGGTCGGATACACGAGCTACCCGGACAACGTGGTCAGGGAGTTCACGATCGAGGCGGCTCGGCAAGGTATCGATGTCTTCCGGATTTTCGATTCACTCAACGATATCGGGAACATGCAGGTCGCCATGGATGCCGTCCGGGACACCGGGGCGATTTGCGAGCCCGCGATCTGCTACACGGGTGACATCCTCGATCCGTCACGGCCAAAGTACAGCCTCAACTATTACCTGGACCTAGCCAAGCAACTCAAGCGCATGGGCGCCCACATGCTCGGCATCAAGGACATGGCCGGGCTGTGCAGGCCGTACGCTGGCTACGAACTCGTCAGGGTGCTGCGAAGTGAAGTGGGGCTGCCCATCCACTTCCACACGCACGATTCCAGCGGCCTCAACGCTGCGACGTTGCTGAAGGTCTCCGAAGCGGGGGGCGACGTCGTCGATGCAGCTGTCGCCGCCCTATCGGGCTCGACGAGCCAGCCGAACCTGAACACGCTCGTCGGGACGCTCAAGGGCAACGCTCGGGATACCGCGCTCGACACGGAGGCTCTTGGCGATTGCTCGCTGTACTGGGAGACCGTTCGCACCTACTACTTGCCCTTTGACAACGCACCCAAGTCAGGGAGCGCCCGTCTGTACACGCACGAGATTCCTGGCGGACAGTTCACCAATCTCCAGCAGCAGGCGGCGGCTATGGGGCTGGCACAGCGCTGGCGCGAAGTCGAGCAGATGTATGCCGATGTAAACCAGCTGCTCGGTGACATCGTGAAAGTCACGCCTTCGAGCAAGGTCGTCGGTGACTTGGCGCTGTTCCTTCTCGCCAAGGGAATGACCTGTGACGAGGTCCGGAACCTGCCGTCCGACCACAACGTAGGATTCCCGGACTCCGTGATCGACATGATGCGCGGATCGCTTGGCACGCCTCCTGGCGGGTGGCCGGCGGAGATTCGAGAGATCCTACTTTGCCGCAAGAATCCGATTCAGGGCAGGGCGGGCGACAGGCTGCCGGCCGCGGATTTGGACGCAGCCATCGGCGAGGCCGGAAAGCTCCTCGGAACCAAGGCGCGCCGATGTGACGGGCTGAGCTACCTCCTCTATCCGGAGGTCTTCGCGAAGTACGCCGAGACGCGTCGCCAGCACGCCGACGTGGGTGTGCTTCCCACGCCGGTCTTCTTTTACGGTCTCGACAAGGATGAGGAGTGCATCATCGACATCGAACCCGGCAAGCGGTTGATCGTTAAGTTCCTCACGCTGGGTGAGCCTCAGCCCAACGGGACTCGGACCGTCTTCTTCGAACTGAATGGTCAGCCCAGGCAGGTGCGCGTCCGCGACCGTTCCCTTCAGGCCGACCGGCCGGCTGCGCGCAAGGCCAGCAGCGGAAATCCAGACCATATCGGCGCTCCCACGCCAGGACTGGTCACCGGCGTATTCGTCGTGACCGGCGACGAGGTCGAAGCCAACGCGAAGCTGCTGACGCTCGAGGCCATGAAGATGCAGAGCACGATCTACGCTCCCAAGGCCGGGAAGGTGCGGGAGATTCTCGTCGAGGCGGGAAACCAGGTGCAGTCGAAGGACCTCCTCGTGGTTCTGGGGTCCTAGCACCGTGTCCGCCCGCAACCAGCGGTTCACGGTTGCGGCCTGGCTGTTCCTCGCGTACCTGATCGCAGTAATCCTGTTCGGCGCATGGGTTCGCATCAGCCATTCGGGGGACGGATGCGGAAGCAATTGGCCCACTTGCCACGGCGAAGTTGTGCCAACGGCACCCTCGACGGCGACCTTGATCGAGTTCACCCATCGGGTAACCAGCGGCCTTTGCGGAGTGTTCGGTCTAGGGCTGCTGGCGTGGTCATGGGTTCTGTTCGGTACAGGCCCCGTAACGCGAGCCGTCGCATGGACGCTGCTCTTCGTGGTCTTCGAAGGAGCGATCGGTGCGGGTCTGGTGCTCGGAGAGCTGGTAGCGGACGATGCGTCGACGGCCAGAGCGGTCGTGATCGCCCTGCACCTGACGAACACCCTAGCCCTGACCGCATTTGCGGCTCTCGCCGCGTGGCGATCCGCACGACCGGGCCGCACACGATTCCTGACCCACCGTCGGCGGCCTTTCGCTGCGGGAATCGTCCTGATCGTATTGACTGCTATGAGCGGGGCAGTCACCGCGCTTGGAGACACGGTTTTCCCAACCGACATCGAGATCGATCCCGGGCTCTTCGCAGAGATCCGCGACGACCTGTCCCCTGGCAATCACTTTCTGGTCCGACTGCGAATACTCCACCCGGTTCTCGCAATCGTTTCCGCAGGATACATGTTCTGGCTTCTCGGCCGGGAAGCGAATGGCAATCCGTGGGCGCAGGCTGCCATGTACCTGGTGGCGGGAGAGGTCGCGATCGGATTCCTCAACATCGGCCTGTCCGCGCCCGGGTGGATGCAGCTGATCCACCTGCTGGGAGCGCAGGCGTTCTGGGCGGCGTTCGTACTTTCGTGCGCGTCGCTCGGCTCTAGAGAGGTGGGCTGGCCAGCCCAAACCAGTCCATCTATCCAGAAGGCATAAGGGTCCGGTTTCTGTGCTGGTCCTCCCGAACGGGCTGAGCCCTTCCGCCAAATCAATCGACCGCTAGCGCCTCATAGTCACGGGCCTTGTGCCTCGCTGTCAGAAGCGACGCGCACCCAAGAAGGTAGAGCGCACGACGGAGGCCGGTTCGCTTGTCCGTGGGACAGCCCCGCCGTCCGGCAATGCCTGGGAGTCAGCCAATTTGACGGATGCAACGTGCCAACTGACACGGACTTGCAATAGGCGGCCCCGGGTGTGATTTGTTGGGCAGCGATTATTTTGAATCCGGTATCTGTTGTATTGGATGTACTTATTGAGAATGTGTTGCAACATCCGTGCACTCTCCCGCAGGCTCCTAGTCCCGATTGTGGCCTTGGCCGTTCCGGTCGCGGTCTGGGGTCAGGGGGCCGGCGGCACAATCAACGGCACCGTAACCGACGCGACGGGAGCGGTCATTCCCGGCGCGCAGATCCTGATCGTCAATGCCGAGACCGGCGTGGACACGAGGTCGGAGACCGGCATCAACGGCCTTTACGCCGTTCCCAACATGCCGCCCGGGGAGTACAACATCCCGGCCTCGGCTGATGGATTCAAGACGGGCGAGGTTCAGCTGGGAGGCCTATGACTTCACCAATACGCCGACATTCAACATCCCCAACACGACGTTGGGGAGCGGGAATTTCGGGCTCGTGGTGAACACCTTCCCGAACAGCGGCCGCATCATGCAAATGGGCCTGCGGATCACCTACTAGCCGACTTCCGCACTACGGAATCCCCTTCGGGCTCCGGGACTTCTCGGAGCCCGATCGTGTTGGGCTGTCCCTGCGGCATCTGTACGCGGGTCCGACGGCTTACCCGGATAGCTCGATAAGATTGAACAAAGCGATGCGACTACCAATTCCTTCGATCCTCGCCGTCCTGATGATCGGCTGCCAACTCTCGGACCCCGTTCTCGAAGGCCCGTACCGAGTCCCCGAAGGATTCGTTGTGGAGCCTGTGGCCGACACAGGGCAGATCGGATCGCTGATCCAGATCACGTTCGACGCGAACGGTCACCCCGTGGTAGCCAAGGAGCGCGGCTATCCGGTCAGGATGCTTGACAAGGACGGTGACGGATTCTTCGAGTCCGAGCAGGTCATCAGCGACCAGGTCCAAAACTGTCAGGGGATCTTCTTTGACGGCTCGACGCTCCTTGCCAATTGCACGAACCCCGACAACGGCGAGGCTTGCCTGTTCCGCCTGCCCGATGCGGACGGCGACGGTGTTGCGGACGCCCGCGAGATTCTCGTTCAGTACACGGGTCGCATCGGCGAGCACGGCCCCCACGACATTCGGCGCGCGCCGGACGGCTCGATCACGATACTGATCGGCAACCACACGTTCATCCCCGGCGAGCGGATTGCGGCTGACTCGCCCATGACCGGGTACATGGAGTCGCAACTCCTCAATCGGTACATGGACGCACGAGGCCACGCCGTGGGGCGCATGGCACCAGGAGGCGTCCTGCTGCGCATCGACGGCGATTCCTTCTCAATCCTCTTCGGCGGATTCCGCAATCCCTACAACCACGCATACAACTACGAAGGGGAGGCGTTCACGTTCGACTCGGACATGGAATGGGACATCAACCTTCCGTGGTACCGAGACGTTCGCTCCGTGCACGGCGTGCCGTCTGCGGACTATGGCTGGAGGACCGGATCGGGCAAGTTCCCGGCCCACTACCTCGATTCGCTGCCGCCTGTTGACGACCTGGGCCGAGGCTCCCCGGTTGGCGTGGACTTCTACCAGAGCTATGCGTATCCGGCCAAGTACTTCGATGCGTTCCTCCAAGGCGACTAGTCGCGAGGCCGCGTTGTCCTATCGAAGTTCCGGCAGCGTGGAGCGAGCTACGAACTCGCCGAGCCCGCCACCGACTTCATTTACGGCGAGCCGCTCAATGTCACGGATCTTGAGATCGGTCCTGACGGGCTGGTCTACTTCACGATGGGCGGGCGCAATACGCAAGGCGGCTTCTATCGCGTTGCGTACAAGGGATACCGGGCGAACACGGAGCGCCGGCCCGAGACGGGCATTCTTGCGGTCGTCCGCCAGCCGCAGCCTCTGTCGGCGTTCAGCGATGCGTACTTCCGCGACATGAAGGAAGAGATGGGGGATGCATGGGGTGCCCAACTGAAGTCCTTGGTTCAGGACGAGACCGCTGAAGCGTCCGACCGAATCCAGGCGCTGCACTTGTTGCAGCGCTACGCGCCCAAGCCGGACGCCCCATTGATCCGCTCGGCATTCGAGAGCAGCGACCCATCCTTGAGGGCGGCGGCGATCTACGTGGTGGGCCAGCACGGCAGCGATCGGGCGAAACGCATTGCCGCCGACGGGCTCAAGGACCCCGATGCATTCGTCCGAAGACGGGCGGCCGAGGCTCTGGTGCGGATGGGTGATGCCGGATTCGCCGAGACTGCCGACCTCTACAGCCTCCTCGGGGATCCCGATCGCTTCGTTCGTTGGGCGGGCCGCGTGGCGCTCGAATTGACGCCTCCTGACAACTGGAAAACGCTTGTCGTCGAGGCAGGGGACCCATTATCCGCGGCGACGGGAATGCTCGCCCTCGTCCGCAAGGCGGAGAAACCGATCGACCTGGAGCCCGTGTTCGAGAAGGGTCTATCGATGCTGCGCAGGGACGGCCTTGAGGCTAACGCGGAACTCGCTTTGCTGAGGGCCTTCCACCTGGCCTGCCTCGAGTTCGAAGGCGGTTGCAGGGCAAGCCTCCGGAACCAGCTTTTCGAAATCGTCGCACCGCGTTTCCCTTCGCCTGACGACAGGTTGAATCGGGAGTACGCGCTCACCATGGCATACGCAGGCCGCCCCGAGGCGATTGCCAAGATTCTTGAGCAGCTCCCTTCGGGAGAGGACAATCAGCCGCTTCAAATTCACTACGTCTACGCATTGCGCGAGATCAAGGAGGGCTGGACCGCCGAGCAGAAACAGACGCTCCTGACATGGTTTCGGAAGGCGAAAGACTGGCGGGGCGGCGCCAGTTTCGCCGGCTTCATCAACCGTCTGTTCGAGTCCTCGCTCGAATTTTTTGACGAGCACGAAGTCGCAGCAGCATACGATGCGATTCCCGAGTACGCACCTGTTGAGGACGAACAACTGCTGGCATCGCTGCGCCGACGTTCCGACCACGTGCAGCCGAACATCTTCGCCCGCCGGTCAGGCACGAAGCTGTACAGCGAACAGGAGATCTTCGAGTACATGATGTACGACCCAATGACCACGGTCGCCGACATGGATCGAGGCAGGGGCATTTTCGAAGAAGCTTGTGCGAAATGCCATCGCTTCGGCGACTTGGGGGAGGACTATGGGCCGGACCTGACGACTCTCCCCAACCGATTCAGCCGGAGCGACATGCTGGAGGCGACGCTGTGGCCCTCGAGGACCATTTCGGACCAGTACGGGGCTTGGCGGATCGAGACCAAGGACGACGTTTATTCCGCAATGATCCTTGAGGAGGATGATGAGACCATCACGGTCCTCATTCCCGATCTCGATCGCCCTGTATCGATCGCGAGGGAGAATATTGTCGACATGCGCGAGTCTGAGATCTCGATCATGCCGGAAGGCCTGCTCGACACCTTCGACATGCGAGAGACAGCGGGTCTGTTCCGATATCTCCAGGAGGGTCTGGGCGGAGACTGACTACCGTAGGCCGGTGGGCAAAACCGTATGCCCGACCTGTGACCAAGCACTCCTCGAATTGCTCGGGAACTTCCTTGCCCGAGCGACGATGACCACCAGCGCCGTCACTCGGATCGAATTCTCCCGTTCTGAAGGCCGCCCTTGACCGAGGCACGCTCCGCTTGGTCGGAGCGCTGTGGAGCCTGCGGCAGGGGTCCAACTCCGCGGAACTGTTACAATTTACAACGGTCTACAAATTGTCTTGGACCGGCCTGTTTTCTGCGGATGCGAACTCTGTTCGAAGTATTGGGAGTCCTCGTAAACCTTGGACTCGGCTCGTTCTGCGTCGGACTAGCCGCCCTAGGGTGGATTGATGGCGGAGACCTCTCCATTTCCCTACTGCCGGTTGCCCCCGAAAGCGCCGCGACAGTCCTAGTTCTTGGTGGGAGCTTCGGGATCGTTGCATCCTTGCTTGCTCTTCGCAGGGGCCGGTTCGCACGGGTCCCGTTGCTCCTCTGGTCACTGGCCGTCCTCGCGGTTCCCGTGGCCAACATATTCCGAAGCGGCTACCGCTTCGACGGTTTCGAATCTTTGGTCGATCACGGCTGGCTGGTGCTGGGCGCATCGGTGCTGTTGATGTCAAGTTGGTTGCGATACCGGGCCGCGCGTCAGGCTGCCCAACTGGACTACGACAGGAGGGAAAGGCTCCGTTGGATGCGTTAGAGAGTGGGCCGCCTCCCGGCGGCCCGTTCGCGTCCCGGCGATCGCGACGGGCGCGGAACGATGGGTGCTCCGATGGCCAGCGCTGACGGCGGCCATCGGAGAATGCGGTCCGAGTGGCCGGTTCGCCATTCATGCGGCCAACGTATCCCATAATGGCGGTAGGCTTGACGACTATGGATGTCTTCGAACGAGTCGGGGTGGCTTTGAGGGCCGGCGACACCGATACCGGCTTCCAGTTGGCGGTCCAGAGATTTCGGGAGGAAGGGGCCTATCCGCTCATCTTTGAGGCGAGGCTGATGAAGAAGAGGCATGAACTGGGCATGCCGTTGATCCAGACTGAGCCGTGGCAAAATCTCGCGCCTGACGTGCAGGCGGCGTACGAACAGGCCACGGTAGAAGCGGCCCAGGAGGTCGGCACTCTCTTCCTGCACGACGGCGACATCGGCAAGGCTTGGCCCTATTTCCGTGCGCTCGGCGACAAGGAACCGGTTCGGGCCGCAATTGAGGAGTTCGATGGAGGTGCGAACGGCGAAGCCTTGGACGGAGTCATCGAAGTTGCCTACCATGAGCAGGTTCACCCTAGGAAAGGCTTCGAACTGATCCTCGAGCACTACGGTACGTGCCGGGCGATCACGAATTTCTCACAGTATCCGGTCGAGGAAGGGCGCCAGGACTGCGCTCACTTGCTGGCCGAGAACGTCCACTCGGAACTCGTGGCGAATATCAAGTACGCGATCCGGCAGAAGGAAGGCAAGGAACCCGAGGGCGACGATCTCGCGGCGTTGGTCGACGGCCGCGAGTGGCTCTTTGAAGGAAATGCATACTACCTTGACACCTCGCATGTGTCCTCCCTAGTCCAGATGTCTCCGTCGATCGAGCGAGACGACACTCTCGCACTGCTCTACGGCATGTCCGAGTACGGGCGGAGGCTGGGCGAGATGTACCAGTTTCCGGGCAATCCGCCATTCGAAAAGGTGTTTGAGGACTACGGGGTCTACATCCGCACCGTGATCGGGCGCGACATCGAGGGTGGGCTGAACCACTTCCGGGGGAAGATCGAGACTTGCGACCCGCAGATTGCAGGGACGACGCCGGCGCAAGTACTGGTCAACCTACTTGTCCGCTTGGGAAGGGCGGCCGAGGCTGCTGATGTCGCCGTTCGACACTTGTCCGCGGCGGACGCGCAGTTCCTTACGTGTCCGAATGTCTTGCAGCTTTGCCAGATGGCAGGCGATTACTCCCGTCTGGCGGATGTTTCCCGGCAGCGCCGTGATCTCTTGAGCTTCGCGGCCGCCACCATGCAACAACAGGCCGCCCACCCGGCAGCAGTCTGACCGTTCCATTACGATAGGACCGTGCTCTTGGAGTCCGCCCTCCGCGACTTGCGCCGGATCGTCGGCGATCGAGCGGTCTTGCACAGGGACCAGGACCTCCTGCTTTACGAATACGACGGGAGCATCGACAAGGCACGACCAGACTGCGTCGTGTTTCCGCGCAGCACGGAGCAGGTGGTCGAGATCGTCAGAGTCGCGTCCGATCACTCGCTGCCGCTAGTGGGACGGGGGGCTGGCACCGGCCTGAGCGGTGGCGTGATTCCGCGTCAGGGCGGGGTAATGATCGGGTTCTCGCGCATGAACCGGATCCTTGAGGTCGATCTCGAGAACGAATGCGCCGTGGTCCAACCCGGAGTTGTCAATCTGGACATAACTCGTGCCGTCCAGGCCCGCGGATACTACTATGCCCCGGACCCGTCGTCCCAGAAGGCCTGCACGATCGGAGGCAACGTCGCTGAGAACGCGGGTGGGCCGCACACACTAATTTACGGGGTGACCACCAATCATGTCCTGGGCATCGAGGCCGTTCTGCCCGACGGGACAGTCGTCAACCTCGGCGGAAAGGAACAGGACCTTCCCGGCTTCGACCTCAGAGGTCTGCTTACCGGCTCCGAAGGCACAATGGCCCTGGTCACGAAGGTGATCGTCCGACTCATGCGGGCGTCCGAGGCCGTTGAGACGCTCCTGGCGATCTACGACCGTGCGGAGGACGCGGCTTCAACCGTCGGGGAGCTCACTGCGAGGGCCATCACTCCGGCGGCCGTAGAAATGCTGGACGGGGTCATGTTGCGGATGGTCGAGGAGGCGACCCACGCTGGCTTCCCGATGGACGCAGAGGCTGTCCTGCTTATCGAATTGGAAGGGATCCGTGAGGGGGTTGCCGAGCAGTTGGATCTCGTCAACTCAGTGTGCCAGGCATGCCGGGCTCGCGAGGTCCGCGTCGCCAAGAGTGCGGAGGAGCGCGCCTTGCTGTGGAAGGGCCGCAAGAATGCATTCGGTGCCGTCGGTCGCGTGAGCCCGACCTACTACGTCCAGGACGGCGTTGTTCCCCGGACGCGCATCGCCGACACGCTCCGTCACATCTATCGCGTCTCGGAGAAGTATGGCCTGACCATCAGCAACATCTTCCATGCGGGCGACGGCAACATGCATCCGATCATTCTCTTCGACCCCCGTAGCGAGGACGAGACGCGCCGCACGCGTGAGGCAGGGGAGGAGATCCTCAGGTATTGCGTCGATGTGGGCGGGGCGATTACCGGTGAGCACGGGGTGGGGATGGAAAAGAACGAACTCATGCCGTTGCTGTTCGATGAAGACAGCCTCACGCAGATGGAGCGCCTTTTGCGGCTGTTCAATCCAGACGGCCGGTTGAACCCGGGGAAGCTCCTGCCTACCGGGAAAGGCTGCTTGGAGATTCGCCCGCCTGCGGCTCCTCACAAAGCGGTGGTCTGGTAGTCGATAGAACGGCCGGCATCTCGGCTGAACCTCGCGTCTGACCGGCCGCACCCCCTAATGGCTGTGCTCGCCGACTCTGGTAGCATTCGTTCGTTATGCGCTGGCTAGCCGCCACTGCCCTTGCCGGGGCCACCGTCGGTTGCGGAGTGGACTCTGGTCCGCCCGCGGTGCCGATCGACTCCCGCGCGCTCAAGGCACACGTCCGTTTTCTGGCGCACGACTTGCTCGAAGGCCGAGGGGTAGGCACCCGCGGTGAGGCGCTCGCCACGGAATACTTGGCGACACAGCTCGCCATTGCCGGGGCCGAGCCGGGGGCGGACGATGGCACCTATTTCCAGCGGGTCCCGCTCGTGGAAGTCAGGACCCAGCCGGGCTCTGTCCTGCGGATCGAGGGGAGCGAGTTCGTTCCGGCTGAGGAGTATGTCGGGAACAACGAGCGTCAGACCGGACGCGAGGTTTTTGACGCCGATTTGGTATTCGTGGGCCGTGGAATCACCGCGCCGGAATTCGACTGGGACGACTACAAGGGCACCGATGTACGGGGAAGGGTAGTGGTCCTGTTCACCAACGAGCCCCCTTCCACTGACGGTTCGTTCTTTGGAGGGCGAGCGCTGACCTACTACGGTCGCTGGACGTTCAAGTACGAAGAGGCCGCCCGTCGCGGGGCGCTGGGAGCCCTGATCGTCCATACCGACGAGACTGCCGGCTATCCCTGGGAGGTTGTGCGTAACTCTTGGAGCGGCAGCCAGCCGTACGTCGAAGTCCAGGAAGGGGAATCGAAGCTCGCCCTGGCAGGATGGATTACCTCCAGTGCTGCCGAACGTCTGTTCTCGCAAGCCACCGCCACGAGCGGAAAGAGTCTCGGGGAGTTGCTGGACATGGCCAACCGAAAGGACTTCGTCCCGATTCCGCTCAACCTCAAGGCCGAAGCCGACCTGCGCAGCTCGATCATTCCCATCGAGACGCGTAACGTGATCGGTCGATTGCCTGGCAGCGATCCCGAGCGACAGGCCGAGGCGGTGCTGTACACGGCCCATTGGGATCACATCGGTACCGGTGAAGCCGGTGAGGGCCAGGACGCAATCTATAACGGCGCTGTCGACAATGCCACCGGCTGTGCCGTCTTGCTTGAGATCGCCCGGGCATTCGGCACAATGAAGAAGAGGCCCGCCAGGAGCATTCTCATTGCCTTCGTCGGGGCTGAGGAAAGCGGGTTGCTCGGCTCTGCCTACTACGGTGCCAACCCGGTCGTGCCAGTCGGACGGACCGCGGTGAATCTCAACTTCGACGGGCTGTACCCTTACGGGGCGACAAGTGATTATTCACTTCCGGGGTACGAGCGCACGACACTGCGTGCGACGGTCGAGGCCCTTGCCGAGGGGTTCGGTGTGACCCTGACGCCCGACGCGCATCCGGAGCAGGGCTACTACTATCGTTCCGATCAGTTCAGCCTCGCAAAGCATGGTGTGCCGGCGTTCTCGCTCAAGTCGGGTTCCCGGTACGTGGGCAGGCCTGACGGCTGGGGAGAAGATCGTGTAGCGGAGTTCAGGAGCCAGCACTACCATCAGCCATCCGACGAGTATCGGGAAGACTGGAACTTCGCAGGTATCGTCGGGTTGGCGCGATTCGGCCTCGAACTGGGGCGTGTCGTAGCAGACCAGGCCGATCTGCCCACTTGGGAAGAGCAAGATGAGTTTCGCGCGGCCAGGGACCGGTCCTGGCAGCAGTGAACTGGAATCCGGGTGCTGAACCCCAGCGCTGTCAGTTGCCCGCCTGGATCTCTTCGCGATCGCTTCAAAGTCAGGGTACGAGTCGTGCAGGCACCTGTGCCGGGAGGCGTCTCCGTTCGATATAATCCGGTAGGCGCGGGCGTGACTGGCTGGAGTCCGCGTGGTTCACGAGAGTTAGGTCCAGGAGATTGAGGATGAGATCCGTTTTGATTCTGACGGGAATTGCGCTGTTCGTTTCACCAATGGCGGCAGCCGACAACCAGGAGGGACATTCCTACAAGAAGGCAGCTTCCGTCAATGTCCTAATGGCATATATGGTCAAGCCTGCCATGGACACGATCAAGGCGTTCGGAGAGGCCGGCGGCCCGTCAGGCAAGGATGAATGGCAGAAGGCATTCGGAGCCGTGTCCATGGTAAATGAGGCAGCCCAACTTGTCCTGATGGACGGACGGGTCAAGGACGACGCGTGGAAGGATGGCGCGAGCAAGGTCGTCGCGGCATCGCGGGACGCGATGCTAGGTGCCTATCGCATGGACGCTGCTGGCTTCAACGGCGGTCTGGAAACGATGCGAGGAGGTTGCAAGACCTGCCACGACGTCCACAAGAAGGACGAATAGCATAGTTCCCGCAACCTAGGGGAGCGCCATTAGTTCAGGGCTTCTTGGTACATTTGGCGTGCCGGCAGGAAGCCGTCCCGACTCCCGACAAACGATCGCGCACGGGTGAGTCGATCAGTCTAGTGGCACTGGGGCACTCAGCAGGGGCGAGCCCAACCCGCCCGCGGTGCTCACTCGTAGTAGGCGGCGTTGCGCTCGGTAAACTCTTCCCATTCTTCCGGAAGATCTTCTTCTGCGAAGATCGCTGAAACAGGGCACACAGGCACGCAGGCCCCGCAGTCGATGCACTCTTCTGGATCGATGTAGAGCATTTCTTCCGCATCGAAGTCGTCTTCGTCGGCCTTAGGGTGGATGCAGTCCACCGGGCAAGCGTCTACACAGGCAGTGTCTTTGGTGCCGATGCACGGTTCCGCGATGATATACGCCATGGTCTCGAACCTCTCCTCAACTGACTCAAACTAATTGCTTGTCGGTCCGTTCGCCGCTTTGTGGACCCGCTGCTGGCGACCGGTCGAAAATCCGAGTCTATCACAGCGCCCGCCCCGCAGGAGACCGCTGCAAGACCGTCTCACTAGTCTGAGCGTATCATGATGCGTAGCCATGACGAAATCCTGGGTTGCGACACTCTGCTTGGCTCTCATCCTCGCCCCGCTGGGGGCACAGGTAGGTGGCCGGCGGGGCGGTTCGCGGGGTGAACCGTTTGGGAGGGAGCCGGAGGCTCGGATGCCCGACGGGCGGTCTCGCACGCTGGTGATTCTGAAAAGCGAAGCGAAAAAATCCCAGGAGGACATGGCGAAGGTCATCGAACTCGCCACGCAGCTGCAGGAAGAGATCGAAGCGAATGAGTTTCATACCGTCGACGTTCGTAGCGTGCGGAAGGCCGAGGAGATCATCAAACTGGTCAGGCGGGTCAAGTCGCGCCTCACCCGCACCCGCTGACGACCTAATTGCAACTGCGGGATCAGGTCTGCCGATAGGAGCGGGCGGGGCCTGAAGCCTGATCATCGAAGGTGGCGCGCGGTGCCGGGTTTCCCGGAGGGTGACTAGCGGCGGTTCCGGTTCGGTCCCGTGGTTGCGGCCCGGCTCCCTGCTCTCGGCGAGGTGTTAGCGCCGTCGGTCGGAGCGAGTGCCAGAGAGGCGGTCCGAGTCCAGTCCTGCCCAGTCCTGCCCGGTCCTTGCCGGGCGAGTTTCCGTCTGGTATTCTGAGCCCGAAAAGGGTCCGCGACGCTTGATGTAAGCCAGATGCGGCGAACTCGTTTCCGGCTGCCAGTTCTGCTTGCGGCTGGCGGGGTGCTCTGCGCGGTGTATGGGCAACGGACCGCTCCCCATCAGCAGTTCGTCGAAAAGTACTGCGTCGCGTGCCACAACGCCACGCTGGAGACTGCGGGGCTCGCGCTTGACCGGATCGGTGCCGAGCCGCTCGCCGAGCACTTCCCGGTCTGGGAGAAGGTGGTGCGCAAGCTTCACAGCCGCCAGATGCCACCTGTCGGCGTCCTCCGCCCGGACGAGGAATCCTACGAGGCGGTGCTGGAGCACCTCACTGTCGAGTTGGATCGAGCCGCTGAGTCCGACCCGGATCCAGGCCGCACGGATACCTTCCGCCGGCTAACCCGGACCGAATACCAAAACGCCATTCGAGACCTGCTTGCCCTCGAACTGGAATTGGCGGAACTGTTGCCCCGTGACGAGTCGAGTTCGGGCTTCGACAACATAACGGTCGGCGATCTGTCCCCCATGCTGCTCGAGAGCTATGTCGCCGCCGCGGACCGGATCTCGCGGTTGGCCGTTGGCCGGCCGGTGACCTCCCTTGAGGTGCACACCGTCAAGACGAAACCGGATGTCACACAGGAGCGCCATGTGGACGGGCTTCCGGTCGGGACTCGAGGCGGGATGCAGTTCACGCACAACTTTCCGGTGGACGCCGAGTACGAAATCGTCGTCCGTC
Source organism: uncultured Bryobacterales bacterium (assembly GCA_964461235.1). Lineage (GTDB taxonomy): Bacteria > Acidobacteriota > Terriglobia > Bryobacterales > UBA6623 > VXMF01. The sequence continues at coordinate 11,136 of CAYWUV010000015.1, read as the reverse complement.
TAACCCGTGACCGTGACGAGCAGGTCGAGGGATTGCGGGTGCCCCACGAGGTCGAGGTGCTACTTGACGGGCAGCGCATTCGGCTGTTCGAGGTCGCTCCGCCACCACACATTGGAGACCACTCCACCGTGGATGGCCACCTTAGCCTCCGCGTTCCCGTCAGAGCAGGTCCGCGGAAAGTTGGAGTGACATTCCTTGGAAAACCCTGGGGCGTCTTGGAGACGGATCGCAACCCTTACCAGGCGCACTTCAACGCGTACCGTCACCCCCGCATCCAGCCGGCAGTCTACGAGATCTCGATCCGGGGTCCGTATGCCGCTACCGGGCCCGGGAACACACCGAGCAGGGAGCGGATCTTCACTTGTATGCCGGCCGAGTCGAGCCTGCAAGAGGAGGAGACCTGCGCACGCCAGATCATCGCCAGCCTGATGCGCAGGGCATACCGAAGGGAGGTCGTCGACGGGGATTTCGACAGTCCTCTGGACTTTTTCCGGCGCGGATGGTCGCAGGGAGGATTCGACGCGGGAATCGAGATGGCGCTCTCCTCGATTCTGGTCAGCCCGAATTTCCTTTTCCGCGTAGAGCGGGAGCCAGAGGGATTGGCCCCGGGCACTGCATACCGGATCAGCGACGCCGAACTGGCATCCCGGCTGTCGTTCTTTCTCTGGAGCAGCATTCCCGACGACGAGCTTCTGGACGCCGCCGCCAGCGGGGAGCTCAAGCAGCCGCAAGTCCTCGACAGCCAGGTGAGGCGGATGCTGTCGGACCCTCGAGCCCGCTCGCTCGTGACGAACTTCTCAGGTCAGTGGTTGCAGTTGCGGAACCTCGAGTCGATCAAGCGCGACATGCGCCTCTTCCCGAGTTTCGATGACAACCTGCGTCAGGCGATGCGACGGGAGACCGAACTGCTTCTCGAGAGCGTGATCCGGGAGGACCGTAGCGTCCTGGACCTGATCGATGCTGACTACACGTTTCTGAACGAGCGCCTTGCGAAGCACTACGGGATCCCCCACGTTTACGGAAGCTGGTTTCGTCGAGTCAGGCTCGACGACAACCAACCGCGCGGCGGCTTGCTCCGCCAGGGAAGCATCCTTACCGTGACGTCGTACAGCACGCGAACGTCGCCCGTTATCCGGGGTCACTGGATCCTAGAGAATCTCTTGGGCGCGCCGCCCCCGCCGCCACCTGCCACCGTCCCTTCGCTTGAGGAGCAGACAACCTCCGGAGGACTTTCGGTCCGGGAACGGCTTGTCCAGCACCGCAGCGATCCGGCTTGCTCGGGCTGCCACAGCCTGATGGATCCCTTGGGGTTCGCACTCGAGAATTACGACGCCGTAGGCCGCTGGCGCGAATCAGAGGGTGACGAGCCCGTCGATGCGTCGGGAAAGCTACCCGGCGGAACTCCGTTCGAAGGCGTCACGGGCTTGGAGCGAGTCCTGCTCGACAGACCTGACATGTTTGTCGGAGCACTGGCTGAAAAGCTGCTGACGTACTCCCTTGGACGGGTTATCGAGCATCATGACGCGCCCGCGGTGCGCAAGATCGTGCGAGAATCTCGTACAGAAGGTTTCCGCTTTTCCTCTCTCGTGCTCGGGATCGTCAAAAGCCGGCCGTTTCAGATGAGGAGGTCATCATGATCATCAGCAAGAAAGCCCTACCCAGAAGAACCCTTCTACGGGGCATTGGTGCCGGCGTGGCGTTGCCGCTTCTCGACGCGATGGTACCCGCGATGACCGCTGCGACGTCGACGCCCGCCCGCCCTGTGCGGCGCCTCGGCTACGTGTTCATCCCGATGGGGTCGGACACTCCTCGGTGGACGCCTCCGGACGCAGATTCGCTCAAGGCCCTTTCGCCGATTCTCCGGCCCCTTGCGCCCCACCGCGATGCTGTGACCGTTCTCACGAACATGGAACTGCAGAACGCGTACCCGGGCACTCACGCCACGTCCAATTCGGCGTTCCTCAGCTGCGCGCAAGCGAAGCTGACGGAGAGTTCCGACTACTATCTGGGAATCACCGCCGACCAGGTAGCGGCGAAGCAAATCGGTCAGGGCACCCGGATCCCGTCACTCGAGCTGGGTACTGAGGTGCTTGATGTCGTGGGGCAGTGCGACGACGGGTTCGCCTGCGTCTATCAGAACAATCTCTCATGGTCATCGCCGACAACGCCGCTGCCCTACGAGGCTCACCCAAGGAAGGTGTTCGGTCGTTTGTTCGGCGAGGGAAGCCCGGAGGAGCGCAGCAGGACGCTGGAGAAGCAAGCCAGCTTGCTGGACCGTGTGAAGCACGACGTGTCACGGCTCCGTCGGGAGCTCGGCGTGGGCGATCGAACCAAGGTGGACCAGTACTTGGACAGCGTGCGCGAGGTGGAGCGTCGAATCCAGATCGCCGAGGCTGGCGTGGCGCGCAGCTCGCCTCCTGACATGGATCGCCCTGTCGGCGTGCCCGCCGCCTATGCGGACCACGTCCGCCTGATGTTTGACCTGCAGGTCCTCGCCCTACAGGCTGATATTACGAGGGTCATTACGTTTCAGATGGCGCGGGAGGGGAGCACCCGGAGCTATCCCGAGATCGGGGTTTCGGAATCGCATCATCCGTTGACCCATCACGGCGGCAATCGGGAGATGATCGACAAGGTGGCGAAAATCAACGAGTATCACGTGTCGCTCTTCGCGTACATGCTGGAGAAGCTGAAGGCCACCCCGGACGGGGAGGGCAGCTTGCTGGATCACAGCATGTACCTGTACGGCAGCGGCATGGGAGATCCGAACAAGCATGATCACATCAACCTGCCGATCTTGGTTGCGGGTGGTGCCGCGGGCCGTATGAAGGGCGGGCGCCACATTCGCTACGACGACCGCACTCCGCTTGCCAACCTGCACGTGACCCTGCTCGAAAAGGTGGGAGTGCGCATGGAGTCATTCGCCGACAGCAACGGGCGCGTTGACGAAATGCTGTCGATCTGATCCAAAGAGAGGTCTCGTGATGCGGGCAACTAGGAGTCTTGCCTGGTGCGTAGCTTGGCTGCTATGCCCGGTCGCGGCGGCGGCCCTCGGGGCGCCGCTCGCCGACGCGGTCCAAGCACTGGACCGGCCCGCCATCCGCAGTTTGCTGGCCGAGTCGACGGACGTCAACGCTCCCCAGGTAGATGGAATGACCGGTCTCCACTGGGCCGCCCTTCACGACGAGTTGGAGATCGCGCGGCTCTTGGTTGAAGCGGGGGCTCGCGCGGCTGCCGCGAACCGGTACGGCATCACTCCGTTGACCTTGGCATGCACGAACGGGAACGGGCAGATGGTCGAACTGCTGCTCGATGCCGGGGCCGACCCGAACACGAAGCTTCCGAACGGTGAGACCGTGCTCATGACCGCGTCTCGCACTGGAAAGATAGGACCCGTCAAGTCTCTGCTCCGTCGCGGGGCGGATCCGAAGCCGACCGTTTTCGGTATGGGCCGGCGGGAGGGAGCGGGAGCGAATGCTTTCCTCCACAGGATGAACGACCCCGCAGTCTTGGCCTACCGGCCCAAGTCCGAGCAGACGGCCCTGATCTGGGCGGCGGCCGAGGGCCACGCCGAGGTGGTCGCCGAACTGATCGAGTTCGGAGCTGACTTCCGCAGGACACTGGAATCGGGCTTCACCCCCCTGTTCTTCGCGGTGAGGGGAGGGCATATCGACGCGGTCAGAACGCTCGTCGAAGCCGGTGCCGACGTGAACGTGAGGATCGAGCCGGCGCCCGAGTGGCGCCATATCGGATATACCGCGAAGCCCCGGCCCGGGGCGACACCCTTGCTTGTGGCGGTCGAGAACGGACACTTCCAACTGGCTGCGTATTTACTGCATGCCGGTGCTGATCCGAATGCGGCCGACCTAGGCGGATACACGGCGCTGCACGCGATTGTCCCAGCGCGACGTGTTCCTCCCGGCGACGCTAACCCGCCGCCGGTGCCCACTGGGAATATGACCAGTCTGGAATTCGTCGGCGAGATCGTCCGGCAGGGCGCGGACCTGAACGCGAGGATGACGGGGCCTGGTCGGGTCAACCTGGGTTCGTTCGTGGTGGGACCCACCCCGTTCCTCGGGGCCGCGCAAACGGCCGACATCGAGCTGATGACGACCCTCGTCCATCTCGGGGCCGATCCCCTTCTGACCGACGGAAACAACAGTACTGCGCTGATGCTCGCCGGAGCCAGACTCGGAACCGACGATGAAGTCGTGCAAGTGATGGAACTGCTGCTGGACCTCGGAGTTGACATCAACGCAGTCAATGCAAACGGCGAGACCGCGATGCACGCGGCTGCTTACAGGGACCGTGCCGCGCCGATCAAGTTCCTCGCTGCACGCGGTGCCCGAATCGAGACCTGGAACCGGGCGAATCGCTACGGTTCGACTCCCTTGGCATTGGCGGCGGGCTATCAGGGAACCCGGACGATCCGGCCGCATCCAATCGCCGAGCGGGCGATCCGAGAGGTGATGGCCTCGGCAGGCGTGACACCTGCCGACCGCGTCAGCGCGCAGGCTTCGACGGTTCTCGGCCAATAGCTGGGGGTTGCAATTCCGGTTTTGGAGCACGGTGACTCCGGAATTCGCGATTTTTCGTGGCACACTACTGATGAGTCCTATGCGGATGAGAGGTGCGAAACGGTAGCCTCGGCTGAACAGAGGAGGACGATGACGATGCAACGAACCGTACAGATTGTGGTTCTGCTGCTGTTGTGCGTAACGCTGGGGATCCCCGAGTCGGAATTCCCTGGCATGCAATATGAGGCTGACCCGGACTGGCCGGCGATTCCTGCCGGCTGGAACTTCGGGGAGGTGGCCGGAGTCGCTGTGGATGCGCGGGACCATGTTTTCGTCTTTCATCGCGGCGAGCATCCAATCATGGAGTTCATGCCGGATGGCCGGCTGGTCCGTTGGTGGGGGAGCGGCATGTTCATTCGCCCGCACGCTATCCGCGTCGATCCCGATGGCAACATCTGGACTGTCGACAACGACACGCATCAGGTTCTGAAGATGGACCCTGCGGGGCGGGTCCGCATGGTGATCGGTCGAAGGGGACAAGGCGGCGAGAGTGACGAGCTCTTCAACCGGCCGACAGACGTTGCCTTTGCACCGAACGGGGACTTCTACGTCAGCGACGGTTACGTGAATTCCAGGGTCGTCAAATTCTCCAAGGAGGGGCGGTTTCTCATGGCCTGGGGCAAGAAGGGCGATGGCGAAGGCGAGTTCAACCTCCCTCACTCAATCGCGGTCGACCGGCAGGGGCGCGTCTACGTTGGAGACCGGGAGAATTACCGCCTGCAGGTGTTCGACTCGAATGGGAAGTTCCTTACGCAGTGGCGACATGTCGGCTCGCCGTGGGGCTTGGACATTCAGGCGGACCAGACACTGTTCCTCGCTGACGGTCACAATGACCGGATCCTGCGAACGACTCTGGAAGGGAAGGTTCTCGGCGCGTACGGCACGAACGGCCGCATGTCCGGCGAACTGAACTTCGTGCACCACCTCGGTCTCGACTCGCGGGGCAACATTTTCGCGAGCGAGATCAAGAACCAAAGAGTCCAGAAGCTGCGCCCCCGGTAGAGGGTTCGACGGATGGACGGTCGCGGCAGTTCGTCACGGACCGCAGCGGCTCAGGATTCGGGCTAAACCTAGGGTGCCGAGCGTTACGCTCTCTGAAGGGTCGTCCAGTTTGCCGCGGACCATACGAAGAAAGGCAAGACCATGAAGAAGCTAATCGCAGTCGCCTTGATCACGGCGAGTATCGGCCTGTCGCAGATCACCCAGACCGTGGTGACCAAGGCGACGACGCCCGAGCTGGATTCCAAGCCCAACAGCGACAAGGTGCCCGATGGCTACGCCATCGAAGGAGAGTTCGAGCGCGTGGTTGTCCTGCGCTTCAAGTACAAGGTCGACCTGCTGGCTGCGTTCGAGCAGATGGTAATGGATCAGGGCATTCGCAATGCCGTCATTCTGGCGGGCATCGGCTCAGTTCGCAACTATCACCTTCATGCGGTCAGCAACCGCGTTTTTCCGTCCGAGAACATCTTCACGCGGAATCCAACGAAGCCCGCCGATATCGTGAGCATGAACGGCTATGTGATTGACGGTCGCATCCATGCGCACATGACGCTGGCGGACGAGAACCAGGCATTCGGCGGCCATCTCGAGCCGGGGACCAACGTGTTTACCTTCGCCATCGTCACCTTGGGGGTCTTCGAGGACGGTATTGACCTGAGAACGATCGACGACAAGACGCACCGGTAGGGTTGGTCATCGTTTGATGCAACATCCGGCTGACCGCTGTCGCGATCGGAGTTGGCTCCTTTTCGGCCTCGACCTGCAACCGCAGGGGGAAGGAATCCCCGGCGGCCCCTAAGCCAGTATCTTCTGCACGACGTTTCCCGCAACGTCGGTGAGGCGGAAGTCCCGCCCTTGGAACCGGTAGGTGAGCTTGGTGTGATCGAAGCCGAGCACGTGCAGGATTGTGGCATGCAGGTCGTGCACGTGAACCCGGTCCTCGATGACGTTGAAGCCGAGCTCGTCGCTCTCGCCGATCGTGATGCCGGGCTTGGTGCCGCCACCAGCCATCCACATGGTGAACGCGTTCGGGTGATGGTCCCGTCCGTCGTCGGTGCCCCCTTGGACCATGGGGGTGCGTCCGAACTCCCCACCCCACAGGACGAGCGTGTCGTCGAGAAGGCCTCGCTGCCTCAAGTCCTTGACCAAGGCGGCGGACGCCTGGTCGGTGTCCTTGCAATTTTTCGTCAGACCGGATACCAGGCTGCCGTGCTGGTCCCACGACTCGTGGAATAGCTCCACGAACCGAACGCCGCGTTCCACGAGCCGACGCGCGAGAACGCAGTTGTTCGCGAAGGATGGCTTGCCCGGCTCGGCTCCGTACATGTCCAGGACATGCTGGGGCTCTTGCGAAATGTCCATCAGTTCTGGCGTGCTTTCTTGCATCCGGTATGCCATCTCGAACGAATTGATCCGGGTCGTGATCTCGGGGTCTCCCGTTTCCTCCAGGTGGATGCTGTTGAGCCTCCGGATCGAATCCAGCGAATCGCGCTGCAGCCTCCGATCCACTCCCGGAGGATTCGACAGATACAGCACTGGATCTCCGCTCGTGCGGAATTGCACGCCTTGGTACATCGATGGGAGGAAGCCGCTGCCCCAGTTGCTGTTGCCACCGCTCGGACCCTTCTGGCCGGAACTGAAGACGACAAACCCCGGCAGGTCCCTCGATTCGCTGCCCAGCCCGTACAGGGTCCAGGCCCCCATGGACGGTCTGCCGAACTGCTGTGAGCCAGTGCTCATCATCACTTGGGCTGGTGCATGGTTAAAGGCGTCAGTGACGAGGGATTTGACGATGGTGATGTCGTCCGCCACGGATGCAATGTACGGGATCAGTTCCGAGAGCTCGGCACCGCTTTGCCCGTGACGCGAGAACTTGAATTTCGGGCCCAGCAGCGTCGAGTTCGGGTCAATGAACGCCGCCCTATAGCCTTCAAGCAGACTCTCGGGCGGGAGTGTGCCCTCGTGCTTGCCGAGTGCCGGCTTGTGGTCGAAGAGTTCTAGGTGGCTGGGGCCGCCGCCCATGAACAGAAAGATCACGTTCTTGGCGGTAGGGTCGTGGTGCGGCTTCTTAGGCGCCAATGGGTCGGACGCCTGCAGCAGTTGCCGGAGCGCGACGGCTCCGAGTCCCACCCCGCACTGTTGCAGGAACCATCTTCGGGCCAGCGGATTGGCAGCGTCTTGCGGCTTCAGCATTGCGTCACTCCCTCGTAATCGCTTCGTCCAGGTTCAACAGCACCCTGGACACAGCCGTCCAGGCTGCGAGTTCGGTCCCCGGCATTGACTCGCCGGCAGCGAGCAGGGTGCTGTCCCCTCCGACCAGTTCCAATGGGTCTAGCTGGCCGGACTCGATCCGTTCCCTTTGTCCATTGAGGAACGTCAACAGCTCTGTCTGCTCGGTTACTTTCGGGGGTCTTGCCAGCACCCGTCTGAAGGCGTACTCGACGCGCTCGGGATCGGTCGGGCCACCCGCTGCGAGGGTCCGTCGGCCGAGTTCGCGCGCTGCCTCCATGAACATGGTTTCGTTGAGGGTGACTAGGGCTTGCAGCGGTGTGTTCGAACGATCCCGCTTCACGCACGCGAAATCGCCCACAGGCGTGTCGAAGGTGGTCAGCACAGGGTAGGGAACTGACCGATACCGAAACGCGTAAAGCGACCGACGGTACCGCTGGTCGTCCTCCTCGACGTACCACCGCTTCGGACCGTAGCTGGTAGGTGGCAGGAACAGGATCTCGGGAGCGGGTGGGTAGACGGGCGGGCCGCCGATCGCTGGCGTGAGCAACCCGCTCGATGCAAGCGCCATGTCCCGAACCAATTCACCGTCCACTCGGAAGCGCGAGGCTCGTGCCAGGAGGCGGTTGTTGGGATCCTTCTCGAGCAACTCCGGCGTGACCCTCGATGACTGGCGGTAGGTTTCCGACGAGACGATCAGACGATGGATGTGCTTAAGGCTCCAGCCGTTATCCATCAACTCGACGGCCAGCCAGTCAAGCAGCGCGGGATGCGAGGGGCCGGCCGATTGTCGTCCGAGGTCTTCCGACGTCTCCACGATGCCCGTCCCGAAGTGACCCTGCCAGATCCGGTTGACGATCGCCCTTGCGGTGGTCGGCGCATTGCGGTCCACCAACCACTCTGCGAATTCGAGGCGACCCGGCCTGTCGTGTTGCTTCGGCATGCCGTGGAGGAAGCTCGGCACGCCGGGCTCCACCTGTTCGGTCGGGCGCAGGAAATCGCCTCGCTGCAGCATGCTGGTCATGCGGGGCTCGTTACGCTCGTTCATGACGAGTTGGGACGAGCCTTCGGGGTATTCCTGCCAAAGCTCCTCGATCCGACGATTGGCCTCGGCCCATTCAGGCACGGTCTTGCGCCATTGTCGGAACACCGCCGCTTCTTGGTCCGGAGACCTCTGTTCCCGCGGCACGCCCGACACGATCCTCCGGACGTCCGCCGGGAGCGGGTCGGCCACGGCCCCCTGTTCGGAGGTGTACGAGAGGCGGTAGCGACCCAGGTTCAGGGATTGGTTGTCATCGGAGTTCCACCCCCCGTGTTTCATCGAGAGGTTGAACTTCAGGAGCAGCGGTTCCTCCGCTTCCAGCGGCTCCTTCAGATGGAAGACCGCTTTTCGCGGCACGTTGCGCCGTCCCGGTCCTCCGTCGATCAGCCACGCGCTCATGGCGAAGCCGTCGATTGCGAACCCGATGTCTCCCAAGACCCTGCGTTTGTTCTCCTTGTCGGGAAACAGGAACGGATCAAGCCATGAAATCGGCGGATTGACATCCGCCGTCGCGCTGGAGAACTCGACCTTTTTCCAAGCCTTCGGGCTGCTCTCCTTGGCGTACTCCACGGTGAATTCGGTCAAAGCCGCGGTGCCCCGGAACGAGCGTCCCGGCCCACCCAACGGCAGGCGCGGGTCGGTCAGTAGTTCCAAGCGGAACGCCCTGACCGTGCCAGACTCCAAACGGCCTTCAGGAGTCACAACGCTACGGGTCGGAGCGTATCCGTCAGCGAGGATGGACTTGTCGGCAAGAACCAGGTATTTCTCACCGCTGCCGAGCTTGATGTTCGTATCCAGAACGTTCCACTCTGGCTGCGCATTTGCCTCGTCCCGTTCCCAAGCAGCCATGCGCTCGCGCCAGTCCGGAGTGCGACGCTGGAGTTCCTCTTCGACCGCCCGGATGCCCTCGTAGATCTCGGCGCGCATCTGGTTTTCGGCTGGCGTATAGACTGCTTCCGACGATTCGTGCGAGTTGTTGATGAAGGCGAACAGCCGGTAGTAAACCCGTTGAGTGATCGGGTCGTACTTGTGGTCGTGGCACTGCGCACACTGGACAGTGAGGCCGAGGATGGCCTTCCCAATCGCATCCATACGGTCGAACATGGCTTCCATGCGGAATTGCTCTGGATTGGCACCGCCCTCGGCATTGATCATTGAATTGCGCAGGAAACCCGTGGCGACCCGTTGCGCTTGTGTCGAGCCCGGCAACAGGTCGCCAGCGATCTGTTCAACGACGAACCGGTCGTAGGGCATGTCGGCATTCAGAGCGGCGACGACCCAGTCTCGATAAAACCAGACCTGCCGGGGTTTGTCTTTCTCGAATCCGTCGGAATCGGCGTACCGCGCCGCGTCTAGCCAGAACCGGCCCCATCGCTCCCCGAAGTGCGGAGAAGCTAGCAGTTTCTCCACCAGCCGGTCGTATGCCTTCGGGTCAGTGCTAGCAAGGAACCGTTTAGATTCCTCGATAGTTGGAGGCAGCCCGGTCAGGTCGAGGCTGAGCCTGCGCACGAGTGCTTCCCTCGATGCGCGGGACGAAGGCGGCAGGCCTTCCGCCTCCAGTCTCGACAGGACGAAGCTGTCGATGGGGTTTACGCCCCAGCCGCTCCGGCTGTCAGGCTGTTGCGGGCGCACCGGTGGTACGAATGCCCAATGTTGATCCAGTCCGGCTTGGGCCCCGATTCCGTCCGGCCATTCTGCGCCTTGCTCGATCCACGTACGGATCGCGGTGATCTCCGCATCCGACAGTTGGCCCCCCATCGGCATGCGATTGCCTTCGCCGGTGCCAGTGATTCGCTGGAAAATGGTGCTTGCCTCGGGCTCATGCGCAACGACCCTGGGGCCGCTGGGCCCGGATTCCATCACGACACTTCGCGAGTCGAGCCGCAATTGGCCCATTTGCTGTTGTTCGCCGTGGCAGGAGTAGCACTTGGCCTCAAAAATGGGTTGAACAGTTGTCGCAAAGTCAATGCCGTCGGCAGCCAGTGTGGGCGCAAGGAGTGAGAGCAATGCCACCATCAATCGCATTTCAGAGGCTCATCGCACATTATAGAGACCAGCCCCCGCATTCGGTCAGCATCCCTCTGGGACTCGCCCTTCCGTGGCGGCCGGAATCGCTGCGGTCGTCAGCCCCACGGTCGCTGCCGGCCAGCCTGGTGAAGGTGACTACCGAACGACCTCTCATTTGGGCCGATCGATCCCGGCGAGATCCAATTGGCACCGGTTCGTGCTCTGCCCTGTGGGTTCCGGAAATTGTGGCCGGTGAATTCCGGAAATTGTGGCCGGTCAGAT
>CAYWUV010000014.1:0-84054 GCA_964461235.1 uncultured Bryobacterales bacterium | reverse complement strand
CACTCCGCCAATCCCACCCGAACCATCCACGACCGCTACTTTTAGAATTCCTGCCCGAATTCGAAGTTCTGGTTGGAAGGCGCTACAGTGAGTCCCGTCTGGCCCAATGGGAGGTTCAACGCTAGCGAGGCACTGCCTCCGACTGACAGGCCCGGACAGCGGACATCCACGGCTGCCTCGATCGCCGGATTTGAGGAGACCCAGCAATTCTGGGTTGACCCTGGCAGCGTCGGCTCGGACTCCCTCGTGGTTGGCAGCCTCGGATGTCCCCGTGGGCGCGAACGGCGACCACCGCTCACCGACTCAAGAGCGTCGAGGGCCCACAGGACTGCGCCAAAGAACAGGACGGAAACGGCAATGAACGTGAGAATGCTGCTAGCCGGAACACTGCTCGTCTCGGCAGATTTGACGCTCGGACTCCGGGCTCAGTCCCTCCCGAAGGAGTTCGACCTCGAACAAGCCATCGAGATCGCGCTCTCGCGCCACGGAGACCTGGACGCCGCCCGGGCGGCGATCGAAGCACGCGAGGGCTCGACCCGACAAGCGGGATTGCCCCCGAACCCGGTTCTCACCCTCCAGACCGAGAACCTGCGATTCTACGGCAACCCAGGGTTCATGCCGTCCCGCGACCTTGACGTGTTTGCGTGGATCAGCATGCCGATCGAGACCGCGGGCAAGCGAACGCGGCGCGTCGAACTGGCCGAGGCCGATGAAGGCGTGGCAGAGCATGAACGCCAACTGGTTGCCTGGCGAGTCCGCCAGAGCGTCGCGAAGGCGTATTGGCAGGCCCTGGCCGCCATGAGCGATGTTGAGATGCTGGTACGCAGCCGCGATACCCTGCAGCGGCTGGAGGATTACCACGATGTCCGCGTGAGGCTGGGCGCGATAGCCGAGGTGAACCTGATTCGAGTCCGAGTTGATGCCGGTCGGACGGAACTAGCCCTCTCCGGCGCTGAGATGGAGGCCAGCCGTGCGAAGCTTGCCTTGCTGGAGGCAATGGGGGTCTCCGAGCTTGACACCGACTTCGAGTTGCGGCGTCCGGACGCACGGCCGGTCCAAGTGAGCTGGGACGCCGCACGCGCTGTTCAGCTGACCTTGGAGGAGGCGTTGGCTCACCGAGTGGAGATCCTTCTTGGCCGGGCTCATCTGGCACGGGCCCGCGCGGCCGTAGAATTGCAGCTATCGCTGGCTCGGCCCGACGTGACACCATATCTCGGCTACAAGCGGACCAACGCGTTCAACACCGTGATGGGCGGGGTTACGATCCCATTGCCGTTCCGTGACAAGAACACGGGCGGTATTGAGGAGGCCCGGGCCGAGGTCCGTCGCCACGAAGCAATCCTGCGGGCAACCGAAGCGCGCATTCGCGCTGAGGTCGCCAGAGCGGTCGACGCAGTGCGACGGCGTTCAGACATGTTGCGTTCGATGGAGGCCGGGATGATTGACGGCGCGCGAGAAACCTCGCGGATCGCTCTCGCCGCTTATGAAGAAGGCGGGGTCGAGCTGCTCGACGTGCTTGATGCCCAGCGCGCGCAGGACGAGATCGCGTTGTTCCACTCGCGCCTGATGTTCGAGTACGAAATGAGCTGGGTGGACCTGGAAACCTCGACGGGCACGCCGAATCTGTCGCTATCTTCGGAGGGACCCCAATCGGCAGCGAACCGATTCAGCGGGCTGGTCGAGGGAAGATGATGCGGCCGAAGCGAATGCCCATGCGAACTACCAAGCTCGGAATCCAGCGCGCCTTCCTGGCCACGGTGGCAGCGAGCCTCATCATGACCGCTGGGGGATGCGCGCAGCCGGCAACCGAAACGGAGCAAGCCGGAACAGAAGCCGCTGCAGACCCAAGCTTGATACGTCTCGACGAGCAGCAGATTCGTATCGCCGACATCACGCTGGGCGAGGTGGCAGTCAGACTGCTCGAAGAGAGCCTCCAGGTGTCGGGGCGTGTCACTCTCAACGAGAACCTCACCGCACGCGCGGGGGCGTTCACTGAGGGCATGGTTGTGACTTGTTGCGAGCCGGTCGGCGCGGACGTCAAGGAAGGGCAGGTACTAGCGCGCATTCACAGCCACGAAATCCATGACGCTGAAGCCTCCTACCGGCAAGCCGTCGCCGAGGTGCAGCAGCGCAGAGCGGAGTTGCGGTTCGCAGAGGAGTTCCACAGCCGCGCTTCCCGCCTCCACGAGTTGAAAGCTGGCTCGCTGCAGGAGGTCCAGCAAGCTGCGACGAGCTTCCGCAGCGCTGAGATGGTCGTGGAGATTGCCAGGGCCGGACTGGTAAAGGCCGAGCACCACTTGCGCTTCCTGGGCATTTCCCCGGAGCAACTGTCCGGAGAACCGGTTGGTGGCACCGCCGGAGGCCAAGGCACGCATGAAGAGACGCACTTGATCGACGTGCGCTCGCCGGCTTCAGGCACCATCATCGAGCGTGCGATCAGTTCGGGAGCGGTGGTTACGCCATCGGATTCGCTCTACGTCATCAGTGACTTGAGCACGCTGTGGGTGATTGCTCAGGTTCCCGAGCAACACCTCTCGTCGTTGCGGACCGGAATGGCTGTGGATGTCGGCGTGCGGGCGTACCCTGGGAAGACCTTCCCCGCTCGCATCACTTACATTGGCGACGCACTCGATCCGGAGACCCGCACCGTGGAAGTGCGTTGCGAGTTGAACAACCCCGGCCGGCAGCTCAAGACGGAGATGTTCGCAACGGTCTCAATCAGCGCCAGCGGCGGAACAGACGCTCTCGTCGTACCGCTTGCGGCGCTGCAAACCGTTGACGGGCAGGAGGTCGTTTTCGTGCCGGAGAGCGAGCATTCCTTTCGAGCCCGCCGGGTCCAGATCGGTCGGCACTTTGACGCCGCCGTCGAAATCGTCGGCGGATTGCAAGAGGGCGAGAAGGTAGTGGTTGGGGGAGCCTTCCACCTCAAGTCCGAGCTGCTCAATGCCCAAATGAGCGAAGAGTAGAGACCGGCCCGGTCGGATCTCGGGACCCGGCGGGATTCAGAAACATGCTCAAGCGCATCATCGACTACAACCTCGACCACCCTTGGGTCGGCCTGTTCGGGTTATTGGCGCTCGCCGGCGCTGGCCTCAACGCTCTCTACCGGCTTCCAATCGATGCCTATCCGGACCTGACCAACAACCAGGTGACAGTGATCACCGAATCTCCGGGACTAGCTCCAGTGGAGGTCGAGCAGCTGGTGACTTTCCCGATCGAGTCGTCCATGATGGGCCTTCCCAGCACCGAAGAAGTACGCTCGCTCTCCAGGCTGGGTCTTTCGATGGTCACCATCGTCTTTGCCGACGGGGTGGACAACTATTTCGCCCGGCAGTTGGTCAATGAACGGCTGAATGCAGCGCGCGGAAGGCTTCCGGCGGGCCTCGAGCCGACTCTCGGACCTGTGGCGACACCCTTCGGAGAGGTCTACCAGTACACGCTGGAGGGGGAGGGCTACAGCATGATGGAGCTCAAGACGCTCCATGACTGGGATGTCAAGTACCAGTTGCGGGCTGTGCCCGGGGTAGCCGACATCAACACGTGGGGCGGCTACACACGGCAGTACGAGATCGAGGTGGACCCTAGCCGGCTGCGCGCTCAAGGGCTGACCTTGCGTGACGTGTTCGAGAGCGTACGGGAGAACAACGACAACTTCGGTGCCGGCTTCGTCGAGTACGCCTCCGAGCAGTACAGCGTCCGCGGCCTCGGCCGCATAGGAAGTACCCAGGACCTTGAGTCGATCGTCCTGGAATCTCACGAAGGCACTGCGGTCTACCTGCGCGACGTGGCTGAGGTCAAGATCGGGCATTTGCCACGGCAGGGGGCCGTTACGCGCGACGGAGAAGAAGAGACCGTCTCGGGCATGGTGATCATGCTCAAGGGCCAGAACGGCAAGGCGGTCATCGAGCGTGTCAAGGAAGCCCTCGAAGGAATTCACCGCTCGCTTCCCGAGGGCGTGAGGATCGTTCCGTTCTACGACCAGTCGGTGGTGATTGACGGGACAATCCGCACGGTTCGCAACAACCTGCTGCTGGGCGGAGGGCTGGTGATAGCGATCCTTTTCCTGTTTCTCCGCAATGTTCGCGCGGCGCTGATCGTAGCCGCGGTGATCCCACTGTCCATGCTCGTCGCGTTCCTAGGCATGGGGTGGTTCGGGATTACCGCCAACCTCATGAGCCTGGGGGCGAT
The DNA here is from genome assembly GCA_964461235.1 of uncultured Bryobacterales bacterium. Taxonomy (GTDB): domain Bacteria; phylum Acidobacteriota; class Terriglobia; order Bryobacterales; family UBA6623; genus VXMF01. Next base: position 79,866 of record CAYWUV010000014.1, on the reverse strand, counting down.
CGACTTCGGCCTGATCGTGGATGGCACGGTGATCATGGTCGAGAACTGCGTGCGGCGTCTGCGCGCGCGTTCGAATCCCGACGTACCGCTGAACGGGGCCGAGGGCTTGGGCTTGGTGCGCTCGGCCGCGCACGAAGTGTCTCGGCCGATCCTGATGGGCGTCGGGATCATCATCGCGGTCTACGTTCCGATCCTGAGCTTGCAGGGGCTCGAAGGGCGCATGTACCGTCCCCTCGCGGTCACCGTGTGCGCGGCGCTACTTGGGTCCCTGGTGTTGACCCTGACAGTGGTGCCGACTGCGTCGCGGCTCCTACTGAGAAGTAGGGCCATCACACACAGGGAGCCGTTGATGGACCGCGCGCGAGTAGCCTACGGGCGCATCGTGGACCGCGCCCTCGATCACCGCGTACTGGTGGCAACCGCAGGCCTGCTGCTCGTTGCCGCTGCCCTGGGCTCGCTGGGCTTCATCGGCACCGAATTCATGCCGCGGCTCGACGAGGGGTCGGTGCTGGTCCAGACGCTCCGAATTCCCAGCATCTCGCTGTCCGAATCAGTAGACATCGGTCTCGAAGTCGAAAGAACGTTGCTGGCATTTCCCGAAGTAACGGGAGTGGTCGGAAAGCTGGGCCGGCCCGACCTCGCCACCGAGGCGATGGGGGTCTACGAAAGCGACGTGTACATCGACCTGAAGCCCCGCGAGCAATGGACTACGGCCGATACCAAGGAAGAGCTCACCGAAGCCCTGGCGGCGGAGTTGTCGAAGATTCCCGGGGTCATCTACAACTTCACGCAGCCAATGGCGATGCGCCTGGACGAAACCATTTCCGGGGTGCGGGCCGACATCGCCGTCAAGATCTTCGGCCCTGACGAGCAAGTGCTCAACCGGACGGCCGACGAGGTGCTGCGTGAACTGGGACAAGTGCGCGGTGCCGCGGATGCGCAGAAGCAGGTCTTTTTCGGAGCGGCCGAGTGGCACGTTGCCGTGGACCGGGACGAACTGGCGCGTTACGGCCTCAACGTGTCCAGCGTGCGCGACGTGGTGCAGGCAGCGGTGGGCGGCAGGACCGTGTCGGAAGTGATCGAAGGCCGCCGCCGTATTCCGATCGCCGTTCGATTGCCCGGAGCCTATCGCAGCGACCGTGACGCGCTCGGCAGCATGCTGCTGGCCGCGCCGGCGGGCGAGCAGGTTCCGCTGGACCGCGTGGCCGAGATTCGGCGCGCCGACGGGCCGGAGGTCGTCCATCGCGAGGACGGCCAGCGCCGGCTCGTGGTGCAGTGCAACGTCCGTGGGCGCGACGTAGGCAGTTTCGTCGCCGAAGCCCAGCGCCGGATACAGGCGGCGGTGGACCTGCCGGCAGGCTACTACATCACCTGGGGCGGCCAGTTCGAGAATCAGGAGCGGGCCATGCGGCGGTTGTCGCTGGTCGTTCCAGCCGTGCTGCTGGTGATCTTCGCCCTGCTGTTCGTCACGTTCCGGTCGATCAAGCAATCGTTGCTTGTGCTGCTGATCGTTCCGTTCGCCACCGTTGGCGGGGTTGCCGCGCTGTGGCTCCGCGGAATGAACCTGAACGTCTCGGGGTCGATCGGGTTCATCGCGGTGTTCGGCGTGGCCGTTCTGGACGGACTGGTAATGGTCTCGACGACCAATTCCCTGCTGGAGTCGGGCCGCCCGATTCGCAAAGCGGTCGTGGAGGGTGCCGTCATGCGCTTGCGCCCCGTCCTCATGACTTCGGTGCTGGCGAGTGTGGGGTTCCTGCCGATGGCGACCGCGACGTCGATTGGCGCCGAGGTCCAGCGCCCGCTGGCAACGGTCGTGATTGGCGGGCTGGCCAGTTCGACGATCCTGACCCTGCTATTGCTGCCCGCTCTCTACAGTTGGTTCTTACCGAAGAACAGGGTTTCCGGCCTCGGACAATGAGAACGGGTGCGGTCGTGGACACCGATCTTCGCCTCGCTATTCCCTAATCTCGCGAGTCAAACGAGAATTCGGCCGTCGCAACCACCTGTCGTAGAGGACAACAAATAGCAGCCGCAACAGGATTCGGCAATGGAAAACAGCAGCGTTCCAGTCATGTCGTCACCCTCCAGGGCTACCCCATTCGTAGCGGGTTGGCATCGCGGTCTCGAACGTTCGCAATGCAACCAGCATCGACACCCCTTCCGGTGAAGACCTGGAGGGTCAGACTACATGACGGCGGTGGCCACGCGGTAAGCCGCGGTTGCGACGTGGCAATCGGCCAACGCATCCACGGCCGCGAGGCCAGCGGCGGCGGCGGCCATCTCCCGCTGGTTCACGATGAACAACGTAGAGTCTCCGAGTTCGAATCGCTCCATCTCGGCGGCCGCAAGCCGCCGAGCAACATCGTATTCCGCACGCGCCAGATCCAGTCGCCGCAGAGCAAGCTCAAGCGCTGATGCTGCGTCGCGGACATCGACTTCCACCCGATCCCGGACGTATCGGAGCTTGTACAGGAGCTGCTCCTGCTTTGCGTTCTGGATCGCGATTTCTCCGCGAGCCTTGCGGCGCTGCACGGGAGACTCAAGCGTGATGCCCGCGATCACTTCGTTCCCGCTCTTGCTGATCGTTCCGCTGCCGGAGTCGCGACCGTATTGCGCCGTGAAGCTAATCTCCGGGCGCAGTTGATTCCGCGCCAGGTGCATCACAGCGTCGTTCTGCCGGAGTTGCACCAATAGGCTGGCGATCTCAGGGCGCCTCCGCAGCGCCCCGTTGAGATCCTCCTCGAGCTGCGCCGGCGGGACCCCCCTCGGCTCGGGGAACTCGGGGAGTTGACCTCTCCCTGCCTGCACGATGTTGCCGTTCGAATCCCTGAGGAACAGCGAAAGATCCAGGCGAGCGGCCTGCAGGTCGCGCTCTGCCGATACCGTCGCCGATCGTCTCAGGAGAACGGCGCGCTGATTCTCGGCGATCTCGATTTCAGCGACCTGGCCAGCATCGACCAGTTGCTCGACCTGCTGGACGCGGTCCTCCGCCAAGGCCAGCAGATCGATCGCGATTGACAGCTTCCGTCCCGCCGAAACCCAAGACCAGTACGTAGACGCAGCAACCTCTAGGATCGCCAGGCGCTGCTCGAGGATCGAGGCATCGGCGAATTCCACCGCGAGCCTGGCGAGCAGCAGATCGGTCCGTTGCTGGTCGATCCTTCGGTTCCGGAGCAGCGGGAGCCGGACACCTCCGCTCCATTCGCCCCGCGAGAGCGTGAGTTGTCCCTCCTTCCACGGCTCGAAGTTGCCCAGGCCCCGCTTGTAGCCCCCGAACAGTTCCCCTCCCAAACCGGCGAGTGGCTGCGAGATCTTGCCGCTGCTCGTGCGGGTCTTGTAGTATCCGAACCTGTTCGTCCCGGCACTGGCACCGAGTTTTGTGTCGAATGCCCCTTGCGATCCGAGAACCTTCCCCTCCGCGGCGGCCCGTTCCGTGATCTGGGCCAGGAGAATCGGGTGGTGGCGCTCTGTCGATTGCAGGACCTCCTCAAGTAGCAACGGGGCGCCCGGAGCCTGGACGCCCACCAACGCGAGCAGAATCGACAACTTCCGCATCGTTGACATCAGGTCTTGCCACCCCCGGGCGGCCTGTTGAGATCGGGCGCGGTCGTGGCTGGCGGAAAGCCGTTGAACTGGCGCCAGATCTCAAAGCCCAGCGAGACCCGGTCAAGCAGGATCCAGCCGTTTGCCCGTACCCCCTGACGCAGATAGCGTTGCTCCGGCCAGGAGGGACTGGAGGGGTCGGGCTGCACGAGCGCCCGGAACTCCCCCAGGCCATTGTCAGACGCATCGACCACTAGGACCTCGCCCCCGAACGTCCCAACGGCAACCGAAGGCCAGCCGATGAACTGCAAGGCAGGCCAGCCCTCGAACTGGATACGCACCTTGCGCCCCGGCGAGACCAGCGGGGCATCGTTGCCGTCAACCCACAACTCGACAACGTTCCGACCGGATTCCGGGACAAGTTCCATCAGCACATCACCGGCTTTCACCATTTCCGTGCCCTGGCGCGTGAGTACCCGCAGAACAACCCCATCGACCGGCGCCCGGACCACCTGCGTCGCCTGGCGAGCAAGCCTCACGTCAATCTTGGTCAACTCGCCAACCGCTTTCTGCTCATCCGAAAGCGCTTGCTGCAGTGACGCTACCGCTTCGTCCACACTGGCCTGGCCATCTGCCGCAGCCTTTTCGCGCTCCGCCTCCGCTGCGATGCGATTGTTCCGAACCGCGTTCAGGTCCGCTCGCGCTTCGTTGACCGCGGCGGCCGTCTGATCGTGTCGCAGCTGTGCCAGCTCGAAACTCCTTCGCGACGATAGACCGCGCTCGTGGAGGAGCGATTGCCGCTGGAGGTTGAGCTCCGCAGTCCGCTCGGCGGCCTCGGCCGCCTCCATCGCCCTGGCGGCGGCAACAATCCGATCTTCCGCGACCAAGACTCTGGACTCAGCAGCCTCGACCGCACGATCCCGGGTCAGTTCCAGGCGCTCCACCTTGAGACGAAGCGACTCGACCTTCCGAAGCGCCGCCTGGCGAACGCCTTCCGTCGCGTCCCGTTCTAACGTCATCCGATCGACCAGGGACGGGTCGTTGTCCGAAATCTCGAGCAGAACCTCACCATTGCGGACCCGGGATCCCTCCACCACGGCCCAGCGGGCAATCCGTCCGTCGATGGGCGCCTCCACAAACTGCCGCCGCTCGACCGGATCGAAGGCTACGACCTGCCCGGAGGCAGCCACTGCCTGCTGCCACGGCACGAAGGCCAAGGCAACCACGGTCGCCACCAACATCAGAGCCAGTATCCATGCAAGAGCACGTAGGCTATGGGTCGAGCCGACGCTCTGGAGTGCATCCAACTGCGCCCAGTACGACGAATCCGTCATTTCCGCACCTCCTTACGTTCGATGCCTTCTCCCTCGCACGCCTTGAGGATCAGCTGTCGGGGCGCTCGCCGATGCGGGTCGACCGGTCCGTTTCCGGAAGCAGTTGAAAGCGAGGTGCAGCCGCCAGTTCCGGCCGAGGCCCGTGGAGCGCCCGGTCCGACCCAGGCTCCGTCGGGGTCGCGAAGCCGTTCTAGCGAAACCCAGCCTAGCTCCCCCCGAGACCACTGATGCCCCCTTGTGCGGCTCCCGGGGCCGCTTCCAACGCGTCCGGCGCACCAGGAGTCGCCAGCACACCGCCGACCTCCGCCAGCGGCCGACCCTTCCGAACGTCGATTTCCTTTAGTGATCCCCGGTCCATGCAGAAACAGCGGTCGCATCGCATGATGATGTCCGGGCGATTCGTCATGCACACCAGCGTCCATGGCGCTTCCGGGCCAAACAGCCTCTCACAGACCCTCTCGAGGACCCGCGAGTCACCGATTCGGTCGAGCAACTCGTCGACGATGATCAACCTGGGCTCGCCGGCGACCGCCCGCGCCAGCACGAGTCGCTCCGACTGTTCCCGGGTCAAGGGCGCACCATTCGGGAGGATCGTCTGGAGCCCTTCGGGCAAAGCCAGCACCGCATCCAGGAGACCCACTTGGTCCAGGACACGCTGCACCCGCTCGAGTCCGACATTCGGGCGACCCAAGGACACGTTCCGCTCGATGGAATCCGAGAAGATGTCCGCGCTTCCGGCCAGTGCAACAATCTCCCGGAATGCGACCGGAGCGAGGTCCCTGACATCGAACTCGTCCAGGCGAAGGACGCCCGACTCGGGATTGCGAATCCCCGCGAGAAGCCTTGCAAGAGCCGACTTACCGGCTCCGCAAGGACCGGTGACGGCGATCCGCTGGCCAGCCTCGATCCTCAACGAAACGCCATCTAGGGCCGGCTCGCCGCCCGAAGGGACGAGGCTGACATTCGCCGCCTCGACCGTCGCCGGGCCATGACGACGGCTCGGCGTCCGCGAGCTGCCCCGTTCGAGGGGCAAGTCGATCACCTGGCCCAACTTGTCCAGCGCAGCAAGGAGGTCGTAGAACGTCTCGAGTTTCTTGCTGAACTCCGCGAATGCGCTCACCACCATGGTGATGACGACTTCGGAAGCCACTAGCTGGCCCAGTGTCAGTTGGCCGCGCATTACCAGCAGCCCGCCGATACCCAGCAGCAGGGAAACCGACAACGCTTGCACGGCCAGCGAACTCACGATTTGCCGCATCACCACCCGGAAGTGCGCTTTGCGGTGGGCTAGGTATCGCTTCGCCAACCCGTTGACGCGGCCCATCGAATAGCCGACTCCCGACGAGGACTTCATTGCTGGAACATGGGCGGCGATCTCTTCCAGCAATGCGGCGATCGCATACTTGCCCTCGGATTCCTTGATGGCCGACTGTACTCCGCGCCGGCCGACCCCAAAGACAACCCACAGCATCACCGCCAGCAAGATCAGGTCATACCCCAGGAGCCAAGGATGGTACACAGCCAGAAGCAACATCCCGACGGCCGTCTGCATCACAAGCGAGACGCCGTTCATGAGTAGGTCGGCGGCACTCTTCTGGACAGTCACGACGTCGAAGAACCGATTCACGAGTTCCGGGCCGTTGAATCGCTCAAAGGACTCAGTTGTGACCCGGACCAAGCGCTGTCCGAAGTCCGAGGCCACGCGCACGAAGAACCGCCTCTGGATGATCTCCACCGTGTAGACACGAAAGGCCTTCAGAGCAGCGGCGAAGCCCAGCGCGACGAAGACGAACACCGTCAGGATCACCAGCGGCTGGAGCAACGACTCGAACGCGATGATGTTGACCAAGACCTGGATCGCGACCGGTCCGACTAGGGTCAGCAAGCCCACACCGACCGAGTAGACGATCACGACCCAGAGTTCCTTGCGCTCCAGCTGCAGCAAGGCGAGCAGCCGATAGACAGGCCTGCCCTTGTACGTGGCGCCTTCCTCGGGCGGCGACCGCAGGGCTTCCAGCATCGGAGCCGAATGATTCACGTCAGGGAACATGCCGTTCGATGCATCCCGACAGGATCCCCGTGAACCAATCCAGGGGACAACCGGAGGAGGGCTCGATCGTGTGGCGGCGCATCATCCAGCGCAATCTACGTTCGCTTGTGCCCGGATCCCGTTGGGTCCGTCTGTCTGGCGATCGACTGTCTTCGCCCGAATCGAGAGGAGATTGGCGCGCGTCATCGCCCGATCCCGCACCCGACCCAGGAGCCCAGGATCGCGGGCGATGTCCGCGCCAGAACCGTCGGCTGCCCGACGGTAGCGTTCCCGGACTCCGAGCACTTGGAGAGAATCGGCGTTTTCGCTCCATCGGCGCCAGCGGGAATGCGGAAGCCCCGCCCCAAGGAGGGCGACTGACCCGGGCGGATCCAGTACGAGTAAAGCCCCTACCTCCTCAGTCTAAGGGATGGTCGGAATATGGGCTCCCGGGTTGTCGAAATCAAGAGCGACAGACAGTTGGCACGAACATGGTCGAGCCGAGGATTGCAATCGAATTGGATCAACTCTGGCAGGCACCCTGGCACCCGGCGAGGGATCTTCTAGATCTTTGGGGATTGGGGCCGATTGCCCACTCCGGCCTTGGATGCCTCGGTTAGATGATTGGGTTCCGTCTGGGCTGATTTGCCGGGGCGAGTCAGCGCGGGCGGGACCCTAGAGTGGCGGAGAGCTCGGCGTCGTAGTCGGAGTGTTCCTGCTCCAGGCGGGCCGCATCCCAGCCAAGCGCCGGAGCGCAGGCTTCAGCGGTCCGATCCGCCCACAGCTGCTCGTAGGCTGGATCGAACGCGAGCCCGGTGCGGCGGAGCAGAATGTCACCGAGAGTGCGCGCCTTCTCGCACTCCACCGCGAACAGGACCTCGCCACGAGTCGTCTCGCAGCCGGGAGCAAGGGGGCGGACCCGGTCCGAAGAGGCCCCCAGATACCGCTGCAGCTCCGGGGCGCGGGGGCCGTAAATCGTCGCCAGGCGAGGCGGCACGTCGTCGGGCCCTCGCTCCGCCGGGGCCGGGGCGGATCGGACCGGTTTCAGGCCCAGCTTGAGTTCGACGGCGCGCAGTGTTTCTCGAGCGAAGGACGGAGCGGTGGTGAGCTTGCCTCCCGCCATAGTCAGCAGACCCGGGGTCCCGTCGGCGCGCTCGTGGTCGATGATCTGGTGTCCCCGGGAGGCCCGGTTCAGGTCGGCCGACTCGGACCGCAGTAGCGGCCGCAAACCCGCGTAGGCGTACAGCACGGATTCCCGGCGGATGCCGGCTTCCGGGAATAATCCGTTGGCTTCCCGGACCAGATAGTCAATCTCGGCCTCGTCCGGAAGCGTCCGGTCAGGATTCCCATCGAAGGGCATCTCGGTGGTGCCGATCAGGTGCACTCCGCGCCAAGGAATCATGAAGAACGGGCGGCCATCGGACCGCGCCTCTCGGTAGACCGCATGTCGGGGGCCTCCCGGCAACTCGCGGACGACGATGTGGGCGCCGTTCACCAAGGAGAGCAAGGGCCGGTCCGCGTCCCGCCTCAGCGGCTCGAGGATCTGATCGGCCCATACTCCGGTTGCGTTCACCACGAGCCGGCACTTGAGTTCGCCGGCACCATCCGGGCCCTCGACGCGAACGCCCTCCACGCGTGAGCCCGCGGTCAGAAAGCCGGTCACGCGTGCATGGTTGCGGACGTCGGCACCAGCTTCGGAAGCCTGCAGGGCCATCTCCAGCGCCAGTCTTTCCGGGTATACGGCCTGACAGTCGTAGTATTCGAAACTGCCCGTCAAGCCCTCCGGGTCCAGACCCGGAAGGAGCCGGAGCGTCTCTCGGGCATCGAGCCGGCGGTGCACGGGCAGGCTGCCCCCGGATGCCAGCAGCCGGTAGAGGGCCAGCCCGAGGCCGAGATACCAGGGCGGACGGGTATCGGATGCGTACGTGGGCAGCAGGAACGGCTGGGGCACGACTTGCCCGCGAAACCGGTTGAGGAGCGCTTCCCTGTCGCTCAGCGACTCGCGCACCAACGAGAACTGGAAGGTCTCCAAGTACCGCAAGCCGCCGTGAATCAAGCGTGTCGAGCGGCTGGTGGTACCCGCCCCGAAATCGCGCTTCTCCAGCAGTGCGGCGCGGAGGCCGCGCCAGGCCGCGGCAAGCGCGAGCGCACAGCCGTTGATGCCGCCACCGACGATGACCAAGTCATAATGACTGCTGGTGGGCAACCCTCAATCTATCAGCCGCTGTCCGACCCCCGACCGGGAGCGAGCAGTGACCCTCCTCGAGACGGGCTAGGCCATGGCGGACCTGCGCACCGAGGTTTGCGGCATCGCGCTGAGGAACCCCATCATCGCGGCCAGCGGCACGTTCGGCTATGGTCTGGAATTCTCGACGCAGGCCAGCTTGGAAGCACTGGGAGCGATCGTGGTCAAGGGGCTCTCCCGCGAGCCGATCGCCGGTAACCAGGCTCCGCGGGTCACCGAGACAGCCTCGGGCATGCTGAACGCTATCGGACTCCAGAATGTCGGGGTCCGGGCGTTCGCAAACGAGAAGCTCCCTGGCCTGGCGCAGTTCGACGTACCGATCATCGCGAACGTGTTCGGCTTCCGGATCGAGGACTATGTGGAAGTCCTGAGGGTGCTTGAGGACTCCGACGGTCTGGCCGCGTACGAGTTGAACCTCTCATGTCCCAACACGCACCGAGGCGGCCTGGAATTCGGGGCGAGCACGACGGCCCTGCACGAGGCCGTGGCAGCGGCGAGGAAAGCCGTCCGTCGACGCCCTCTGCTGGTCAAGCTCTCGCCGAACGTCTCGGACATATCCGAAATGGCGCGGGCGGCCTCCGAGGCAGGCGCCGACGGACTGAGCCTGATCAACACGCTTCGAGGCCTTGCGGTGAACGCCCGGAGGCGGGAACCGGTGCTGGCTAACGGCTACGGGGGTCTCTCGGGACCGGCCATCAAGCCAGTCGCCCTATGCATGGTGCACCAAGCTGCGCAGGCGGCGGACGTACCCATAGTGGGCATGGGCGGGATTGCGACGGGCGAGGACGTGGCGGAGTTCCTGCTCTGCGGGGCGAGCGCGGTCCAGGTAGGCACGGCCAGCTTCTGGGACCCCTCCAGACCGGCAGCGCTAGGCACCGAACTCAACGCGTTCCTGGACAAGGAGGGCGTGGGATCGGCAGCCGAACTCGTCAGTGCGCTGCGAATGCCGGGAAGGTAGGTACGGGGTCCGAACGGAATCTCCCAGCTCTTCCCTCGCCGGCTCTCGAATCGCAGGGCGGCTACACGCTGGCAGCTTCCGGGTCGAAAGCGAATCGGAAGGCCTCCCTGGTCAGGCTCTCGATTTCGCCCCAAGTGAACCCCAGCCGTCGCAAGCCGGCCAGTTCCTCGGTGAGCGTCACACCGAAGAAGGCTGGGTCGTCGGTGTTGATGCTGAGCGCCACCCCAGCCTCGTAGAGTTCGCGAACCGGATGGTCCTCAATCGAGGCGTAGACTCCCGTCCGCAAATTGCTGGTCGGGCAGACCTCCAGGGGAATCTTGCGTTCGGCCAGGAAACGCACCAAGTCGGGATCCTCGATCGCCCGGACACCGTGCCCGACGCGTTCCACCTCGAGGACGCGCAAGGCTTCCCAAATGCCCGCAGGTCCTGCCATCTCCCCGGCGTGAACGGTAGTCCGGAGGCCGCCTTCGCGGGCCATTGCGTAGACCCGGCGGAACGGTGCCGGCGGGTACAGGTGTTCCGCTCCCCCCAACGTCAGCCCCACGACGGAGGGAGGCCGCAAGGGAAGCAGTTCCGCCAAGGTCCGCTCGGCGTCTTCAGGGCCGAAATTTCGAACGAGGTCAACGATCCACCGGACTCTCGGCAGCCCTGCGCGCTCTTCGCTCAAGACACCCAGCAGGTCGCCTAGCGGAATGCCGATCCGCACGTACTCCGGCAGGCTCACCGTGATCTCGGCGTACGCTACGTTCTGCGCCCGCAAGTCCCGACATACGGCTACTACCAGTTCCCGGAAGTCGCCGATGTCCCGCACGAAGAACCCGGTGAACGCGTACGCCGCAAGGAAATCCTCGAAGGAGTCATAACGGAAAAGAGCTCCGACCTCGCGGACCGGGTCGTCCGTGTCCATGATCTGCCGAACGCCAGGATGCCTGCGCATCCACTCCAGGAGTCTCGCGGGGGCAACCTCCAAGGCGACCGCAGGCGGATACTTGCGGAGGCGCTCGCGCAGGTAACGGAGCGGCATTGCGCCCCTGAGGTGCACGTGCAGCTCCGCTTTCCGAAGTGCTGCCACCCGGTCCAGACCCTGGCTCGGCGGCCGATCCGGCCAGGCGTCCATCAGGCCCTCAGGATCCTCGTCTGTAACCGGCAGATTAGCCGGCCTCTCCGTACTGTTCGCGCAACCGGACCAATTCCGTGCGAAGTTCCTCGATCACCTGCCCGTGGCCGGGCTCGGCATAGAGGTTGCGCAGCTCGTTGGGATCCTCCTGCAGGTCGAAGAGTTCCCAGTAGTCCTCTTCGCCGTAGTATTCGATCAGCTTGTACCGGTCCGTTCGGACGCCTCGGTGGGGACCGACTCGGTGCGGCGTCCAGAACTGGAAACTCGGGTCAGTCATCTGGTCGCGCGCCATCTCGCGGAAGGCCCAGGAGTTCTCGTAGTAGCTGTAGAGAATCGACTCGCGCCAGTCCTCCGGCGGGTTGCCTTCGAGTAGCGGCCGCAGGCTGCGCCCCTGCATCTCGTCCGGAACCCGGATCCCGGCGAAATCGAGCAGGGTCGGGGCAATATCGACATTGAGCGCGGGCCCGTCGGGCACGAGCCCTCCGCCGACGAGCCGAGGGTACCGGACCAGGAGCGGAATTCTCAGCGATGGCTCGTACATGAACCGCTTGTCGTACCAGCCGTGCTCGCCGAGGAAATAGCCGTTGTCGGTGGTGTACAGGACGAGGGTGTCCTCGGCCAGGCCCGACGAATCCAGATAGTCCAGCACGAGTCCGAGATTCTCGTCGACTCCGTAGACCGCCCGGTGGTGGTCCTTGACAAAGCGTTGGAAGATCCATTCCCGCTGCGCGTCCGGGCTGGCGTCCTGCGGCAAATCCGGGTAGTCCCCGGCCAAGCTGATCTCGAAACGCATGTCCTCGGCCTCAGCGGCCACCCGGCGAGTGGCGTAGTCGTCGTCGTAAGTCGCCGGCTTCGGCCAGTCGACGCCATCGAACATTCGGGCATGGCGGGGAGCGGGGGTGAAGGGCCGGTGCGGAGCCTTGTGCTGGTACAGGAGGCAGAACGGCTGGTCTCCGGTGCGGCGCAGGAAATCAAGCGCGAAGTCTGTCGTAATGTCCGTGGCATAACCGGACTCCTTGCTGGACTTCCCTGAGATCAGGAACTCGGGGTCGAAGTAAACGCCTTGGCCGGGCAGGATCTTCCATTCATCGAACCCGCGTGGGTCCTGGCGCAGGTGCCACTTGCCGACCAGCCCCGTCCGGTACCCCGCTTGTTTCATGAGCTGCGGGAACGTCGGCAGGCTGGAGTCGAGAGCCTCGATGCGGTCGGCTTTCTCGGAATTGCCCCGGATCCCGTGGACGTGGGAGTAGCAGCCGGTCAGCACGCTCGCGCGTGACGGAGCGCAAAGCGAGTTGGTGCAGTAAGCGTTCGCGAACCGGGCGCCCTCGGTCGCGAGCCGGTCCATGGCCGGGGTCTCCAGCAGCGGGTGGCCCGCGCAGCTCATCTGCGCCTGCTGCTGGTCGTCAGTCATGACGAGAATGATGTTCGGTCGTGGGGCCTCCGATCCGCCGCAACGCGTCAGGAAGGCGGCACCGCCGACCGCGAGGGACCGCATTGCTTCCCGGCGAGTAGCGCCGGCTGTCATCGGTTGCATGGTGAGTCTCCTTTTGCATTGACCGCCCAGGGAGGCCGGCGCTTGTTGATGAACGCCTGAAGTCCCTGTCTGGCTTCGCCCGAACGGCGCCGCATCGCCATCACCTCCGCGGTTCGATTCTGAACGGCGTCGTCCAAGGGCCCGTCCGCGATCTCCCGGACCAGTCCCTTGCAAACGGCCTGCGCGCCAGGAGCGCCCCGGAGCAGGTTTCGGACCATTTCCGCGCACGCATCCGGGAGCTGGAGGTGCGGCACGACGCGGTGCACCAGGCCCCATTCGGCCGCTTGTGTGGCGTCGAACCTCTCAGACGTCAGCATCAGGCGGCGGGTCATGCGGACCCCGAGCGCCTCTACGAGATACGGTCCGACCATGGCTGGAACGAGTCCCAGCTGGACTTCGCTGAGGCGGAAGAACGCCTGCTCGGATGCGACGGCAATGTCGCAACAGGCCACCAGCCCCACGCCCCCGCCGATGGCCGCGCCCTGAACGCGAGCCAAGGTCGGTTTCTCCAGCGCGCTCAGCACGCTCAACATCTCGACGAACCTGTGTGCGTCATCGAGGCTGGCGTCGGCTTCCGCGGTCCCGCCCCGGCTCATTTCGCGAAGATCGGCTCCGGCGCTGAAGCAACTGCCGGCGGCTGCGAGTTCAACCACGCGGATGGCCGGATCCAGCTCCGCCTGCCGTAGCTTGTCGGTCAGTTCCGAGACGGTGGCAGGATCCAGTGCATTGCGTGCCGCGGGGCGGTTGAGGACCAGGGTGGCAACGCAGCCGGCCCGGTCAATGCTCACACGATCGGTCGGCATAGCCCAAGATCATAGTACGGATCTCCTTGTGCTGGCGCTCGACCGGCACGGACGCCGGGGGCGGAAGCGACCGGGCCGGAAACAGGGACCCGGACCCAGGACGGTTCGCCGGGATCCGGCGAGGATCCAGGCGCCGGACCCGTCGGCAACCGGGGCGGCCCGAGGGAAGCGAGGATGCTACAGGAGTTCCTCGATCTCGGTTTCGTAGACCCGCTTCGCCACCAAACCGGTGTGCGTGGCTACGATGTTGCCCTCGCGGTCCACGATCATTGTGGTGGGCAGGGCGTGAATGCCGCCGAAATCCATCGCCAGCGGGTCGTCGCCAAGAGCAACGGGGAAGTTGAGTTCCATTTCCGCCGCGAACTCGCGAACCGGGTCCCAGCCACCCTCATCCAGGGAAATCGCCAGCACGGTGAAGCCCTGGTCCTTGTACTTGCGCTGGAACTCCACGAACCACGGCATCTCGATCTTGCAGGGACCGCACCAAGTTGCCCAGAAGTTGACAAGCGCGACCTTCCCCTGGAGGGTATCGCTGGTGAACAGGTCGCCTTCCATGTCCTGGACGGCGAACTCAGGCAGTGGCCTCGCGGACGCTGCCTCCGCGGCTTGCATGCCGTCATCCATTCCGGTCTCGCCCGAGCAGGACACCAACGCCAGCGCCAGCGCCAGAAGGATCGATGAGTGGGCAATGCGTGGCATGGTGGAAAACGGCCAGCCGGACCGGCCTACCCAGATTATACGGGGCTTTCTCCGGAGGCGGGCTGGTCTTCGCGAGCTGGCTCGTTGGTTTCGACGCGGACTCCGAGCCTCCCCCGGTGCAGCCGGACGGAGAGCAGATCGCCCGTCGCGACCGTTGCGCTGTCCCGAACGGCGGTCCCTTCGCCTGTCTGCACGATCGAGTATCCGCGCTCGAGGATCGAGAGGGGGCTCAGGGAATGGAGCCGGCCGGCGACCGCGTCCAGTTGGGAAGTCTTGCGGGCGAGGGACGCCTGCATTGCGGGTGACAGCCGCCGGGACAGTTCGGCAAGCGCCGACGCGCGCGGGCCTAGAATCGCGGGTAGGGCTTGCGGCAGCCGGTCGGCGAGGGCCCGCAGCCGTCCGGACTGGCGGGCGATCCGGAGCGGCAGGTCCTGACGCGAGAGTGCCCGGTCCACGCGGTCGAAGCGTTTGCGTGAGGCGCGAACTCGGCTCCGCTGGGCGGCATGGAGTGCCTGCTCGGCGTCGTCGAGCGCCTGGCCGGCATCCCCGATGCGACGTGACACACGGACCGCAGCGCGGGCGATTCCCATGGCGAGCAGCCTGTTCCCGAGGCGCGCCAAACGATATCTGACGGCCTTCCCGGCCCGGGCCTCGGCCTCCCGTACCTGCAGGTGCAGGGCGGTGGCTTCCGGGACGACGAGTTCGGCGGCTGCCGACGGTGTCGGGGCGCGGAGGTCCGCGACGAAGTCGGCAATGGTGAAGTCGGTCTCGTGCCCGACTGCGGACACGATCGGGACGGAGCATCCCGCGATCGCACGGGCCACTGCTTCCTCGTTGAACGACCAGAGATCCTCGAGGGATCCTCCCCCACGTCCGACGATGACCACGTCCGGCCAGCCGCTTTCGCTGAAATGCCGGATTCCCTCAACAATCTGGGCGGGCGACCCATCACCCTGGACGCTACACGGAAAGAGCCGTATGTGCAGACCCGGGAACCGTCGTTCGAGAACTCGCAGCATATCGGCAATTACTGCCCCGGTGGGAGAAGTGACGATGCCGATTCGTTGCGGCACGGGCGGAAGGGAGCGCTTGAGTCCCGGGTCGAACAAGCCCTCCTCCTGCAACCGCGCCTTGAGACGCTCGAACCTCTCCTGGAGCGCGCCGAGGCCCTGCGGGTCAAGCGACTCGACATAAAGCTGGTACTGGCCCTGCTTGGCGTAGACGCCCACCCGCCCGTGGGCGATGACCGCGAGCCCGTCCTTCGGCTCAACCCGGAGGAATCGGGCTGAGCCTCGGAAGCAGACGCAGGAGATCTGGGCCTCCTCATCCTTGAGGGTGAAGTACCAGTGGCCGCTGCGATAGCGCCGGGCGTTCGAGATTTCCCCGCTGACCCGGACGTTCTGGAAGCCCTCTTCGATGAGGTCCTTCAGTTCCGCTGTCAGGGCGGTGACGGTGTAGACGTTCCGCGTGGGACCGAAACTGAGCACTGTTGCCCGATGGCTCATCGCGGAGTTACCTTCGGCCTCTTCCGGACCAGGCCGGCGGCAAGGACTAGCATTGTTCCGAGCACGACGCCGAACATCGCGAGCATGTCGAGATACGCCTTGAAGCCCGGACCGATCTCAATCATCCATCCTTCCATACGCAACCCGTAACGGTAGTAGGTTGCCGTAACCAGCAGGGCAAGTGCGGAGGTGACCAACGTCGAGAGCCGGAGCACAGCCCCGGCACTCCGGTATCCGAGACGTCGGAGGCAGGCAACAGCCCCGGCGATCCCGATTGCCGCGGCAGCGACGTTGCGGGCGAAGAACGTGTACATGAACTCCTGCCTCACCATCGCGCTGAGCGAGTATCCCAGTTGGAACAGGTAGAAGAGGAAATAGTACGCGACAGCAAACGCCGCCAGCGCGATGGCGTATGGAGCGAGCCGCTGGCGGTACAGCGCGCAGCCTCCCACGGCAAGGAACCAGGCCACGGCCGTAACGGCGGCTGGAATGCGGCCGCCCCGCAGGGTCGCCAGGGACTCCTCGCGGTCGGGCATGTGCTCGTTCAATGCCTCGCGCTGGACGCGCTCAAGATCGCGGAGCGTCAGTCCGTGGTCAGCCGGAACATCAAGCAGGTCCCAGAGCACGCTTCCCTGGCTGTTGGCCGGAATCGGAAGGCCCAGCAGGACGCCAACAGTTGGAGCGATATCAACGAGGCGTCCTTGGACGCGCACGCCGGCCCGCACGCCCGGCCCGGCCGCGGCGAACGGCGCCAGGAGGACTTCGGGCTCCTCTCCACCGTGGCCGCCCTTGCCCCATCGGTGGATATGGCCGTGGTCCGAGACCGCAACGACAGTGCTGTCGGGCCCGGCCGCATCCGCGATGCGGCCCAAGCATTCGTCCACGGCCGCGGTCACCTCCCGGTAGGCCTCCGACTCGCCACCATGGGTATGGCCGGCCTCGTCTCCGGCCAGGAGGCCCGCAACCTGAAACCCGGCCTCGGAAGAGGCCAAGAAATCCAGCGCTTCCCTGCAGGTCTGCGCCTGCCATGCAATCAGGTCCGCCGGCTCATACGATGCGGGCTGCCGCGAAGGAGGGCGGTACGAGCCGATCTGGTCGCCGAACGCTCGCGACCAGAATCGAGTTCCGTGGACTGCCGAGTCGATACCGTACCGAGCCCCAAGGCCGAACAGCGACTGAACGGGCGGGGTCACGAACGCCGAGTTGTTCGTGACCCCGCTGACCTCAGGCGGAGCACCGGTGACAATCGCGGCCCGGGCGGGATTGGAGAGGGACGGTATGGTGGTCTCGAGGATGCCGGAGGCGCCGCTTCGCGCAAGAGCGCCGAAAGCCGGCACCTGCTCTGACCGGTCTACCCGAAGCCCGTCGAGAACGACGAGCACCACGCGGCCCGTTAGCGCTGGTCCCGCACTGAACTGCCTGTCCAGCGCGTAACCGGTCCGGTAGCCCGTGACGGACTTCCACGACGTGTCAGCGAGGAACAGGCTTCCCGCGGCCAAAGCCAAGAGGTAGCCAAGCGGCACGGTGAGACGCAGGAAGCGCATTCCGGGCCATTATCGCGATTCCGGCGACCGAGTCATCAAGTGGGCACTGGAAGCGGCGGGCGGCACGCAATCCCTAGGCGCACGTCCTACGAGGCCGCAGCCGTGTCGATCCCGGAGGGAGCCTCCGGTCGGAAACCTCGAGGCAGGCCGACGTGGATCCGGCAGGCGGCGCCCCCGAACTCCTGGGCGCGAGCGAGCTCAGGGCACGGCCGGCACGGGATTCGCCGGTCACTCCGCATGGCCTAGAATGGTTGCTTGCAATGGCGGCCGTCGCGAATCTTCAGAACGTGATCGGGATGGCACCCGATCGACTCGACCTCGCAACTCGGGAGGCGACGGTCGGGAAGGTAATCGCCCTGCAGATCTACTCGCCGCAGAACCTTGCACTGCAGCGCATCGAAGCGATCGGCGACTCGGTGCAGGAATGCGTTGCGCAGCTGAAGGAACGGGGCTTGGACCCTCTGGGTCACGAATTCTCGCGCCTGAACCCGCCTTTCCTGTCCCGCTGACAGCCCCGGCCTTGGTACCTTGCAAGAGGTACTCGTGAGCTTCGGACTCCTGCTGCTGCTGGCCGCCTGTCTGGCTGCCGTGCTGCTGTGGAACGGGCTCTTCCAGCCCAACTGCAGCCGATGCGAGGCCCCCCGACAGGGGGAGCAGAAGAAATCCACCCGGGCAGGAGGGTACCAGACCCCGCGACGGGCGCCATCAACGCCGGGACGAGGGGGTTCGCTCTGACGCTTCCGGGTAGTTCGATTCGATGACCACGACGAAGTCGGGAGAGTCCGACGAAGGACGTACCGGGGACGGCCGGAGTTCACCCGGCGGAGGAGGCCTCTTCGAAGGCTACGGTTCTGATGCCGCCTTCTACGACGAAATGTTCGGCCCTGAAGGCGTCCCCCGCGGGCACTGCCAGGAGTTGTGGGCAACCCTCAGGAGCATGCCCCCGGAGGAGATTGCGCAGATGCAGGAGCGCGCGGAGCGGTCGTTCCTGCATGAGGGCATCACATTCTCGGTCTACGGTGAAGAGAGCGCTCAGGAGCGGATCATTCCGATCGACATCATTCCGCGGCTGATCAGCGCTGAAGACTGGGAGTTTCTCGAACGGGGATTGCGGCAGCGGATCAAGGCGCTCAACCTGTTCCTGTGCGACATCTATGGCCACGGTCGGATCCTGTCCGATGGCGTCGTGCCGGTTGACCTTGTCCGGGGCTGTCCCCAGTACCGGATAGAAATGCGAGGGGTGCACGTTCCGTTCGGGACCTATGTGGCGGTCTGCGGCACTGACATCGTGCGGACCCACGACGGCTTCATGGTCCTCGAGGACAACCTCAGGGTGCCGTCGGGGGTGTCCTACATGCTGGCCAACCGCCATGCCGTCAAGACGAGCCTCCGCAATCTGTTCCGGCGCCATAGCGTGCGGGCGATCGAGCACTACGGCGCGTCCCTGCGGCAGACCCTGGCCGAGCTCGCGCAACCAGGCGTTTCGGACCCCACGATTGTCCTGCTCACTCCGGGCGTCTACAACTCGGCCTTCTACGAGCACATGTTCCTCGCTCACGAGATGGGAATCGAGCTCGTGCAGGGAACCGACCTGGTGGTCCACGACGGGTTCGTCTATATGCGCACGACAGCTGGCTTGCGCCGCGTCGACGTGATCTACCGGCGGCTGGACGACGATTTCATCGACCCACTGGCCTTCCGGCCCGACTCGCAGCTCGGAACACCCGGATTGTTCCACGCGTACCAGCTCGGAAACGTCGTAATCGCGAATGCGCCCGGAACCGGGGTGGCCGATGACAAGAGCGTCTATGCCTTCGTTCCGGACATAATCCGGTATTACCTGCACGAGGAGCCGATTCTTGCCAATACTGAGACCCATCTCTGCCGCGACCCGATCGGACTGGAGTACACGCTGGACAACCTCGAGAATCTGGTCGTCAAGATGGTCGGCGAATCGGGTGGGTACGGCATGCTGGTGGGACCTCACGCCACACCGGCCGAACGAGCGGCCTACGCGGAAGAGATTCGCAAGAGTCCGGACAACTTTATCTCCCAGCCCACCCTCGCTTTGTCGTGTGCGCCCTGTCTCTCGGATGGCGCCGCAGCACCCCGACATGTCGATCTCCGACCCTTCGTGCTGCACGGTCGCGAGACGCGCCTAGTGCCTGGGGCCTTCTGTCGAGTTGCCCTGAAGCCCGGCTCGCTCGTTGTCAATTCGAGCCAGGGTGGCGGCGGGAAGGACGTCTGGGTGCTGTCCCCCTGACGAGATGCTGTCGCGAAGTGCACAAGGCCTCTATTGGATCGGCCGGTACTTGGAACGGGCGCAGCATAGCTGTCGCCTGCTGACGGATCAGATCGAGACCCTCAAGGATCGTTCCGTCCACGAGATCGACAGAAGCTGGCGCCGCCTGTATGTCGCTCTCGGTCGCGCGCCCCTCGGCGGACGCCTCGGCTCAAACCTGGGGGATGAGCAATTCATGCTGGCGGACGCCTTTACTCTCATGCACGACCTGACGTTCGAGGACAACAATCCCGACGCGGTCCGGAACTGTCTGGGCAGCGCACGCGAGAACGCTCGCCAAGTGCGCAACGCTATCAGCAAGGATCTGTGGTCGTACCTGAACATCGCGTATCTGGAAATGCGCAACACGGCCATCGAGGACATCTGGAAGGACCGGCTCGGCGAGTTCTACTCGAGCACGGAGAATGCGATCGAGGCTTTCTCAGGCATCGCGGACAACACCATGTACCGTGACGAGCGGTGGCACTTCCTGCAGCTCGGCCGCTTCGTCGAGCGTACGCAACTCCTGGCCGGGCTGGTCGGTGCGCAGTTGGCTGTCTTCCCGACCGCCGCACAACATGCCCAATCGGACTGGCTCTCGCTGCTTCGGATCTGCCGGGCGCGGGACGCCTATAGCCGTCTGTTTTCGCTCGAGGCCCGGCCGGCCGCCGTCGTGAGGTTCCTAATCACCGACCCATTGCTTTCCTGTTCGATCCGTTTCGGGCTGGAAGTGATTCGAAACGCCCTCGACGTGATTTCAGCGGGTCGACCGCTTTCCGTCGAGGCTGGCAGGATGGCCGGAAGGATGGCGGCTAGCATCGACTGCGATTGGCCGAACCACGACCTCGAGAACGACGGCAACACGCGCGCGATGCTGCAGGACATGCGAGAGTCGTTCCTTCAGCTCCATGACGACATCGAGTCAGCCTATTTCGATTACGACCTCGAGGATTTCCCGCAACCGTGATCCAGCGCGAACCGCGACGGCTTGCAGTCGAGCACGTATCCGAATTCCGCTACCGTGAACCGGTTCGGGGTAGGGTGCTGGTGCTTCGATTGCGGCCGCGCCAGAACGAGAACCTGCGGCTCCTGGATTTCGACCTCGAGGTCGACCCGGGCGCTGCGCCGGTCCCTTTCGAGGATTCCTTCGGCAATGCCTGTCACCTCGTCACCATTCATCGTGAGCACCGATCCATCGTTGTCCGCTCCTCATCGCTTGTCGAAGTCCTTGCCCCTTCAGACCCCACAGGCCGGGCGCGGACGGCCAGTTGGGACGACCTCCGGAAGGCGGCGGACCCGGTTGAGTATTGGGAGTTTTTGAATCCGAGCCGGCTGGTCTTTCCTTGCGCAGCGCTCGACTCCCTGACGGATGCCCGCGGCATCCGCCCCGGTGCCGATCCCCTGTCGTCGCTACGGGAGACGGCCTCCGCACTCCATGAGGCATTCGCCTATGAACCCGGAACCACAGCGGTCGATTCGTCGGTCGAACATATCCTGGAGACCGGCCGCGGCGTCTGCCAGGACTACACTCACGTGATGCTCGCTATTGCCCGGTCCTGGGGAATCCCCAGCCGCTACGTTTCGGGGTACCTCGAGAACGAGGGCGACGGGCAGTCGGTCGCGTCTGCGAGCCACGCCTGGGCGGAATTCCTGATCCCGGGCCGGGGATGGGTCGGAGTGGATCCGACCAACGATTCGCTCGCTGACCATCGGCACGTTCCGATTGCTGTCGGAAGGGACTACTTCGACGCCGCACCGATCCGGGGCGCCATCTTCGGGGGCGGGGCATCCAGTCTGGCGGTACGAGTTTCCGTGGTGGAGAGCGAAGGGCCCGGAGGCGGGGAGCCCGTGCGCACGGAGAGGCGCTCGCTTGACCATGCCACGCCGAAGCCACCCCCGCAGAAGGCCCGTTCTGACCAATAGCTTCCGGTATGGCCTCGACGCCTCCGCACCCTATACTGGGGCCATGCCTGACAGGCGCTCATTCCTAGCAGCAGCGGCATCGCCGATGCTGCTGCCTTCGTCTGCGGCCGGTGCCAACAACCGTGTCTCGATCGCATTGATCGGATCGGGCGGCCGGGGTCGCCGCGTGATGGCGGCCTTCCGCGAGCTCGGTTCGCCCGTTCCGGCTGTCTGCGATGTCTATGAGCCCAACCTCACGAGGGGTCTGGAGGAAGCCGACGAAGGCGCGCAGGCCTACCGGGACTACCGGGAAGTGCTGGAGCGGGACGATCTGGACGCGGTGCTGATCGCAACCCCGGACCACTGGCATGTCCCGATGATGCTGGACGCGGTTGCCGCAGGCAAGGACGTGTACTGCGAGAAACCGATGTCCCATTCGATATCGGAAGGCGTCCGGGCTATCCAGGGAGTACGGGCTACCGATCGGATCGTGCAGATCGGCATGCAGCGGCGGAGCACGCCGTGGATCATCGAAATGCAGCAGGCGGTCGCCGGCGGTGCCATCGGGAACATCACCATGGCGCGCGCGGAGTGGAACTGGGCCATCTCGAGGCCGCTAGACAACTCCGCCTTGCCCGGAGAGCTCGACGAAGGGCGATTCCTGGGGGGCGCAGCCCGGTCCCTCAAGCCGATGATGTTCCGCCGGTGGCGATACTTCTGGGCCTTCTCGGGCGGCAATATGACGGACCAGGGCACTCACCTCATGGACGTGATCCAGTGGTTTGCCGGTGTCGGGGCGCCGCGCTCGGCGGTCTGCCAAGGCACCGTGATCGGAATGTCGGGATCGGAAACCCCGGACTGCTTCTCCGCCGCCTTCGACTACGGCACCTTCCTAGCCAGCTGGAACCTGAACTACAACAACGATTTCCACAATGGCTGGACGATCGAACTGCTGGGAGACCAAGGCACGGTTGTGCTCGATAACGGCGGCTACCGGATGTACGCGGCACCCTGGAACCAGAATCGCGAGCCGGTACAGGTTCACGAGGACAGGTTGCCGACGATACCGCACGTCCGGAACTTCCTGGAGTGCGTGAAGAGCCGCGAGGAGCCGAACGCTCCGGTCGAGGTCGGGCACACAGCGGTATGCGGCCCGCACCTGGCCAACATAGCGTTCCATCGCAGGTCGGCCGCGTTCCTCAATCCAGAAGCCACGGAGGTCTTCTAGGCCGGCTTCCCCAGGGAGCGGCATCGATCGGAGTGCGCCGAAGGGTCAGGTCGGCCGGCAGCACGGACCTTCCGCTCTCGTTTCGGCTGCTTGCCGTAGGTTGCGCGCCGGCCACGGCTGGCCCGAAGGGGTCGCCGGCATCTACAATCGGAGCGTCCGGAGGAAATCGAATGCACGGCACAAGACAGAGATTGGTCAAGCGCTGGATCGCGGTCGCGGCGCTGCTGGGGGCCGCGAGCCCCTCCGCCAGCGGCCAGAGCTACGACCTGCTGCTCAAGGGCGGGCACGTGATGGACCCGGCAAACGATGTCGACGGTGTGCGGGACGTGGCGATCCAAGGAAACCGCGTCGCAGCGGTTGCGGAGAGCATTCCGGCCGATGAGGCCGAGAAAGTCATCGATGTCTCGGGACTTTACATAACGCCCGGCCTAGTGGACATCCACGCCCACTTCTACACGTACTCGGATCCGGGAACCGTCTACGGGGGGAGTTCGAGCGTGGACCCGGACGCAACCTGCCCCAGGACTTGCGTGACAACGGCAGTCGACGTCGGCACGGTGGGCTGGCGGGCCTTCCCCGATTTCCGGCAGCGGGTCATCGACGGTTCCAGCAAGACACGCGTGCTCGCAATGCTCAACATCGTCGGAATGGGAATGGCGAACTACGACATCGAGCAGAATCCGGTCGACATGCAGCCGGAAGAGACCGCGAAGATGGCCAAGCAGCACGCGGACGTTGTCGTGGGCATCAAGTCGGCGCACTGGCGCCAGCCGGACTTCGTGTCCGTGGAGCGAGCCGTCGAGGCAGGAGACCTGGCGAACATCCCTGTGATGGTCGATTTCGGGTACTTTCTGCCGGAGCGGCCGTACCAAACGATGGTGCTCGACAAGCTCCGGCCGGGCGACATCAGCACTCACTTCTTTCGCTGGCCCGCGCCGCTGATCGACAAGAACGAGAAAAAGCGACCGTACCTGGACGAGGCCCGTAAGCGCGGCGTGAAGTTCGACGTGGGACACGGTGCCGGCAGCTTCCATTTCCGCCTAGCCGAACCTCTCGTCCAGCAGGGGTTCTGGCCGGACTCAATCTCCACGGACCTGCACATCAACTCGCACAACGGGGCAATGATCGACATGGTCACCGTCATGTCCAAGTTCCTCGTGATGGGCGTTCCGCTGAGCGAAGTGGTGCGGCAGTCGACGACCAACCCGGCGACCCAGATCAAGCGCGCCGAACTGGGCCAGATCGGAGTCGGGGCCGAGGCGGATGTTGCCGTGCTGCGCGTGGACCGGGGCGACTTCGGCTACGTCGATGTGCGCGGGGGACGGATCACGGGAGACCGCCGGATCGGCTGCGAGATGACACTCCGTGCGGGCCAGATCGTGTTCGACTACAACGGCCGGGCCGGAACACCCTGGCGCGAGGCGGACATCGATTACCCCACCCAGTGACCGACGCCTAGAACTGGAACCGAACGCCGCCGATCATCCAGGCACCCGGGCTGCCGAACCCGTCTTCGTAGTAGTCGAGGTTGAGGACATTCTCGACCTTCCCGTAGACCTCCACTCGCTTGCGCTCGGCAAGCGGCACTCCGTAGCGGAACACGAGATCGGCCTTGACGGGCCCCTCGAAACCCAGTTTCCTGGTCCGCGCTCCGTACGGAGACAGGATGTAGTCACCGGCAGCGAACAGGTCGAAGGTAACGTTGATGCGATCTCCAATCCACTGCGTGGCGGTCGCAGTGTAGACGTGTGCGGAATGTCCTGGGATCTGGAAGTAGTCCGGCCCGATCGTCGGTGTCCGCAAATCCGAATTGGCATAGGTATACGCCCCGAGCAGCCTGGTACTGGAAGAAATCGCGGCCTGCGCGCTGAGTTCCACTCCGCGGGCGATGCCGCCTCCGGCGTTCCGGTAGCCCCCGAAGCGGTCGTCGGCGGAAAAAGTTGCGAAGTCGAAGATGATCGTCTCGGAGAGGTCCGTGTAGAAGTACGTGTCGCTCGTGCGCACTGGAGTCGAGCAACCACTGGTCGATGCCGAAGTCGGCGGCCACGGACCGTTCGGGACCGAGGCGCGGATCGCCCCAGTAGCTGAAACCGCCGGAATAGGACGAGAAAGTACCTCCAAAGCGCTCGTAAAGAGAGGGAGCACGGAATCCGTTTCCGGAGTGGGCGCGGAGCTTGGTCCCGGTAGACCGGATGAAGTACGCGACCGCAAGGTCTCCGGCATAAGCACCCGGGAGGTCGGCGATGGTTGCCCCGGCATAAGGTCCTGCCTTACCGGAGTAACTGGAGGGCCCCGGAACGAATCGTTGCGCCCGGCCGGACAGGGTCACCTGCAACCGGTTGTCGATCAGCCGCATCTAGTCTTGTGCGAATACAGCGTGGCTGGCCTGGTCAATGTCAGAGCCGTTATCGACCGGCGAAGGGCACTCCTCGGCATTGAAGTTGGTGTAGCCTTCCCGCTCGAACTCGTAGCCGATGCTGACAAGGTGGAATTCGCCGACACGGTGGTCGCGGTACGTGCGAGGAACGTTTCGGTCTGACCGTCGTAGCGAGAGTCGTTGCTGATTGCCGGGTCGAACATTCCGGGGCCTGCCGGGCCGTCCTGGTACCTGCGACCGGTCCGGATGGACTGAAACGAGAACTGGTAGGAACTCCCGGGCGCAATGTCGTGCCGCAAGGTGACAGCCGTCGCGAGAAACCTAGTCGAGAGGCGATTGTCGGGATCGATCTGATCCGGCACGAACGTAGCATTCCCGGCGTCATACGGTTCGCCGCGCTCGAACACCTCCAACCGCGAAACGGGAAGGGCCCGTTCCGGCACGATGCCGGTAGCCGGGAAATTGACCAGAACCGGTTCCGAAAACGTCGGATTCTCCACCAGACTCCGGAACGAATCCGTGCCCCAGGCCCGGCCGCTCAGCGCCAGGTTCGGCTTGATCAGGAATCGGGCGGAACCCTGGGCGCTGGAATTGCGGAACGGGCTCCCCTCCACCCTGGAGCGGTGCGCATGTGAAAGGTGGCCGCAAGCACCGCGGGTCGTGGCAGGATCACGAAGCTTGGTTAGCAGGGTTCGAGGAGCTGCGCAGCCGGATTCCCGAATCACGAGCCATTGTCTTGGGCGACTTCAATCAAAGGATCCTGCGGAAATATGCACCGCGCCGGGTCTACGACGCTCTCAAGGGTGCGTTCAACGGTTCAGGTTTGCAACCGAAGGAGAGTTGCCAGAGGGACAGACATTGATCGATCACATAGCGCACACGCGGGACCTGGGCCGAGGCAGTGTCGGCGTCTGGGACAAGCAGGCTCGCGATGGGGAATGCCTGTCGGACCATTTCGGCGTATGGTGCGACTTCAGCGTTGACTAGGAGCCTCAGCAAGACGCTTGGGTAATTCGTGGCACAGCAGCCTGGGTGTTGCGAAATCAGGGCAATACCACCATGCCGCCCTCGTCCCCAATAAGGTCCCGCTAGTCCACATGCCATCTAGGAACTCGGGCGCACCCCAGCAAACCATCAACGTCAATGTCCAGGGCGAGCGCCTTGGCGACCTCGTCTAGGGCCTCGTCAACCTTGGACTCGTATGCGATCGATGAGTCGGGCCTTGCGCCGAGCCTTCTCAGCCACTCCCGCCGGAATCTGTCGTTAGCCAGCAAGCCGTGCAGGTACGTGCCTTCGATCTGTCCATTCTCGCTGCGAGCCCCGTCCGGGCCGCTCTCCAAATGGAGCATTGGAAATTGCAGCCCAGGCCCCTCCGTCACGCCAGAATGGATCTCGTAGCCGCAAACGGACGTCTCCGAGATCGCGCACCTCCCCTTGGCGCGCCTCACTGTCTTGGCCGCCACCATCGTCGTGGAGATGTCGAGCAAGCCAAAGCCTGGCGCAGTAGCAGACGGGCCATCCGCGCCATCCGGGTCGCGAACATGGTGCCCCAGCATTTGGAACCCGCCGCAGATGCCCAAAATATATCCCCCGTTCCTAGCGTGCGAGATCACATCGTGATGCCAGCCTTGGGACCGCACGAACTCGAGTTCAGAAACCGTTGACTTGGTGCCGCACAGGACGATGGCGTCGGCGTCGCGAGGAATCGCGTTCCCCGGCTGCACGAACGACAAGTCCACTGCGGGCTCAAGTCGCAGCGCGTCCAGATCATCCGAATTGGAGATCCGCGAGAGCGCGGGAGCGACAACTCGCAGGCTCGCGCCGGGGCGGACGGGATCCGACTTCAGCGACATTGCATCTTCGGCGGGAAGGATGGCCGCCGAATCGAGCCATCGGACCATTCCGAAGCACCGCCAGCCCGTTCTCTGACGCACGACAGCTAGCCCGTCCTCGAATAGGGCCGGGTCACCCCGAAACTTGTTGACGATGAATCCACAGACCTGCTTTCGGTCTGCTTTGTCCAGCAAAGCGCGGGTACCGACCAGTGCCGCGATCACGCCGCCGCGATCGATGTCCCCGACGATGCAGACCGGCACGCCGGCCCTTGTCGCGAAGCCCATATTGGCAATGTCGCCCGCGCGCAGGTTGACCTCAGCCGGGCTTCCGGCCCCCTCTACGACCAACAGTTCGTACTCTCTGGACAGCCTCTCCAGCGACTCCTTGACGGCCGGCAGCAGCGCGCTGCTGTTATTGCGAAAGCCGCTTGCACTGAGTAAGCCCGCGGGGCTTCCATGGACGATGACTTGGGACTGATGGTCCGCTTGCGGCTTGAGCAGCACAGGGTTGAAGTCAGTACGAGGCTCTACGCCGGAGGCCATCGCTTGGAGTGCCTGCGCCCTGCCGATCTCGCCCCCTCCCGGGCAGACGGAGGCTTGGTTGGACATGTTCTGGGGCTTGAACGGCGCTACGTGAATGCCCCGCTTCCGGGCGAGGCGGCACAGCCCAGCGGCAATCAGGGATTTGCCGACATCGCTGCCGGTCCCTTGGATCATGATGGCCTTCATCGCAACGCCCCGAATCTGGACCCACCCTCGCGCCACTCTCGCCCGGGGATCGTCCAAGCTCCTTGCCTTTTCGATCGCGAACCGCATTGCTTCAGCGCGCGGTCGCCTCGGATCCTGCACGCCCGCTTCGATGGTCGAGCAGCCAAGTGGGAGCTTAGCTCCAGCGCACCGGCGACGGCGCGAAGCGTGACCCGGCCGGCAGTGGGCGTGTCTGGCGCGGCAAGCAGCATCGCCCGCACCTCTTTCGTCAAGCGCGGCCTCATGGCCGCGAAGCCAACGCGCCCCCCTCGGCCGGTGTCCGGACAACTCCCGAGCGGTGGAAGACAAGTGTCTCGCCCCCGCTCCCCGAAGGGATGCGCTCAACCCTCACCCCGAAGACGGGCTCGATCAGGTCGTCACGCACGACATCGCCGACCGTTCCGAACGCTTCGAGTCGACCAGAGTTCAGCAGCGCGACTTGATCGGCCCAGCGCATGACGGCGTTGAGGTCGTGCAGCGCCACCGCGACGGCCTTGCCATCACTGGCAAGCTCCTGAAGCAGCTCGAGAGTTTCGAGCGAGTGGTCGATGTCCAGGCTGGCCGTCGGCTCGTCTAGCAAGAGCGCCTCAGCCTCGGTAGCCAAGCTGCGCGCGATCAGCACTCTTTGCCGCTCACCACCGGATAACTCGTTCACAAGGCGGCGCTCCAAGTGCGCGACATCCGCTCGTAGCAGTGCGGAGTCTACGGCCTCGCGGTCCGCCGTGCCGAGCGAGTCGAATCGGCCAACATGCGGGTGACGCCCCATGCTGACAACATCACGAACCGTGAACGCGAAATCGATCCGAGTGTCTTGCGGGACAAACGAAACTCGTCGCGCAATGGCCTGACGACGCAACTGCCCCAGATCGTCGCCGTCCAACTCCGCGCGGCCTTCCGTGGGCTGCCAGAGACCGGCCAGCAGACGGAGCACTGTCGATTTGCCGGAACCGTTCGGACCCACCACCGCTGTCACGCGCTCGGACTCGACCGAGAGCGAGACCCCGCGGATCAGCGAGCGGCCATCGATCTGGATGCCGGCGTTGCGGAGGGAGAGACTCAAAAGTATCCGATCTCCTTCCGCCGCTGCCGCAGCAGGTAGAGAAAGAACGGCGCCCCGAACGCCGCGGTGACGATACCCAAGCGGATCTCGCTGGGAGGGTTCGCGGTCCGCGCCAACAGGTCGCAGGCGATTACGAAAGCAGCTCCGGTCACGACGCTTGCCGCCAAGAGTCGTCGATGCGATGGGCCCAAGACAAGTCGCAGCGCATGGGGTACGACCAAGCCGACGAAGCCGACCACTCCGCTAACCGAGACGGCAGCCGCTGTCAGCAGCGCTGCCGCAACAAGAACCGCCCTCCTGACGGCCTCCACGTCCACCCCGAGCGCCGAGGCCGACTCCTCGCCGAGCAGCAGTAGGTCCAGGTCACGTGAGTACCAGA
Source organism: uncultured Bryobacterales bacterium (assembly GCA_964461235.1). Classification (GTDB taxonomy): domain Bacteria; phylum Acidobacteriota; class Terriglobia; order Bryobacterales; family UBA6623; genus VXMF01. The sequence continues at coordinate 50,746 of CAYWUV010000014.1, read as the reverse complement.
ACGCGACAAGCAATCCCAACGCCACGAACGGGGCGCAAATCAGCACGTGGGTCCAAGTCCGGCTGTCGAGCCCACCCATCAGCCAGAACACGATTTCCCCCGCGACCTGCCAGTCGACGAAGCTGAGTGAGATGAGCAGCGACGAGCAGGCGGTAATCATGGCCCCCAGCGCGATGCCGGCGAGCAGGAGAGTGGCCACCGGTGCCCGGCCGGACCGGCTAGCGATCGAGTAGACGGCAAACAGGGCCAAGAACGCGCCCACGAACGCAGCCAACGGCAGCCACAGGGCCGAGGCCGCCGTAAGTCCGGTAATGAACGCGATCACGGCACCCAAGGCGGCCCCTTGACTCACTCCGATGATGCTCGATTCGGCCAGCGGATTGCGAAACACGCCTTGCAGCTGGGTGCCGGCTACAGCCAAAGCGGCGCCGACCAGTCCCGCCACGATGACCCTAGGCGTGCGGATCAACCAGACAATCGCTTGGTCGGCGTCGGAAAGCGAGCCAACGGCGATCCAGCCGGCCGGCAGTACGTTGGCCGCAATGACTCGAACCACCACTTCATAAGCGATCGCCGTGCTGCCGATCGCCACCCCCGCCACGGCCACGACGACGAGCAGGGCCGAGACGACAGGAAACACAACCAGTCCAGGTGCCAGCCAAGCTTTCCCGCCACCCTTGTCTGCGGCAAGGCATTCCGTCGGATGAGATGGATTTGCAGTCACTTGCCCTCCGCATAGAGCCCGTCGGCGACGGCTTCCATCAGACTGACCGCATGCTGCGACATGGAATTGAATTGGCGACTCTCCACGATCAGGATCTGCCCGTTGCGTCCCGCGTGAGTGGCAGCGATGCCGACATCGGCAAGCAATCGATCCCGGACTTGCTCCGTCTTCCCGCGATCGGCGGGAGCAACAATCCATTCCGGGTCCCACGCGGCGACCTGCTCGTTGCTGATATCGGCGTACTGCCCAACGCCTTGCTCAGAGGCAACGTTGATTGCTCCTAGTGCTGTCAGGATGTGATCAAAAAGCGAGCCGTCTCCCAAGGTGCTGCCGTAGGTCGAATAGGGCAATACACGTGGTGCCGGAGCACCCGGCTGCCTGCGCCGCTTGGCCCGCTCGACTCTTGCCCTGAGCCGGCGGATCTCGAGCTCGGCGTCCTCGTCGTCACCCGTAACGTGACCAATAGCGGCGATTGTGTCGGCGATCTGATCGAAGTTCGCGAAGATCGTCCGCACGCGAAAGGTGGGAATTCCGGCATGCCGCAGCACATCCTCGAAATCTGCCCTGGCGCGGTGAGACAGCAGCATCAGGTCGGGGTGCGCGCGAAGAACGGCCTCCAAGTCGGAAGACTCCGCCAGGCGCATCGCGACGGCGCTCTCGTAGATAAAGCTATAGCCCGGGTCCGTGGCGTATGCGCTGACTGACACGAGCCGGTCGCGGTCGGCGATCGCAAACAGGACGTGGTCGATCGCAAGGGCCTGGGAGCCGATGGCTTGCGGTGCCGCTTCGATCCGGAGTTCCCGGCCGCTGGCGTCGATCGCGTGCCGCGGGAATTCTCCCGCATCACCCGCCACGGAAACGCGCGAGGTGGATACGGGCCTGCCGGGCAGACCGGCGTCGAATCGCAGCGCCAACACCAGTAGGAGCGCACATACTGCGATCCCCAAGACCGCGACGATCCGGGCTGATTGCCTCATGTTGGGTCCGGGTAGAGAGCGGCCGCCAAGCGTTCGGCCAAGTCAATCACGCGGTGGGACGTGGACAGGAAGATCTGCTGGGGCAGCACTAGGACGCGGCCATTGCGCACCGCGCTCGTTACGGCGATGCCGGGATCGCGAAACAGCGTCCTCGGGTCGCTAGAGTCATCGCCAGGGAGGGCCCCGGTAACGATCCAGCCAGGATTCCAGCGCGCGATCTGCTCGCTGGAAACGCGGCGGTAGGAGACTAGGCCCTGCTCGGCGCCGACATTCGTGGCACCGAGAGCACTAACGATGTCGTGAAAGATCGTCTCAGCCCCGTAGCTGAATGACAGGGACCGGTTATAGCCCAGGACGCGCGGCCTGGTCCCCGTCGCGGCAGCAGCGCGGTCTCGCAGCTGCTGGAATCGCAACTCGATCGACGTAGCTAGCTCCTCGGCACGAACGTCCTCGCCCGTGATGTATCCGAGCCGCCGAATGAGATCCGACAGATCAGCCATTGTGAGCACTGTGTCGCCGACGTAGTAGATCGGCGCATCTCCGTGCCGCACAATGTCCAGCCATTCGGCGCGGGCGTGCAATCCTGCGAATACAAGGTCCGGCACCAAGCTCAGCGTGACCTCGGCACTCTCGCTGGAGGGCAGCCCCAGCCGTGTTGCCGTCGCGGCCACGTCGCTGTAGCGGCGGTCCAGGGAATACCGGCTCACCGCTGCGATACGGTCCTCGTCCACGATCGCTAACAGCAACCCGTCGAGGGTGAATGAGTTCGAGACGATCCTCTTGGGGCGAGCCGGGATCGTGATCTGGCGGCCGCGGTCGTCATTCACCGTTCTTGGGAACGGAGCGCTGCCCGCGGCGAACTGCGATTGCTCGTGGGCGGGAACTCCGGACAAGTCGGATCGGTCGCCAGGGCCAGCCGCCACCCATGCCGATGTCGCTGCCGCGGCTGCCACGACCGCTGCTCCCGCTACCCGCTTCTTCACAGCCACTGCTCGCATCCCTCTATTCCCGCGGGGCGACCACCGGACAAACGACCGACAACTCCGCGATCCCCCACGAGTCAGAAGTTCAGCCGCATCCCGCCGATGACCCAGAGCCCGGGCGAGCCGAAGCCGTGTTCGTAGTAATCGCCATTGAACACGTTCTCGGCCTTTCCGTACAGTTCCAAGGTCTTCGACTCCGGCAGCGGAAGGTCGTACCGAACGACCATGTCAGCCTTGACCGGACCAGAAAATACCAGCCGACGCCCTTGGGCGCCAAAGGGAGAGAGCACGTAATCGCTCAATGCGAACAGGTCGAATGTGATGTTGACGCGCCTGCGCAACCACTGCGTGGCGGTCATGGAGAAAGCTTGGTCGGAAACTCCCGGTACGCGGAAGTAATCGGTCCCGATCGTGGGGGTGCGCGAATCGGAGTTCGTATAGGTGTATGCGCCGCGGAGGCTGGTGCTTGAAGTCGGCGCAATCTGCGTGCCCAACTCGAATCCGCGGGCGATTCCCCCTCCAGCCTGCCGATAGCCCCCGAATCGTCCGAAGATGTCTCGTGGGGGGAAATTGGCAAAGTCGAAGATGATGGTTTCCGGCAGGTTGGTGTAGAAGAACGTTCCGCTCAGGCGCACCTTTGAGCCGTACAGCCATTGGTCGACCCCGCCATCGACGGCAACCGACCGTTCCGGTCCAAGGCGGGGGTCTCCCCAGTAGTTGAAGCCGCCCGAAAAGGACGAGAACGACCCGCCGAAGCGCTCGTACATCGACGGGGCGCGGAAGGCGTTCCCAGCATGGGCCCGCAGCTTTGTCTGGGACCTCTCGATGAAGTACGCCGCCGCGACATCGCCGGTGTAGGCGTTGCCGGGATTCGCGACGGAGGTTGTCTCGTAAGGACTGGTCGCGCCTGCGAAGAGCGGCGATCCGGGATCGAAGACCTGCAGCCGGCCCGAAACGGAGACGTGCAGCCTGCCGTCGAGCATCCGGATCTGGTCTTGACCGAATACCGCATGGCTGACTTGGTCGATCTCAACCCGGCTCACGGTCGGGTCCGGACTCTCGTCGGTGTTGAAATTGGCGAAAGTCTCGGCTTCAAGCTCATATCCCAGGCTCAACAGGTTGCGGCCGCCGACCCGCTGGTCGGTCCGCGCTTGCAGCAGGTGCGTCTGGCCGTCGAAGCGGCTGTCGTTGCTGAACGCCGGATCGTACAGCCCGGGCCCCGCGGGTCCGTCTTGGTAAGAGCGCTTGGTCCCTACGTGCTGGTAAGCGATCCGGTAGGAGCTGGCTGCGCTCACTTCGTGGCGCAGCGTGACCGCCGTGGCGGCGAATGACGAAGAGCGCCGGTTGTCAGGGTCGATCTGGGCCGGAACGAAGGTAGCGTCGCCTGCCGAGAACGGCAGTCTTTGTTCGAACAGATCGAGTTGATCGAGTGGCAGCGCGCGAGCGGGCACGTCGCCGGAGCTAGGGAAATTGGCCACGATCTCTGCAGGGAAGGCCGGGCTCTCGGTGAGACCGAGAAACGAGTCCGTCCCCCACACGCGCCCGCTAAGCGACATGTTCTGAGTGAGCGCATACTTGCCAAAGCCCCTCACGGTCGTGTTGCGGAAGGGACTGCGCCCTCGGTAGCCGCCCGTCACGTTGAGATGCGAGATGCCGCCGCTGTACACAAAGCGGTCGTCGGAGAGGCCACCGCCGACCCTGGCGACGCCGCGCAGCATGCCGAGCCCCCCGCCCTCTGCCCGCAATTCGCCATGGGTGCCGCCTCCGCCTTGCGCCGAGGTGACGTTCATCACCCCGCCGATGGCGTGCGAGCCATACAGCGAGGATCCTGAGCCCCGCACGAACTCGGCCCGCTCAGTGCCCACAAGAGTCATGTCGCTGTAGAACGCAGACGCATCCCCTTGGGTGCTGGCTGCATCGCGGAATCGCAGGCCGTCAATCAAGACGGCCGTGTCATGGTTCCGCAGGCCGCGCGTCTGCACTGTTGTGAGACTCCCCGGGCCCCGCAACTGCCTGACCCGAACTCCCGGGATGACTCTGAGAGCCTCCGAGAGAGCGAACTCGTTGCGATCGGCGATCTCGCCCGCGCCGACCGCGTCAAGTGCCTTGGCCACGTCGCGCTGTGCGAGCGGGGTGCTCGAGGCCGTCACGACGACCTCCACCGCTCCGCCTGAGACGAATAGCTGCAGGTCTTGCTCGGCCTGTCCCCGAACCTCGATCTGCCTGTAGCCCGCCAACGCCTCGTCGTCGGATTCCCCTTCCAGCAGATAGTCTCCATCAGGAACGCCAAGGAAGGAGTAGCGCCCGTCGTCGCCGCTTTCGGCAGTGTGCAGCTGACCGCTGTTGCGGTCGAACAAACGCACTCGCGCGCCCGGCACGGCTTCGCCATTGGGGGCAGAAATCAAGCCGTGCAGGCTCGCTGCGCCGAGGGTGCCGGCTGGGATGGTCGCCAAGACGATCACTGAACTGGCCGCCATTCGCAACAGCGCGTTCCGGGGCCGATGGGTTGCTGCCAAGGCGCTCGCGCGCCAAGGCCGATTGCTGGATGCTCGGGCGCGGCTGGCCTGCGTCGGCCTACTGCCGGCGCGATGCCTTACTGGATCATTCATGTTCTGTCTCCTTGTCCGTCTCCGCGGACGCCAACAAGGCACACCGGGGCGGCAGGCCGCAATCGCGGCTCCCGCCTTAACGCCGGGGCTTGAGTGAGGCTCGCTGGGAGGACTCGACAGAACTCGACTCAGGCAGACTAGGGCCTGACTCTAGCGGCAAGTATGTTTCCAGATCGCTCATCCGTACCTCGCGGAAGTGTGCGCTTCACACGCTCGGAGGAAGGTCTCCTGACTCGCGACTTCCAACGCAACAGGTGCGCACGCTGAACCGACCTTCCCAAGGCTGCCGCCTCAGTGGTGTCTCGGACCAGCTTGTCGCTCACAGTGGCGGGACCGTGCCGGAATTGCACCGGACTTCCCGATTAAGCCCAAACGGGCTCCTCCAAGCACTACGAAAGGTAGCATGCCAGTCACCCGCCGGACAACTGCAACGGCCGCGACCAGGCGCAGTTCGGCTCGGTGAGGCCGATGAGCGACGCGCCGCACTCCAGTCTGTCCAGTTCCAGCACCATGGCAAGAGCAGCCTGAGCCGGGTGGTTGTCGCCAGTCTGCGCTGCCAGTAGCGGCTAGTCTTGCTCGCGAGAGATCGGTGAGTCTGGTCGATGAATGAGGACGCGGTCGGTAAGCCCCTGGATCTCTCCAGCGCTCGGCAGGTCTGGACGTCGGCGGTCTGGCAGTCCGCCTGCGTCAAGTACGGCGTCCAGAAGGCGCGCACGAACAGGCCTGCGAACTTGGCTTCCCACCTTGGTGCAGGGGCCCGACCGCGGATGGGGCCATGCCCCGAGCCCGCCCGTAAGCCGCAGAATCGCGAGATCGGCCAACTCAAGCAACCCGCCGTGAGCCGGAACAGCGAAACGGGTCGTCGCCAATGAAGGCCGCAATCGCGAGGGCTAACGGGCACGGAGCACCGACCCGGCTCGTGCCACACGTGCGTTGCGAAGGGCCTGGTGGCAAGCAACCTATTCCGTGCTCGAGATGGAGGAGAGTTCCGACGCAGGAATCACGGTGACCCTTTCGTCTAGCCGGTAACGGTCCGGACCGGGATAGACGATCCACAGGTGTCGCAGGGGCAGATCACGCATCACGGCTCGGATGCTCGCTGTCATCCCGGGGGCGTCTTGGTACTTGAATTCCATTCCCCACAGTGCGCCACGCGCCTGCCACACGAGATCCAGTTCTGCACCGGAATGAGTTCCCCAGAAATACGGGTTGGCGACACCCACCAAGCGGATGGCCTGCTCCATTGAGAAGCCCTCCCACGATGCGCCGAGCTTTGGATGGGAGTCCAGGTCGACCGGCGTTGCGATGGTGTGCAGCGCATGAAACAAACCGCTATCACGGATGAACAGCTTGGGCGCCTTCACCAGCCTCTTGCGGACGTTTGCGTGCCACGGAGGCAATAGGCGGATCATGAACGTTCCGCTCAGAATCTCGAGGTATCGGCGAACCGTGTGATCGGATATGCCGAAGGACCGACCCAGCTCGGAAGAGTTCAGCGTCTGACCGTGGTAGTGGCTGACCATGATCCAGAATCGACGCAGAGTCTCCGCCGGAACGGAGACTCCCAGGGCAGGAATATCGCGCTCCAGATGGCTGCGGATGAAGTCCTCCCGCCAGAGAGCTGAAGCCGCGTCATCCTCGGAAAGGTAGCTGCGAGGGAACCCGCCACGCAGCCACAACCTGCGCCAAGCTTTGGCCCCCGTCTCGTCCAGCGCGAGGGGGCCAAGATCATGGTGGGCCACCCGGCCCGCGAGACTCTCGGAAGCTCCCTTGACGAGATCGGGAGAGGCGCTACCAAGCAGCAGGTACCGCGTGGTCCGCTGCCGGTCCGCCAAAACCCGCAGCACGGGAAAGAGCTCGGGCTTGCGCTGCACTTCGTCGACCACCACCGTGCCGGTCAAGCCCTCCAGGGAGGTTAACGGTTGGTCCAGCCGGGCCAGACTCCTAGGATCTTCGAGGTCGAAGAAATGCTCGGCATTCAACGAACGAGCCAGCGTCGTCTTGCCGCATTGCCTGGGACCCAATATCACCGTAATCGGCGCGCGGCGGAGCTTGGCCCGAACCGCCGAGATCTCCCGGGTGCGTGGCAGGAAGCGCATGAACTCAAGCTTACGCTAGAAACTTGAAATTTCGAAGTCTTGGTTCGAGTTTTCATGGCATCTCTTCGATGTTGGGAAAAGGGTTTCGAGACGAGCGTGTTGTGTCCGCCGAAACCGCCGGCAATTCTGGAGCAAGTCCCGTGAACGGGTGCTTGGGTTCTCTTACGCCACGGTTGCCTCGTGCCACCCAGCCCGGACGATCCGAGTAGTGCTCGCCTTGACAAGGCTAACGGCGTCTGCACTCCGGACCATCGGGGTTATTCGCTGAATGGCTCGGCTGGCTGCGCCCCCGACGCTTCGCCGGTGCCGTCATCGGAAAGCTGCTAAGACTCGGGGAGCACAGTGCTTCGGTGCATCCTTTTCTGCGGAGTACCTTCGGCTCTTGGCATCGGTCGGCGAGCCTGACTCCCGATTCCTATCGCCGGCAGGGCCCGACTCGCTGGGAACCGAATCGCAGAACCTCCCACGAACGGCAGCAGTCCCCTAGAACTGCCATTCGGCAGCAAGAGCGCCAGCAGAGCAGTTCTGCGAAGGCCGGGTTCAGATGAGCAAGCCGCCGGCGATCACTGTCGCGAGAATCGCTGTCACGAGGGTGATTCGCTTCGCGAGCCGGTAGTCGCTCGCGTCCGCGGCGGGAGGATCACCGGGATCGCCCAGCCAAGTGTCAGTAACGAGAACGCCGTCGAGCCATATGGGTCCCGCCAGCCTGCGCTGGATTGCACCTGCCATGGCGGCTTCGCTCCAGCCCGGATTCGGCCCAGGAACAACTGAGTGCTGGCTCCAGCCGATCGCCAACGCCTTCCTTCCCGAGGCTCGCGGGACCACCCACGCAACCGCAGCGATGAGGAGGCACGTCACCCGGGCGGGCACCCAATTGAGAATGTCGTCCGTCCGTGCGCCGCACCACCCGAAGTAGAGGTAGCGATCGCTCTTGTGTCCGACCATCGAATCCATCGTGCTGATCAACTTGAACAACACGAGTCCCGGCAGACCCGCCAACGCGTACCAAAAGACTGGCGAAGTGAAGCCATCCACGAGATTCTCTGCCAGGCTCTCGATCACGGCGCGCCGGCATGCACCCTCGTCCATGCGGTCGGTGTCGCGCCCGACCAGCTGGGCAACGGCATGTCGGCCGGAGCCCAGGTGACTGCCGGCCCGGTCAACCGCATCGCCGTGCTGAAGCAGGTCACCCAGAGCCAGGAGGCTGTAGAGCGCCAAGACGTGAAACACCGTCGCGGCGACGGGTTGCAACTCAGCTAGGGAGATGACGAGCGCTGAAGCTCCGCCCACCCACGCCATTGCAAGAACGCTCACCAGAGCGCAGCCGCCGCCCCGCCCATGTGCACCGGCAGCCCGGAGCCATCGCTCGAGCGACGCAATCGAAGCTCCCATCAGCCGGACCGGATGCCAGCGATACACGGGGTCTCCGATGGCAAGATCGAGAGCGACCCCCGCGATCAGGAGTCCCGCGTCGGGAGCGAGGGCCGTCAGGCCCATTTCGCGTCCCATCCCAAGGCCACGGCCCGCACGACAAGCTCCAGGGGGTCGCCCCCTCCACCATCCAGCGCTTGGTACAGGTCCGACCAATCCTGGGGCCGCGCGGCAAGGGAGCACGCCAGGCATGCGGCCTGCTGGCGCAACGTCTCGCCCGCCACAGGCTCGGGCACCGTTCCGAACCGGACCCGGTCCATGACGGCGGCGAACGCATGGGCGGCCGCGCCGACCGCCGGCTCGTAGAAGACGGCCTGGCGATTCTGGTCCAGCAGATCGTACTGCGACTCGGGAAGCAAACCCGATAGCTCGTTCATGACGCGCTCCTCGGTGAGCCCGAACCTCCCGAGCGCATGGAAGAACCCGCGGGCGTAGGACGATTCCAGTCCGTTCTGCCAGCGCAGGGCCTCTCTGACGGCTTCCTTGACGGCGACGCCTATGATCTCGCCAGCCTTGACATGGGGGCTCGTCGAGTCGCGGGCCTTCCTAGCAAGGTCGAGAGGGGATGCGAGGCAGAACTGGTCCGTTCCGGTGCCGGTGGCAATCGCCGGGGAATACAGGCTGGGCACGGCAAGTTCGGCCAGCGCAGCCGACTTCGCTTCGGTCATCGTCACAACGGCGCGGGCGTGGGCGGACGGTGTGACAGGAAAGCTGAGGATGAGGATGATGTTGATTGTTCCCTCGTAGGGCGACACCTGCTGCCATCCGTCCTCGGTTTCGTTCCAGCGCGCCGGGTCCCCGGCAGTCGCGGCGTTCCCTTGGACACCGGCCGTGACAAAGGCGTCGGCCCGCAAGTCCTCGAAGTCGCTCCAGCGATGGGCCACGCACGCCATGTTCGCCGCGGTACCCATCAGGGCAGTCCGGCTAGGATCGATACCCAATTCAGTGCAAACCTGATCGTGGTAGGCCTTGAGCCCCCGTTCAGTGATGGACTGGACCCGCAAGTCATCGCCCCGCGCTTCACAACTCTGGTGGTTCGCCAGAAAGCGCAGGTTCTGGCGCTCGCCGCCGCAATGCGAGGACGTACTCAGAACGCGGTGGGGCGAGCGCAACTCAACAATGAAATATCGTCCGAGACGGTACGCCGCAAACAGATCGCCGGAAGAAACCTGTTCGGCCATCTGGCAGAAGGATGGGCTCGCCATGGGGCGCGATCTCCGATTATCGCCGAGGGCCCAGTCGTCGGATAGTGAGGTTCGGCCACGCCACCCTTGCCCACGACATTCGAGAGTTGGCGCCTCCAAGGCTTGGGACCAAGGTCCCTGGAATGCGTGCAGGTGCTGGCGACTGCAGGCCCAACCCGCTCACGGACTCCGGGGCGAGTTGCTAAGCCCCTTCTTCTGACCATGGTTCTGGCCGGTCTTGACGACGCAGGAGGGGACCGGACGAAACCCCCGGAGCCCTTCGATCAGCCATGGCAGGCCTCGCCCGTCAGATTGAGGCACTCCCGTCCGGTCAGCATTCTGCTTGGGGAATCCGGCTTGCTACATGACTATGTCACTATGGCTCTGAAGTCCTGACAGCAGATTATTCTTGACAGCACGATGCGAGCATGCGCGCAACCGTGACTCTGACCCCGGAGGTCGAGCGGCTGACCAAGGACGCAATGAGGCAGACCGGCGAGTCGCTCAAGTCCGTCCTCAATCAGGCAATCGTCAGGGGATTGGCGATCTCCAGTATGATTCCAGACGAGGAGCCGTTCGTCGTCGATTCGACACCCATAGGACTCCCTGTAGGCCGTGACCCGGCACGGCTGAATGGCGTAACAGATGACTTGGAGGCCGATTCGATCGTCGCACTGACAAACTTCTTGCTCGCAAAGGAGTCAAACCGCCAGTGATTTTGCCTGACGCGAATCTGCTGCTCTACGCCCACGATTCTGAGACGTCGGCTGGGGTCCGCATGTTGGTGGCGGTGCGTCACGCGATACGGAGACGAAGGCCCAGCGCGCGCGTGATCCGCACGACGGTCGCGAAGGTCGGATTGCGGCTCGCCGACAACGCCTTGTAGAGGCCCTCGCGGCTCATCCCCACCTCACGCGCGAGACCGGCCATGTTCCCGGAACGCGCCACGTCGTTCAGGGCGGCGCGGATCAGGCTGCCGTCTCCCGGATCCTCGTCGGCGCATGCCTGCACGTAGAACCGTGCGTCCTCGAGCGTCCGCAGGTGTTCGGCGGCGTCCCATTTGCTGGATTTTTCGGTCATGTCTGCGTCCATTCCTTAGCCAGCCGCCCGGCGCTTTCGATGTCCCGCTGCTGGCTGTCTTTGTCGCCGCCGCACAACACGACGACCGCATCTCCGTCGCGCAGGCAGTAGAGACGGTAGCCGGGCCCGTGGTGCACGCGCACCTCGAACAGACCGTTGCCCACCGCCCTGGCATCTCCCGTGTTTCCAAGAGAGATGTTGCGCAAACGCGCGTTGATCCGCGCTACCGCGACGCGATCCCTCAGGCTCCGGATCTAGCGCCGGAAGGTCGCGCTTCCCAGCATGTCGCTCATCGACTCCGAGTGTAAACCGTGGTTCACAGACTAGTCTACGGCCGTCACATCCATCGAACGCCCCTGCCTCCGCCGCTTTCCATCACGACAACCTCGGTTGCCCGACGACGAAGAGCACTGAGGCCGCGAATCCCCAGCCAAGCTCTCAAGGGCGCATCGCGACTGTCGGACAGGCCCCAAGGTGGCTTGAAGGGACAGCACCGGGAGAGGCGACCCCGTCTGATTGACGACTCCTAGGAACGCGAATCATCGGACATCAATCGCGCACCTTCGGAACCATCTCCCCGCATGAATTTCGCTATGGTCTGCAATTCCCGCATCTCGGCGTCCCGCGCTATGCGTGAACCGCAAGTTCTTGATCGGTCCGGGCCACCGGGCTCAGTTCGAGCGCATAGGACCTTGACTTCCGGTCCCGTGCCGTCCTCCGGCAGACACGCTGCGTCGGCGCGCCATAGGCAGCATGCCTCCGTCTCGCCCGGCCGCGAGTCGCTACGATCAAGGGAATGTCCGCTTACCTAGCCAGATTGGTGGAGCGAGCGAGCGCCCAGCATTGTCGGATCGTCTTTCCGGAGGGCGACGACCCGCGCGTCCGCGAGGCCTGTGCCAGACTGGCGCGAGACCGGGTCGTGGAGCCGGTGCTCGTCAGCACCAACACCAATTGCGCTCCCGGAGTCGACTGCTCGCATCCCGAGACATCCGGGATGGCCGAACGCTACGCCCAGATCTATCACGAGCGTAGACGGTCGAGGGGTGTCACAGCGGCGGAAGCGGAGCGGCTTGCGACGACGTCGCTGTACTACTCCGCGCTCATGCTGGAGAATGGCGACGCCGACGGCTTGGTGGGTGGTGCCAAGAACACGACCGGCGAGACCGTGAGGGCCCTGATTGAATGCGTCGGGGTACGGCCGGAGTACAAGCTCGTCTCCAGCTTCATGGTGCAGCTCCACCCGGATTCCCGGTACGGGGCCGATGGGGTGATGGTGTTCTCGGACCCCGCCGTCGTGCCGGACCCGAACGCAAGCCAGCTCGCCGATATTGCGATCGCGGCGGCGAGGAACAGCCGCAGGCTGCTGAACTCGGAACCGTACGTCGCGCTGCTTTCGTTCTCGACCAAGGGCAGCGCCAAGCACCCGCTGGTGGACAAGGTGATCGAGGCGCTGCGGATCGTCCGGGAGCGGGCGCCGGAACTCACGGTGGACGGCGAGCTGCAGGCGGATGCAGCCCTGCTGGAGAGCGTCGGGGCGTCCAAGGCTCCAGGCTCGCCTGTCGCCGGAAAGGCTAACGTGCTGGTGTTTCCGGACCTGAACGCAGCGAACATAGGCTACAAGCTCGCCGAGCGGCTGGGGGGAGCGCAATCGCTCGGCCCGTTCCTGCAAGGCCTGAACAAGCCCGCGAACGACCTGTCGAGGGGCTGCTCGGTGGATGATATCTACTACGTGGCGGCGGTCACCGCCCTGCAGGCATCCGGGGAGGCCTAGCCGCCAAGCCCCTGCCCGAGCGCATCCGGACAGTCCATTCCAGATAGGTTGCGAGCCGCCGCCGCTCGCGCCAGAGAAACCGCCAGAATTCGACCGCGCCGATCGATTCGGCTGGCAGCCCGGAGTCTGTCTCGATCCTCCAGCGCAGATAGGGACTCCGCCACGGTCGGAACCGGTAGCCCCTCGACACCTGCCAGAGGAAGCGGAAGGCCTCGGGCCAGTCTCTGGCAGCCATCGGGGCCCACACTATTCGACGTAGTAGCCGGGCCGGTGCCTTACCTTGTTGCTCCGGCCCCTGCCCTTCAGGTCAATCCGGATGCGCCGGAACCCCGGACCCTTCCCGCTCGGACGGCTGTACTCCAGGATGTACTGGTTCCGGATATCCGCAGCAATTCGCTTCACCAGACCTTCGACCTCTTCGGGTGCGCCGGGAAAATAGGCGGGGCCTCCGGTCGGTCGGGTCAGACTGAGCAGATGGCGTTCCGCCCGTCTTGCGGCCCGTCGCTCCTCCTCGGACAGGATGCCGATGCCGTAGATCGTCGCGTCGGAGCTCTGTAGCTTCCGCACCAGGATCTCGAGATCCATCCGGCTCGATGTGTCCTCTCCATCGGTAATCACTAGCAGGGCCCGTTTGTTGTACCGCTTGTCGCCTTTCTCGGCCAAGTGGTCCAACGAGATCGAGATCGCATCGTAGAGCGCCGTGCCGCCTCTCGTGTCAATCCTCTGAAGGGCGTCCTGCAAGCGCTCGATGTTGCTCGTGAAGTCTTGGTCGAGGTATGCCTCGTCATTGAAGTTGACAACGAAGACCTCATCCTCCCGGTTCGACGCCTTGACGAACTCCAGTGCGGCCTGATTAACCTGGATCCGCTTCTCTCGCATGCTGCCCGAATTGTCGATGACCAGACCGATGGATACCGGAACATCCTCCTGAGCGAAATACGAGAGTTTCTGCGGCTGGTCGTCTTCCGCGACCACGAACGCCTCCTCCGGCAGATCGGTGACGAATCGATCCTGGCGGTCGACCACGGAAACGTGCAGCACGACCTTCTCGGTCTCCACGCAGAAAGTCACGCCGGGCTCGCAGCCTGAGGGGGGCTTGCCGTCCGGCTGCGAGAATGCCGGGGCCACCAGCAGCAGGCCGATGAGAGATCCCTTCGCTGCCGCTGCCGCCCAGGGACCGGGAAGGGGCGGCTCAGCGCGTGGGGGCATAGTAGCCATTTCGGTAGTAGGCGCGCAGGGCAGGGAGTCCCTTGATTCTCTTGATCTCGACCTTGATGCGCCGCCACTTTCCATCTTTGTCCGCGTTCGTGGGAATATAGCCCAGGACGTATCGGTTGCGCAGTTCGATGCCGATCTTCGCGGCGATGTCCGGCAACTCGTTGACGTTCTGGACTGCAAACTGTCGGCCTCCGGTCGCCTCGGCGATCTCCGTCAAGAGTCCGGGACCCGCGGCTTCCTCCGGAGTGCGGCCACGGCTCGAATACGGCTCGTAGATGCCGATGGCGTAGATCTGGACGTCCGATTCGCGCACCGTTCGCTTGACTTCGCGCGGGGTGTACCTGCTTGAGTTGTCGCCGCCGTCAGAAATCACGAGCAACGCCTTCTGGCTGTTCCTGGCCTCTTTCATCTGGTTGAGCGCCAAGTAAATCGCATCGAGCAGCGCCGTGCGGCCCTTAGAGCGGACGAACGTGAGCCGGTTCTGGACATCCTCAAGGCTGCGGGTGAAGCCCGTCACCATCTCGGGCCGGTTATTGAACTGGACCAGGAAGAACTCGTCCTCGGGGTTGGCAGTCTTGAAGAACTGCGCGACGGCCTCCCGGGCCTTGGACATCTTGTAACCCATGCTCCCGGAGGCGTCGAAGACGACCGCCAGGGACAGCGGAGCTTCCTCTGCGCCAAACTGCTCGATCTCCTGCTTCCTGTTGTCTTCCTTCAGTATGAAGTGCTCTTTCCCCAGTCCCGTCACCATGCGGCCGGTGGGGTCGGTGACAGTGACGCTGACCAGTGCGAGATCGACGTCAACCTTGATGATCGCCCGACGGCCCAGAGAAAGATCGAGATCCTCGTTGTCAGGATCGACTCGTAGAGGGCGGGAGGCGTCCGCTGGCGGCGGAATCTCGTCCGGGGAAGACGGAGCTACGTTCTGGGGCGGAACCTCCAAGTCGCTCTCCGCAGCGACCAGAGCCGTCGTGAGGGCGAGGACGCCCACACACAGACAGGCGAGTCCAGGCCTCAGGCCGAACTCCCTTCGCCGTCGCTTGCTGGGCATCCCTGGCAACCCATCGAAATCAGTCGGTGAAGCACGGTCGATCCCAAGGCGGAAGAACTGAAGGACCAAACCGCACGTCGGCATTTAGCATACCGCTACGGTCAAGCCGGTTCCTGCAAGGCCGCGACAGAAAACGAGCCGACAAGGGGGTTCTGACTGTAAAACTATTGAAATACAGCACTTATGGTCACTTGACTCCGCGCATTCGGCGGACCGTGGCTTGCGCATCAGCGATCGTTCCCCGGTCGTGCGGAGGGAAGCACGGAGAAAGCGGGCGACTTGGCGACCGAATCGCGACCATGAGGCACCGCCGCGGAGAGGCGAGAGCCCGGCATCCACGATAGGAGCGGACTTCATCGAACCGCCCCTTTCCGGCTCGGAACCCGCTCCGCGCAGCGCGGCTGGGGAAGACCGGGAGCGGGACCCAGCGAATCGCTCGAGGGGTGCCTTCGCTACTCGCCGAGAACCGGCAATTCGGCGCGGTCGCGTGGTACGCTGGAACGTGCCGAGGGAACGGGTCGGGCCCAGGAGCGGGCTTGGAATCGTTGCGAACGGACAAGCCGCCAGACGGCGCATTCACTCCCCAATCGGAGAGGCGGCATCCGCCGCTACATCCAGTTCTTTCCGCGAAAGGGAGGCTGTTCCGTAGTGTCCCGTCCGAAGTTCGTCTTCATCACGGGCGGCGTCGTCTCCTCTCTCGGCAAGGGCATCGCATCCTCCTCCATCGCAAACCTACTCGAGTGCCGCGGCCTGCGCGTGACGCTGCAAAAGCTGGACCCGTACCTCAACATCGATCCCGGCACCATGAGCCCGTTCCAGCACGGCGAGGTGTTTGTCACTGACGACGGTGCGGAAACGGATCTCGACCTAGGACATTACGAGCGGTTCACGCATGCGGTCCTGACGAGGGCTAACAACGCCACCAGCGGCAGCATTTACGAGAGCATCCTGGCCAAGGAGAGGCGCGGCGACTACCTCGGCAAGACCGTCCAGGTGATCCCCCATGTCACCGACGCGATCAAGGAGCAGATCGCCAAAGTTGTCGCGGGCGACATCGATGTCGTGCTCACGGAGATCGGGGGCACGGTTGGCGACATCGAGTCACTGCCGTTCATCGAGGCGATCCGGCAGGTCCGCCAGGAGGTGGGCCGAGACGGCTGCATCTTCGTTCACGTCACCCTCGTACCGTACATCGCCGCGGCCGGCGAGCTGAAGACCAAGCCCACGCAGCACAGTGTGAAGGAACTCCGGGCGCTGGGCATCCAGCCCGACATCCTGATCTGCCGGACCGAGACCGGATTCTCGCGTGAGATCCGGGAGAAGATCGCCTCATTCTGCGACGTCGACAGAGAAGCCGTGATCGCCGCGCGCGACGTCGACACCGTCTATCAGGTGCCCATCGAGTTTGCCGAGCAGGATGTCGACAAGATCGTGCTGGACCGCCTGCGGCTGGACGCAAGTCCGCGCGACCTGGGCCCTTGGCAGGACATGCTCGACCGCTTGAGGAACCCGCGCGACAAGGTCCGGATCGGCGTCGTCGGCAAGTACGTCGACTACGAGGATTCCTACAAGAGCCTCAAGGAAGCCCTCCTGCACGGCGGCCTGGCGCAGCGCCTGGAAGTCGAGATCGGCTGGGTCGAGGCGGAGGGCATCACGCCCGAAACGAGTGCGGGCCAGTTGGATCGCTACGACGGCATCCTGGTCCCGGGCGGGTTCGGGACCCGAGGCATCGAGGGCATGATCGAGGCCATCCGCTATGCACGCGAGAACCTCGTTCCGTACTTCGGCATCTGCCTGGGGATGCAGACGATGGTGATCGAGTTCCTGCGGAACGTCTGCGGTGTCCACGGGGCTCACTCGGCGGAATTCGATCCCGAGGCTCCGGACCGAGTCTTTCTCAAGCTGCGCGAACTCAAGGGAGTCGAGGATCTGGGCGGAACGATGCGGGTCGGCGCTTGGAACTGCCGGCTAACTCCGGGAAGCTTCGCGCATCGCGCCTACGGCTTAAGCGAGATCAGCGAAAGACACCGCCACCGGTACGAGTTCAACCGGCCCGAGTACGAGCGGGTCGTCACGGATCACGGCATGCGCATCACCGGGGAGACGCCGGGCGTCAACTACGTTGAGATCTGCGAACTGCCGGACCATCCTTGGTATCTGGGGTGCCAGTTCCATCCGGAGTTCAAGTCCAAGCCGCTCGAGCCGCAGCCCCTGTTCCGTGCGTTCGTGCAAGCCGGTCACGAGAGATGCCTGCGCGAAGGAAGGGCCGCCGCGGACGTGGAGGCCCAGCAGTTCCTTCGCCTTTCGGGATCGCGCTTGCAGCGTCCCTCCAGCTAGTCGGCCCGGCCGTAAACGAAGGGCACCCGGAGGCCACGATGCTCACCGTCGGACAGTTCGGTGCCGGCCGAATCGGAAGGATGCATGCGAGAAACCTAGCCGCGCATCCGCGCGTGCGTCTGGCAGGGATTTTTGACGTGGATCGTGCGTCCAGCGCGGCGGCAGCCGACGAGTCGGGAACCTCGGCAGTGTCGTCGATCGATGCCCTGCTCGCGGATTCGTCGATTGATGCCGTGCTGATCGCGTCGTCGACCGACACACACTGCGAACTGATCGAGAGATCGGCCCAGGCCGGGAAGGCAGTGCTCTGCGAGAAGCCGATCCACCTTGACATCGAGCGTGTCGAGACCTGCAGGCAGGTCGTCGAGAGGACGGGAGTTCCGGTCCAGATCGGGTTCAACCGGCGGTTCGACCCGAGCCACAGCACCCTTCGCCAAGCAGCGCTGGCAGGCGAGATCGGGAAGCTGGAGCAGGCGGTGATCACCAGCCGCGACCCAGCCCCCCCGCCGCTCGACTACCTACGGGTCTCCGGCGGGATCTTCCGCGACATGGCGATCCATGACTTCGATATGTGCCGCTTCCTGTTCGGGGAGGAGCCCGTCGAGGTCACAGCGGTCGGCGCGGTGCTGGTGGACTCGAGAATCGGGGAGATCGGCGACATCGACTCGGCGATGGCCGTGCTGCGCATGGAGTCGGGCGGCCTCTGCCATATCAACTGCTCCCGACGATGCTCGTACGGGTACGACCAACGGATCGAACTATTCGGCGAGGAGGGCATGCTGGTCTCGGGGAACCCGACCCCTACCAACGTCACCCGGTTCACCGCGACGGCGACGTCGGCCCACGAGCGCCTGTACCACTTCTTCATCGAGCGCTACGCGGAGTCCTACGTTCGCGAGATCGACGCATTCGTCGAGGCCGTCGAGTCGGAGACGGTCCCGTCACCTTCGTTCGACGATGGCCGGCGGGCCCTGCTGCTGGCGAATGCGGCGCTCGAATCAGCCTCCACGGGGAGGGTGGTGCGAATCGGTTCGTAGCCCGTCGGCACGGGCCCGGGCTGGCTATAATCTGGGCGCCATGCGAATCCCAAGAGCCATCCTGCTCGGCCTCCCCGTGCTCGCACTAGCACAGCCTGCGGAGTGGCAAGTCGGGCTGGCAACGGTCGACATCACGCCCGTCGAGCCCATTCCGATGTCGGGCTATGCTTCCCGCCGGGCACCGTTCGAGGCCGTCGCCCAGCCGCTGTACGCGAAGGCTATGGCGCTCCAAGACAGCGCTGGAAACCGCGCCCTGCTGGTCACTGCCGACATTCTCGGCTTCACCAGCGAGCGATCGGGTTCGATCAGCAGCAGGCTGGAAGCGAGCGATGGCCTGTCAAGAGAGCAGCTCCTGCTCAACGCTTCCCACACCCACGCTGGTCCGCTCGTTTC
Source organism: uncultured Bryobacterales bacterium (assembly GCA_964461235.1). GTDB lineage: Bacteria > Acidobacteriota > Terriglobia > Bryobacterales > UBA6623 > VXMF01. The sequence continues at coordinate 31,852 of CAYWUV010000014.1, read as the reverse complement.
GGGGTCAATGATGGCCTCCGCGCCGGAAGCGAGCCGCGAGGCGATCCGGAGGTACATAGCGGTCATGGAAGACAAGATCGTCTCGGCCGGGCAAAAGGCGCTGCGCGACCTTCGGCCGGCACGCCTGGCCTGGGGCCGCGGAGTGGCACCTTTCGTCATGAACCGGCGCGAGTTCACGGACCGCGGCGTGATTCTCGGTACCAACGCGTCCGGGCCGGCGGACCGGACCGTGCCGGTGCTGCGAGTCACGGGCGAGGACGGGGATCCGAGGGCCGTAGTGTTCGGCGCAGGCTCACATTGCACCACACTCACGGGTGGCAACATGCTCATCGCAGGAGACTACGCCGGCTACGCGCAGGAGTTTCTGGAGGCACGCCGTCCCGGCATCCAGGCCATGTTCATGACGGGGTGCGCGGGCGACGCCAATCCCTACCCGCGCGGGACGCTGGATCTGGCCAGACGTCACGGCAGCGACCTGGCATCGGCGGTGCAGGACGTTCTCGGAGGAACGCTGTCGCCGGTCCGGGGCCCGCTCACGACCCAGTTCCGAAAGGTCGGCCTTCCGCTCGCAGAGCATACGCGGCGGCAGATCGAAGAGATGCAGCCCGGAGCGCCTTCCTACAGGCGATTCTTCACTCAGGGAGCCCTGGCCAAGCTGGAACGGGGAGAGGCGTTGCTGACGTCCTACAGCGCGCCGTTCGCGCTCTGGCAGTTCGGCTCGGACCTGACCCTGGTCGCCTTCAGCGGCGAAACCGTCGTGGACTACGTGCGCCTGACCGAAGAGGCGCTGGGGCCGTTGAAGCTCTGGATCAGCGGATACAACAACGATGTCTTCGGGTACCTTCCGACATCCCGCATCCTCGAGGAAGGCGGGTACGAGACGCGCGGATTGTACGTCGAGTACGGGCTGTTCCGCCCCGGAGTGGAAGAGGTCGTAATGGAAGCCATCAGGTCAATGGCACGCGACTCCGGCCGACTGAGGGACTGAACCCGGCCGCGCAAGATCCGGTCGGATAGCGAGCGCGGGGCTGGGCAGGATACGATCAGTACCGATCGCCGGAAACCATGAACGAGTCCGTCGCACGCGTCCGTTTCGAACTCCAGGATCTCGAACCGAAGATCTGGCGTCGGGTCGACGTTCCGCTCTCATCAACGCTGTTCACCCTGCACGAGATCATCCAGTACGCGATGGGCTGGAAGAACTACCACCTGTTCCAGTTCGAGATCGGCAAGCGCTCGTACGTCAACCCAGAGCTCTCCGACGAGTTCGATTGGAAGGTTTACAAGGCATCCTCGCTCCGCCTGCGAACCCTCGTCGATCGCGACGTGACGCAGTTCACCTACGAGTACGATTTCGGCGACGGCTGGATCCACGACGTGACGATCGAAGACATCCGCGATGGCAGCGACCACGTCGACTACCCGGCATTCGTTGACGGCGCGCGGCGTTGCCCTCCGGAGGACTGCGGCGGGACCTGCGGGTTCCTTGAGTTTCTGGAAGCGATCCTCGACCCGGGCCACGAACAGTACGAACAGATGAAGGTCTGGTACGAGTCGTTCTACGGGAGGCCATTCGACCCGGAGGATTTCGACGAGGAGCGTGTGCGGGTCTACATCAATCTCATCGCACACCGCCGTCGCGGGGCTCTACTGAGCCATCGTCGCGGGACGAGACAACGCCGCGTCGCAGCCGCGGCTTCTAGTTCCACGCAATGAGTCGCGAGCAGCCGGGCGATACGCGACCGTGGCATTTCCTTACGCGACCGGATCACGTGCCGCGACCCAACGGTTTCTGATTCTCTGATCCGGCTCGAACCCACGAGGGAGTACGGATTTGCAGAAGGCGGACTCGGAGCAGGCCTGAACCTACGGCCGCACCTCTGGTGGCGCGAGGAATCCCAGCCGGTGCATCCATTCCTTCATGCGGTCCGGCCAGCGCGTGACCGGGAGCTGGGTAGAGCGCAGACCGTAACCGTGACCGCCGCTTTCGTAGATGTGCAGCTCCGCCGGGACGCCTGCCCTCTTCAGGGCGATGTACAGTTCCGCCACGGCGACGGACCGGTCGCGGTCATCGTGCGTGATCACCATGAAGAACGGCGGACAGTCCGCATCGATAGCCGCACCCTCCGGGATCCCCCCGGAGTAGATCGGAACGGCAAAGTCCGGCCGGAACGGCACCTGGTCGTACTCGTCGACCGCCTCGTAGAGCCGCTCTTTCACCAGCGCCGTGTAACGCACGGGCGAGCCCCCGGCCGAGAAGCCGATGATGCCGATCCTGCCCGGATCGATTCCGATCTCGTCCGCCCTGCCCCGAACCAGACTTACCGCCCGCTGGCCGTCCTGGACCGACACAAGCCACGGCTGGTCGGGGTGCCTGGCGGGAACCCTGTATTTGAGGACGATGCCGGTCACTCCGATCGAATTCAGCCATTCGGCCACCTCCGTGCCCTCCAGATCGTAGGCAAGGATCCGGTGACCGCCGCCGGGAGCAATGATGACCGCGGTGCGGGTATCGATCTCGGGCGGCGCCTCGAAGATCGAGAGCGTCGGCCTCGAGACGTTGGTCAGGCGAGTGACCCGCCGCCCCGCAACCATTCGGCCGTCCGGCCCCGTCGTGTCATGCTCCGGCGGGAGTGCTGCTTTCTCGCCAGGCGGAGTTCCCGGCCACAGGTCCCAAACCGTCGGCTCTGCAGCCTGCCCGGCGCCGACCATGGCTCCGGACAGGAGCACCGTCGCAGCGACCTGCAGCCGCACTTGAATCCCCCCTCTGCCCGCCTGCATGCCTTCGCTATTCTAGCCATTTGCAGGCGGTCGACGACTCGCGGGCATGCGGCCGGCTGCAGCGGGGACGCTGGCAGCGGCTCTTGGCCTGTTTCAACACGGCTTGGCCCTGAAGGGCGTGTCGTCGCTCCGTGGCTGGCGGGCTTGGCCGTCCCATGAATCCCTGTGCACGTTTTGTCGGCGTTTCAGCGGATTCTTGTCGCAAGTCCCTACCGTATGATGAGGTGGTGCCGGATTCGGGTGGTTCCGGTTAGGCGGCGCGAGGGGGTCAATCGATGAAGGTTATCCGGCGATTCGCGGGGATCCTCGCGTGTGTGCTGTCCGTTGCTCAGCCCGACAAGGCGGCCGAAGGGGCAGTCGACATCCTGGGGGTGATGGAGGCCGAGCTCGACCGTTCGGTCGAGGTCCTTTCCAAGCAAGCCGAGCCACTGTATTTCCTGAGCTACGAAATCACCGAGCAAGACCAAGCCGTGATCGTTGCGTCCTTCGGAGCTGTCGAGGCGAATTCGCGTAGCGAGAGCCGCATCCTCGACATTGACCTGCGAGTCGGCAGTGAGTCCCTCGACAACACCCATCCTGTCCGCAACGCAAGAGGGTTCGGCTTCCGGAGGCCTTCCCGCACCGCTGTGCCTGTGTCCGACCCCAACGCGCTTCGGAACGTTCTTTGGCTGGAAACCGACAGGAGATACAAACAGGCTGCCGAACACCTGGCGAGAATCCGGACGACGGTCCAGATCAACGTGGACGACGAGACCAGGCCGGGCGATTTCTCCGAGGAGCCGACCGTGGAGCACAGCGAGGAAAGGCGGGCCATGAGCGTCGACTCGGACTCATGGGCCGAAAGGCTGAAGCGCTTCTCCGCGCCTTTCGCGGAGTCCGATCACGTCCTCTCGTCCAGAGTGGTGCTTTCGGCGACTGCGGTGACGCGTTGGTACGCCAACAGCTCCGGAGCCAGGATCCGAACTTCCGACACGGCGTTCCGGCTTAGCGTGTCCGGCTCCACGAAGGCGGACGACGGCATGGAGTTGCCCCGCTACGAGGCGTTTTTCGCATTCAGCGAGAACGACCTGCCGGACGACGAGACCGTGCTCGCCACCGTGCGGAAGGTCATCAATGACCTGGAGGCGCTTCGAGTGGCTCCGGTCGCCGAGCCGTACAGCGGGCCCGCAATCCTGTCAGGCCGGGCCAGCGGCGTCTTCTTCCACGAAATCCTGGGCCACCGGGTCGAAGGCCACCGACAGAGGGCGGCGGACGACGGCCAGACCTTCAAGGACATGGTCGGCGAGTCCCTGCTGCCCGACTCCTTCTCGGTCGTGTTCGATCCGAGCGTACGCCAGGTTTCCGGGACGCAGCTGGCCGGCACGTACAGAATCGACAACGAGGGCGTCAAGGGCCAGCGGGTCGAGGTGATCGACGAGGGAGTGCTGAAGCGCTTCCTGATGTCGCGCAAGCCGATTGACGGGTTCTCCGGTTCCAACGGCCACGGGCGGAAGCAAGCCGGATTCAGTGCCGTGGCGAGACAGTCGAACCTGTTCGTCGAAGTGAGCGAGCCGCACTCGGCAAGCGATCTGAAGGCGATGCTGATGGCCCAACTCGAACAGGAAGGCAAGGAGTATGGCTTGCTCTTCGACGATATCCAGGGCGGTTTCACCATGACTGGACGCAGAATGCCGAACGCCTTCAATGTGCTGCCCACCATGGTGTACCGGATATATGCGGACGGCCGCGAGGAACTCGTCCGAGGCGTCGACCTGATCGGCACGCCGCTCACGACGTTCAGCAAGGTGGCTGCCGGAGGCGAGGAGCTCGCCATATTCAATGGAGTCTGCGGCGCGGAGTCCGGAGGCGTACCGGTCAGCGCGGTCTCGCCTCCGATCCTGGTGTCCCAGATCGAAGTACAGAGGAAAGAGAAGTCCCAGGATCGCTTGCCCATCCTTCCCGTCCCGTCCGGAGCAGCGCTGAACCTGCCGCGGAACATCCAAGGAATCCTCCCATGAACCGCGCACGCACCTTCGCGATCTGCCTAATGGTCGCCATCGCTTCGCTCCCGAGCCTCGCCCAGGAGAGCGTGCTCATGCAGGCGATGCGCGACGAAATGGACCGCAGCATGCGCGAGCTCCGGCTCGAGAACCTGGAAAGGCCGTACTTTCTTGCCTACACGGTTCGCCATGTCTCGCAAGCCCGAGCTTCCGCGGTGCTCGGCGCAATCACCAGCAGCACGGACAGCGAGAGCCGCACGCTTAGCGTCGAAGTGCGGGTGGGAGATCGGAGTCTCGACAATACGAACTTCCTGACAAGGCCGAACTTCGCGTCGTTCTCGCCGCTTTCCGCCGGGATGGCGTCCCTGCCGCTGGAGGACGACTACCAGGAACTGCGGAGGGCGATCTGGCTGGCAACCGACGGGGCGTACAAGCAGGCTCTCGACCAGATCTCGAAGAAACGTGCCGTGCTCCAGAACGAGACCGTCGTCGAGCAGACCGCGGACTTCAGCGAGGAGGAGCCTCACCAGCATGTGGATGAGCAGATCGATCCGGCGGCGGGAGCGGAGCAGGTTCGGAAGCTCGCTACGGATCTCTCGGCCGCCTTTGGCGGCCAGACCGGTATCGACGACTCCAGCGCCGATGTCCGGGCGACCCGGCTCGTCACCTCCTATGTCAACAGCGAGGGATCCTCGTTCGTCCGTGCGGATCCCTCCGCGGCGGTGAACGTCCGGGCCCGGGCGCGCTCTGCCGACGGGACCGAGATCGCCGACTCGTTCGTCGTCTACGGCCGCACGCTGGACGATCTGCCCGACGAAGAGGACCTGACCGAGCGGAGCCACACGATGGCAGCGCGACTGGCAAGTCTCCGCCAGGCGGAGGACATCGACCGGTACGCGGGCCCGGTCCTGTTCGAAGGGCAGGCCGCAGCGGAACTGGTTCGCCAAATCCTCCTGCCGCGCCTGCTCGCGCAGAAAGCTCCTCTGGCGGACGACCCGCGCACACGGCAGTCCATCGACCGACTGGGCAACCCATTCCAGGACAAGCTGGGAAGCCGCGTCCTGCCGCGATTCCTGGGCGTGCAGGACCAGCCGGACCTCCACGAGAACGAGCAGGGGCCGCTTTGGGGAGGGTACGCGGTCGACGACGAAGGCGTTCCGGCTCGGCCGACCGTGCTGATCCAGCGCGGGTTGCTCAAGACGCTGCTCTCGACGCGCAACCCGGTGGCGGAAATCCCCCAAAGCAACGGACACAATCGCGGAGGAGGAGCGGCACCCTCCAACCTTCTCGTCACCGCTGTCGGCGCACTCTCGAAGGAAGAGATGTCCGAAGAGCTCACAGCACTGATGGAGGAACGGGAACTGGACTATGCCATCGTGGTTCGGCGCCTGGCGGGAGGCGGCACCGGCGGATTTGGCGGAAGGCGGGGCGGCCCGTCCGGCGGAAACCGCGTGATCCGGGTGGCGGTCGCGGCGAAGATCTATCCGGACGGCAGCGAGGAGCCGGTCCGTCAGGCAGTGGTGACCGGGATCAGCGACAGCAGCTTCCGTGACATCGTCGCTGCGTCCGAGGACCTGACCAACCACACGTTCCTGTTCCGATCGGAGGGGGCGTCCAGCCCGTTCAGCATGATGAATCCGGCACGAAGTCTCGGTGCACTGACGACTCTGGTCGTCCCGTCCCTGCTGTTTGAGGATGTCGCGGTCAGGCGTCCGCCCGGCAACATTCCGCGGCCTCCGGTCGTCCCCAAGGCGACGGGTGGGGACTAGTGGTCCATCACCGAGTGATTCCCGAGTAGATCGACCCGAGTTCGCAACGGCGGGCGCCGCTCCGAAACGCCGGGCGGGATAGGCTCCGGCCGTCAGGCGATTTCCGGAGCGTCCTGGCTTCCGTCCAGCAGCTTCGGTACCGGCGACCGGGCACAGAATTCGGGCGCGTCGAACCGGCTGGCAGCCGCCCTTGAGCATCCCAGGTGTCTCGCGCGATGCGCCACTCGAACGCATTTCATTGGTGGTGCGCGGGACAGGTCCGGCCATTAGGGGCAATCACTCCCATCCGATGACAATGACCAAGGTGCGAACCATCGCAATGGCAAGGCGCATGTTCCATCAGATAGAGACTTCCTTGCCGAGTACACAAGAAGCGCTGATCCGCGAGATGGCGGAAGCTATCGTCCAAGAGGTGGATCCTGAGCAGGTGATCCACTTCGGCTCTCGTGCCCCCTCGGACGCGACTGAAGAGTCCGACGTTGACCTCATCGTCGTGGAGGCCGAACCCGTGGGAAACGGAAGAGGCCGGCTTGCCGAAGAGGCACGCCTATGCCGTGCCTTGGTACGCTTCGACGTGGATAAGGACATCTTGGTATTTGGCCTGGATGACATGACGTACTGGAAAGACTCTCTCAATCACGTCCTAGCCCGAGCTCTACGCGAAGGCAAAGTATTCTATGAGCGAGCCAAGGCAAGCTCGAACGCTGCGGACATCGGCGGAGGAAGGCTTGAAGGCCCTCCGGCAAATGCAACATGACGAAGAGGGTTTCCCCGATCGGATCTTCGGCTATCTTGTGCAGCAAGCTTCTGAGAAGGGGCTCAAGGCTTGGCTCGCTCAGTTGGGACAGCCCTATCCGTTCACCCAGGACTTGTCGCGGCTAACTGACCGGCTCTCGCCGTTCGATGCGCAAGCCCGATCATTCGAAGACCTGGCCGAGGTCCGTCTGCGACTGGCGTGCTAGGTCTGCTGACCGTCCGATTGGAGTCGCGAAATCTCAGGCGGAGATTTGTTTCGACTGCCGGCGTAGGCCGGCCATGCGAGTTCATCGGTCGGAACGGGCACTGCGCCTCGCGCCGGTGCGTATACGTCTCCGGCACGTCCTCCATCCCCGTCGCAAACTCGGCACTCGCCTCAAGCGGGGAGACCTAGGACGCCAGCTTGGGAGCTGTCATGCCGTTGCGCTTGAGCTTCCACTGCGCGCTCTGACCGCCGACCGAGTCCGCCATCCCCAGTTCCGCGACCAAGTTTCGCAGCGAACGATGCCTGGAGAGGCTCTGCGGTATGAGCCAGAGCAGCCTGCGGCTGGCCTTGTATATTGTTTGCGGCCACGCCGGCTTGCCCGGCACGTGGCAACAGGGGCCCCTTGACCAGTACTCGACGAACCTTCCTATCCGCAACGGCCGCCGCGCTCGGGGCAGCAAGAGCCGCGACCCGAGCCAAGATCACCGGCATCTCCCTCGCCAGGATCCGGGGCAACTTCCACAAGTTTGTCGCGATGAACTCGCGAGACAACGAGCCGAAGGGCACGAGCTACACGAATACCCTGATTCGCATCTCGACGGATGCCGGCGTCGAAGGGGTCGGCGTGATGAGCTACACGCTGCCGGACAGGGGGTTTCTCACGGCTCTCCGAGGCCTTGTCGGCGCGGATCCGGAATCCGTGTACGAGTTCCGGGACGGGATCATCGCCCGTCGGTCGGCCGCGTTCAATGACTTGCTGGTGCGGTACAAGCACCTGGACGGGCCGCTGTGCGACCTCATCGGGAAGCTGCGCGGCGTACCGTGCTGGAAGCTCTTTGGCGAATCCGTTCGGGACCGTGTCGAAGCCTACGACGGCACCCTATACTTCAGCGACCTGTGGTTCCGGGACCGCGGAGTCCAGGCGGTCGTCGACGAGGCGAGCGAGGCCATCGCCAGCGGCTACCTTGGGATCAAGCTCAAGATCGGGCGCGGCAGCAAGTGGATGCCGCGCGATGAGGGGCTGCGACGCGACATCGAGGTGATCCAGGCCGTGCGCGGCGCCATCGGGTCGGATCGCAAGTTGCTGGTCGATGCAAACAACGGCTATCGGGACGACGTCGCGGCGGCCTGGAGATTGCTGGAGGAGACGAAGGAGCAGCGAGTGGACTGGCTAGAAGAGGCCTTCCCCGAGGATAAGGACCTATACAGACAGCTGCGTGGACGCATGCAGGATGCGGGAATCAGGACGCCGATCGCGGACGGCGAGAACATGCGGAGCGCCGCGCAGTTCCAGGAGTTCATTGAACCCGAGCGCCTGTTCGACGTCATGCAACTCGACATACGCACCGGGGGGATTCTCGACTGTCGCGAGATGTCCCGGATGGGCGAGCCGCACGGTGCTGTAGCAGTGCCACACAACTGGGGCTCGCAGGTCGGCTTGCTGATGAGCCTTCACCTGGCGAAGACGCAGAAGAACATCATCGCCGCCGAGGACGACCGTTCGATGTGCCCGGATCTGACCGTGCGGGGATACGAGTTCAAAGACGGACACTACGCGGTATCCAACGAGCCGGGACTCGGATTGGAAGTCCGCAAGAGCTCTTACGAAGCGCCCGACTTTCCGGACCAGACCGTAATCGCGTAGGCCCGGGCCGCCCCACAGGTCAGTCGTCCAGGTGGACTTCGGCGATCGCGATCCCGCTCTCGCCGGCAACGGCATACAAGAGGTAAGTCCGACCGTCCTCTTCGAAGATGGCTGGATCGCGAAGCTGGTTGACCGGTCCGTACGCCACGCTGCGGATCGACGGCTCGTTCGGCTCGCCAGCCCCCTCCCAGTCGCGTTCAGGCCGCAGGACCTCCATGGGCTCGGTTTCCTTCCACCGAGTCCACGGCACCGAGAGGTCGATGGTGCTCACCAGGATCCTCTCCGGGGCATGACCAACCTGGGTCCAGAACACGTAGAGGACATCCCCCCGCTTGAGCACGGCGCAGTGGCGCATGGTGGGGTTGAACAGGAGAGGTCCCTCCTCGAAGTTGGAGAGGCCGTTGTCGGAGCGGTAGACCTGGCCGGGCATCGCAATTCCGAAGGTCCGCCCATCGTGGCGGAAGGCCCTCAGGTACGTGCGGCCGAGGACCTCAGGCCGTGCCTGGAAGTCAATCCCGTCGGACGACAGGGCGACGCGGGTGGACTGCCGGCCGAATCGCTCCAAGCCATGGAAATACATGATAATGCGACGGTTGTCGTTGTCGACATGAACGTCCGGAGAGGCGATGTGGGTCGCGGTGAATTCCTTGACCAGCGAGTGGGGCAGCTTGTTCCCGCCGTATTGCGACGCCCGCCTGGCGCTTTCCCGTTCCAGCAGATCAGGGTCGACCGGCGGAGGCTCGCTGGGAAAGTGCGACTTCTCGATCTGGAGGCTTCCGGGCGGATGGACGGCCCAAGGTCCGAGCAGGTCGTCGGCGTAGGCCAGACGGATGTAGCTGCCCTTGTGGTCAGCGAAGTACAGGTAGTACTTGCCCAAGCGGTCGGGAATCCAGTCCGGGACCCGAATCAGCGAGGGACCCTGAATGTTCGGCCCGATGCTGGGGTGGGTCTCAGGCGTGATGATCGGCGCATCCAGCAAGCGTTGGACCCGGATGGCGGGATTGCCGGCTAGGCTCACAGGCCCTCCGAGGATTCCGACGGCGAGGCCGGCCACCAGCATGAGCCGCTGCCGGGCTCCGAGCGGGACGCACGCTCCGAATCGTGACCGGGATGGACGGGTGCGCAGGGGCATGAACGAACCTCGGGGCGCTCCGCTGCGACGGTGACGGCCGGGGCAGGCGCGTTTATCGAGACATCAAGCATACCCGACGCTCGGGACCGGCCGCGTGATCGGGCGGCGACGAGTCCAATTCTCGGGGGACCAGCGGATCTGGCACGGGACGCGGGTCAGAAGAACAGCTGGACCATCTGCCCGTGGAGTTCGTAGAGCGTGGAACGATTGCTGGGCCAGAGCGGCTCCGCGAGCTGGGCGTTCCAGGTATCGAGTTCGGATTCGAGGCGCTCGACGACTTCCGGATGCTCGTCGGCCACATTTTCGAGCTCTCCCACGTCCGCAGTCAAGTCGTAGAGCACCGTTGCCTGACCCAGCGGCGAATCGCCGGCATAGTCGACCTGAGGCAGCCGGCGGCCCCCGATCGTCAGATCGTCGAAAGTCTGGTCGCTCTTGTTGACCTTCCAGAGCTTCCAGTTACCCCACCGCACCGCGATGTTGGGCTTGGCCCGCCAGAACAGGAACTCGTGGGGAGGGCCGCTGCTCTCGCCGCGCAGGTAGGGAAGCAGGTCCACGCTGTCCGGGGCCGTCTCGCCGGAACCCGCTGCGGCCGCGAACGTCGCAAAGAGATCCAAGGAGATCACCGGGTGGCTGTAGGTGGTTCCCGCGGGCAGGGCCGCCGGCCAGCTGAATATGAACGGCACGCGGATCCCGCCCTCGAGGTGGAAGCGCTTGGAACCGCTCAGGGGGTCGTTCGAGCAGACGTCCTGCGACAGGTACTTGACGCACCCGTTATCGGAGAAGAAGACGATCAAGGTGTTCTCCTCCAAGCCGTGGGCGCGCAGCTCGGCGACCACGTCCCCGACGTAGTCGTCAACCGACGAGACCATGGCCGCGAAGATGCGGCGCCCGGCCGGCTCCACATCGCTGTACCGCTCAACGTACTCGGCGGTCGCCTGCAATGGCGTGTGAGGGGAGTTAGGCGTGAGCATCAGGAAGAAGCGCTCGTCCTTGTGGCGCCGGATGAAGTCCACCGCCTTGGCCGCGAACACGTCTGTCAGGTACTCCTCGACTTCCACCTCCTCGAAACCGTCAAAGATGGCGCTGGCGGCCGGCCGTTCGGTGGGGGCGTTCTCGGCCGGCCACGATTCGACACCTTCCGCGCGCGAATCGATGTAGGTCGATCCGCCGGACAGATGCCCGAAGTACTCGTCGAAGCCGCGATTGAGGGGGTGGTGTCTCTCGGACTTGCCGAGATGCCACTTGCCGATCAGTCCGGTGGCATAGCCGGCAGTCTTGAGCATGTCGGCTACCGTCCGCTGGTCCGTCGGCAGCCCGACCACGGTGTCTCTCCCGGAGGTATTGAACTCGTATCCGAACCGAGACTGGTACGTTCCGGTATACAGGCCAGCCCGCGACGGACTGCAGACCGCAGCGGATACGTATCCGTCAGTTACCCGGACGCCGCGTTCGGCGAGGGCGTCCAGGTACGGCGTCGCAATGACCTGGGATCCGAACGAGCCGAGGTCGTTGTAGCCGAGGTCGTCCGCCAGTATCACGACGATGTTGGGCGGCTGGGCCGACTCTTCCGGAGGCTGGGAACCGCACGACAGTGCGGACAAGAGGATGGCGAGTGTGGCCGCAGCGCGCATCATTGCGGCTATTGTATCCGCTGTATCCGCCAATCCCGGGGCGGGGGCCGACCCGGCGGAATACCGCTACGCTAGGTTGGAGCGGCCGCTACGACGGCTGTCACAGCAGCATGCCCAGGCCGATCCCCTCCTTGGTTTCGGCGAGGGCCAGGTCCACCACCGATCGCAGGGCCTCGTCTTCGGTGTCACCCTCCAGGAGGCGAAGCCGGTAGTGATCGAACTGGCGGTCCGCAGAAGTGCCGTTGCGGACAATCTCGACGGTGTTCTGCAGCTCCCGCTCGCAGCCGAGGGCACGCGCATCGTCGCTGAGGGTGTCGACGAGTTCGAGCACGTAGTCATCGATGTCAATGCGGCCGCCCCTGTCGTGATCGCCAAGGAACGCCATCACCCCGTAGCGCTGGGCGACCCAACGGTTCTCGGCGAGAATCTCGCTCGGCGGTCCCGGCACCAACGCGCCCTCCAGGTCCCGTCGGGCCAAGTAGCGGACCAGGCAGGCATAGAGCGCGACGATGCTCATTGCCTCCTCTAGCCGAGTGCAGACGTCGCAGATCCGCATCTCGACAGTCGGATAGGCGTGGGATGGCCGAATGTCCCACCACAGCTCGTTGGCCCCCCGAATGAAATGCATACGGCGGTAGCTCTCCAGCAGATCCTCGTATTCGGCCCAGGACCACAGAGGATTCGGGATTCCCGTGCGAGGCAGGTTGCCGACGAGGTTCAGCCTGCACGACTTGAATCCGGTCGAACGGCCTTCGTTGAACGGAGAGGAACCCGATAGGGCGTGGAGCAGCGGCAGATACTGGCGGAGGGCGGTCATCACACGAATGCGGGAGTCCTTGTCGCCGAATCCAGCGTGGACGTGCATCCCCCCGACGAGAAAGCGCCTGAGTGTTTCTTGGAAGACAATCGCAAAGTCGCGGTAGCGCTGGCCGGGTGTGATCACCTGGGTGTCCCAGCTGGCGAACGGATGCGTGGATGTCGCCAGGAGTTCAACGCCGAATTCTTCGGCGGCCTGGATGACCAGGCGGCGGGTCTCGCGCAGCGCGGTCCGGGCGTCAGCCACCGTCGCGCAGACCCGGGTGTTCGTCTCGATCTGCGAACGCAGGAACTCGTGGACCACTTTGTGATCGCCGCGCCTCTCGATGCAGTTCTCAAAGATCCGCTCGTCGGGGTCGCTGAGGATATCACGCGATTCGGGGTCGATCAGGAAGAACTCTTCCTCGACGCCGAGAGTGATCGCAATTTCGTCGGAGTCTTGGCGCATGCTAGATGTTCCTCCTGGGTTTCCTTGCCGAGTGCCGTTCTTGGACTGTCCTTCCCCTGGGGCCGGTTGTCCGTGCGAAACCCGATAGCGGAACGCGGGCAGTCCGATGCGCGTTGGTCGAGTGCACCGGCGGAGTAGGCTTGTCTATCGAACGCCGAATGAGTCCGACTGCACGACAGCGATGACAAGATCCTGAAAGCCTTTGCCCGAGTTCCTCGCGGTGGCAACGATCTCGTCGACTGCTCGCCGGTCACGATATCCTAGCGGCCGCCCGGTCGCGTACACAAGCAGTTTTTGGGCCAGACACCGTGTGAACAGATCCATTCTCTCAAGGACGTAGTGTTTCAGGCCGACGGCACCGTGAATGCGCGTCCCATCCGCCAGTATCCCCACTGCATCGACAATCGGTCCCTTCGCGGTGCCCTTGCCAACCGTCGAATAGAACTCCTCCTTCAACTCCTCCCTACCGTCAAGTGCCTTAGTGTACACAGGATAATGGTCCCGCCACCGTCCAACCGGATCGAAATTCTCGAGCGCCATGCCCAGCGGATCGATCCGGTCATGGCATCGCGCGCAGCCGGGATCGGCGCGATGAGCAGAAAGCTGGTCGCGCATGGTGGTCGTGCCGCTGGTGTCCGGCGCGATGGCAGGCACATCGGGCGGCGGCTCGGGCGCCGGCGCACCGAATACGTTATCCAAGAGCCAGACGCCGCGCAGAACAGGATGCGTGTCGACGCCATTGGCAGTTGCCATCATGACGGAGGCGAGGCCGAGAATGCCGCCGTGGCGCCCGCCGGTCTCGAAGGTCACCCGACGCATCTCGGGACCCGTGAGACTTCCTCCGTAGATCTTGTTTAGGCGGGAGTTGCGGTAACTGAACCCCGGATCGATGAACGTCTCGACAGGCAAGTTCCGGCGCAGGATCTCGGCGAAGAAGAGTTCCGTCTCCGCCACCATCGCGTCACGATCCGGATCGCCGAACTGAAGAAGGCGGGGGTCCGGCATGATGTTATGCAGCAGCCTCGTGGACAGCCATTGGCCGGTGAAGCTGCTCACGAACGCGTCGCTGCGCGCGCTCGCTAGCAAGCGCCGAGTCTCGCCGGCCAGAACGTTGGAGTCGGAAAGGTTTCCTTCCCGCGCCACTTCTGCCAGGCGCTTGTCCGGAGGAGACGACGTGAGGAAATAGCTGAGTCGGGTGGCGAGATCGTAGTCGTCGAGTGGCCCGGTGCGAAGCCCGCGGTAGAGAAGGTTCGGCGACACGAGCGCTCTACGGACGGCCAGGTTCAGCGCATCCTCCATCCTCGCCTCGGGATCTGCTTCCAGGTGGCTTAGCGTAAGTTCGACGTATGCCCGCAGCATGTCGCCGGTAGCGGGCCGCCGGAAGGCACGAGGGAGGAATCGGCGCAGGACAGCCTCGATACGCTCGCGGTCGCTCGCACCCGAGTCCGGGTCCCCGAGGAATCGTCGGGTCCGCGCTCTCCTGATGCGAGCCGCGTCATCCTCGATCAGTCTGAGCGGACCCTCAACCTCGATGCCGGAAATGTCAATCGCGGGGCCGAACCGATAGAGTTCCTCATACACGAAGTGCTTAATCCAGTTATGGGGAGCGTTCGACAGGCCCCCTCCCCAGACTTCGGGCAAGCTGTCCAAGCGTGGGTCGCCCAAGTCAAGCTCGCCTCTGTCCATCAAGGCCCGCATCGCTTCGTAGGCCTGTACTTGCGTGGTGCCCCGGGGGCCCCCTCCGAATGCGAGCATCGCCGCATAGAAGAGCCGGTCCCGCTTCAACCTGTCGCCCAGGAACGAAGGCGAGAAGTCGCGCCTAGGCGGATCCGAGTACGCCGGACCGTCCTCCCATCGGATTCCGAAAATCTCGCCCCGGACGAGTTCGACCTCCGCAGTGAGGACTTGGGCCTGCTTCCGGTCGGGCCGGACTTGGAAGTCAGCAAGCTTGCGGATCTCGCCGAACGGCGCATAGACCTGGTCAGTTTTCGGCCGGGCGTGAAGGGCTACGCGGAACGGCTCGGTCCGGGGCTCGTAGAACATGCCCTCGGTCTCGAACGGAGTCACGCGAATCGCGATGCGGTACACACCGCTCCGGACCGCCTCGAAGCGGTTCGGCCAAGCCGCGGCACTGGCCATGTTCCTGGACGACACGATCCGGAACGGGCCGTTGTCGACCGGGCCCCCGCCACTCGTTGTGAGCTCGTCAGGACCGATCGTGTAGAGCCTTGGCTCTGCCCCGACGGTGCCGCGCTTTGGCGGCAGGATGTGGTCCGCCACCGCGTTGGCGACTGCGAGGTATTGCGCCATCAAGGGTGGAGACAGGACCAGGCTCTCCCCGACGTTGTCGAAGCCTTGCGAGGAGTCGTCGGAAGGAAACGCATCGGGAAGGGCGAAATCGGGCATCCCGAACAGCTCGCGGATCGTGTTCCGGTACTCCGCTCGGTTCAGTCGCCGGGGGACCGCGGATCCGACGGCCGAGTGCCGCATGAGCTGTGCGTCCAGCCAGGCGAGCATCCGCGCTCTCTCCACTTCGGGAGGGCCGGGCACCCCTCCGGGCGGCATGCGAGCCTCGGCGAGAGCTTCGTAGACGCGTTCCCACCGGGATGCGGATTGGCCGGAATCCCAGCGGATCGATCCGCCGTCGAGCCTGATTCCTTCGGGAGCCCCGTCCCCGGAATGGCAGGCGATGCAATACCGGGTGAGAAAATCACGCGAACCGGCTGGGATGGGTTCGTTGGCACCAGCGAATGGCGCGACGAGCAGGCCAAGGACAGCCGGGCAGACGGTTCGACCCATAGGCGCGTCAGACCAGCAATTCGTTCAGGTTGCTCTGGGCACCTGCGAACTCGTCGGCTTCGATTCCGAAGCCCTGCAACACGGTCAGGAACAGGTCCCCCAACAACCGCGGGCTCGGCGCATCGCGCTCGATCCGGTGGTGCGAGCCATGTCGGAATCCGCCGCCGGCAAGGATCGTCGGGAGATTGCTGTTGTCGTGCGTGTTGGCGTTGCCCATCCCGCTGCCGAAGACCAGCGCGGTTGTGTCGAGCAGGGAACGGCCCTGGGCGTCGGTCGCTACGTCCAGCTTGCGCAGGAACGATCCGAAGCGCTTCACGTGCTCGATGCCGACCAAGTTGTAGTCGGTGATTCGCACCGGATCGTTTCCGTGGTGGGAGAGTCCGTGGTAGCCAGCACTCAGCTTGCGACCTCCGATGGTGAACACCTGGCTCCAGCCGGGAACGAGAAACGTCGCGACGCGCGTGGAATCCGTGGCCAGGGCGAGGGCCAGAAGATCGTACATGATCGATTCGCACTCGAGAGCCAAGTCCGGAGCGACAGGGTCGAACTCGGGCAATGGGTAGCTGACCTTGGGGACGGGACGATCCAGCCAAGCCATCTGCTTGCGCAGGCCCTTTTCGACAGCACGGATCGATGCGAAGTACTCTCCGAGCTTGGCTCGGTCACTGGCCGCCGCCGCGAGCTCGATGGCCTTGGCCTCACGGGTGACACCGTCCAGGACACTGCGATTGCTGGAGAGGAGGTATCGCGTGCGGGCATGGTCGGAATCGGAGCGGAAAAGCTGGCTGTAGACTAGGCTCGGACGGCCGATCATGGGGAGGGCGACGCCCTCCTTGGTGAAGCTCATCCGGGCCTCTTCCGGAGGGTTCCCGCAAGTCAGCTGCAGCGATTCGAACCTTGTCGCGCTGCCGACATGCGAAGCGACCAGTTGGTCGATCGAGATGTTTCCCGATGGGGAGCCGCTCATCCATGCCTTCCAACCGTGGTGTCCGTTCCGGCCGCGATGGTCAAGCCCGGAGAACACGGTGAAGCGGTCGCGGTGCGACTCGATCGGCTTGAGGACCGTGGAACATTCGTAACCTGTCCCTGTCGTGGCCGGGAAGAAATCGGGTTGGTGAAAGCCCAGGTACGTGCCGGCGCAAACCAGCCGTTGCAGGAAAGGATCTTCTTGCCTAGCACCGTGCAGAGTCACGGGTGAGAGGGACTCCAGCATAGGGAGCGTAATGCTCGCGCCCGCCCCACGTAGGAACATACGCCGACCGATGCCACCCACGAACGCGATGGTACCGCAGGGCTCGGCGGGGCGCTACAAGAGATTCCAGGCGGTTGTCCGTGGACGCACGATCGTCCCGGTCCGTCCCGCTCCGACCTTGTGCTAGCGTGTTGAAGCCAAGAGGTACCACCCCATGAGAGTGCTTGTCCTGCTTTTGCTCAGCGTCACCTCCCTGCCCTTATCGGGGCAATCGAAGAAGGTAGTCGTGATAGGCCAGACATCGGAGCTAGTCGCGGAACTACGGCAGGGAAGCCCCTCTACCGTCACGATCGCCCATGTGGTCGATCGAGGGGTCGGCGATGCGAACCTGCTCCGGGAAGTTGCGGACGCGCACGCGATCATCGGCAACCCTCCGCTCGCGGTCGTCCAGGCCGCGGAGAATCTGGAGTGGGTCCAGATCACCAGCGCAGGCGTGAAGCCCTACCTGTATCCCGAACTTGTCGAGAGCGACGTGGTGATGACCAACGCCCAGACGCTTTCCTCGGCAGCA
Source organism: uncultured Bryobacterales bacterium (assembly GCA_964461235.1). Classification (GTDB taxonomy): domain Bacteria; phylum Acidobacteriota; class Terriglobia; order Bryobacterales; family UBA6623; genus VXMF01. The sequence goes on along the minus strand of CAYWUV010000014.1, from coordinate 14,128 downwards.
ATCGCGGACCATGGCTTGGCCATGCTGCTGGCGCTCACCCGAAAGCTCAATCACTTCATTGTGGAGCGCACTAACGAGACCTGGCGGGGCGGGAGCTACGGGCTGGAAGAACTCGAAGGCAAGACGGCTGTCGTCATCGGGACGGGCGGCATCGGATCCAACGTGGCGCGCCGCGCCAAGGCCTTCGGCATGACCGTCATCGGAGTGGATCCGGAGGAGTTCCCGCCACGGCTGGAATTCGACCGGATGGTCTACCCGGACCGCCTCGACCAAGTGATACCGGAGGCGGACGCGATCTTCGTTTGCGCGCCGCACACCAAGGACAGCGAGGGCATGATGGGTGCCGACCAGTTCGGCCTGATGAAGCGTGGCAGCTATTTCATCGCGCTGTCCAGAGGCAAAGTGTACGACATGCCCTCGCTGGTCAAGGCGCTTGATAGCCAGCACATCGCCGGTGCCGGCGTGGATGTCACGGACCCCGAACCACTCCCCATGGGACATCCGCTCTGGAAGTTCGAGAACGCGATCATCACTCCACATATCGCGACACAAGGACTCCTGGGCGGCAAGCTGAGGCTGGAGGTCTACTCGGAGAACATCGCCCGATTCGGAGCTGGGGAGAAACTCCGGAACATCGTCGACATGCGCAAGGAGTACTGATTGTCCTTGATCCAAAGTATAGTCTCATCACCTGGTAATTCAAGTCCCGGTCTCTCCCGAAGAGAGTACAGCTCGTAACTCATACACTAGTGCTTGATGCCCACATCTCTCATCAGATCAAGACTCTTCGTTACCTAACACCAATTCCGCTTCTTTTTTGACCACATACGATAAACGAGCATTGCTCAATGCGTCAATCAAGACTACACCTCCTCGGCGATTCAATGCAATCATCCAATCACGAAAGATCTTTCTCCGAAACAACCTTCTCTCTGGATCAAGGTTCCATTGCTCTCGCATCACACCATAGATGGCACGAAGAACCCTCTTATTCGTTGATACAAAGGGGCGCTCCAACAGGGCAGACCGAACATCGAGACGATGTAGTACGATTTCTAAGAATTGAGACGGATTAGCAGGATCCGCTTGGTTTGCAATATATCCAAGCCACCACAGCCTAGAAACGGCGTTGTCTCGAACAACACCCCGAATCCCCGAGACAAAAAAATGGTTGACAACCTTCCGTATTGATTCAGCATCTGAGCTCGGTCGCTTGGCCAACCATCTCGACTTGACATACTTTGGTACTTCAACATGACACAAGTACGCCCATAGTCGCTCTTCGATCGCCTGATGGCGCGTCAATGACGACATTGCTGAGTATACTGTCAGCGCATTCTGTGCGTCGTCCTTATGTGGCTCTGCACTATTGGCTGCTAGTCGACCTCTCAATGACTTCGTCTCAAGATCCGCTCTTCTCTTGTCCGACAACGACACCTTCAGTTCGGTGGTTGGATCATAGTACCAATCAAGTCTCTCCTCCACCGAAGCACGAAGTTCCTCTACCTTTAGATCCGTAAAATAGACCAAATGAGCCATGAGCCTACTCCGAATCTCCAAAACCCTGTAAGAGACCAGAAAACGGCAATTCAAGCAACTTCTGAGCATCAACAAGACGATCACAATTGGCACTACCTAGTGGCTTACATCCGCACGCTGAAAGACGTAGGTCGATGGATGCATACCACCGTCTTCCGCTGTACTCGTCGGCATCCTCATCGGCCTCAACCAGTAACCAAGCAAGCGCTGGAAGATATACTCCATTCAAAATAAACGATGCCATTTCCGGAGATTCAATTGCGAGCGACCTAGCTTCTTTGAATCTATTGAAATCCGACTTTGTGAGCCTCAGTTGAATCCGATCGGAATGAAGGTAACATTTCCAAATTCCGTCATCCTCCTCACCTATGCATATCTCGAAAATCGAACTAATCGGACCTTCATCGGCTAGGTCTACCCAAAACTGATAAGGATGATCCATAGCCAACACCATGCCCTCCTCCAAATCGAATGATAGACCATCATAGTCAGCATGCCAATTCTCCGCCCGAAATGACGGCTGCGCCTTAGCGCAAATTATGTACGGCGACACTTCGGTCTTACCCACTAGGACGCCGTCTTCGAAGACATGACTGATTTTCTGAGACTTACTCTTTAGCTCGGTGCGGAAATACGTGGATTGGCACTTAACCAGCAATACAAAGCTTGCACTCTTGTGTTTCACAAGCGACATCAGTTGGTCATCGCTCAATTGAAACTCAGCCACCAATTCAATAGCTGTCGTGCCCTCGATTCTCTCTACGGAAAACGTGACCTCGAACTCCACCCGCTCATAATCGCTACTACCGATCCGCAGAACTGGATGTGGAAACGCTTTCCAAGGATCAAACTTCATCTGTCCACCTCGGCCAAAGCCACTACCTGCCAAGCGACTCGCACGGTGAATTGTCCCTTTATTTGAAGAGTCCGCCGTTTGCCTTCCTCGATAGATACCGAGTCAATTGAGAGTGGCTCACCGTCCATGTCAAAGACAGACAGGTCTGCTCGCGGAAACGCAATTGAGTCGCCAGCTTCTGCCAACTCGATGCGGACGGTCCCAGTACGTCGTGGCGTGAACGAAATATATATAGTTTCCTCGTTTGTAGTGCTACGGATCACTCTTACGTCGTCGAGTGGCACTGCTTCCAAACCGTGTTTGCCACCCCTCGATCCTGTTCCACCACTTCCTTCACCGTCATTCGGACCCACCCTACGTCGGCGTTTGCCATTGCCATTCTCTCCCTCACCGCCGACGTTACCACTTTCGTCGCCATCACCATCCTCACCTTCCTGAAGTTGATCTACCTCTTTATGCACCGGTGGAGGTTTTACGCGTTTCCTCGGTGGCTTATGTCTAATTTGCCCCCCTACACCAAAGGACTTAGCCGGCTCAGGCCCATCGGTATCAGCGCGGAAGGCCCCAGATGAGTCGTAGTCCGGTAGCAATGCGGCCAGTTCGATCAGTTCCTCCGGTGCTTCCTCCTTCACCGGCGTTGCTTGATCCTTGATCTTCTCGCGGATCCAATTCGTAACCCTATTCAGCGCACGACGTCCCCTATTTCGCCTATCATCAGGCAGACGGTCTGGCTCGAACCTATCGTGTTGCGGATTCTCCATCTGGCGTAACCATTCGTTGCCGGCTGGGTCGTCGAACATACAGACAGCAACAAACTCCCGAAGTCCCCGAAATCGAATCAGCGAAGGTTGCTGCGTTGTTATCAACATTCCGGTTGCCCGGACTAGGGCGACCTTGCTTGGGAGGTCGTCTCCAACTCGAATCCACAACGTACACTCGCCAAAATCCGGATCACTAAGCACAAAGCGGCTACTATCACCTCTCATTATTTCTCGAAATAGTTTCGCCTCTCGAACGCCTCTGAGACGATCTGCAGCTCCAGCCTTGTCGCCGTCAATTGCCCCGAGCAAATACTCAAACCAGTCTGCTAGCGTAGACTTCGAAATTTCAAGTCTCGGTTCTGGTGATGAATCGTCTGGTTCGACAATGACGACTAGGTCGTCATTGTCGATGGCACAGAAAAAACTCTCAAGTATGCTTTGAGCGATCTCTCGCTGTGAATACTCTCTTGTTGGAAAACCAGCAATCCAAACGGCCGTTCCTTGAATGGGACGACCTTTGTGATCAAGTAGTCGAAACGCCTCAGGGATATCGCCGCCGGTCAATTCTCGGCAGCCGTTCACTTCACCAAAGAACCCAGTACCTTGTGTCTCACCAACCTCACCGTCACCGAAAGTATGTGACATCAGAACAGCTTTCCCTTGGAACTTCTCTACAACCTTGCTGCCCTCATCGACGAACGTCCAGTAACATACTGTTCGAAGTGGGGATACAGAAAATGGCGCGTACTTGCCAATACCGAATGATCCACCAGCACCACTATCGGACTTTATGCTTGTACCTTGCATCTTAACGAGAGCACGCCAGTTCTTTTCCAGCAGACCCGTGGTCTGCTGGTCAGAGACTCGCAGAAACTGAAGCGTACCAGATCCAGATTCGAGAGTGGCCAGTGCATTTTCCAATACAGATGTTGCCTTAGCGTCGCCTCGAGCCGAAACCAGACATGCCCGAATATGCGACGCCAGTTCTTCGAGTGAGAAGTCGTCGCGACAATTGACTTCCCTCAGCTCAAATGACACGGTCACGGGTCGTGTCTTGGAGATGCGAGCGTCCATCGAGTTTTGAACAGTCTCTCTGGCTAAGCTCCTGAGGGGACTGCCACTGAAGTGGGCAATTCCGGGATCGTTAAATCCATCGATTCTCCCGCCATTGGTAGGCGGGAAGTGCCAACCAAGATTTGGGTCAGGCCGTTTTGGCACCATTCAGCCGCTCCTGTTGGAATATGTTGTAGCAGGTGATTGCTAGTTTTTCTGCAAGTTTGACACACACCGAATTACCAAGCAATCTGTATTTTTCGTTGTCACGGATTGCCGGAAACAGGTCTCCATCGACGTTAAATCCCTGCAGTTTCGCAACTTCCTCGATACTCAGTCTCCGGATCCCCCAGTTGTCGAGGATGAAGGGTACGTTGTGGCCACCGAGTCCCATGTTGGCCGTGAGAGTCGGGCAGATTCCGCCGTGCTTCTCACGAACGTATGAGCGTCTTAGTTGGTAGATATGAGAAGCTGATGTGCCGTTCTCGATTGCATCGGATATCATATTGTAGTATTTGCTTCCAGGTGGCAGATATTCAGCTGGTCGTCCGGGCTTTGTCCTATCGACTAGGTCGTCGATGGTCACGGCTGAGTCGGGTGTTTGGATTGGGGTCTCTGGGGGCACGAATGGGTTGAAGGAGAAGTGGTGTCTTGATGCAGCAACCATGAAAAGGCGTGATCGGTCTTGGGGCAGATTCGCTGCTTCCCTGACATTTGTCGTCCAACAAGACTCCCGACGGAACCAATATCCGGCTTGGCGAAGATTGTATTGGATTCGCTCAAACCAAGTTCCATCAGCTCCATAGAGCAGATACGGTACGTTCTCCAAGATTACTAAGGGAGGCTGCTTGTCGATTCCAAACTCCATCAATAGCCTAGGTATCTCTAGGAATAGTTCCCCCCTTGGATCATCAAAGCCTCGGCGGTCACCAGCTTGGGAAAAGCTCTGACAAGGGAAACCGCCAATCATCACGTCCACGCTCTTGAGACGGTCCTCCCGTACTCGAAGATCCTTTACGTCTTTTTCTATGACGTCGACATCGGAGAATCTGTGACGAAACGTCGCACAAGCAGAGGGATCGGAATCGTTCGCCCAAACCAATTTGAAGCCGGCTGCGACCATGCCGGATGCAAAGCCTCCCATACCGGAGAACAGACACCCAACGGTCGGAGGCGAAGTCATCGTGCTACGTCTGTTTTCGTCTGCGGTCGGACGGAGATCGGTCTATTGTTGAGCGAAGTAGATCTCGCGATGGTCTTGTACCCATGTTGGGGTAGCGTCTACGAACGCATGGTTTGGGTATTCCGAGAGTGTAGGTCTCAGTGTTCTGGCTGGTACTTGAAAGGAGAAAGTTCCTTCGCGATGCTGCTCTTGACGAGTGATAGCGAATAGAACTGCACCCCAGAGCGTCTATGGGTATTCGATTGAGAGTCTTCGGCGTTCTGTGTCGGTATTCTGCGCAGTTGGATGTTGGTCGTGGAGCATGGTCTGTTGAGCTGACAAACAAGGTTGTCAGTGATTTCAGAATGATGGGCTGTTGGGTCTCCACTGTAAATTCGCGAGAAAAGCTACGTGCAGGTCAAGCCTACGACTTCAGAAATCGGGCTGGGTCGCAGTGGCCATTGTCTTGAGGCGTCCGTGTCCTCAAATCATCAAGGTTAGCAGAGAGCGTGTGATCATGCCTGATGACCTTCCTCCGAGACCTGGACTGTCAACCCGTTGAGATCCTTGAAGTAGACCCGGTCCTCGCGACGGGTCGACTCGATCCCGTGCTTGGCGAGCTTCGCCATCACCGACTCAGGCTCGTAGTCCTCCACCGAGAAACAGAAGTGATCCACTTCACCGCCGGGCTGCCGCCGGAACAGTGCGAGGAAGTTGTCCCCCATGCCCAGAAAGGCATTGGTCGAGCTCCGCCGAATGAGATTCGCCCCCATCAGTCGCTGATACCACTCGACAGACCTGTCGACGTCGCTCACTTGGAGTGCCACGTGATTCACGTCTACCGCGTGCAGAACCGAGTCCGGGTTGGGGTCCTTCCGATATGCCTCCGAAACCTCGTCCTGGCGACGGTTTGTCTCGGAAAGATGATTCTGGATCCCGTCCGGATCCAGGCACGCCCAAATGTTCGGCGCTCGCTCGAACGGCTCGTAGCCGTTCTCCTTGAGGATGGCACCGGCTCCCGCTTCGTCTAGCCCGTCCACCCCCGGCGAAAAATGGTTGAGACCGGGTTTGTCGCCTTGAAACAGGGCGAGGTAGTTGCGCTTCAGGCCCTTCATCTGCCCCCTAGCGCCCATGTCGCTGACCACACGCATTCCCAGAACGCGGGCGTAGTACTCACCGGCGCTCTTGACGTCCGGTACGGTCAGCGAGAGGTGGTTGATTGTCGAGACGCGAAAGAGGCCCCCTTTGGCGCGACCGACGGAGGCGAACGCGAAGCCTCCGGCTGCTTGGAGCCACCGTCTGCGGGAAACTTCCATCTCAAGGTCCTCCTACTGCGATACCGCCCTCGAGAGTGTACCGCGAGACGGGAGCGTCACGTCCCGGAATGAGGTCGGCCATGTGGAAGTCCGATTGGAACTGAGCCGAAGGAAGTTCGCTGTGGATGGGGCTAGGACAGTCTGTTCCACAAGAAAGACCCACCAACTGGGAACGGTAACCGGGCTGCGGTCAGGGCGCGAGGCCGCTGCCGCGCCGATTCAATAGCCGACCAGGCCGTCGCCCGACCGCACTCGGGTGGCTCTTGCGCACCAGCTTCCCTGGAGGTCTCGTTCTTGAGCGTCGAAGAGGGCTCATTCGCCGGTGGTGACCCTGTCCGGAAAACCAACCTTCCCTGGATACGTACATGACGGACCCAGATGACGGTCTGGGTGACAGCTCCCGGTACTTCATCTGGTCTTCCGAGAGGGGCGTTCCGGCTGTCAAGGAAGCGACCCAGACTGTTTGAACGCTCAATCAGCGAGGAATACAATGCGCTTAGCTCCCCATAGAGAACAACGACGCAATATCCGGGAAGCCAAAGCGCTTGGTCCCTCCTGCCAGCCGAACGCGGAGGAACTGCACCAAGCCTAACGGCTCATGGCAACCAGCCAGGATGCGGTCACCGCCTTGGCAGTATCGGCCCGGACTTGTGAGGACGTGCCGCCGAGGCGCGAAAGGAGATGGGGGCACGAGAGGAGAGGATCCCATGACGAGAATGCCACTGGGGATGACGATCACGCTACTAACGGCGGCGTGGATGTTCTCTGCGGGAGCCTACGGCTCCGAGCATTGCTCCGGCCTGCCAGGGTGCAGGCACGACAAGGTCGCCGTGGTCCGATGCGAGACGAACTCGGACGGGGGCATCGAAGTGCGCAACTCAAGCGTGACGAGCGCCGCCGCAGTGACAGTCAGGCGGGGGGACAAGTGCGCAGCAACGATCTCGGCCTTGCTCCAAGCGGGCTTGAGGATGTCGTACGGCCCGAAAGTGACGACGAGTTCAACGGGCACCCAAACAAGTTGGAGCTTCGTTTTCCTGGTTGACTACAGCGACGATGATGATGGAGACGACGACGATGATGACGACCGGGACGACGACTGATCCGGGTCAAACCTTGACCATCTAGACTTCCGTCTGTTCATCAGCTGTCTAGAGGGCGGACCAGAGTGCCAAGGGGCCGCTGGGCGGTTCTCCTGGCTAGCGGAAACAGGATGGGCTATCGCACACACCGCTGGGGAGGAGCGCTCGCAGCAGCTCCTGCTCCCGAACTCGCTACACGACCGCGTGGGTCCGGAGAACACGGTTCGATTCATTGATGCACTCGTCGGCGACTTTGACTTGGCGGGCGCACGGTTCCAGCGGGCGGAGCCGGGAGCAACAGGGCGTCCGGGCTAGGATCCGGCCAACTTGCTGAGACTGTATATCTACTCGTACTTGAATCAGATTCGATCCAGCCGGCGGCTTGTGGCGGGGACCCACCACGATCTCGAAGTGATCGCTCTGCGGCGACGCCTGCGGCCGGACTTCAGGACGATTGCGGATTTCCGGCGCGGCAACCGGGCGGCGTTCCGGCAAGTGTTCCGGAACTTCGCGAATGTCTCTGCCGGAGCCTGGGGCTGGTCGCGCTTGGCGGGACGCGAAGCAAAGCGGTGGCTAACCGGGACCGGAATCTCACCGAAGGGAAGCTGCGGCGCGAACTGGATGCGAGTCAGGAGCGGCTCGAGCAATACCTGTGGGAGAGGGATTCCAACGATGAGACCGAATCAGGTTCAGGCGCAGCAGCTGCGGTGGACCTAGCCCAGAGGATCGCCGCGTTGCGGAAGCGCTAGGCACGCTCGAAAGCGCATCGAAAGGCCTTGCGAGGCAGCAGCGAGGAACAGCTGTCCCTGACCGACCCGGACGCTCGGGCAATGCCTCCGGGCACGAGGGTGGTTGTAGCCTTTGACGTGCGGCTCGTGGCGGATAGGAAGCGCAACCCAGCTCATGGATATGGACAGGGACCGTTTCAGGGGGGACGAATCTCGGCATTCGGCTAGGTGGCATAGGATTCCGCGCCTCTACATCGCGTTTGGCCTCGACCCGAAATCGAATTGACGCGCGAGCGGTGGGCAGGTCCTTCTGGCAAGCCAATCCAGCTCCCTGACGCAGCCCACTGGGCGGAGCCTTACACCCTCGTCTGGCCCGCTGCAGAGGATCGTACCCACGATTCCGCCGCCTATGCTGAATTGCTCGACCGCTTGCCGAGTATCCCTTCTTGTGTGGGCAATCACCTTTGCGGAGCGTATCGGAAGAGCGACGCAAGGCGCTACGGTTTTCGGAACGCACGCAATCAGATCGAAAGCTGAGTCCCCAAGATGACGCGAACCAATCGAGCCGCCGTCGCCCGCTTCATCGAGGGAACCAACTACATTCCAGCTCGAGCCTAGGCGAGATGCGGCTCGAGGGACGGGTGTTCGCGGGGGCCGAAGGAAAATGCTCCTACAGGGGGACAGCTTGCAAGCGAAGGACCGTTCACTCGGCCCGCCCAATTGGGAGACGCAGCCGAACGGCGATCCGGCACCCCGTCAAGCGGTCGATACCCAATGCGTGTTCAGCATGTTGCCCGAGTTACGCCGACCGCTCTCGTGGGAACCGGCTTGATCGCTTCCCGTTTGGCATGAACGCCAGTACGGCGGCCGAGCCTCGAAGTCCGGCTCCATTCGGTAACATCGAGCGAGAATGCAACGAACGTTGATCCTGGTGTCGACGCTAGTGGTGTCGGCGATCTTGCTGGACGCTCAGGGCAGTCCGAACTTCGTCGTCATTCTCAGCGACGACCAAAGCTGGGTCGGTTCCTCAGTGCAGATGGACCCGTCCGACCCGCGGACGAAGAGCGACTATTTCCGAACGCCGGGGCTTGAGCGCCTCTCCCAGGGCGGGATGACCTTCACCCAAGGGTATGCTCCTGCTCCTTTCTGTTGCCCGACTCGTCGGAGCCTCCAAGTTGGCCAGACTCCGGCAAGGCACCTCTACCAAGCCGACCAGAACGCCTGGCCTGGAACGTACAGAGAGCAGCTGAACATCCCCAAGATGCTCAAGGCCGCCAACCCTAGCTACGTCCTCGCCCATTTCGGGAAGTGGGACCACCGTTTTGACATGCCGACGCCAGCGGAGATGGGCTACGACCAGAGTGACGGCTACACGGGAAACGGAACCGGCGGGGCCAAGGGATCTGGAGGACCGGCTGCTGTCGCGGACCCGAAACTCATCGACCACATCACGAAACGCGCAGTCGACTTCATTGCTGCTCAGGCCGACTCGGGAAACCCCTTCTACCTGCAGGTCTCCCATTACGCGGTCCATCTGGATATCTACTTCCGGCAAGCGACCTTCGATTTCGTCAAGCCGTGGAAGCCGGGCAAGAAGCACTACATGCCGGAGTTCGCCGCAATGACCGCCGACATGGATGCCGGGATCAACCGTGTCCTCGACGCGATCGAAGAGCCCGGGCTCCGGGACAGCACCTACGTGATCTTCCTATCGGACAACGGCGGCCGTGGAACAATCCCAGGGGCCGGGCGGCCGCGGATCCCGCGCAACCACCCATTGCGGGGAGCGAAAGGTTCCATGTACGAGGGTGGGATCCGCGTCCCATTCTTCGCGGCCGGACCGGGAATCGAGCCGGGCAGCGTTAGCCGAACGCCGGTCACAGGACTCGACATCTTGCCGACACTCGCTGAACTTTCGGGTCATGGAGTCGCAAGTCTTCCCGAGACTGTGGACGGCGGAAGCTTGGTCGGGCTTCTTCACGGAAAGTCCACGAATGTGAACCGCCGTGAGGACTTCCTGTTGTTCCACCAAGCCGTCTCCCGGAATGCCCAGTCCGCCCTGCGATCAGGACGGTGGAAGATTGTCAAGACCTGGGCAAGCGGGCTGGTGGAACTGTTCGACCTCGCCGAGGACGTAGGCGAGACCAATAATCTGGCGGAAGAGAAGCCCGCGCACGCGGACCGGCTGCACGCCATGCTGACTGAGTTCCTTGCGAAGGTGGGGGCCGAGACTCGCAAGTCCGAGGACTAGCCGTCCGCAAGTCCCCGTCTTGCGCGAACCGCCATCCGCGCCTGCTTCATCACAAGGAACATCCGCGCCCGATTGCTGGCGAACGCCCTGAAATCGTAACTGCCGTACCACTCCTTACGACGCGCGAAGGCCTCTTCGCCTCCATCGGAGATGACATCCAGAAGGACACGTGGCAGCCAGCCAATCCGGAAATGGCGCAGGCCTTCTCAAGGACGTGTTGCATGAGGATGCCGCCAAGACCCTAAGCAGCGCCGCATTGTCCGCCGCGACCTGTCCCAGAAACTACACCGGAATCTCCCCATGGTCCGGAGCCCTGCGCGGCCGACGTTGCAGCTCGTCCGCGTTCATCATTCCCAGATTGAATGCATGGTGGCCGTGGACACGCATACTTCATTTTTCAACCACGACATAGACGCGGGTCATGTCGTCCTTCTGTTGCTTCTTGCCACTCAGCTTGAGGCAATTGTTCAGGCGAACAACACCGCATTCGAAGTCAGCGCGGGCGTGTCGCGACGGATCGAAACGCTCGATTCTGAGAACCGGAGGCTCAGTCAGCATGAACCACGCGCCGCCGATAGTTCCGGGCCGCCTCCAAGGCGCGCGGGGTCGGAGCGGGAGGAGCGTCAAGAGCAGCGGCGAACTGCTCTGAATCCTCCGCTGTCAAGACATGCCGGGATTACACTTCCGGCACACGCGTAGCCTCGCGCCCAATCGCCGCAAGCAGGAACACGGATTTGTCGACCGCGAGCGAAATTGCTGCCCGCTCGATCAGGATCGCCAACCGGTCATCGTGGCGTACTTGCGTGGTTCTCGTCTGTTTTCCCAACGTCATTGACATCGATGTGGCTTCGAGGTTCAACATGGCGCATCCAGCCCCTAGCCGCCGATGTAGTGCATGTTGCAGTACAAATCAATTTTGCGAGACGCGGTCCGGGCTCGAGACGGCAACCAGAAGGGCGCTGGCTCTCCCTCCCCCAGCATTGCCAGCCCTCGAATGCAATCTCTTGTACGGAGGATCCCCGTTGGGCCCGTTCCACCGGCAATGCCGGATGCTGCGACCGTAGCTATCGCCTCCCCACGAGGCGTTGCAGGCGATCACGAGCAACCAAGGCTCAAGCGTATGCCGTCCCTGTTATGCTGTGCCCGGAGCCTCGCGGAGCGCCCGCATGACGCGCGTGAGCACCACGGTGTGCTGTTTTTCATACGCAATGCGATCAGGAACTTCAACAGGACCGCATCTCTGACCCCCAGTTCGCGCTGGCTCTGCCGCGCGATGGTCGAGCCTCATCGTCGAGACGAGAGTCTCCGAGTCGTCGTTGAATTCGGGCCAGGCACCGGAGTCATCACCCGCGAGCTCCTGTCGGTGCTGCCACCCGATGGCCTGCTTCTTGCCTTCGAGTTGAGTCCGAAGTTTGCCGAGCACTTGCGCACAACGGTCCGGGATCCGCGCTTGGTGGTTCTCGAGTCAGGGGCGCAGACAGCAGCGCAGGAGTTGCAGCGGAGAGGCATTGATTCGCTCGACGGCGTGGTGTGTTCGATCCCAATCGGAATGCTGAGCACGGCTCTAACCGACGAGATCTACTGCCCGTTGTTGCCCTTCCTGCGCAACGGCGCCAAGCTCACTCACCTGCAGTACAGTCACCGCATGAGACTGTACAAGGGTCACCTGGAGTTTTTCGACGCCAAGATCTTCATGCAGCGCTACTTCCGCGCCGTCCGGTCGAAGTTCGTACCACTGAACGTTCCACCGGCCTTCGTGGTCATCTGCAGTGGGGCTCGGGACGTCGATCTGCGCTGTGGGGCGCGTTCAACGAGAGTGTCCTAGCGCGTGGGGCAGCCGGTCACGAGGGGTCACCGGCTCTGACGGCCCAGTGGCATTGGGGATGCGGAGGCGGACGTTCACACGCTAGCTGGACCCAGCTCCATCGGTGCGTCAATCAGCGCGTCTTGTCCGTGTAGAACCTGCGGGCCTGCTCGTAGATCGAAAGCACCGCGCTACGTTCGGAGTCACTGTTGAATCGGTCCGGTTCGGATTTCGTCTGAGCAATCAACTGGTCGATCCAGTCCACGAAGAACTGTGCATCGGAGCGGGCATCCCACACACCATCCTCGAAGAAGATCGGTCTGGAATGCGCCATGCGAACTGTCGAGTCCGCTTTTGCGAAGCAGCGGACTGCCGCCCAAGTCTGCTCGTCGCTGTTCAGTGTCGCCTCGGTACGATAGCTCGACCTGCCGTCGGGCACCGTGAGCTGCCGCACTACCCTGCCGTTGGCGATGACTTCAATCCGATCGAGCGGGTCACGGGAACGCGCATCGATCGCGAGCTGCACCTGCTGGTCTTGGGACTCGACAGTTTCGACAAACAACATCGGACCGTTGGTCACGAAGCATCTGTTGTTCCGATAAGCCTCGTACCAATTCGTCACATTGAAGGGTTGATCCATCCGGACGTAGATCCGGTTGTATCCGACCGGATTGGGCAGGACGCCGCTGGCCGAACCCGCCGACGGCGGAAACCGGAAGCCCAAATTCAGGAAACGGTAGTAGAGATCGAGTGAGGCCTCGACAAAACCCTCGGGTCCCGGATACCTCTCCCGGTCCCGCGGGCGGCCCCAAGCTTCGCTATTGTGAATGCCGTACTGGTTGAAGTGGTTGTGCAGTACGCCCAGCGAGTCGGGCGCGGAAAGCGCCATCACTACCGGCACCTCCCACCAGAACGGTTTTTCGGAATCGAACCAAGGGAATCCGCTTGGTCGTGATCGCTGGGCTTTGGCTTCGCGGATGAACCGGAGTCCCGCGGGAAACCACCGGCCGTCCACGGCGAGGTCCAGTTTCCTGCGCAGCCCGTGAAGCATCCAGGCACCGCCACCGCGCTCATCCTCTGCGTTGAGCACGGTAATCGCGTGATGCGGACCGACTTCAATCTCCTGGCGCCTCGGGAATTCCTTGCCTTCCCAAAGGTCGCGCTTGTTCCACATGGTGAAGACCACGCCTAGGTTCAGGTCCTCGGCGAGCACAAGCACCTGCGCGTCTTCCGGCGGACGATGAATGTGGAAATCGGCGGACCACCACCCAAGCTCGTTCATGCGGATCCACGGCTCAAGCTGCACCCGCAGCTCGGCCGGCTGACCCTCGGAAGCCGTGACCTTCTCTTTCAGCCGCGAGAACTCGGGGCCCCGCTCTGCCAAAACGGTGTACGAACCCGCGGGCAATTCCACGATCGTCTCGCCCTCGGCGACGAAGCTACCCAGATACCACGCACGGCCGCCGGGGCGGGTGCGGGCCAGGGATTCTAAATTTGGGGGGCCTGACTAGGGTATAGGGCCCTGGGCCAACGCTCGCACTCGCCCGGGGCCGCCCGTGCAGAGCCGTCCCGGCCGCTC
>CAYWUV010000013.1:0-84698 GCA_964461235.1 uncultured Bryobacterales bacterium | reverse complement strand
AGGAAGCCGAAGCTCGCATTGCCGAACTGGAGGCACTCCTGAGGGGAGCCTGACGTCTCCGGTCAATTAGGTGATCGGATGGCATTCAGGCGATGCCCATGATTACCCCCCGTAGGAACCGCGCTTGCAAGTCACTCCCGCTGCAAGGTCAGTCGGTACATGCAGGCAAAAAGTTGTGCCGGAGGACGACGAACTCGCTGCCCTGAGCCTGTGCCACCGGGGTCCGGTCCATTGCCTGGAAGAGCTTGGCCGATATGGTAGACGAAGGAACATGACGGGCCTTACGCGCCGAACGGCACTCTCGACCTTCTGTGGCGCTGCGGCCTCGGTTGCCACTCGAGCGGACCAAAGACCGAACGTGCTCCTAGTGGTCTCTGACCAACTCCACCACCGGGCGCTCGGCTGCGCGGGAAACGAGATCATCCAGACGCCGAACATCGACCGGCTCGCAAGGGAGGGTGTCCGCTTCGAGAACGCCCTCTGTCCCACACCCTTCTGCAGCCCGACCCGGGCATCGCTGATGACCGGAATGTTTCCGCACCATCACGGCATCATCAGGAATCTCAGGATCACCAATCCGGGACTGGATCCGGAGCTGCCGACGACTGAGCAGTCCTTGATGGACACCGGATTCATCTCCCGGCAGTTCGGTAAATGGCATCTCGGCGTCAAGACCAACGTGGCGGCATACGCGGAAGACCCAGAACGGAACTATCGAGAGCACTTCCGGTCAATCGCGCAGGGCATGCCCCCACCTGTCGACGGCCCTCGCAACCGAGTCGGCAGGCCGGTTTTTTCGATTGATGCTGTGAAGGAGGCGAACGCCAGGTACGGCGACAGGGAGCCGGCGAATAGCTGGATTGGACGGACCGACGTGCCTGTCGAGCACACCGAGGAAGCCTGGATCGCCGACCGGGCGATCCAGGCTCTGGCCGAGTTGGCGGGCACGCCGTTCTTCATGACGGTGAGCTTCCCGGCTCCCCATGGGCCGTGGGTGATCAACGAGCCGTACTACAGCCTCTACGAGCGCCAGCGCATCCCGCTTCCCGCGAACCGTCACTCGGTGCTGGACGTCGAACACAGGACGGCGGCCTGGCGCTTCGGGCAGCTGCTGGGCGAGGAGGGAATGCGAGAGTATCTCGGCGTCTACTACGGAATGGTGTCGATGATGGATGACAACCTCGGGCGGATCCTCGACGAGCTGGAGCGACTCGGTGAAGCGAAGAACACCCTTGTCGTGTTCACCTCCGATCACGGCGACATGCAGGGCGGGCACGGCATGTACGGCAAGACCAGCTATTCGATGTACGAGGAGACCACCAGGGTCCCCCTGCTGCTGCGCTACCCGGGGAGGATCCCGGCTGGAAAGACGATCGAGACGCATGCCGGGACGTGCGACATCTCTCCTACCATCCTCGACTATCTCGGACTCAGCGTCCCGGACAGGCTGGAAGGACGGAGCCTCAGGAACTTCATTGATGGCAAGGAAGACCTCGGCCGGCCCATGTTCGCCGAGCGAGATCGCTCGCACTGGAACTCGGCGGGTCCGGCGAACTACCAGAGACTCATTCGGACCCACGAGTGGAAGTACAGCTACCACTCGCGGGGCGACTCCCAGCTCTACGACCTGGCCAACGACCCCGGCGAGACCCGCAACCTCATCGACGAGCGGTCGGCGCGAAGCGCCAGGCGGTTGATGCATGCCAACTTGGTCCGCTGGATGAAGGAAACCCGCGATCCGCGGGCCGGATCCATCGGCGACGCCTGAGCCAGCGCTACGGCAACCCGACAACCGCACGACGTCTGCCCTGACAGGCGCTGTCGGTTGCAAGTCCACTCTTGGAGACTGGCGGACACGCCACATGATGCCGGCCATGCGCTATGATTCGGGCGTCCCGCCCGAGCGGGACGGTTGAGACTTTCTTGCGACTAAGCCAACACCGCGGGCAAACGCCCGTAAGGAATCGGAGGATCGGATGATTCGCAGAATTGCTCGCAGAGCGTATGTTCTGGTACTGGGCGGCACCTTGGCTTGCGGACCGGGAGACCAGCCCGAAACGACCTCAGAAGCTGCTGCTGCGCCGGAGCCGCCGCACCACGTCAAGGTGTACTTCGAAGAAGGCATGTTCGGCGGATGGCCTGCCAATCACGGACTCTGGAGCTGGGGCGACGAAATCCTTGTGGGGTTTGGAATGGGCTACTACAAGGATCAGGGCCTGAGCCATCACATTGATCGTGAGAAGCCCGAGATCCCGATGTTGGCGAGAAGCAAGGACGGCGGCGAGACATGGACCTTGGAGGACCCTGGAGCCAACGGGCACCTCATCACGGAGGGCGGTTACCTACACGGAGTCACGCGGCCGGGGGTGACTATCCCGCCGATGCGCGAAAGCGAGGGCGGAATCGATTTCACCCACCCGGATTTCGCCCTGACAATTCGTACGAACAGCATTCACGCGGGACTCGGCCGGGTGTTTTATTCGTACGACCGGGGCCACACTTGGGACGGCCCGTTCAGGCTCCCCAATTTCGACTCGCCAGGAATCGCACCGAGAACGGACTACATCATCGACGGGAAGGAGACTTGCACCCTGTTCATCACCGCGGCAAAGTCGAACGGCCGAGAAGGCCGGCCACTGTGCGTCCGTACGACCGACTCTGGACAGACATGGGAATTCGTGTCGTGGATCGGTCCGGAACCCGAGGAGTTTTCGATCATGCCGGCTTCGGTGCGTTTGTCCGAAACCGACATCCTCGTCACGGTGCGCATGCGGGATCCGACCAAGCGATGGATCGGAACCTACCTCTCGACCGACAACGGAGAGACTTGGGAGTACCTGAATGAGGCCGTGGCAGACACCGGCGTCGGCAATCCGCCAGCAATGATCCAATTGCAGGACGGCCGGATCTGCCTCGTCTACGGCTACCGTGCGGAGCCGTACAGCATTCGAGTCACGCTGAGCAGCGACGGCGGCAGGACCTGGAGTGAGCCGATCACCCTTCGAGACGACGGCGCCAGCCGTGACATCGGGTACGTACGAGCCGTGCAAAGGCCTGACGGAAAAGTCGTAGCAGTGTACTACTTCACCGACGAGGCCTCAGGACCCGAGCGCTACATCGGCGCGACGATCTGGAGCCCTCCCCCGGCGTAGGGTAAAGGAAATCCGTGTCGCGCCGCCAGTTGTGCGCGGCCAACGGTTCGCTCACGAATTGACGTCGAAGTAGATGCAGTCCGGATGCTGGAAGACTAGGGCGCTGACGCTGGCTTCCGGCTCCATCATGAAGCCCTCGGTCAGGGTCACGCCGATTTCTTCCGGCTTCAGCAGATCAAACAGGGCTTCTTGGTCTTCCAGGTCCGGACAGGCCGCGTAGCCAAAGCTGTACCTGCGGCCGCGGTACTTGGATCGGAGCCGATCGGCCATCGTCATTCCTTCAGGATCAGCGAAGCCCCAGTCCTCCCGGATCCGCCGGTGGAGCCACTCCGCGCATGCTTCGGCGGTTTCGATCGCCAGCACTTGCAGGGCATGGGACTTGAAGTACTCACCCGACTCCTTCAGTACCTCGGCACGTTCGCGGATGCCCAAGCCGGCAGTGACGCACATCAGAGCCAGAGAGTCACGGTGTCCGTTAGGGATCGCCACGTAGTCGGATAGGCAGAGTCCGTCCTTGCGACGCTGCCGCGGGAATGTGAATTCGTGCACGAACGCACCGTCGTTCGGACGATAGAGCCGGATCGCGTTGCCGTGGGCTTCCGCCTCAAGGAACCTCCAGACGGAACGGACCACCATGAAGCTCTCCGCCTCCGCCATCAATTCCTCCACCGCGGCCTTGAGGGAAAGAGCCTTCTCGTCGCGGGACGCGATTGCCTTCCGAAAGTTTCCGCGGAAGCCGAGGTGGTGCGAATAGAGCATGGCTGGATTGAGATACCGCCATAGGTCCCTCAACTGGGGAACATCCACCTGCTGGCGGGACACGTATGGACACTTCACGGGCAATACGTCAGCGCTCGCCCGCGTGCTTCGCTCCGCAGGGGTCCTCTTCTCGTCGGAGACGCTGTGGCCGACACCCTCTGAAGTCGGGGAGTGCTCCAGCTCCAGGGCATTCCTGCCGGAGGGCTCCATGAGGCGGTCCAGCAGTGAAAGGCCGCTCATGGCGTCTCTCGCATAGCACGTGAGGCGGCCGTAAGCGGGCGCGATCCGCTTGCGAGTGAAGCTGGCGCTCAGAGCGGCACCGCCAACGAGCAAGGGAACCTCCACTCCTGCGGCTCTCAAATCCTCGGCCGTCACGACCATCTGCTGAGCGCTCTTGACAAGCAGACCGGACAGTCCGATGACATCCGGACGGTGCTCGCGGCTTGCCTGCACCAGCGCCTCGGGCGGGACCTTGATGCCTAGATTCACAACGTCGTAGCCGTTGTTGGAAAAGATGATGTCAACCAGATTCTTGCCGATGTCATGCACATCTCCCTTGACCGTCGCGAGAATCACCCTGCCCTTGCTGGCATCCTCGGACTTCTCCATGTGCGGCTCGAGGTAGTCGACGGCCGCCTTCATCGACTCCGCCGACTGAAGGACTTCAGCCACGATCAATTCGTTGCCGTTGAACAGGCGACCCACCTCCTTCATGCCCGCCATCAGCGGTCCGTTGACGATGTCGAGTGGCGGCACTCCTTGGGCAAGCTTCCGATCCAGATCGGCGAACAGGCCTTGCTTGGTCCCCTCAATGATGTAGCTGGCGAGGCGCTCGTCGAGCGGCAACTGAGCTGTGTCGATTTGGCGACGCTCACTGGCACCTCGAAAGTGCTCGGTAACCCGGGCGATGTGCAGTTGGTTGAGCGCTGCCCGGTCCTCCTCACCTTGTTCGCGATAGTCTCGGGAGCCTACGATGCCGGCACCCGGGTAGTTGTAGAGAAGTCCTTCGGCCAGTTCCTTCTCCTGCTCCGACAGGGCAGCGAACCGACGCAGCTTTTCGGTGTTGACGATGGCAAGATCCAGTCCGGCGCGCGTAGCCTGGTGTAGGAAGACCGCGTTCAGCACTTCTCGGGCAGCCGGCGGAAGTCCGAAGCTGACGTTGCTGACACCGAGCACGGTCTTCACCTGCGGCAAGCGTTCTTTGATGAGTCGAATAGCTTCGATCGTCTCGACAGCACTTCCTATGTAGTTCGTGTCTCCCGTTCCGCAGGGAAAAACGAGCGGGTCAAAGATGATGTTCTCCTCGGGGTAGCCCCACCGGTCGGTTAGTAGCGCGTAGGCGCGTTCGGCAATCGCCAGCTTGCGCTCTCGAGTGATCGCCTGTGCCTGCTCAGGATCCTCGTCAATCGTTCCAACGATCACGGCTGCACCGTAGCGCCGCAACAGAGGCACGACCTGATTGAACCTGTCCTCCCCATCCTCGAAGTTGATCGAGTTGACAATTGCCTTTCCCTGACAGTAGGTCAGCGCCCTGCCGACGGCGGCAGGGCTGGTCGAGTCGATCATGATCGGGGCTCTGACCTTGCGGCTGATCAGCGCATAGAATTCATCGATGTCGGCAAGTTCGTCGCGGTCGGGATTCTCGAGGTTTACGTCGATGATCTGAGCACCGCCCTTGACTTGAGCTCGTGCGATTTCCGAGGCCTCCTCATACATCCCTCGGCCAATCAGTCGCTTGAACCGGCGGGAACCCACCACGTTGGTTCGCTCCCCGACCAGCAGCGGCCGGTTGTCTTCAGACGCCTCCACTACGTCGATTCCGCTGAACTTGGTCCGTTTCGACGGGACGTGCCGGCGCGGAGCGTAGGACTCGGACATTTGAGCGATCGTCCGGATGTGCTCGGCCGTGGTGCCGCAGCAACCACCGACGATGTTGAGCCACCCGTTGCGCGCAAACCGCTCCAAGACCCCCGCCAGAGACTCTGGCGTCTCGCCGTAATTGCCGTCCTCATCGGGGAGGCCAGCGTTCGGGTAGCACGACACCATGGGCAGCGCCGTCTCGTGGATCGTGCGAATGTGGTCGGTCATGAACTCCGGCCCGGTCGCACAGTTCAGCCCAATTCCTAGAGCATCAATGTGCTCGAGCGAAACGACCAACGCTTCCGCGTTCTGTCCGGCCAGCATCGTACCCATCGGCTCGATGGTTCCGGAAACAATCACAGGCAGCCGAACACCGATCTCCCGGAGCGCTTCCTCGATGCCGAGCAGGGCGGCCTTGACGTTACGAGTGTCTTGGCACGTCTCGAGGAGCAGCAGGTCTGCGTGTTCGGCGAGTGATCGGGCCTGTTTGCGGTACGTGGCGATCAGTTGGTCGTAGGTGATGCCTCCGGTCACTGTGATGGACTTCGTCGACGGACCCATGGCCCCCGCAACGAATACCGGCTTGCCCGGCGTCGATTGCGCTTCGGCGACCTCGCGGGCAATTCGGCCTGCCTCGGAGTTGATTCGGGCGGTCCGGTCTTGAAGACCGTACTCGGCCAGCACGAAATCCATCGCGCCGAAGGTGTTGGTCTCAATGATGTCCGCGCCGGCACGACAATACCCCTCGTGAATCCCCCGGATGATGTCCGGGCGGATCAGGGTGACGTTCTCGTTGCAGCCTTCCAGCGCGGGTCCGCCGAAGTCGGCCGCTGTGAGACCAGCATCCTGGAGGGCGGTCCCCATGGCCCCATCCAGGACGAGAATGCGTTCACCAAGCGCCTCCTTGAGAAGGCGTACGCGATCAATGCGGGACTGCATGCCGATGGCGCGGAGCCGGGCGGGGCCGCGCAGCTCACAATTCCATTATCTGGTTTCGTGCAAGATCGCATTCCGGGCAACAGACACCTGAACTCGCTCGCCCATCCGTCAGAGACGTCCCCTGCCCGCCTCAAACGTGACGAGACCCCCGAAGGTGGCCTCGGCCGCAGCGGGGCCCGTGGCCCTCCGGGCGTCAGTTCAGCTCACTGCTGGCTAGAGATTCTCGCCAGCAGCTGCTGCAGCGCCTCCCGATCCGACGGCTTCAGGTTAGGGAAGGCTCCGGACTGGTCGCGGCCATCAGCAACCTCAGCGATCCGCCGCTCAACGTAACGTTGTACCCGGTCCGGAAGTTCCCTGTACGCAGTGGATTGGATCAAGAAGCTCAACGGGTAGCGGAAGAGCCTCGAATTGAGATCCAATTCTCGAAGCGACCGTATCCCGACGCGAGTGCCGTCGCGCTTCTGGAACTCGGCCGCGAATCCGGATTCACTCTCTACAGGACCGGTGAGCGGGGCTTCGTCCGCTAGCAGGAGATCCCGCACCAATTCTTCGGATGGGCGTTCGATGCGCCGCTTGACGGAGGCCAGGAGGGACTCGGAAGGAGTCCCGAACAAGCGGATCATCTCCTCCCGATAAGCCAGGGCGGTCCGCGCCCCGTCCCCTGCCCTAGCGATCGCGTTATGGACCCGCGTCTGGTGAGCTAGCACCAGGTGAGCCACGACGTCGCTGTGGGGCGTCAGGTAGGCGTCCGGATCAAAGAAGTCGTAGGGGCTCTGAGCCAGCAGGCCGGCCTCGTACCTCGAGAAGCCGCCATCGGGTCCGACCGCGTTGCCACGGTGCCGCATGGGTATTCTCCCGGTGACGAACCAGCCGCCCCATCGAGCGGAAATCGGGGTCGTGTGGTCGACGTCCACTGTGCCGTGATTGAAGTACGGCAACCCGTCAGGGGCCGGGTACACGGACCGAGTGAGATGACCGGGAACGCCGAGTGTACGCCGGCTCTCGTGACATTGCAGGCAGGCTCCGTTGTCAAGAATTAGCCGGGGAGACTTCGTAGGTTCCTGAGCCAATGTGTAGAACGCCGCCGTTCCGCGGGGAACCGCGGTGGAGATTTCCAGAAATCGACCGCCGGGAACCCACCCGACGTAGGTGTCGTCATTGAAGTAGATTGCCCGAGGAGCCCGAGGCGAAATCAATCGAAACTGCGCACTGGTCTTCGAAAAGACGAGCAGTTGGGACGACCGCGGCACGCTGAGCTCGTCCAGCAGGGAAGGCAGGTATCCCCACCGGGGATGAAAGGCCAGCGTCGCCTCGCCCCGGGCCAGACGCGCGTCAAGTTGCGCCACGGGGTCGCTTGCGGCGTGCGCCGCGGCCACCATGGCCAGCAAGGCCGAGATCAGGAACCGCAACCTCTAATTTTAGGCCGGGTCCGGGGTGAAAGACCTCTCTGCGATACTGACCGAGCCATGAGCCAAACGCGCCGAACGTTCACGAAGTCCGTTCTGCTTTCCGCCGGAACGACGGCCTTCCATGCCGCAAGGGCCGCGGACACGCCCCCGAACGTCCTCTTCGTCACCTCGGACCAGATGCGCGGGGACTGTGTCGGCTCAATGGGACATCCGAATATCCGAACACCCAACCTCGACCGGATGACACGGGAAGGAGCAGTCTTTCGCCGGGGATTCGCAAGCGGCCCGGTGTGCGTGCCGAGCCGGAAGTCGTGCTTTTCCGGACAGCATCCCCATGAGCACGGGTCCTTGACGAACAACGACGGCGACAGCCTGTCGTGGAGCAACTCCATGATGGAGCACTTTGCCCGGCGGGGCTACCAGACAGCGTGGGTCGGCAAGAACCACACCTACGACAGCGAGGCGCGAGAGAGAATGGACTACGCCGACATCCGCAGCCGCGAGCCGTTCCGTGCCTACAACGGATACGTACCACCACACTGGCATTCGTCCGTCTACTGGCCGGAGGAGGATTGCTTCCCTCACGTCAACACAGAGTCGGCCATTCGGTTCCTGGACGGGTCCGCGGGCGATCCGTTCTTCCTCCACGTCAGCTACTTCGATCCGCATCCGCCGTACATGGCGCCGTCCCGGTACGTAGCGCGCTACACGTCGGGAGACATAGTTCTGCCGGAACGCACCGACCCGGCAGCGCTCAGCCCCCGGCTTGACCGCTACTCTCGTGCGATGGGTTTCCCGGAACTGGACCGCGAGGACTTGACCGAAACGATGCGGTACTACTACGCACAGATCGAGTGGGGGGTGGACCGCCCAGTCGGGCGGCTGCTCAGGGCGCTCGAGGACCGTGGCCTGGCCGAGACTACGATTGTCATCCTCACGGCAGACCACGGGGACTTCATGGGCGACTACGGGATGGTCCGGAAGGGCATGTTCCTGTACGACTCGCTGCTGCATGTGCCCCTCCTGTGGTGGGCACCCGGCCGCATCGCGCCGGGCATGCGGACGGAAGCTCTTGCCACCTCGGCCGACCTCTACCCGACGCTCGCCGAATTGACCGGCGGGAGCGTCCCGGACGAGGCTACCGGCAAATCACTCGCTTCCACGGTGTTGCGAGGGGAGGCGGGGCCGGACCGGATCTTCACCTCAGCAGCCTACGGCGACCTGGCTCCAGACGTGCTCCCACCCGACCTGACTCCGGACGATGAGGACGCCACGCCGCGGCACACCCGCGTTCTCCGGCCGACCATGCGGCCCATGCACCGGACGAAGATGATCCGTACCCAAGAGTGGAAGTTGATACTCAACGAAACAGAGCCGCCCGAACTCTACCGACTCGCTGACAGAACTCCCGCGGAACGTGAGAATCTCGCCGCTTCGGCAGCCCACGCCTCGACCCGCCGGGACCTGGAACAGCAACTGAAGGGCTGGTGGCGCTGGTAGCTCAGTTCCTCTGAGTCTTGCCCGCCAGTGGCAGGAGGCCGGAAGCCCCGCACAGGGCGACGCCGCTTTCCCGCAGCGCAGTCAGCAGGTTGTAGATCAGCGCATATACGACCTGCTCCGACATAGTGCGTTTGCCAGGCATCCGGAATTCGGCAGGAAGTTCGGTCGAAACCGAAATTCGGAGCCGGTCGCGCTGCAGCTCATTGCCGTCGAAGCAATTCGAGAGCACAAGCGGTGTCTGGAGCACAACTCCGGAGACGGAATCGACGTAGAACTGGCAGCGGGAAAACCAGCCAAGGTTCGCAGCCTCGCTCGCGTCGAACAGCAATAGAGGGCCGGTCGACTCCAAGGCGACGACCTCAAGGCTGATGCGCCTGCGCTCGGAAACGATCGTGCAGGAATATCCAGCCTGATGCACCAACTGGCGCAGCGTGTCGTTGTCCGGGTCCAACGCGACCAGCTGCCGCTCGCCTGCCTGCAGGTACCGCATATCAGGGCTCCTTCTACATTATTGCCCTACGACAGGCTCCTCGCCGCACGCACTGCCGTCAGCAGAGCGCCGACGAGGCCATCAGTCGTGTATGAGGACGCCTCCACGGCGACGCTGAGCCCAAGTCGGCGTGCTGTCTCGGAAGTAACTGGCCCGATCGACGCGATCTTGGATCTCCGCAGGAGGTCGAGCGGAACGAGTTGCGCCAGGTTCCGCACGGTGGACGAACTGGTGGCAGTTACCCAGTCCGGAACCGTTGCCGAGTTCCAGTAGACCCCGGCGAATTCCCGTGATTCCGGGGGAAGCACAGTCCGATACACGGGAACCACGTCGACCTCGGCTCCCATCCCGGCCAATTCGCTTGGGAGCAGGTCGCGAGCGTTCTCCGCCCTTGCGAGGAGCACGCGCGAGCCGCGAAGAGGGATGTTTCGGAATGCGTCCACGAGCGATTCCGCCACGAACTCGTCCGGGACGACCTCGACCCGGATGTGCAGCGACCGCAAGCGCCCCGCCGTAGCAGGTCCGATCGCACAGATCCTCGGCGGCAAGTCCCGAAGATCGTGCGTCGATGCATCGAGACGTCCAACGAACCAGTCGACGCCGTTGGCGCTCGTGAAGATCATCCAGTCGTACTCTCGAAGGTCCCGAATCGCTCGGTCCGCCGGGCTCCAGTCGGATGGCGGCTCGAACGCAATCGCTGGAATCGGGACAACTTCCGCTCCCAGACGACGCAGCGTCCGGCACAGGGGTGCTGCCTGGGAGGATGCCCGCGTAACGACAACCGACTCGCCGCGCAACGGCAGCTTGCCGAACCAGTCGATTTCGTCCCGGAGCCGAACGATTTCCCCAATCACGACCAGGGCCGGGGGCTTGAGGCCCTGTTGGTCGACGGCGGCGGGCAGCCTTTCGAGCGTGGCCGTTACGACTCTCTGGTCGCCCCGCGTTGCCCATCTCAGGGCCGCTGCTGGCGTGTCTGCATCCAGTCCCGCCTCCATGAGACGCCTGGAGATCTCTGCAACGGACATGAGGCCCATAAACACCACGAGGGTCTGCCGGCCGGCAAGCCGCTTCCAGTCGATCCGGTCGACGTCGTGCCCCGTCAGCATCGTTACGGATTGCGTGAAGTCGCGGTGAGTAAGCGGCATTCCTGCGTAGGCCGCGGCACCAAGCGCTGACGTCACACCCGGGACGACCTCGAACGGGATGCCCGCGCGGGCCAGTTCCTGCGCCTCCTCACCACCCCGCCCAAAAACGTACGGATCGCCACCCTTCAGGCGGACAACCATTTTCCCGGCCATGGCCGCAGCCACCATCGACGCATTGATCTCGGCCTGTGTGGCCACGCGTTCGGCCCGCTTCTTGCCTACATACCGGCGCTCCGCATCCGGCCGGGCGAAGGCGAGAACATCGGGCGAGCTGAGGTTGTCGTAGAGAATCAAGTCTGCATCGCGCAGCAGTTGGCAAGCGCGGAGGGTTAGGAGATCCGGATCACCCGGGCCCGCACCGACGAGGTAAACCGTCCCGGGCCTGGCTCCGGCAGGCTGGCGGGCACCCTGCAAAGCGTATAAGTATAGAACGCCCGACGCAAGTCCTCGCGAACACACGTGCGGTTGCCGAATAGCGCGCCCTCGCATTGGAAGGATTGGGCACGCACCGATGGCATCAGGATGTGCTTCGCAAGTGATGGCTTCCTGAGGATCTTCACTGCAGGACCTACTGCATCATGCAGGATGCGGATTCCGGCTGGACCTGCTGCGCGAGACTCCGCGCCGTCGCCGGCCAGAGGCCGCCCAGCGCCTCAATTCCGACCAAGTTCAATCGGAGCGGCATCCCCTAGGTCGCCCGGGTCGGACTGTCGTCGCTTGACGGGCCGGAACCTGCCAAGGGGTTCCGATGTGCGCAGAGGAGCTCGACGCGTGCCGAGCCGAGGGTCCGTTGAAGGCGTGCGTCGACGGCGGTGGAATCGAGCGCCTACTTGGCCGATACGATCCGGAGAAAGGCACTGCTGGACCGACGGTTCCTACGATGCGTTCGCATTTGACCTGACTGGAAACCAGGTGTTTTCGTGCAACAGGTTGAGGGCGAACGGGAACGCGAGCAAGGATCAGTTCGGCAGGCGCAACATCATCGAGGCCGGCCACGCCTTTTGGGAGGGTTTCATCGGTTGCCCTGGGATGCACTCCAAGACCGGTACCTGGCAAGGCAATGCAGGCCTTCAGAAGCGGTCGTGACGAACAGTGTTGCTGGGCTCGTGGGCTGCACTAGCGCTCGTCGCCGTGGCCGAGCCGACGGAGACGTTGCGTGCACCCGCCGTACGGGATGCAGATGTCGTCCAAGGGTTGCAGGCGAGCGAAGGGCCGCTGCCGGTCAGGTCCGGATACAATCCGTAGACGAAGTGCCGGGAGACCTCAGCGCAGTTGATCCATACGGTGCCCACGAATCTCTGCCGCCGGCTGACGGGCCATGCATGGAGGTGCTGAACGGGGCGGCAGCGCGCGGCGAATGCAATGCGCTGGGCACGCACTCGCGACCGGCAGCAGCGCTCCTCCGCCGACGGTCGGAACGCAAGGCCCGGACCCGTCGCAATGCCGACTGAATTGAATCCGCAACTCTCGGTGGTGATCCCTGTCTACAACGAGGTCGACACCTTGCGAGAGATTGTCCGCCGTGTTCAGAAGGTCCCGATCGACAAGGAAATCCTGATCGTCGATGACGCATCGACTGATGGCTCGGAAGAGGTCGCCTCCAAGATCGCCGAGGAACTGGACAACGTGACCGTCCTCCACCATGATCGAAACCGGGGCAAAGGGAGGGCCCTGCGCACAGGGTTTGCCCACGCGACCGGAGGCTTTGTCATCGTCCAAGATGCAGACCTGGAATACGACCCGGAGGACTACCCCAAGCTGCTCGCCCCTCTCCTGAAGGGCACTGCCGACGCCGTGTACGGGTCCCGATTCCTGACTGCCAGTGAGCACCGAGTTCTGTACTACCGGCACTATCTCGGCAACAGATTGCTGACGACACTCTCGAACCTCGCGACCGACCTCAACCTATCCGACATGGAATCGTGCTACAAGGCCTTCCGGCGCGAACTGCTGCAGTCTCTGGTACTGGAGGAGGACCGCTTCGGGTTCGAGCCGGAAATCACGTCAAAGATCGCAAAGGCGGGGGCTAGAGTGTACGAGGTCGGTATCTCGTATCATGGCCGGACCTATGCAGACGGGAAGAAGATCCGTCCCATCGACGGTTTATGGGCGATGTGGTGCATCCTGAAGTACTACTTCAAGCCATTGCGGCGGCCTTAGACGACGGCCAAACCGGGCCGCACCGAAATGGACGCCTCGATCCCTGAAGCCCTCAGCGATCTGGCGAGCGTGCTCGCAGGAGGGTTCCTCACGATCCTGGCAGCAGGCTTGCTAGGCCGCACGGCCCTAGCGGGGTTCCGCTCCCTGGGGGGACAACTGACTGCTCCCGAGAGTTGGCTCTTCTCCTACGCAGTCGGTTCCGCTCTGCTGAGCATGGTCATGTTCGGGCTGTGTGCGGCCGGCTGGATGTTCGACGGCACGGTCGTAGCGGTCGGCGTCGCGATCGCGGGGTGCTGGGTTCGGTGGGGCCGCTGGAAGCGACCTCCCGCCCCTTCCGTGCAGGGCTCGCAACCTTGGCCCGAGCGCCTCCTGATTCTCATTCCAGCCGTTGCCTACGGGGTTCTCTACGTCGTCCATACGCTGGCACCCGAGACACGCTCGGACGCAATTGGGTACCACTTGGGGCTCGTTCACCGCTACTACCGAGACCACGGTTTCTTACCGATCACGACGAACATCTACGCGCACGTATCGCAGGGAGCAGAGATGCTGTACCTGTTCGCATACGCAATTGGCCGGGAGTCGGCCGCGAAGATTGTCCACTTCTCGTTCTTGGTCGCGACATGCGGAGCGATGCTCTGCCTAGCGCGCAGATTCCACGCGCCCTTGGCCGGGGTGTTCGCGACGGTAGTGTTCTTCACGTGCCCGGTTGTCATCCCGGATGCGTCGTCGGCCTATAACGACTGTGCCCTTGCGTTCGCTCTCCTGATGACCTTCTTCGCCCTCACCTGTTGGTGGAAGGACCGGACTGCGAAATGGCTTCTGATCCTGGGGCTCCTAACCGGGTTCTCTTTCGCAGTCAAGTACACCGGAGTGGTCGCCGTGGTGGCAGCTGTGATCGCTTCGGCAGCGACCTTCGCACGAACGAGAACGACTTGGCCCGCCGTTCGGACCCTCGCCCTATCAGGCGCAGCAGCCGCCGTCGTAGGCCTGCCGTGGCTCCTGAAGAATGCGCTATTCGCCGGCAATCCGCTGGCCCCGTTCTTCAACGCATGGTTCCGGAACCGCTACGTCAGCATCGAGTGGGAGCAGGCCTACCTGTTCGCGATGAAGTCGTACAGGGAGGGGCCGTTGAATCGCTGGGAGCAGTTCGCTACCGCTCCATTCGACCTGGTCTTCGGCGAGCGATACGCAGGGTCCCTGGGGTGGCTGCTGCTGCTCGCACCCATCGCGCTCCTTGCCCTGCGGTGGCCATTGGGCCGCGCTCTCCTTGGAGCATCGTTTGTTTGTGCGCTACCTTGGCTCTCGAACGCGGGAGCAAGATTCCTCATCCCTAGCGTGATCTTCGGCGCGCTGGCACTGGGACTGGTGGTCGAATCGGCGCCTGTGAAGGTGCGGCTTCCGCTCGCAGCGTTCCTGCTGGCGGCGCAGTGTGTCACCTCCTGGCCGGCCCATCGGGGTCTCTGGTATTACTCGAACCTCTGGAGCATCGATGGATTCCCGTGGCGTGCGGCCCTGCGGATTGAGCCCCAGAAATGGCACTTGGCGCGAAACGTGGAGTCCTTCCTGCTCGCAGACCGACTCGACCAGGTCGCGGGACGCGACACTCGAGTTCTGAGCTTCTCCAACTTGCCAGAGGCGTACTTCCAAGCCGAGCTGCTCGTCTCGTACCAAGGGCTCGAGAACCAAGATCTCTCGGACAGCCTACTCGCATCCACATTCCCGGCGCTAGGACCCGGCCGAGTATTGCGGGCCTCTTGGCCGGCGAGGGCATTGAGAGCGGTGCGCGTCGAACAGCGCCAGCCTGCCACCTCGCGAACCTGGATGGTTTCGGAAGTGCGATTCTTGAGGGACGGGGCGCCGGCCCCGCTTCCGCCCGGATCAATCCTGAATGCGTTCCCGCATCCTTGGCACGCTGCCCGCGCGTTCGACGGCGATGTCTTTTCGGCATGGAACTCGCGGGAACCGCCTGCTGGAGGCATGTTCCTAGAGGCTCGCTTCGAGACCGTCTTCGCCTTGGATGGCTTGGAATTGATCCACCCGGACTCCGCCGCCCGATCGCAGTCCGGAATCCGGATAACGGGCCTCGGACCCGACGGAGAGTGGACCGACATTAGGCCCGCCAGAGTGGACGCGCTACGCCGGCCGGTAAGCGCGAGAGCCGCCCGTGAGTCCGCGGGAAACCTCCTCCGGAAGCACCGAATCCGGTACTTGGTACTGAAATTGGACCGCGAGAGCCCTTACTACCGGGAGTCAAGAATCATTGCGACCGCCCCGGAGGATTGGGGGCTCCGGCGGGTGTTTGTGGATCGGTCGGCGATGCTCTTTGAAGTCGCCCCGGCCGCTTCCCCATAGGACGTGGCCTCGGATGCCCAGACGGAATCGGCACCACTTCGCAGCCGCATATTCCTTTCGGCTTGCTAGCGGCCCCGAAGGTCATAACACAGCAGGCGCGGTCCGGCCGGCGGGTCTATCGATCGCGAGTTTTGGCTCACGTACAGGAGACCCCGGCTGATCACTGGCGGCCCCCATGTCTCCCGAGCCAGAAACAGCCTGGCCCGGTCGCGGACCGTCGGACCTGACGGAGCGAGATCCAACCAGAGGAGGTGTCCGTGCTCTCCCAGCGCAAGGAACTTGCCGTCGACCTTCAAGAGGTTCCCGCGGTAAGGACTGGCGTAGATGCTCCGCATCCCGTCCTGAACTCGCACGGATTCCTTCCACTCGAGGGCCTCGCTCCAAACCGTTTCACCGTCCGATGCGCGAAGGCACGTGAGCTTGGCGTCAGGCTCGTTGCGCCCCGAGAAGCCGTAGTAGTAACCGCTCTCGTACACCGCTGTCGTCCAGTGCAGGTCGAAGTCGGGATTCTCCCAGAGCTTCTCAAAACCCTTGTCGCTCTTGAGGCGCAGCAAGGCGGCCCCCGTCCTGTAGGAAGCTGCCACGAGCACGGTGTCGTTCACGACAAGCGGACTGGAGGCGTTGACAGACTCGAAACTGCGGCTGCGCCAGGGAAACCGGAACTCCAGGCTGCCGTCCGCCGGGTCGATGGCCAGCAAGCCACCTGCAGGCGGGCTGCTCTCCCCGCCAGCG
Organism: uncultured Bryobacterales bacterium; assembly: GCA_964461235.1. Lineage (GTDB taxonomy): Bacteria > Acidobacteriota > Terriglobia > Bryobacterales > UBA6623 > VXMF01. The sequence goes on along the minus strand of CAYWUV010000013.1, from coordinate 68,197 downwards.
AGGACGAACACACGGCGCCTGCCTCGAACATCTCGCACAACCGGAGTGGCGTAGCTAGGACCCCACTGATCCCCGGAACCCCACAGCATCCTCCCGCTCCGCTTGTCGAACGCCACGACGGTCGGCCCTCCGGGTGCACCCACGTTCACGATCAGCGCCTCGCCGTCGATCACTGGTGTGGTTGCTGTTCCGAAGAAATCCTGCGGAACGCCGAACTCCCGCGCTATGTCCTTCCTCCAGACCACCTGGCCGGTCTGCAACCGGAGGCAATGCAGCCTGCCCTGCGCCCCGTACGTGTAAACGAGATCCCCGTCGATCACCGGACTGGACCGGGGTCCGTTGTTGTACCCGTAGCGGTCCTCGAAGTCGGTGGCGTACTGAAATCTCCAGTAGGCCTCCCCTGTCTCGGGCTGCAAGCACTCGACAACCACCTCGGAACCCATGCGGTGCATGTAGACGAGGTGGTCTCCCTGGAGGGCAGGAGAACTGTAACCGGTCCCCTTGGAGAGTTCCCAGACGAGGTTGGGGCCCGAAGGGCCGAACTGATTGAGCAGCCCGGTCTCCCCGGAGACCGGTTCTCCCCGGGTGCCGAGAAATGATGGCCAGTCTTCTACGGTCGCAGTCGGAGCCAAGGGTTTCGGTGCGGCATGGAAGCGGACACGTGGGTGTGGCCGGGGCTGCGGTGCCGACTTTGTTTCCGATGCCCCAGGCCGCGGCGTCTTCGGGTCATCCGACCCGGTAGCGGCAAGCAGCCAGGCTACGGCCACTAGGCCTACGATCACGGCGGCCTTCAAGCCGAGATTGTCTCACAGAGCATCCTTGGCCGGAGGGACGCATTACCCCCGGCCCGCCCGGAGGGGAGGTCCTGTCGGACGGGCCAGTCTTCCCGTGCTCACCCGCGGCCAACGAGCGGCATTTTGGTCGCCATCACAGTCATCGTCAGGACATTCGCGTCAAGCGGGAGGTTCGCCATGTATAGGACGGCCCGCGCAACATGATCGACATCCATGGTTGGCTCCGGAGATACCGTAAGGTCCGCTTGCAGCACGCCCTTCTCCATCCTGGCCGTCATGGGTGTCGCCGCATTCCCGATATCGATCTGTCCACACGCAACGTCGAAACCACGGCCATCAAGGGCCACCGATTTCGTGAGCCCAGTCACAGCGTGCTTGGTCGCGGTATACGGCGCGGAGAACGGCCTCGGGGTCTGAGCCGACACGGAGCCGTTGTTGATGATGCGCCCACCCCTAGGGTCCTGCCGCTTCATGATCCGCAGCGCTTCCCTCGTGCAAAGGAACGTACCGGTGAGGTTGACATCGACCACGGTCTGCCAGTCCGCCAGAGAAAGGTCCTCGAGGGGTTTGGGCGGCACGTTCCCGCCTGCGTTGTTGAACAGCACATCCAGCCGGCCGAAGCGATCGACGATGCGGCGAAACGCGCCCGCGACAGTCTCCTCGTCCGTCACGTCTGCCGACAGGAGCAAGCACCGGTCGGGCGTGCCGGATAGAACGGCGGTCTCCGCCAGAGCTGCCGAGCGGCGGCCGAGGAGCGCCACACAGTAGCCGTCGGCCACCAGCGCGAGCGCACTGCTCCGGCCCACTCCGCTGCCAGCACCGGTCACTGCCGCAACGCGGATCCGTTCCGTACTCATCGCCATCGATCCTTCACCTTCCTGAGCATAGCCCGCCGACAGGCCTACCCTGCAAATGCGAGACGATGAAGGGGCGATGCGAGCGATCCCCTTAGCCTTGCTGCTCGCTACCGGGTCTTCGGCCAGCGATACCGGATTCACGGAATTGTTCGACGGCTTGAGTCTGACGGGATGGACCGTGGTGTCTCGGGCGAACGCGAATGGAGCGTGGGTGGTTGACGGCCCCGACGTCGTGGTTCAAGGCAGGCCTGGCAACCTCCTGTCGGAGGAGGAGTTCGGCGATTTCGACCTCCGCTTGGAGTGGAAGGTCGGAGCCTTGGGCAACAGCGGTGTCTTCTATCGTGTCCACGGGTACGGAAACCCGACAGCCGTGGCGGTCGAATACCAGATCGCCGACAATGCACGATCGGCATCGCAACGAGATCCAACCCGTCGCGCAGGTGCGGCCTACGGGCTCTACCCTCCAACGGAAGACGCAACAAAACCGCCGGGGCAGTGGAATTCCCTACGGATCCAGGCGCAGGGCAGCAAGGTGAAGCACTGGCTGAACGGAAGGAAAGTCCTGGAGTACGATTCGGCGAGCCCGGATTTCGCCCGGCGGGCGAAGGCGGCCGGCAGGGATCCCGCTTTCGGCCAGTCCAAGAAGGGACGGCTCGTTCTGCAGGACCATAACAGCGAAGTCCGCTTCAGGAACCTCCGGATTCGCCAGCTTGACTGAACCAGTGCGGTCGACCGACATCGTCTCCGTTGCTTGCCGGCTGAGTTCGTTTGCGCCGATCCGTGGAGCCGCCAAGGCCGAGGGGCGTTCGGCCGGAGTCCCCAACAAAGGTCCGATTCTCCGGTGCCCTTACCCAGGCTAGCAATTGGGCGCCAGCAGGGATTGAAGGCAACACCGGAGTCCGCAAGCGTTCTTCCGACGCTACCGCTAGGCTATTCTGATTGCATGCGAATCAGCAGGAGGCACCTCCTTCTTCTGGCGTCGACGGGCCAACTGGTGCTGGTTGGCAAGAGCGGATTGGGGGCGGAAGGAATCGAATTTCGGGATCTGGAGTCCCAGTCGAGGGAATTCATGCGCTGGCATGCCGAAATCCGCCTGAGCCCCGCTCAGGAGGCGATCAAGAAGGCGGCACTCGAACCGATTCCAGCACCCTGCTGCTCGGACAACAGCGCTTATACCTGCTGTTGCTCCTGCAACATCTCCCGCACCATCTGGGGATTGAGTCAGTACATGATCGCCAGGCAGAACGCCTCCGCGGAACAGGTTCGCGCGAAGGTGCGGGAGTGGATCGCCTTCGTCAACCCGAATGGCTTTAGTGGAACGGCCTGCTACCAAGGTGGTTGCCCCCGTCCCTTCCGGGAGGGAGGCTGCGGCGGAATGAACGAGAACGACTTGGTGATCTGAGGGACTCGCGCGTCCGCATCATCCATTCCGCTACAGTCTAGGTCGTCTCCATGAACATCCCAACCCTGACCCGCACCCAATGGCTGATTTGCTTCGTCGCGGCCCTCGGCTTTGCGTTCGACATCTACGAGCTGCTGATGCTGCCCCTTATCGTGCGGCCGGCCTTGCTGGAACTGGCGAGCGTGCGCCCGGGTACGCCCGAGTTCAATCTTTGGATCGGACTGCTGTTCTTTGTCCCTGCCGTATGCGGCGGGATCTTCGGACTGCTGGGCGGATGGCTTACGGACCGTTTCGGCCGCAGATCCGTACTCGTCTGGAGCATCCTGCTCTACGGCTGTTCCGCCTTCGCAGCCGGCTTCGCGACGAACCTTGGAACACTACTCTTCTTCCGGTGCACGACATTCATCGGCGTGGCCGTTGAGTTTGTCGCAGCGATCGCTTGGCTCGCGGAACTGTTCCCGGACGCCAAGAAGCGCGAGGCCGTCATCGGGTGGACGCAAGCCTTCAGTTCAGTGGGTGGCCTGATGGTGACCGGTGCCTACTACCTCGCGAACACCTACGGGCAGATGCTGCCCGAAATCTACGGCGGGCACGAGGCGTGGCGGTACACCCTGATTTCCGGGCTGATTCCCGCGATCCCGCTCATGATCATCCGCCCGTTCCTGCCCGAGTCGCCCATGTGGGCCCAGAAGAAGGCGGCCGGCGCGCTGCAACGTCCGAGCGTCAGGGAACTGTTCCAGCCCCGCCTACTCAGGACCACCGTAGTGACCACCATCATCATGGCGTGCAGCTTCGGAGCCGCCTTCGGCGCCATCCAGCATGTCCCCCGGATCGTACCGGGCCTGGTGGAAGATCTCGCCCGCCCGGAGCAAGAGACGGTCGTGGCGGCGGTCCAGGGCATTCAGGAAGTCGGCGGAGTTGTGGGTCGCATCCTGCTCGCTGTTCTCGTGGTCATGGTGGCGGCCCGGCGGAATCTGCTGAGGTCGTTCCAGTTCGGGGGACTGATCGTGTTCCCGCTGGTCTTCTTTTATGCGGCAACGAACGATCTGGGGATGCTTCGCGTCGGAATGTTCCTGGCGGGACTGTTCACGGTGGCGCAGTTCAGCTTCTGGGGCAACTATCTTCCTCGCGTTTATCCGACACGGCTGCGGGGAACAGGCGAGTCATTCGCGGCCAATATCGGAGGGCGGATGCTCGGTACCTTCGCGGCGTTGCTAACAACTACGATTGCGAACTACACCCCTGGAGACAACGAGTTCGTTCAGCTGGCATTCGCAGCTGGATTGGTGGGAACCGCGGCCTATGCCATTGGACTCGTAGCAAGCCATTGGCTGCCCGAGCCATCGAAGTCCGAGCTCCCGGACGACTGACGAATAGAAGCCTTCCGGCGAACTGCGTCGACCCGGCAGCTCGAGATCGGGGCGGGACCGTTGAGCTGGGCTCCTCGGGCCGGATCGACCGAACGCTGGAGCCAACGGCGCTACGGTCGTCGATGCGTGCCGTCGAGAGTGAGGGCTGCGGCCCTACTCGGAGCTGTTGCGATTGTCGGGCTCAAGCCTGTATCGCGCTTGCCACTCATCGAGGTGCGTCTTCCGCCATAGCGGCACCCGTATACAGTAGGCCACCCTGCCGATCGCATGCGCTGCAACCGGGACGGTGACCAGCAGGAAGACGATGGTCAGCAACGACAGCGAAATGCTGGACGTGTCACGGAAATTCACAGCCACGGCAAGGAAAATCAGCCCGGCTCCCAGGGTGCCAGCCTTAGTAGAGGCGTGCATCCGAATGAAGACGTCTGGCAGGCGGAGGATTCCCAGACCGGAAACGAACAGGAAGAAGCCCCCCGTCAGCAGTGCCGCGGCGACGACCCAGTCGGTCCAAAGAACCGCGGGCTGCATCAGTCGTCCCCTTCCATGCGTTCGGAACCGGACCCCGAGCCGAGCTGGGCCGCGCGACGGTCCGCAAACCAAGCGAACGCGACAGTCGCCAGGAAGGCTACCAGCGCAAGCGCAATCGCCAAGTCAATGAACGCTGGGCGGTGGCTGGCTATCGAGAACAGTCCAGCAAGGGCTACCGCGAGGATCGTGATGGCGTCGACCGAGACCACGCGATCCGGCATCGTCGGTCCCAGCACGAGGCGGATGAAGGCGCAGATGGCCCCCAGCAGGATCAGGATCCCGGAGATGTTGATGGCCCAGGCCACAACGAGAGCATGCCCTTCAAGGCCGATCATTCCATCGCCTCCCTCACCAAGCGTTCGAAGCCGCGCTTGATCTTGCCCCGGGTCTCGTCCGGGTCATCTACGAACATGCAATGGACATACAGCATCCGACGGTCCGGGCTCACGTCCAAGCTCAACGTTCCGGGCGTTAGGGAGATCAGGTTCGCGAGTACAGTGATCTGGATCGGGTCCCTGATATCAAGAGGAATGGCAAGGATGGCGGGGTTCGAGCGATGCACCGGGGTCAGCACGTCCCAAGCGACCAGCAAACTCGACTGCACCAACTCCCATAGGAAGTGCAAACCGAGCTTCGCCATTCGGATCACGGTCCCGAAGTAGCCGGTCGGACCGAACATCGGGCTCGCCACGCTCAAGGCACCGAATCCGATCAGGAAGCCCCAAACCAAGTTCGCCAAAGAGAACTGCCCCCACATCGCGCACCAGCCGGCCGCAAACAGCAGGTTGACCCGGAACAGACCCGTCATTCGGCTGCACCCATCCCGGCTGCGGGCGCTCCGGCCAATCCCTGCCCCGCTTGATCGCCAAGCACGGTATTCACGTATTCGCTTGGATCCATCAGCTGCCCCGCCGCGCGATCTGCAAACTCGTACAACGGCGCGGCGTACAGGCCGATTATCAGCGTTATCACCGCCAGCCCCGCAACGGGAACGACCATCAGCATCCGCTTCTGGCGGGACATCGGCAAGGGGGCAGGAGCATCGGACGGGCGCGCTTTCCAAAAGGCACCGAGCCAGATCTTCGTCATGGAATACGCTGTCAGCAACCCGACGACCAACGCCACGGCCGCAATCCAGTACTCGTGCGTCTCGATCGACGCCCGAATCAAGAGGAACTTTGCCCAGAAACCGGACAAGGGAGGGAAGCCAGCCAACGAGAAGGCCGGAATGAAGAACAGCGCTGCCAGAAGCGGGGAGTCGCGATACAGCCCGCCAAGGCTCCTGAGTTCAGACGACCCGCCCACCCGTTGCACCAGCCCTGCAACGAAGAATAGATTGGCCTTCACGACGATATGGTGGATAACGTAGAAGATCCCTCCCAGAAGGCCCATTCGAGTGAATAGCGCGAGCCCGAGGATCATGTAGCCGATCTGGCTGACTATGTGGAATGACAGGATCCTGCGAAGCTCGTCCTGCGCGGCAGCACCCAGCACGCCCGTCACCATGGTGAGGCCTGCGAGCCACAGCAGGATCTCGTGGGTATAGCCCACATCGTTCGTGAAGATCAGCGTAAAGGTCCGCATCAGGGCGTATACGCCGACCTTGGTCAGCAGTCCGGAGAAGATCGCAGAAACGGCAAACTGAGGGGTGTGGTAGCTGGCCGGCAGCCAGAAGAACAAGGGGAACACCGCAGACTTGATCCCGAACGCCACGATGAAGATGACAGCAATCGCGGTCAACGTGCCTTGGTTCTCCACCTCCTGGACCCTCAGGTGCAGGTCGGCCATGTTGAGGGTGCCGGTGAGCCCGTACAGTAGCCCGATGCCTGTGAGCAGCAGGGTGGTCGCAATGAGGCTGAGCGCCGTGTATCGCACCGCGCCATCCACTTGGGCCGGGGTCCCTCCGACGACCAGGAGTGCGATCGAAGAGATCAGCATCACTTCGAACCACACGTAGAGGTTGAAGATGTCGCCGGCGAGGAAAGCCCCGCTAACACTGGCGAGCAGGACGAGCAGAAGCGGATGGAAGATTCCATACAGTCCTCTCCGCTGTACGTCTCCGATGGAGTACACGATCGTTGCTAGCCCGATGACCGCCGTGATCAGCACCATCGATGCGCTCAAATAATCGGCAACAAGCGTAATGCCGAATGGCGCCGGCCAGTTGCCGATCTGCACCGACACCACACCCTCCTGCGCCACTCGCATCAGCAAGCCGACTGCGATTCCGAGCAGGGCGATTCCCGCACAGGCGCTGACCAGCTGCCGCCCGCGCCCCGAGCGGATCAGAAGGCCCACCATGATCGACGCGACCAGGGGCAGGACGATGGGTCCGACAACGAGCCAGCTCATTTGCGCCCAACCGTTTCGCTTCCCCGCCCCTCCGCGTCTCCGGGTAGCGGCTCCGCCGCACGCATGGCATCCGTGTCGACAGTCTCCAGCATCTGATAGACGCGGAACGCAAGCACCAAGGCAAATGTCAGGATGCTGAACGAGATGACGATCGCGGTTAGGATGAGCGCCTGCGCTACCGAGTCGGATTCGATGCGACCATCACCCAAGGCACCGTCCAGCACGGAGTGCGCCATCGAACTCGCCATTCCCCCGCTAGCAAAGATCAGCAGGTTGGCGGCATGCGAAATCAGGGCCAGACCCAAGACGAACCGCACGAGGTTCGGGCTCAGCATGAGGTACACGCTCGAAGCCATGAGCACGCCCACCACGACCGCAACGATTGTCTCCACGGTTCAATCTCCTCGCGTTATACGGCCGCTCAGCCGAGTCTTCATCTCTGTTCCTTTATCCCCAGCACAAAGGTCAGGGCAGCTCCGGTGACGACAAGATAGACTCCGACATCGAAGAGCAGCGGTGTGCCTAGCTTCGCGCTTCCGATCGTTACCCAGGCCGATGTGAGGAACGGCGCTCCGTCAGTCAGCGAACTGACGAATCCGGAGAGAACGGCTAGCCCCAGCCCGGAGGCTGCGACGCTGCGAGGGTCAACTCGCAGGAGGCGACGCACCGCAGGCGCGTCCGCCACGAACATGTACAGCGAGAACGCTATAGAAGCGATCAGCCCGCCGACGAAACCCCCGCCAGGCTGGTCATGGCCGCGCAGCAGAGTGAAGACCGAGAACACGAGCATCAATGCCACGAGCACTCGGGTCGTCTCGCGCAGGATCAGGGTGTTCACAGCAGTTCCTCCGGCTTGACCGCGGAGTTCGAGTCTGCGCTCCGTCCGAAACCCGCTTTCGACACGGTGGTCCCGCGGAACCGCCACCGAATCAGCATATAGGCCGCGATTGCGGCGATCGCGAGTACCGTGATCTCGCCCATGGTGTCGAACCCACGGAAGTCGACCAGAATCACGTTGACGACGTTCCTGCCGAAGCCCTCCGGATACGCGATCTTGGTCAAGTGGTCAGTTACCACGCGTTCCGAGGGTGTCGATGTCACGGAGATCAGAACGAGCGTGATCGTCACGCCGACCGTCAGGGATACGATCCGGTCGCGCCATCTGCCGAAGGCCGTCTGGCGGACCTCGTCCCTGAAACTGGGAAGCTTCAGGAGTACCATCGCGACAATCACCACAACCAGGGTCTCGACCATCAGCTGCGTCATGGCTACGTCGACCGCGCCGTAGACCAGGAAGATCAGTGCTGTCCCCGTGCCGACAACGCCGAGGGCGCAGATCGCCAGCAAACGCGACTTGGCCCGGATCGTGACAAGCGCCGAAACAGCGATAAGGCTCGCCAGCATCCAGTCAATGAAATCGCCGTCCGGAAGCCCTGCCGGCAGGACCAAGCCATCCTTGATCGCGAGTGTCACGGCGAGGCTCGCGCCCAAGACCGCAAAGGCGATCAGGATATAGCGGCGCTGGATGCCACACTGCAGCCAGCGCGTGTTCCATGTCGAAAACCGGGCGATGCCGTCCATGGAGAGGTCATACGCGCGGTCGCCCGTAAGCGGAATGCGGCTCAGGCTCCAGACCAGCGCACGCAGCGCTACCGAGCGCTTCCAGAACAGCAGCCCGCCGCAGGCGACGGTGACCGCCGAGAGCATGAGCGGCATGTTGAAACCGTGCCAGAGGGTGGCTTCGAACTCCGGCGTGTGGCCGATTACGGATCCAGCCGCGGGAATGAGTACTGGATCGAACGCCAGCTGCGGAACCAGACCCGTGGAGAGCGCCACTACGCCGAGGACGGCCGAGCCAGCCCAGAGAGTCCAGGGTCCCTCGTGAGTGTCTTGCAAGGTGCTTGGCGGAGTCCCGCCAAAAGGGACCGCGACGACTAGGACCGCGGCCGCCACGATCATCGCGTTGGCGGCGACTGCGGCAGCCGTGGCGTAGAGTGCGGGCGACGATGCGGTCGCGCTCTCGTACAGGAGTTCCTTGCCGATGAACCCGATGAAGGGGGGCATCCCTGCCATGGACAGGGCCGCCAGCAATGCGGCCGCGAACGTCCACGGCATCGCCTTTCGCAGGCCTCCCAACAGCCGCAGGTCCCGTGTACCTGCCGAGTGATCGATCGTGCCGGCCACCATGAACAGCGCCGCCTTGTAGAGGGCGTGGACAAAGACGAACGTCACGGCGGCGATCGGCCCAAGGGGAGGTTCGCCGTGCCCGTGGGCGGACGGAAGCCCGATGAACATGACGCAAACCCCCAAGGCCATCACGGTCGTGTACGCGAGGATCTGCTTGAGATCGGTCTTGGTCAGAGCGACGGCTGACGAGTAGACAGCGGTGACGGCACCGGCCACGGTCAAGGCGAGTGCCCACATCTCGGTGTTGCCGAGAATGGGATTCAGGCGTGCCAGCAGGAAGACCCCCGCCTTTACCATCGTGGCCGAATGCAGGTACGCGGACACGGGCGTCGGCGCCGCCATCGCGTTGGGGAGCCAGAAGTGAAACGGGAACTGGGCCGACTTGGTAAAGGCGCCGGCGAGAATCAGCACGAGAATGGCGTTGTAGTGCGGATGGCCGGATAGGCCGGCCGGCTCGGAGAGCATCTCGCGCAAGCTATAGGTGTCCGCCGCCGCGCCGAGGAGCACGAAGCCGGCCAACATGGCCAATGCACCGGCTCCGGTGACGAGCAGGCCTTGCAGTGCCGCCCGTCGCGCTACCGCGTCCTCGTGGGAGTATCCGATCAGCAGGAACGACGTGATGGTGGTCAGTTCCCAGAAGACAAATAACGCTACCAAGTTGTCGGTCAGCACGAGACCAAGCATCGAGAGCATGAACGCGATGAGGTACAACGTGAAACGCCCCAGCTGCGGGGCTCCGCGCATGTACTCGCTGGCATACAGCAGGATGAATGCCCCAATGCCTGTGATGAGGAGCCCGAACAAAAGAGAGAGACCGTCGACGCGGAAGCTAAGCGCTATGTCGAGCTGGGGGAGCCATTCGACCTCCCAATAGTGCTCGCCCCCGCGGGAAACGGAAGGAACTGTTGACAGGAGCCATATGAACAGCCCCGACGGCAGAACTGCTGCCAAGCGCGAATACAGAGGGACGTTCGCGTCTGCGTTGCCTTCCGCCATCAGCTGCTTCCAGTCCCGATCGCCCGGGAGCAGCGCGGACCCGGCACGGAACATCCAAACTACCACTATTCAGAGGGGTCCGGATTCGGCCGATGCTGCCAGAACGTTCTTATAATGTAGCCGTGAACCCCGGAACGGCAGTCCTCCTGGCGGCCCTCTCCGCTAGTCTGGTTCCGCCGGTTTGGGCTGGAGCCGCCGCAACTGGAGACATAGCCGAGGGGGCGAGGGCCTATTGGGCCTTCCAGTCCCCCACGGCCCCTGCCGCGCCCCAATCAGCATCGAACTGGATCCGGACCCCCGTCGACGCATTCATTTGGCGTGGACTACGCACCAATGGCCTGAGGCCGTCGGCCGAAACAGCCAGGGAGCGGCTGCTGAGACGGGTTTGCCTCGACCTCACCGGCCTGCCTCCCACATCGGAGCAGGCTTCCTCGTATCTGAACGACGATTCCCCGGAAGCGTACGACCGGCTCGTCGAATCCCTCCTCGCCTCCCCGCACTACGGGGAGCGCTGGGCAGAGAAATGGCTGGACGTCGTGAGGTACGCGGATACGGACGGTTTCGAGAGGGACGGCTACCGTCCGCACGGCTGGAGGTACCGGGACTATGTCGTCCGCTCATTCAACGAGGACAAGCCTTATGACCGATTCGTTCAAGAGCAAGTCGCCGGGGACGAATTGTTTCCCGGAGACAGCGAGGCACTGCTCGGAACCGGGTTCCACCGAGCCGGACCGCGCCACGTGGTAGGCGGGAACCAGGACAAGGAAGAGGCGCGCCAAGAAGTGGTGACCGAAATGGCGCTGGGTGTTGGCCAAGCGCTCCTCGGACTGACCGTCCAGTGTGCCCGCTGTCACGACCACAAGTTCGATCCGATCAGCCAACGCGACTACTACCGACTGGAAGCCTTCTTCGGCGCGACTGATCTGAAGGACGTCCCAACGGCAAAGGAGAGCGAGATTTCTGCTCACGAAGCCGCCAAGGCTCTCCACGAGGATACGGTCCAGCCGATCAAGGACCGCCTGAAAGAGATCGAGGCTCCCTACGCGACGATGGTCCTCGAGCGGAAGCGGGCCCGGCTGGACCCCGAGTTCCGGGCGGCCCTGGCCGTTTCCGAGCAGGAGCGGACCGAAGAGCAGGAGAGGCTAGCCAAGGAGGCCAGCTCGCAGATCAAACCGGTATGGTACGAAATCTTGCCCCTTATCCCGGACGACGTCAAGCGCCGCAGGACGGCACTTCGCAACCGCCTTCACGCCCTGGAACTACGCAGGCCGGATCCTCCCCGGGCCGCTTTCGCAGTGGAAAACCTGGCGGAGGATCCGGGAACCCACGTTCTGGGTGGCGGCGACTACCGTCGCAAGGGCGACGCAGTGAAGCCGGACTTTCCGGAGATTCTCGGCACACTCGGATTCGACGCTCCGGAGGGTACAGACGGCCGGAGGGCGTCCCTGGCGCGGTGGCTGACCACTCCGGAGAACCCTCTGACTGCGCGGGTGATGGTCAACCGGATCTGGGAGTTCCGCATGGGCCGAGGCCTGATGGCGGACCCCAACAACTTCGGCGTGCTTGGCGGGATGCCTTCGCACCCAGAGTTGCTGGACTGGCTCGCTACCCGTTTCGTCCGGGAGGGGTGGAGTGTCAAGGCGATCGACCGCCTGATTGTCTTGTCGAGCACCTACATGCAGTCCTCCGCCATCGATGAGGAAAGGGCGGCGCTGGATCCGGACAACGAATGGTACTGGCGTGCTCACCGCCGCCGCCTGTCGGGCGAGTCGATCCGCGACAGCGCGCTGGCAGCATCTGGACGACTCAATCGAGCGCTCGGCGGCAAGCCAGTCAGGATCCCTATCGAGCAGGAGGTCTACGACCTGATCTTCACGGAGGCGGAACCGGACAACCTGTGGCCAGTGACTCCGGACACCCGGCAGCATGATCGGAGGAGCCTGTACCTGCTCAACAAGAGGACCGTGCGGCTACCCTTCCTCGCAAACTTCGACCAGCCCGACACGATGACTTCTTGCTCCGTGAGACGCACTTCCACACACGCGCTGCAGTCGCTGAGCCTGCTGAATAGCGACTTCATGCAGGAGCAGTCCCGCGCCCTGGCAGACCGGCTTGGCAGCCAGTGCGGGCACTCGGGCACTGTCTGCCAAATCGCGGCGGGATTCGAATTGACGCTCGGACGCAGACCGACCGCTACGGAGGAGCGGATTGCCGAGGAGTTCCTCGGCACCGGTCCGGACTCACTGGTCGATTTCGCGCTGGCACTACTGAACCGGAATGAATTCGTCTATCGACCGTAAGTCGGCAACCGCCCCGCGAAGCTGGTCGCGCCGTGAAATGCTCCTGAGCGTCGCGAACGGCTTCGGTGCCATTGCCGTGCAGGATCTGCTGGCCCGCAGCGGCTGGAGTGCGGAAACTGCCAACCCGATGGCAGCCAAGCCCCCCCACTTCGAGCCCACCGCGGACTCGGTGATTTTCATATTCAATGTAGGCGCTCCCAGTTCGATGGACACGTTCGATCCGAAGCCGGTGCTCAACGAACGGGCCGGCGAGAGGATGCCTGAGAGTTTCGGAAAGGTCGGCGGTCAGTTCACCGACGGCAGCAATCCAATCCTCGGAACCCCATGGAGATTCCAGCGCTACGGAAAGAGTGGGCTTCCTGTGTCGGAACTCTTCCCGAGCGTCGCGCAACACGTGGATGACATCTGTTTCGTCCGGTCGTTCTTCACCCGCAGCTTCGTGCATGCCCCGGCGATGTACGAAGTGCACAACGGGCGACTGTTCGCCACCCATCCGAGCATCGGCTCGTGGGTTACCTACGGCCTCGGCAGCGAGACGGAAGACCTGCCGGCCTACGTGGTCATGCCACAGCCGGAGGGCACGCCGGAAGGAGGCACATCGTGCTGGAGCCAGGGCTTCCTCCCTTCGGTGTATCAGGGCACGCTGCTCCGCCCTGGCCCGAACCCCATCCTGCATCTGCGGCGTCCGGCGGGCATGACGACGGAGCGCCAGAGGGCCATGCTCGACCTGCTCCAAGCGATGAACGTTATCGACGCGGGTGAACACGACACCGAGATGCAGGCGCGCATTGCGGCTTACGAACTCGCCTTCCGCATGCAGGCGCACGCTCCCGAGGCGGTTGACCTCAGCAAGGAGTCCGCATCGACGAAGCGTTCGTACGGCCTGAACGATGAACGGACTCGCGAGTTCGGAACGCGTCTGCTGCTCACCCGGCGACTGGTAGAACGCGGCGTCCGGTTCGTACAGGTGTATTCAGGCGGCGGCCCAATCAGCATGCAGTGGGACGCACACAAGCACCTGAAGGAGAACCACGAAAAGATGGCCGGCCACAGCGACCAGCCGGTCGGTGCCTTGCTCCAGGATCTCAAGCAGCGCGGGCTCTTGGAGAGGACGCTCGTCATCTGGGGGGCGGAGTTCGGCCGCTTACCGACCTCTGAAAGCGGAAATGGTCGGGACCACAATCCGCACGGTTTCACCATGTGGTTCGCTGGAGGCGGAGTCCGTGGCGGCCAGACGATCGGCGAGACCGACGAGTTCGGGCTTCGGGCGGTTGACAGGCCTCACAACATGCGGGACTTCCACGCCACGATCCTGCATGCCCTTGGGCTCGACCAGCACCGCCTCTGGTACCTGCACAACGGCCGCCACGAGAAGCTGACCGACTTCGGCGGGACGGTCATCGAGTCCATGTTCTCGTGACCCGCCGGTTTTCCTTCGCCCTGGCCCTGGCCTGGCTGGCGGGATGCACGTCGGCCCCTACGGATCGGCCGCCGAACTTCGTCATTCTTCTCTGCGACAACCTCGGATATGGAGACACGGAACCCTTCGGGTCCGAGCTGCACCGCACGCCGCATCTGAATCGAATGGCCCGCGAGGGCCGCAAGCTGACGCACTTCTACTCCAGCGCTGGTGTCTGCACGCCTTCGAGAGCCAGTTTCATGACGGGTTGTTACTCCCAGCGGGTGGGCCTGCACGATACCCCGCGGGACGGTCACGTATTGCGACCGGTATCGCCATACGGAATCAGCGGTGCGGAAACGACAATCGCGGAGCTGCTTGGCGAGCACGGATATGCCACGAGCATCATCGGCAAGTGGCACCTTGGTGACCAGCCGGAGTTCCTCCCGACCCGTCACGGTTTCGATTCCTATTTCGGAATCCCGTACAGCGACGACATGACGCAGGAACGGGGTCGCAACCAGACGCGTTTCGAAGGCCACGCGTGGCCTCCATTGCCTCTCATGGAAGACGAGGAAGTTCTGGAGGCTCCCGTCGACCGCAACCTGCTCACCAAACGGTACACGGAACGAGCCATCGCTTACATCGACGCGAACCGGGACCGACCGTTCTTCCTTTTCCTGTCGCACGCGATGCCCGGGAGCGAACGAGTTCCTTTCGCCAGCGAAGCGTTCCTCGGCAAGAGCCGCAACGGGGCTTGGGGGGATGCGGTCGAGGAACTCGACTGGTCGACCGGCCAGATCCTCGACAAGCTCGTAGCTACCGGCCTGGACAGCCACACGCTCGTTCTGTGGACGTCAGACAACGGCGCTCCTCTTGCCCGCGATATCGCGAGTCTGGCGCGAGGAAGCAACCTTCCTCTCTACGGACGCGGCTACACGACGGCCGAAGGGGCGTTTCGCATTCCGGCCATCGCTTGGTGGCCGGGCACAGTCCCGGGAGGCACGGTGACGGACGAATTGATGAGCCTAATCGACATGCTACCCACGCTCGCATCGATAGCCGGAATCGCACCTCTGGGCAGCCTGGCGATCGACGGATTGGACGTCAGCGACGCCTTGCTCGGACGCGGCAACGGGCGGTCTCCTCGCCAGGATTTGTACTACTACCAGCAGCAGGAACTGCACGCTGTCCGGTCCGGCCCGTGGAAGCTGTTCCTGCCCTTGCGGGAACCGAATCCGCGCCATCCGCACTTTGCCGCGGGGGACCTGGGCAGACCAATGCTCTTCAACCTGGTCGAGGAACCAGGCAGCCGAACCGATCTGGCTGCCTCGATGCCGGAACTCGTTGAGGATCTGACGGCGCTCGCCGAGCGGACTCGGTCCGAACTCGGCGATCGCGGAATCCGAGGCCGGGGCCAGAGGGCTCCCGGACAGGTCGATAATCCGGTACCTGCGATTCTAGGGCGCTGACCCCAGGAGAAACGGTCGGTTCAGCGCCCTGCGGAAATCGGGATATGACGATCGATACTCGAAAGTCCGAAACCGACACCCCTCCCAGTTCCCGATGGCGTTAGCGTTAGTCCCGCTCCGAGAGAATCGCTATGGTGGGAGCCTCAGGGGCAGCGGAATACCTCGTGAATCTACACGCAAAGCCAAACTGGCCGGGAATCCCGGTACGGAGCCGATCATTGTCGGGGTTATGCGTCGCAATGGTCCTGACGGGAATGATTGTGGGCTGCGGCATCCAGGAAGGGTCCCGGAACCAGCCACCGAACATTGTCCTTGTACTGGCCGACGACCTCGGATACGGGGATATCTCGATCCAGGGGCATCCCCTCATTCACACGCCCCATATAGACCGGCTCGCCCAAGAGGGCCAACGCTGGACATCCTTTTATGCGTCGGCTCCCATGTGCAACCCGAGCCGAGTGGCGCTTCTGACCGGGAGAATGCCGATTCGGATTCACCGCAGCGGCAAGAACGCATGGGCTGACATCCCGGACGAGGAAGTCACCTTGGCCGAGATGCTGCGCCACCTCGGCTACGCAACCGCCTATGTCGGCAAGTGGGGCCTGACCGACAGATTCGACTATCAGGGCTCCCATCCGAACGACCAGGGGTTCGACGACTTCTTCGGGCTGGTCGGAAGCAACGACGCACCGTTGCGGGAGGGATTCCAGCGGACCTACGAGAACATTCGGAACTCAACCAGCAGCGACTTTCCGATTTCGCTCTACAGGCAGAAGGAAGTCGTTGAGACGCCGGCGTACCAACCGACATTAACGAAACGCTACACGGAAGAGGCGGTGAGATGGATTCACGAGCACCGTCAAGGTCCGTTCTTTCTCTTCCTTGGGCATACGATGCCTCATTTGCCGATCTTCCGGTCGCCGGAATTCGAGGGCCATAGCGATGCCGGGCTCTACGGAGACGTGATCGAGGAAATCGACTGGTCCGTGGGAGAACTGATCCGCGCACTCGAAGAGTCGGGTAATGCGACCAGCACATTGATCTGGTTCAGCAGTGACAACGGCCCATGGCGCACCTACTTCGACCTAGGCGGCTCTTCGGGGCCGTTCCGGGACGGCAAGATCACCTCATGGGAAGGAGGATTCCGGGTTCCCGGTATCTTCTGGTGGCCCGGAACCATCAGCCCCTCGGTGGAGGACGGCATCGGCGTCAATGTCGACTTGGTTGCCACCGTGGCCGCCTTGACGGGTGCATCGTTGCCGTCCGGGAGGGTGTTGGACTCGGTCGACCTGTCTCCCACACTGCTCCTGGGGGAACCAAGTCCTCGTACCGAATGGTTCTACTATGGACAGCCCGGCAACCTTTGGGCGGCTAGGGTCGGGCAGTACAAGCTGGTCTTCGAGTCCTGGGAATCGTTGGGGACGGAGACTCAAATCGGGTGGCGCGGCTACGGAAACCACCAGCGGCACGACCCGCCGTTGCTATTCGACCTCAGTACCGACTCCGGCGAACTCTGGGATGTCTCCTCCCGCGCACCTCTTGTGATCGATTCGATTCGAGAGGCAATCGAGGTCCACGATGCACATATCGACCGAACGGACAGTCCGTGACGGCATCCCACCCCGTCAGGATCGCCTCGGGAAAGTGAATTCAGGCGACTGGGCTCCAGCAACCTTCTCGAAACGGGCGAGTCCTGTCGTTTCCGTTGCGGGGTACCGGCTGGGACGCAACCCGGAGCCGGCTCGGACAGCTCACCCGTTGGGGGAACGGAGCCTGTCTATCGAGAGGATCGCTCGAAGTAATGCAGATCGACGTGGCCCGATGGTGGATCCCTCGCAGTCAGCGGCACTCGGTCACCGAATGACCGCTGTTGCTGAACCATCAAGGCCTTCAGTTCCTCCATCAAGCCGGCGTGCTCGGGATCGCCAGCGAGGTCAGTCGCCTCATGCGGGTCTGACTCGAGATCAAATAGCTGCGTTCGATTGATTTTCGGGTACCGGATGAGCTTCCACCTGCCGTGCCGCACGGCCCGCTGCAGGTCCTTGTAGGCGAGGAATATCGTGTCACGCACGCTCCCAGTCTCGCGGCGAATCACCGCGGCTTGGCTCCGGCCCTCGAGACCGCTCGGAATCGAGGCCCCGACCAAGTCGCAGACGGTGGGAAAGATGTCGAACAGGTAGGCGAATCCGTCGACCTTCTTGCCACTGGGAATGCCGGGGCCGGAGAAGATCAGGGCCGGCTTCATGCTGTGTTCGTAGAGATTCTGCTTGCCCATCAGTCCATGGCTGCCAATAGCGATGCCCTGATCGGACGCAAAGACGAGGATCGTGTTGTCGTACTCGCCGATTTCCTTGAGGTATTGGATGATGCGTCCCAGCTGCTCGTCGAGATGGGTGATCATTGCGTAGTAGTCGCGAATGTGTCGCTTGACCTCGTACTCGGTCCGGGGCCAGTTCGCTAAGCGTTCGTCCCGGACCAGCAACTCGCCGTTGTCAAACGGGTGATAAGGCAGGTAGTTGGGAGGGAGCGGTATCTCGCTGATGTCGTACTTGCTGATGTAGGAGTCGGGTGCCAAACGAGGGTCGTGCGGCGCAGGCCCGGCCAAGTACATGAAGAACGGCTTCGAGCCCCTCCGGTTAAGGCGGGTCTTCCAGAAGTAGAGGAAGTTCTTCGCGCGGTCGGCGAGTTGCTTGCCGGGCTCGCCCTTGCCAAGTTCCTCGAGATCCCCGGGCTCTAGGTAGTAGTTGAAGTCGAACGATCTGTGCGTACGCTGATCGGTGTTCCCGTATTTGCCGAGATGATACGTCACGTAGCCGGCCTCCCTCATCGCATTCGGGAAGTTCGGGGCCTCGGCCGGCTGATGCTGGGCCTTGAACCAGCCGTTTCCGCGCAGTGCCATGTAGCGGCTCGGCAAGCAAACGGCGGCGGACCAGCCTCCCATGCAATACGCGTTGGTAAACGTTGTCCCGGCCTGTACCAACAGGTCGAGGTTGGGAGTCTCGATGGTCGAATTGCCCAGGGCCCGGATCGTGTCACCGCGCTGGTCATCTGTGAGGATAAAGAGCACATTCGGCTTGCTGGAGGTTTGGGAGAGCCCCAGCGCCGGGAGCGATCCGGTCAAGGACATCCGTGCGAACTGTCTGCGTGAACAAAGGGCTGGCTTCAAGGCTCACTCCGTTGGGACTCTCGGATCGGGAACAACCGTGTCGATGCCGTGCGCGCTTGGGCGGGATGTAGACACGTGAGGCAAATTGCCATACCAGGTGCCACGCAGTCCACTGGCGAGTGTCGAGGAGACCGGCCGGCCACCGGGAGGGAAGGGACCACGTGCTGCGCTGCGTCGATGTTTGCAGACGGCGTTCGCCGGCGCAAGTCGGCCGCAGCGTACGACTGTTTCATCCACGGGCCACTCGTTGTGGCGTGTCCGCTCGAACAGCTCGTCAGGTGCTTCACCAATTCCGAGCGAGACCCGCCACAGGCCGAACTGTTCACGACCGCCTCGGACATTTCGGACGGCTGGCTGACGCTGAGCGAGTGGTCCGGACTCAGTGGGAGGCGCGCGGGGGCAGCTCCGGTCTCAGCGATGGCAGGGATGGACAGCGGTGCCCCAACGGTCGGGCCGGGGCCGGGCCAGCCGGGGGACACTGGCAAACACTAGGTGCACCTGACGACAAGTCCGGTCACGGCACAGGGCGAAACGCCGGCTGATTGGCAAACAGAGACATGCCAATCTCCAATACTCCTCCGGACCCGGCCTCCAGAAGCACTTCGAAGCGATTGTCCGCGACACGAAGTGAGGAGTCGCCGACGCGCACTTCAGTGAAACGGTGCTCGCCGTAGGCCCCGGCCTGGACGATCACGCGACGCGTCCGAATCGGGTCCAGATTCACCAGTTGCACACGAACGCTGGAAGGAGCAATGGTGTCAACGAGGGCGCCAACTTGATCTGGCAAGCCGGGTCTGGATCGGGCGGGGTCATAGTAGAACAATCGAGTGTGCAAAATGTTGCCCGCCCGTCCCGGCGGATTCCCTCCGAGGGCGAGTTCCACGAGCGAATTCGTGATGGCCGGATTGAATTGCTGCGTGTAGTCGGAAGGTCGTTCGTAGTCGACTGAATCGTCAATCCGCATGGCGTCGAGCCGTGTCCGGACGGAGCTCAGGTCCCCCCTCAGCGCTTGAAGGGGATAGGCCGGGTTGTTCCCGTCGAGGTACCGGATCCACGGATCGCGGGCCAGCCCTTCGAGGCCGGACCGATCGAACGTGAAGAGATACACGTCACGCTGTACATCCAAATGCTGATTCGGCGTGTAGCCATAGAAGCCGTCATCACCGTGCTTTCTGGGCAGAAGGACACGACCGCCATCTGTTCGCTTTGCGGCGTACAGGTTGGCGACCTGACGACGAAGCGGCTCCACGAAGCGACGGTCTCCCGTAAGCAGGACGCCGATGCCGAAGGCAATGCGAGGCCCGCGAATGAAGTAGTTGCGTCCATCGGACTGGGGCCAGAAATTCCATCCGAACACACCGCCGTACCACTTGCCGCCCCACTCCCCGCCGATCATTCCGTCCAAGCCGATATTGGTCGGAATGTTCCCGCCGTTCTCCGTGACCCGGTCGCGCCACATGCGGGCGTAGTCCACAGCCCAGTCGCGATACGTCCGATCTCCCGTGAGAGCGAAGGCGTTGAAGCCCAACGCGGTCGCGCAGAGGTTCAGAGGGTGATCACCTCGAATGTTCGATGCCGTGGAATAGCGGGTCAGGCGCTCCGGAGCACCTTCGACCGGTAAGCCACCCCAATCCATTTCGGTCGCCGGGGTCAGCTTGGCCCCACGACTCCCGTTGTGCAGGCTCTTGATGATCCTCAGGCTCCGGTCGTAGTTGTCAGCGTCCGGATCGTCTCCCGTGTAGAAGTTGGCGAACCGCTTCGCTCTGGCCAGGTAGACCGGATCCCGAGGTGCCGCGAACCCATAGAGATGGAATGCGGCCAGCGCCTCTCCTGTGTGCTCCCAGTCGAAGGATGTCACGAACTCCCGCCAGTACATGCCGTGCTCGGCCATCTCGATTCCCGGGGATCTCGCCTCCGTGTACTGACGGATGTGCCCCTCCCAAGCTCGCTTGTAGAGGTCGGCAATTGCGTCCCGCCCGCCAATCGCGTGCAGCAGAGTCCATCCCCCAAAGTTCTCCATGGCGTCGTCGGCCCCGTCATTGCCGCCCCACCGCTCGACGCATTTCAGGTAGCCGCGACTGTCCACGAAGCGCTCGAAGAAGGCCTGGACGCCGTCGGACGCACTCTCCAGCAGGAGGCGCTCGGCCAAGGCCCAAGGAGGGGGCGACATCGCCTGGTCCAGTACGAGCGTCGGCTGGGCGGCCATCGACACTGCCATTCCGAGAATCAGCCAGGCGATTCTCCCAATCCGGGTTCGCCAAGCCGGAATGGCGCGTTGCGAGGTGCGCCGGTTCCCAAGGATTCCCCGCATGCTCGAAGGGCGACGGTCCCTCACCCCTGTCTTGTCGTTACGGTTGTGACCGAACATGCCAACACCATACACGCCTGACGGGCGGGTTGGCTCGAAAGTGGCGCCGAGGACGAATCAAACCGGACATGGACCCGAGCGCCGGGTGCAGCAGTGGACCAAGCCTGTCAGCGTTCGATTCCGAATGCGTACAGGTAGCCGTCGAACGTCCCGATGTAGACTCGGCCATTGGCGACCGAGATCCCTCCCCAGTGATTCCAACTGGCGATCTGGTCCCCGCTCGACCAGAGTTCCCTCCCCGTCCGGGCGTCGAGGGCGTAAAGGACGGCATTGGTCGACCCGGCGATGCGCTCCTCGGCCGTGTTGGTGAGCCCTACGTCGGGCATCGCCTGATGGGTGTCCTCACCGTTTCCGTAGGCGAAGACGATGCCGTTCGCAATGATGGGCGGTTCCGCTCGGTCGATGTCGCGGGAGATCCAGGCAGGAGCCAGCCACAGCCCCCCGTCCTCGGTGTCCTCGACTCTAAACGCCACAATCGCCCCTTCCGTGACCTCTCCGTGCTCGATCGGCGCATGGAACTTGGAGTGCTTCGGGCCCCAGATTGGCGCGAGCACCCAGACCGTGCCGTCCGCGTCCTCCCAGCTGGCCATTGCCCCCCATACGCCGGCTGATGCGAAGTTGACTTCTTCGTTGCAGACCAGTGGTGACCGGTACAACGGGGTCCGGTGGTCGTCACCGCCGATCGACTCGAGATCCATGAGGTAAATGACGCATTCCTTGCCGGCGTCAACCATCAGTTCGCGTCCCTTGTAGAAAAAAATCGCCGGTGTGACCTGCATGTCCAGATCGCGTTTGAATAGCCATTCGGCATTGGATGGCCCGTAGTAGTCATAGAGTTCGAGAACCCCTGTCTCGGGATTCATTTGCAGGCCCACGATGCCGTTGCCAAACACTCCGTTTTCCGGGTCCCAAATGCCGTCGCCTGTGCCCGTGTACATCACCTTTTCGGAGCTGATCGCAGGCCCCGTCCTGCCCCACATGCCACCTCCGGCAGGCCCCCAGCTTCCGACCTGGTCGGTGCCCAGGTCGTAGACGTAAGCCATGTTCGGGTTCCCTCCGCAGCGCTGGGCAGAGTGGGTGTAGATGACGTTGTCGACCAGGTTCAGTGCGTATGGCTTGCCGTTGGGCGGCATGAACTTAGCTGGCGGAAACAGATCCTCGCCATCGGCTAGGTCGAGCCTCCGGAGCCTGCCGTCCCAAGAAGCTGCATAAACGATGTAGCCGCCGTCTTCTGAGCCGTGCCCAATCACCGGCGTCGCCGTCATCCCTCCAGGGCACAACAAATAGGGAGGGCGCTGGCCCGGGTCCGGCTCCCAATTCCTGTCAAAATGCCGCGACCAGATCAGGGTTCCGTCGCTGGCGTCAATGGCATAGAGATTGTCCGATACCCCAGTGACCAGAACGATCTCCTTCGGACCGCTCGCAGTCCGCACGTTCTCGGCAATCAACGCCGGCAGCAATGCGTGCATCTGGCGCGGCTCGTTGTCCAACTGAATCTTCCAGAGGAGCTTTGTCTCGTGAACGTTCTCCACGCTGAAGAACTGCTCGTCCTTCTGCCACGCGGTTCGCTCCGGGTTGCTGCCGTCGGTCAGCCAGTCCGCGGCGAAGACAGTGGCGCAACTCAAAGAAACCGCGGCGAATAGTCGTAGCCAGCTCATGACAGCTCGATCCGTTGAACCATTCTAGTGGGCAACGATATGATTGAGCGGTTGAGGGGCCCTCCCAGCCTCGCCTCGGAATGAATCCCATGCGCAGGACAATCGTCTTCCCCGTGTCGCTGCTCGCCGGACTGGCCCTCTCAGCAACCGTGGTTCGTTCAGACGACTGGACTTCGCTCGGAGCCGACGCCCAACGGTCCTCATGGGTGCGTGCGGACCACAAGACATCCCCTGAGACCGTGCGGGCTCCCGAGTTCCGGTTCCTGTGGAAGATGTCCCTGCCGAACCAAGCTCGCAGCGGAAACGCGCTCACGGCACCGGCACTGCTGGACTTTCTAATCAGCCATCGTGGCTTCCGTTCCCTGGCGTTCGTAGGAAGCAGTTCCGGGGGGGTCTTCGCGGTGGACACCGACTTGGCCCGCATGGAATGGGAGCGACACTTCCTCCCCGGCCCGAGCAAGAGTTCGCCGGACTGTCCGGGTGGGATGACAGCAAACGTGACCCGGCCGACGGTTGCCGCGATGCCATCCGCTCTGGGCTTCTTGGCCCGAGGCAGACGCTCGCCGGCCAAGAGCGCTGTCGGCCAACCGACTGAAGGGGCTGTAACTCTGGCTGAAGTTGGCCCCGGGCCGCCACAGAGGCCATCTCCCGGCCCGCGGACAGCCTCTCGAGTCCGGCCCCCGGCCCGACCGGCCCTAAGGGGGGTGACGCTCGCTTACGCTCTGTCCGCAGACGGCATGCTCCACGCGCTCTACGCCTCCAACGGCACGAACCGGATGCCGCCGCTCAGGTTCCTTCCCGCAAGCGCGAATGCCCGCGGATTGATCGTGGTTGACGACGTGGCATACGTAGCAACTGCGAACGGCTGCAACGAC
This sequence comes from uncultured Bryobacterales bacterium, assembly GCA_964461235.1. GTDB lineage: Bacteria > Acidobacteriota > Terriglobia > Bryobacterales > UBA6623 > VXMF01. The sequence goes on along the minus strand of CAYWUV010000013.1, from coordinate 44,473 downwards.
GTTGCGGATGCCGTCTGGGCACTTGACCTCGAGTCTGGCAGCGTCCACTCCTGGCAGTCCCAGGGAGGATCCGTGGTCGGACCCACGGGAGTTGCGTTCAGTCCGGACGGGACGCTGTTCGCGGCCACTCGGAACGGGCCTCTGGTCGCTCTCGAGTCCGGGTCGCTCGCCCTCAAGGCGTCCACCCAAGCGAACGGATTCCGATCCTCCCCTGTGGTGTTCGATCTCGACGGACAGGATCGCGTGGCAGCAATCGCCGCGGACGGCTCCGTAAGGGTCTTCGACCCGGCTTCGTTGGAAGAGCTTGCCAGCGGCGTGCCATCCGGTGCATCGGCAAATCCAGAAACCGCCCTCGCAGCTTGGCGCGACGCGAGTGGGACGCACTGGATTCTCGCACCGTCGCGAGCGGCCATTTCCGCGTGGAAGGTAGTCGGCGACGGAGACGGCATGCGGCTCGAAATGGGCTGGGAGTCGCCTGCCATGCACCTTCCCCTGCCCCCGATCGTGGTGAACGGAGTAGTGTTCGCCCTGGACGGTGGGGCGGTTTCGGGCTCGGCGAAGCTGTACGCGTTCGAGGGCACGAGAGGCAACCCTCTATGGGACAGCGGGGGTACGATCAAGTCCACGGCCAGAGGCCATACGCTGGCTTCCGGACCCGCACACGTCTTTCTCACCACTTCCGACAGCTCGCTGTACACATTCGGATTTCCGATGGAGCACTGAATGCGAATCATAACGATCACGGCCCTGCTGGCTGCTTGCGTCGCGACACCTGGGGCCGCCGAACTGCCGGAAGGCCCGGGCAGGGAGGAAACGGAAAGGCTGTGCCAAGGATGCCATGACATTGGCCAATCGGTTTCTCTACGCCAGGATCGCAACGGCTGGGCTGCGACACTGACCAAGATGGTGGGCCTCGGCGTCAAAGCGACCGACCACGAATTGCTCAGGATGGTGGACTACTTGGCGGAGCATTACCCTGCGGAGACGATACCGCCTCTCAACATCAACAAGGCCCGGGCGATCCAATTGGAGAGCCGGCTGTCGCTCAAACGCTCCGAAGCCGCTGTCATTCTGCGCTACCGCAAGGAGAAGGGCCCATTCCGAACGATCGATGACCTCCTTGCCGTGCCGGGAATCGATGTCGCGAAGATCGAAGAGCGGAAAGACCGGATCGTCTTCGACTAACGCCACATCCCCGCGCCAAACTCCTCGCTGCCACCCGAAAACGAGTCCAAAGTGCCTTTGGTTTCCGAGACCCGCTTCCGCTCCGAGCGCTGCCGACAACGAGCCGGGCTCAATCGGACCCGGACATGGTACGGCGGTAGTCAGGGAGAATCCGCGAGCGAGCAGGCCTCGAGAACATAGTCTCGGTACATCTGCCGAAACTGGTTGATGAATCCATACAGGGCAGAGTCCGGTGCTGTCGGAGACACCTTCTCCGACAGGCGAATCGGGGGAAAGATCTTGGCCGCGAGACGAGCCCTCGCGATGTCCTTGTCGAAATTCGCTACGGCGATCGGGACCAGCACTGGCTCCGGGACAGCTCCTTGAGCGATTCGAAACGCCCCGGCCCGGAACGCCATTGGCGATGAACTGGTCTTGGTCGAGCCCCCTTCCGGGCAGATCACCAGATTCCGTCCGTCAGCGAGCTCGTGGCGCGCGTCGCGGAGGAACTGCTCACGCAGTCTCTCGGAAGTCCTCTTCGATTCCTGCGGTGTACCGGCGGGCCGACCCGACGTCACGGTGATGTAGCCAAAGCGGCCGAAGTACCGCCGGTGGCCGGCCTCGTCTGGCTCGGCCTGCCTGACGACACGCACGGGAGCCTCGCCATACCGCTCGAAGAGAATCATGGCGCTGACAAAATGTGTGTCCAGGGTTAGCTGAAACTGATTCGGAAGGGTGTTGGCCGGATGGTTCGAGAGGTGGTTCATGAGCACGATGAACCCGGGTCCGGGCGGCAGGTTCTCCCAGCCCTCGATTCGGTAATCGGTGAGAGCGTAGAGGCGTTGGAACCCGGTGCAGCAGATCCGCCGGATCTCCTCCGGCTCGGCGGTGTCTGGAGCTTGGGCCACGACGTCGTAGATCCGCTGAAGCTGGCGGTACACTCGCGCTTCGCGCTCGGCCCCGGCGATCACCCGCCGGCATCGGGCGGCTAGATCCCGTTCCAAGGGACTCGCCGAGAGGGCGACCTCGTCAAGCAGGTCGAACGCGTCCGCTTCGGTCAGTCGATTCTCAAGATAGACAGGCACCTTGTAAAGCCGCGAATTCACGCCCAATTGCTGGCCGTGCTCCGCCAGCAGCGAACGCACCCGACCAGCCTCGCGCGAATGCGATCGGCCGGCGATCTGGGCTTGCCTTTTCCCAATCCGATCGCCCATGGCTTGGAGAACTCGCTTGATGAACCGGAGCCCGAACTCCGGGCGAGCGTGGCACATCGTCTCGACTGTCTCCCGATCGAATGCGAGCATTCGGGTGGTCTCGTTCGCAGTGGCCGTGGCGCGGCACAGGTACGGCTCTGCCATCGCGGACCACCCAATCAGGGATCCGGGCTCGTTGACTGAGTGGATCACTATGCTTCCTCCCGGACCGACGATTTCCGGATCCATCTCTTCAGGCTCCGATGGGAGCCGGAACGACAATTCCACTGTCCCGGATACCAGGATGTAGAGTCGCCTTGCCGGCTGCCCCTCCTCAACGATGCGGTCGCCTCTGCGAAAGGCAAGCCAGGTCGCATCCTGCGCCAAGGCAGCGAGGTCGTCGTCCTCGAATCCGTCGAAGAACCTCGAGTCTCGGAGCAGATCGTACGGGGCGCTCAATGCCTTCTCCGCCACCGGAGAATGGTCGAGCGAACTCCCGAGGACCTCGCCCGACCATCGTGCCCAAATGCTAGCACCGCCGAATTGCCTGCAATATCACTTATCGACACGTTCAGATTTTCTTCTTGGGCACGTCCTGGACGGACCGTCCACCGATTGGCTCCCAACTGCGCAACTGCATCCGCACTCTGGCTGTATGGAAGGGCCGCGGGTTTGTCGCCCACCAGTCTCAAGAACGAGGCGTCCCGCCGGGTTCTGAGGAGTGTAATCCAGTGAATTCGGACGGCTAGCACTAGCTGACTGTTGATGACAACCAAGAGCTATGCACCCCTGAGGGGCCAAGAACGTGCCAATTATCGCTGTTGGCAACACGCGGACACCCAGAAGCCATGAATCCATGAAGCACTTGCTGCGTATAGTAGTAGTGGTGGGGATTGAAGAACAATCCCAACGAAAGTAACCAAGCAGTTTCAGTTTCGGGTGGCCTCGTTTCATTGAAGCTCGCCATGCGACGGGATCTGCGTTTCGGGGCACAGGGACGATTTTCTTCGTTCCCTGAAGACAAAGGGAGGAAAGATGCATCCAGCGATTGATTTGCTGCGTTCATGGAGTGCGCGTGCACTCCTAGCCGCGACTGTGCTCGTCGCGCTGACTGGGTCGGCGTGGGCCCAGGACCAAGGCAGACTCACAGGCACGGTGAGTGACAACACCGGCGCGGTGATTCCGGGAGCCCCGGTCACCGCCCGCAACACCGCCACAGGTGTCGAGCAGAGTGCGGAGAGCAACGAGAATGGGGTCTACACGTTCTCCTACATGGCACCGGGGGACTACGAGGTGACGGTCGAATTTACCGGCTTCAAGACCTCCCAGACGACCGTGACGGTCGAGACCGGCTACACCCGTACAGCCAACTTTGCACTGGAGATCGGCGAGTTGACTGAAGTCGTGACGGTCGAGGCGACGACGCCCCTGTTGGAATCGACAACCTCATCTGTCGGGCAGTTCATCGAACGCGAGACGGTGTTTAACATGCCGCTGCAGAGTCGCCGCAGCGCATCACTAGTGCGCCTGATGGGCAACATCTCGTACCGGTCGGAGGACGGCGGCGAGCAAGTCCCCAAGTTCTCGATGGCAGGAGGCCGGTCACAGAACCAGATGTGGACGCTGGATGGCTCGGTCGTCCAGAATATGGCGATCGGCGTACAGCAACTCGCACTCAACCCTCCGGCTGAGTCTCTGCAGGAATTCAAGGCCGAAATGAACAATTACTCGGCAGAGTACGGGCGTGCGGGCGGTGGCTTCATTGTCATGACGACCCGCAGCGGCACCAACGAATTCCACGGCGCGGCGTACGAGTTCTTCCGCAATGACGCGATGGACGCGCGGCCGTTCTTCGCCCGCGACCTGGCACCGCTGCGCTACAACATCTTCGGCGGTTCGCTCGGGGGGCCGATAGCAAAGAACAAGTCGTTCTTTTTCTTCAACTACGAAGGGGCACGGCGCCGCGATGGCGTCACCTATTCGAACGACGACGTGCCTCACCCCATCGAGACGACTGGGGACTTCTCTAACCGTGCCGGACTGGCCCTCATGGATCCGATCGGCGGCAGCCAGTTCCGGAACAACACCATTCCGCAAGACCGGATCGACCCTCTGGCTCGGCAGATCGTCGGGCTGTACCCCGCGCCCAACATCGAGGGTGACATCACCAAGGCACCGGCGAACAACTTCGTCAACAACGCTTCGAACGGTCTGGACCAGAACTACTACACCGCCAAGTGGGACCAGAACATGGGCGAACAGGACCGCCTTTCTCTCCGCTTCATGTGGGTCGAGGCGCCACAGAACATCCCGGCCGTCTATCCGAATGACTTCGCGGACCCGCGCGCGGGCATTCGCGAGAACCGGCATCACAACACGACGGTCAACTGGATCCACAACTTTTCCCCCACGGTCATCAACGAGTTTCGCTTCAACTGGGGCGATCGATTGCACATCAATCGCTCGGCCGCACGAAATTCCGGCAAGAACGGTGAGTTCGGGATTGCTGGCGTGAACCCCGAGTCCTTCGCACGATTCAACGTGAACGGGTTGACGCAACTCGTGCCGGGCAACCAAGAGCGCATCCAGACGCCCATCCGGACCATCGAAATCGTGGAGAACCAGACCATCGTGCGAGGCTCGCACCAGATCAAATACGGCTTCACCTGGAGGTACTCCCGCAACATCGACGACCAGAACAACCAGACCGGCGGAGTCTTCAGCTTCGGCAACCGGGCCACCGGAGTCGGTCTCGCAGAACTCCTTCTTGGTCACGTCGGCTCCGCATCGATTAACGACGCCGACATCCTCGACCGTCGGACGGATTACTTCGGCTTCTTCGTCCAGGACGACTGGAGGGCAACGTCGAAGCTGACACTGAACATCGGAATGCGGTATGAATTCGACACGCCCTTATGGGACAAGAACAACCGCTTGAACGGCTTCGACTGGGACGCTATCAATCCGGTGTCGGGGGTGCCGGGAGTGGTCACGTTCTTCGGGCGCGACGGACTGGGCAAGTACTCCCACGATTTCTACCTAGGTGCTTGGGGTCCCCGAGTCGGCCTCGCCTACCAGCTGAGCGACAAGACGGTCATCCGCAGCGGCTACGGGATCAACTACTACGGGGCCTACCGCGGTGCCGTCCCCAATGCTTTCTCCCTGGGGTTCAGCACGCAGGGCAGCTTCACATCACCGGACGGTGGATTCACGCGGGCACTTACCCTCTCGGACGGGATGCCTGCTACCGAAGCCGCGGACCTCGGACCCGCTTTTGGGGCCGTCGAGGTTGGCCAGCGGCCACGCATCTCGCCCCAGTACTTCCGGCAGGGGCACCGCAGCGCGATGGTGCAGCAGTGGAACTTCGGCATCCAACATCAACTGCCGCAGGACTTCCTGATCGAGGCCAGCTACATGGCGAATATGGGTCACCGCCTGGGTGGCGCCAACGCCAACTGGAACGTGATTCCCCTCGTCGGCGGGCAGGGGCCGGAGAGGCAATTGCAGACCCTTCGCAGATTCCCTCACTTCAACGGTGTCAGCCAGCGAACGGCCGACTGGGGGAATTCGGCTTACCACTCTGGAAACCTCAAGATCGAAAAGCGTTACTCGGCCGGCTTCAACATGCTGATGAACTACACCTGGTCGAAGTACCTCGACGACGTCGAAGGAAACTCCGAGTTGTCCGAGTTTCAGGGCAATCGCAATACGCACCCCGAGCTACGCCATCTCGATCGCGGCTACTCCGGCAGCGATATCCGCCATCGACTGGCTCTTAGTGCGGTCTACGAGCTTCCGTTCGGCAAGGGTCGCCGGTTCGGTATCAGCAACGGCGTGCTTGACGCAATCGCGGGCGGCTGGGGCCTTGGAGTGATCACCGAGTTCCGCACCGGATCGCCATTCGTCGTAATCGAGAACAGGAACGAGAGCAACACCTACTCAGCGGCTCAGCGTTCGAACATCCTCGGAGATCCGAATCAGCAGCCGCAGTGGCGCAACAACGTCAAGGGAGAGACGTTCTTCGACACAAGCCTTTTCGAGGCGCCAGGGAACGGCGCGGTGGGCTCGGCTCCCGCGTCGATCTGTTGCGGGCCCGGACTGGCGAACATTGACATCTCGGTCCACAAGTGGTTCGAGGTGACGGAGAGCATCCGCGTGCAGTTCCGGGGAGACTTCTACAACTTCCCGAACCACCCACAGTTCGCCAATCCCGAAGAGCGGCGTGGACGAGGCGGTTTCGGAAGGATTGCGAGCACGCTCCGCGGCACGGGCGGAAGAGTCTCCCAGCTATCCCTGCGAGTGGAATTCTAGCCGCTTCAAGGCCAAGGCAATGAAGGCCGCCGGGCAACCCGGCGGCCTTCTCTTCCGGTCGGTCCGGACGACCACGCGGGGCTGCTTGATACCCTGATGGCAGAACGTTCGGCACGCGATGCGGACTGACCAGCTGTTCTCCGATGGCCCAAGGGAACTGTGATTGTTACGGCCGTGTGGCTTTTCCCCGATACACCCGTGCGATCCAGCGGAGCCGGCGGTCGGACGCCAGCGTGACGGCAGTGCCTTGAGGACACGCTTCACCGAAAGGGGAGCGACCACTTGGGGCGTATTGGTTTGCGGCACGTCATGGCGGTCCTCGGGGAATTCGTTTTGGGGACCCAAGCTCCATAGGGCTGATCCGGAGTCCGCCGTCCAACAGTCCGTCTAGGAGACCCGACAGCGAGCGGCAATGCTAGAGGCACTTCCCGAGCTAACCACGCCGGACGACTTTCCGGAGTTCTGGCGCGATACGACGGGCGAACTGGCAACGATCCATCCGGCTATCGAGACCAACCCTTTCCTGCACGAACCGTATCCGGAACTGACTGGATCAAGCTTGAGGTTCCAGTCGCTCGGACACGCAAGTATTCGAGGTTACACGCTTGGCTGGCGCGACGAACGGCCGCGGCCACTCGTCATACACGCCCACGGCTACGGCGGCAGGGCGGCGATTCAATGGCTGTGGGCTCGCAGTGGCCTCAACGTGCTGGGCTTCGATGTCAGGGGATTCGGCGAGTCCCAGGGTGCGGTTTCACGCCGGTCCCGGTGGGGCTACATGGTCACGGGCATAGAGTCGCCGGGAACGCACGTGCTCCGAGGAGCGGTATGCGACTACGTGCGAGCCTCAGAAGTCGGCGCGACTCTCTTCGGTGGCCGCATCAAGCGGACAGTGTTCCACGGCCAGAGCTTCGCCGGCGCACTGGCTTTGATGGCCGAAGGGGTCACCCAGACCGCGAGCCTATTGGTCGCAGGGGTGCCGACGTTCGGCTGGCACGAGGGACGGCACCAGCTCGTACAGAGCGGGAGCGCCACGGAGACCCGAAGATTCATCGAGACCCACCCTGACCGGCAACAGCAAGTCATGAGGACCCTGAGCTACTTCGACTCAATGAACTTCGCGCCGCTCATAAGGTGCCCGACCATTACCGGATTCGGGCGCAGGGACCCGGTTGTCCCCGCCGAAACCGTGATTGCGATCCTGAACCATCTGACGTGTCCGCGTGAGACCATGTCCCTGCCGGTCAGCCATACGGACGAACCTGCGGAATCGGCCTGGGAGCATTTCGACGCCACGTGGCTGGAACTGGCATTGCACGGTATACCGCCTGACTTCGGCTCCGACCCGACCACGCAGCGTGTGGAACTCCCGAGCCACGGATGAAGCAGACATCCCCCGGTTCCTGACCGGCCGCCGAACCGATCACCCTTACGACCGTTCCGGCCTCAATTCAGGAAGCTCAGTTCGTTCGCGCCGAGCAGTCCCTGGGCATACTCGTCCCAAGGCGCGCTCCCGATCTCTGTGCGCCGGTCGGACAGATACCGCAGCGCCAGAGTGACTTCTGCCTCTGTGGCATCTCGGCCGAACGCCTTGCGGTGCAAAGCCCTGACGCGCTCGGCAGGATCCGAAATCGCCGCCACGGTGTCGGCGAGGTACCGCGCCCTCCCTTGCATCCACTCGCTGTTCAACACGAACAATTGTTGGAGTGGGGTCGTCGTAACCAGCCGCGAAGGGCTGTGCTGTGTTGCAAGCGGGAAGTCGTACAGCTGCAACACGGGGTGGAGCCGCCCGCGGCTGACCGCGGCATACACGGAGCGTCGCGCGGGCTCCGTGCTGTCGATCTCCGCGGAGGGTCCTCCCATCGAAAGATCGAGTTCCCCGGATGCCTTAAGGATCGAATCCCTCCAAGCCTCGATGTCGAGCCGCCGGGGGTTCATTCTCCACAGCCACCGGTTGGTCGGATCCTTAGCCAGGCCGCTCTGGAGAGGTCGGCTGCTCTGGCGGTAGGTAGCCGAAAGCATGATCTCCCGATGCAGCCACTTCAGCGACCATCCGTTCTCGACGTAGCGAGCAGCAAGATCCTCAAGTAGGTCAGGATGCGTCGGATCCTGGCCCTGCTTGCCGAAGTCGGAAGGGGTTCGTACCAAATGCCTCCCGAAGTGCCAGCCCCAGATTCGGTTGACCCACACTCGGGCCACGAGCGGCCCCGCTTCGCCAACAATCCTGTCCGCCAGTTCCAAGCGGCCCGAACCTTGCGTGAACGGCCTCGGCTCGTCAGGCTCGAACACGCTCAGGAAACGCCGTCGGACAATCTTGCCCAAGTTCGCGACGTTCCCCCGGATGAATACAGGCAGGTCGCGGGCCACTCGCGGCCGCAGGTCCATTCGCGTGACCGTGGGGGTCGAACCGTCCACCCAGACCCCCCAGTCGACGATGGCTGGGGTCATGGGGGTCTCGTACCTGCCGAGTTCGATTTCCAGGGCCTCGTATTCCGCCTTCATGGCGGCGATGCTGGAATGGAGTTCCTCTGCAATTGTGTCAAGGTCCTTCAGGTTGCCGTAGGTCCCCCGCAGCCTGTATAGCTTTTCGTGTTGTTTGGTCAGCCACTCCGCTTCTTCGGGATCCATATCCACGATCGGACGGCCGACCTGCCAGGTGCTGGCGAAGACTCCGGCCAGCCCGTAGTAGTCTTCGGCGGTGATCGGATCGAACTTGTGGTCATGGCAACGGGCGCAGGCGACTGTCAGGCCTAGGAGGCCTCGTGACAAGGCATCGATACGCTCGTCCCAGTCGTCACTAGCGATGGTTTCGATAACATCGCGCGAAAGCCGACGGTCCTTGTGGTAAACCGGGGCAGTCCCGATATACCCCAGTGCGCGCATGTCCGAGGCGACAAAGCCGGGCATCAGGTCGGCAGCAAACTGCATGCGGATGAAACGGTCGTACGGTATGTCCTTGTTGAATGCCTCGATCACCCAGTCCCTGTACCGCCACGCGTGGGGAAACGGCCGATTCGTGGCCTCGCTGGTCGGGTGGTCCTCCGCCCAGCGCACAACATCCAACCAGTACCGCCCCCATCGCTCTCCGTAGCGGGGTGACTTCAGCAGCCGGTCGATCAACCGCTCGTAAGCGTCCGGGGGCCGATCGGCAACGAATGCCTCAATCTCGTCGTGCGTAGGCGGCAACCCCGTCAGATCGAGATATGCCCGCCGGACGAGGGTCCTGTCGTCGGCCTCAGGAGACGGGCCAAGACCCTCCACCTGAAGTCGAGCCAGCACGAAGGCATCGATCTTGCGGAGCGTCCAGTCCGTGTCGGAAACCGCTGGAGACACTTTTTCAGTCAGCGGCTGAAACGCCCACCACGACCGGCCCTCGCTGATGGGCGTCCCGGGCCCGGTCGACGCCTCCGCCTCGGGGGGAGGGCCATCGTCCGGGTTGGCCCGGGGGTCCGTCGCACCGGCCGCGATCCACGCCCGGAAATCGTCAACAACACGATCCGGAAGCTTGCCGGTAGGCGGCATCTTGAGAACAGGGTCCAAGTAGCCCAGCGCCTTCATGATCAGACTCGAATCCGGGTCGCCCGGCACCAGAGAGGGCCCGGAAGCCCCTCCCGCCAGCAAGCCCGGTCGGGTGTCTACTCGCAGACCTCCCATGGGTTCGGCGAGGCGGGACGAATGGCAGGTCTCGCAATGTTCAACGAAGACCGGACGGATCCTCCGCTCGAAGTGCTCAATCTCCGGGGTCTGGGCCGACACGACTGCCGCTGGCACCACCAACCAGAAGGGAGCCTTCACGCAATCAGGTCCTTTAGGACAGTGCCGTGCACATCTGTCAGGCTGAAGTCCCGTCCGGCATATCGGTAGGTAAGGCGCTCGTGGTCGAATCCGAGCTGGTTGAGGATGGTGGCGTGCAGGTCGTGAATGCTGACGCGGTTCTCGACCGCCTGGAATCCGAATTCGTCCGTGGCCCCGTAGGCGAGCCCGCCCTGAATTCCGCCCCCCGCCATCCACATTGTGAAGCCGTACGGATTATGGTCCCGGCCGTCTCCGGCCTCCGAAACCGGAGTCCGCCCAAATTCGCCGCCCCATACCACCAAGGTTTCATCCAAGAGGCCGCGCCGCTTCAGATCACCGACAAGAGCCGCGCAGCCCTTGTCCATATCGGGGCAGCGCTCCCTCAGGTTGCGGTTGATGGTCTTGTGGTCATCCCATGGCTGGCCCGGACCGTAATAGACGTGGACGTAGCGCACGCCCTGCTCGACGAGCCTTCTCGCGAGCAGGCAGCCATTCGCGAACGGCGTGCGCCCGTACTCATCGCGCACACTTTCGGGCTCTTTCCGGACGTCGAACACATCGAGCGCCTCGAACTGCATACGATAGGCCGTCTCCATAGCTCGGATCCGGGCGTCGAGATACGCATCGCCACCGACACGCTGCTGATGTTCCCTATTCATCGCCTGGATCAGGTTCAGCTGCTTGCGTTGGGCCGCCGGATCAAGCTGGCCATTCCTCAGGAACTGGATCATCTGCTCGGGATCCGTCTGGTCGAGGTTGAAGTGCGTGCCCTGATGCTCGGCGGGCAGAAATCCGGACCGCCATAGATTCCCTCCCCGGTGGCCGGGACTGAGAACGACGAACCCGGGGAGGTTGCGGTTCTCCGTTCCCAAGCCGTAAGAGATCCACGCGCCGAGCGAAGGCCTCGTCGCAGCGATGTTCCCCGAGTGAATCAGGTTCCGCGCGGGCCCGTGAGTTGGGTTGAACGTGTACATCGAGCGAATGACGCAGAGGTCATCCACCACTTCGGACAGGTTAGGCAGCAGTTCGCTGACCTCGATGCCGCTCTGGCCGTGAGGACGGAATTCGAACGGTGACGGCAGCAAGCCGCCCGTCATTCGCTCTGTCCGAAGGTTCACTGAGTCTGGACGCTCGCCCTGGTACTTCAGCAGGGCCGGCTTGGGGTCCAGCAGGTCCATGTGGGAGGGACCGCCTGTCATGAACAGGAAGATGACCTGCTTGGCCCGAGGCGCGAAGTGAGGGCCGACAGGAAGCTTGGAGGCCGCCCCCAGCGGTTCCTGCAGCATGCCAGCCAAGCCGACAGACCCCAAACCGCCGCATAGCGATTCCACGAAGCGTCTCCGCGACCACGGCGGCTTGGGAAGGAACCGCACCTCGGTTCGAGTATATCGGACGCCCCGTCTTATCTGAGGCCGGAGGATGGCTGTCGAAGCGATATGGACTTCGGGAGAATTCCGCTTCGAAGTCACCCGGAGGATTACTTCGGGCCCGCGTCGTTGCGGGCCCTGAGGCCCTTCAAGCCGGCCCGAACTGCCAGTCCCTAGTCAGCCGATCTCCGCAGTCACAGCACGGGCGATGCGGAGGATTGTGGCGAGGCTCTGATCCACATCGTCATCCGTGGTTGCCCACGACGAGACGCTGATGCGCATGACAGCCTGACCATCCCAGCGGGCACCGCCACACCAGCAAGTCCCGTCGCGCTGCACCTCGCGGATCACCTCCTGCGTGACCCGATCGTCCCCAAACGCAACGAGCACTTGGTTGAGCACAACGTCGTTCAAGACCTGGTATCCGGCGTCTTGAAACCCCTCGGCCAATCGACGTGCGTGCCGGCAACAGCGATCCACGAGCGCCTCGACACCATCACGGCCGAGCGAGGCAAGCGCCGCCCAAACGGCAATGCCACGGGCTCTCCGGCTCGACTCAGGCGTGAAGTCGAAAGGATCCCGGTTGGCGCGCTCGGGCAGATATGAGGCCTGCATGGAAATGGCATCGCGCAATGCGTCGGAATGCCGGACGATGGCGAGGCCGCTGTCGTACGGAACATTGAGCCATTTGTGAGCATCAGTTGCCCAAGAGTCGGCTTGATCCACGCCCGCAGCCAGCTGCGCGTGCCGACGCGAAGCCCGCGCCCAAAGGCCGAAGGCACCGTCGACATGAACCCAAACGTCGTCTGCGCGCACTGCTTCCGAGATCTCGCCAACCGGATCGAACGCTCCCGTGTGCACGTGCCCAGCCTGAGCACAAACGATCGCCGGTCCGGGAGTGTCGGGAAGCGCGTCGACGAGCATCCGGCCTTGATCGTCCACCGGAACGCGGAGCAAACGGCCACGCCCGAGCCCGAGCAGTCCGAGCGCCTTGAAGAGGGTGGCATGGGCCTGCTCTCCGACCACTACGGTGACCTCCGGCCCGTCGCGGAGGCCCTCTTGGTCAACATCGTGACCGTGAGCGAGTAGCACCCTTCGGCGCGCCGCGACGAGGCAGCTAAAGTTAGCCATGGTCGCTCCTGTGACGAAAGCAGTTCCCGCGTCCATGGGAAGGGCCAGGAGTTTCAGCACCCATTGCAGTGCAATCGATTCCACTGCCGAACCAATCGGCGAACTCGTCTCGCTGAAGGCGTTCTGATCCCACGCTGCGGCAATCCAATCGGCGGCCAGCGAAACCGGCAAGGCTCCGCCAGTCACGAACCCGAAGTAGCGGGGACCGGCGCTCGCGACCACGCCCTTCGAGCCGAATTCGTCGAGGCGCCTGATAATCTCCGAGCCGGTCAGTCCTCGGCGCGGCAATGGCCCTCCAAGGTCCTCCACGAGTTCAGCCGCACAACAGGGCGCAGATGCTCGGCGCTCAGGCAGCGACTCGAGAAAGCGCGTCGAGCGCTCCCGCGCTTCGTCGAGCAGCTCGCGTGCTCCTCGCCACGGGCTCGGACTATGGGATCCCATAGGACCCCCAAGGTTCGCTTGTCGACATGTATTCCTTTCGCGTGGGCGCGTGAACTGCGGCAGCAATCCCGAGCCGCCGATCCAGTTCGCCGAGGGCCGGATGCGGCTGACCCGCCAATCGAACTCCGAGCGACTAGTAGCCGATCTCGAAGACAGCGCGGATCTTGCGTTTGACGCCCCTGTAGAACACACCGTAATGAGGGCTGGCCAGGTTTTCCTGCACGTCCTGCGGATTGAAGTTGTTGAGGAGGTTGAACAGCCGGATGCCTGCCCGGAACCTGCGGTCCTTGCCCTTGAAGCGGATGTTCACCTTCTTGGTGACCTGAAGATCGACCGCATTGAAGATCGGGAATCGGCCGGCCCGGTTTCGAGGTCCAACGAACATCCGGTACTCGTCCACATTGGAGTACGGAAAACCGCTACGCACATCCCAGACCGGAATGGTCTTCAGTCCCCACGGCAAGTTGAATTCAGTCCAAGCCAGCATTCGGTGGGGCACGTCGAACCGCAGTGGCGCACGTTCGTTGGGGAGGATCAGTGCGGAAGGGGTAGGTCCGTAGATTGAGCCCAAGTCGTTCAAATCCCCAGACGAACTCGAGCGGACGTACGAGGCGGTGATGTGGCCTGTACCCCTTAGCCTGTACCGCAACGAAACCTGAAACTCCCTGTAGTAGTCGCGTCCGGTGCTGCTCATCACAAGGGCGTCGGATTCGTCGCCACCTATTCCGTAGATCGGGTTGATGAGGAAATTGCTGTCCGTCCGCCGGTACTGGAAGCCTGTCCGCAGGAATAGGTTGTCGATGATCTCGCGGTCCACCTGGACGTTCCATCCGAGGCTCTTGGCGTTCCGGATCGGTCCGTCGAATCTGGGATCGAGGCGTCGCTCCCATTCAACCCCTCCGAGCGGACCATGGCGCGTCTCGATCCGTACAGGCATCTGGTCAAAAGTCGGGACCAAGAGGCTGATCCGGTCGACGAATAGCCCGGAGCCCCCTCGGAGCACCGTTCTGGCGGCAGCTCCGAACGCATATGCGAAACCGGCGCGATAGGACGGGTTCAGTTGCGCCGAGACGGAATCGCGCTCCAGCCTTGCCCCCAGATCAAGTGTCAACTGGTCGTTCACCTGCCACTTGTTCTGCACGAATCCCGATACATCCGACTTACGTGCTCGCACGTTCGCCGGATCCGTATAGCGGAGGTTGAGCACCGGGCGGCCGCCAACTCCTAGCCAAGTCACCGGGTTGAAAATCTGATCGCCCTGGTACGACTCCCATCCCCATTCGAAGCCGGCCTTGAGCTGGTGGCTGCCTAGGGGCCGGAAGTTGTAGAGTTCGGAGAGCTTGCGGCGGGTCGTCCAGCGAGCCTGCCGGTTGAAGAACGATCCGGACACCCGGTCGATGCCGATGAGACTCGGGGCCAATCCGAGAGGCTTGACCTCGTTGGCGATCTTCTGGAACGAGAAATTGGAGAGCAGCACTCCCCCCGATGCGAACTGGTGGGAGTCCTTGATGGTGTACAAGAAGGCCCTCTTGCGTAAGTCTGCGGTTGAAGGTTGAGACGTGAAGGCGTTCAGTCCGAAGTAGTTGAACTTCTCGGGGTAAATCAGCGCCGTGAACGAGGCTCGGTTCGTCTCGGAGACGACTGCATCGAACTGATTGAAGATCGTGATCATCTCTTGCTCGACATCCCGTTCAAGCAAGGGCAGGTTGGCATCTTCCTGATCGGCGCGGACGTATTGGTATTCCGTGGCGTGGAGCCACGCCATCCTATTCGACACGAGCGGGACGTTGACGGTCAGCCGAGGCGTGCTCGACTCGATGCCCCGAAGCTTGCCACCCCGCCGCCGGATCCGGGGCGTGAAGTTCTGAAGGTCGAATCGAAACTCTGAGGGATCAGCCGCTTTCGTTTCCACAGTCGACATAGCTCCGGCAAAGCCGCCGTACTGTGCGTCGTAAGGACTTGAAAGGACCTGGACGCTCGAGACGACACTCAGCGGAAGAGTCATCTCAGAAGTCCTGGCTACTGGATCAGTGACGTCGACGCTGTTCAGTTGCGACCCGCTCTGCGTCGCGCGGACTCCGTTCATGTTGACCTCGCCAGCGCGTCCCCTCAGCACGCCGGGAATTAGCGGCATCACATCCTCGATGCTCCGGTTGGCTTTTGGAGCGTTGTCGAGGGTCGAAACGCCGACGGACCCGGACGAGGTCGTCTCGGTGGGGTCAATCTCGATCACCGAAGCAGTCACCTCAACCGATTCCACGACCGTGTCAACCTCCAGTTCCAAGTCGAATCGGGCTGGCCCCTCACCGGAGGGGACACACAGGATGTCGCTCTGCCCCGTTAGCCCTGGAGACATGCCGGTCAGGTAATAGCAGCCCTCCGCGATTCCGTCGAACCGAAACAGACCCAGATCGTTGCTCTCGGCGAGCATGGGACCGTCTGCTTCGCCTGTGGCCGGGTCGGGGTCGGCCAACGAGACCGAATGCAGTTCGACGGACGCACCGGCCACGCCAAAATGCTCGCCGTCAGAGCCAGCGAGGTATGCCTGACCGACCAGGGAATACGTCTGGGATTGCGCCAGTACTGCGGAAGACCACGCAAACCCGCCAACCGCCATCACCAGCGCTGCAAGAACAAATACCCGCAACACCCCGCCGCACACGCTGCGGTACATCGTAGCTCTCAGCCTAGCAGCCGATTGGGAAATTATGTTGGAAGGAGACCTTCGCCCGCGGCGGCGAGCAGGGGTTTTGTCCTTACGACGGACCGAAAGACGTTCATCCACCACTGTCGTTGGGCAAGCCTACCGGCCAGTCCGTGCAACCGGAAGAATGAGCGTGAGGACCACCAAGCTGGCGGCGTAAGACCATAAGATTGGACGGGCCCGAGAGCGTCAGTGGGTACAATCGACCGCGGAGCAGGACCTCATCGATGCGATCTCCATCTACCACCAAATCCGGCTTCCGAGCGGCGATTGTGCGCAGCGTCGTTGCGGGGGTCGCGGTCGTCGCTGCCTGTTCATGTAGCGGCCAGGGGCGGAGCCAATTCCTAGCAGGTGCCGCGGTCGTTGACATCACTCCCCAAGTGTGGCCGCTGCCGCTCATTGGGTCGTTCAACTACCGTCCGGCATCCAGCGCTCACGACCCGCTGCATTCCCGGGCGCTGGTGATTCAAAGCGGCGATTCCACGATCGCGCTTGCTGTAGTCGACAGCTGTTACATCCCAACGGCGACCCTCGACGAGGCGAAGGAGCGAGTGCAGAGGACAATAGGGCTCCCCGCAGAACGAATCCTAATTTCAGCAACGCACACTCATAGCGCCCCTCCGCCCGCACCGGGCATCGGCCTGCGAGGCCTCGAAACCGAGCGCCACGATGGGAATGAAGAGCGATACTCCGAGCGTCTGATCCAAGGCATTGCCTCGTCGATCATCGAGGCGCATGCCCGACTGGAACGAGCCGAGATCGGATGGGGCAGTGCTTCTCTGCCGGGACAAGTGTTCAACCGGAGGTGGTTCATGCAGGAAGGGAGCATCCCGCCAGACCCGTTCGGCGGAACCACGGACAGAGTGCGGATGAACCCAGGGTTCGAGAACCCCAACCTCGTGGAGCCGGCAGGCCCGATCGACCCGGAGGTGGTCGTGGTTTCTGTGAGATCGCGGTCCGGAAGTCCGATGGCACTGCTCGCCAACTACTCACTGCACTACGTGGGCGGCATTCCGTCCGGACAAGTTTCTGCGGACTACTTCGGAGAGTTCGCGAGGGTGATCGGCGAGCGACTCGGTGCGGGCGAGGCCTTCGTCGGCATCCTCTCCAACGGAACGAGCGGGAACATCAACAACCTCGACTTCTCGAAGCCCCGGCTGCGCAGGGACCCGTTTGAACAGGTCCGACACGTGGCGTCGGAACTCGTGGACGTCGTGCTGAACGCGTACGGCTCGATTGACCACACGCCCGAGGGTACAGTCGACATGACGGAGGAGGACCTGGTGCTGGCCCTCCGAAAGCCCTCAGCCGAACTTCTGGAGCGATCCCGCCAGCTTCTTGCCGAGCGTCCGGCCTCGGCAACAGTCAGACAGGTAATCTATGCACAGCGCGCCGTTGACCTGCACGACGGTCCCGACCAAGTCGCGGTGGTGCTTCAGGCGATTCGTATCGGAGATATCGGAATCGCTGCCCTCCCCTTCGAAACCTTTGTCGAGACAGGTCTGTCCATCAAGAGCCAGAGTCCATTGCAACCCACATTTGTGATCGAGTTGGCAAACGGAGCGCAGAAGTACCTGCCGACCCCTGAGCATCACGAACTCGGCGGGTACGAAACATGGATGGGTACCAATGTCGTCGAGAAGCAAGCATCCGTGAAGGTCGAAGAGGAGCTGCTGAACCTGTTGCGCCGGGTTTCGACCAACCCTGAGTGATGGGTCCCAGCCTGTGCCTTCAACCGGCCAGCCGGAGTGCCGTGGCAAGCCAGAGTGGCCGTTCCAGAACGCGCTAGGCCACTAGTTCCCGGATCAGTTCCCCGCCCGTCTGACTTAGCTGCTTGTCCCGGCCCTGTGCGAAGTGGGTGAGGCGGGTATCGTCGAGGCCCAGCAGGTGCAGCAGGGTGACGTGCATGTTCTTGATCGGATGCACGACCTCCACCGCCGTGCGCCCGGTCTCGTCCGTAGACCCGACGATCCTCCCGCGCGGGGCGTCGCCTCCGGCCATCCAGAACGCCATAGCCGGGGCATTGTGATCGCGGCCGAACGCCGTTCCGCCGCCACGAATGCCATTGTCCGGGGAGCGCCCGAATTCGCCGGCCCAGACGACCAGTGTTTCGTCGAGGAGTCCCGTGCGCTTGAGATCCTTCAGCAGGCCGGCTATCGGGCGATCGATCGAGTCGAGCCTCGACCCGTGAGCCTTCTCGATGTAATCGTGCGAGTCCCATCCGGACACAATCACCTGAACGAATCGGACCCCTCTCTCGACGAGCCTGCGCGCTAGCAGGCACCGGCGGCCAATGGAGTCGACCTCGGAATCGTCCGACCCGACGCCGTACATTTCCTTGGTAGCCTCCGCTTCGGAATCGATATCGATCGCCTCGGGCATTTCAGCTTGCATGCGGAATGCCAACTCGTAGCTTTCGATCCGCGCCGAGAGTTCATCGTGTCGAGGATTCCTCTCCATGTGGCGGCGATTCAGCTGGCCCAAGAAATCGAGCGTCTCGCGCTGCTGGAACTCGGTCACGTACTCAGGCGGCCGCATGTCTAGGACGGGGGATCCCTGGGACCGCAGCGGCGTGCCTTGGTAGTGAGCAGGCAGGAACCCGTTGGACCAGTTCCCCGCCCCTCCTTGGGGATACGCAAGGTCGGGAAGAACCACAAACCCAGGCAGATTTTGGTTCTCCGTGCCGAGTCCGTAGGTCACCCAGGAACCGACGGCTGGATCGCCGCCGAACCGGTTCCCGGTATTGAGGTGGTACAGCGCGGTCGGATGGTTGACTGACGTCGCCTGCAAGCCCCGGTAGAAGCAGATATCGTCCACGCAGTCAGCGAAGTTACGGAGCTTCGCGTTGATCTCGATGCCGAGTTGACCAGCGCGACGGAACTCGAACGGGCTTTGGACAAAGTAGCGCTTGCCCGTGTTCATGGTCGCCTCGAACTTGTTCTTCTCCTTCACGAACTCGGTCAGATGCAGATCGGCGAGCTTGTGCTTGGGGTCGAAGGTGTCGATGTGGCTCGGCCCGCCTTCCATGAGCAGGAAGATGCAGCTCTTCGCCATTGCGGCGTGGTGGCCGCGCTTGGGGGTCAGCGCGCCTCCGAAGGCACGGTCGCGCTGCAGTAACGCGGTCAGGGCGATCGATCCCAGGCCCATTCCGGAGTGGTACAGGAGTTCCCGCCGCGAAGGCCTTGCTGTGATAACTCTGCGTTTCATGTCAGTACACGTATGCGAACTCGTTCGAGTTGAACAGGGCGAGGGCCAAGTCCGCAAGGGCGCGCGTCTTGGGGGAGGCCTCGCTGGGGTGCGGGTTGTGTTCGTACGGTCCCGAATAAGCGGGCTGGACGAATTCGAATCGCTCGCCGGTCAGCTCGCTCGTGATGTGGTGGACGATGTCATCTGGACCCTTCCGGACAGGGGCCGGATTGTCGGCGTGATGAGCC
The DNA here is from genome assembly GCA_964461235.1 of uncultured Bryobacterales bacterium. Classification (GTDB taxonomy): domain Bacteria; phylum Acidobacteriota; class Terriglobia; order Bryobacterales; family UBA6623; genus VXMF01. The sequence goes on along the minus strand of CAYWUV010000013.1, from coordinate 24,933 downwards.
GTCATACGCTCGAGGAAGGCAGACGTCCATGCGCGCTCATCCGACGAAGCCTGGCGACCGTATGCCAACCGGAACACGGCGTCGATGCGGTCCTCATCGGGGACCGCATCGAGCCGCTCGGCCATGATCAGCGCCATGTCCCGTGACTGCTCGGCGTTCAGCAGGGCAAATGCCTGGGTAGGCACGGTGGATGACTCCCGGAGCTCGCAAGTCAGATCTGGGTTGGCACCATTGAAGACCTCGACCATAGGGTCCATCAGGCTCCGCTGCTGGAAGCTGTAGATTGACCGCCGGTTGCGGCGCCTCCTGGTCGGTTCTGGCTCGTAGACAGGGCGTAGGGTCCCCATGGCGTGACGCGGCTGGTGCGCCACGTCCTGATTGATTTGCGGGTACGTGCCGGGACCCCCGGATAGGTCGCTCAACTCCCCGGCGACGGAGAGCATGCTGTCTCGCAACTCCTCGGCAGCGAGACGGCGAGGCGAGAAGCGGGCCAGATAGAGATTCTCGGGATCCTTCTGGTCAAGGGCATCGCGATCCGGATGCTCGCTCGCCCGACGGTACGCATCGGAGTAGAGGATAACCCTGTGGACCGCCTTGACGCTCCAGCCCTGCTCCACGAAGAACCCAGCGAGCCAGTCGAGCAGTTCCGGATGCGTAGGCTTCTTGCCCATCTTCCCGAAATTGTTGGGGTTCGCTGCCAAGCCTCGCCCGAAGTGGTACTGCCAGATGCGGTTTACCATCACGCGGGCAGTCAGGGGATTCCTAGAGCTGGCAATCCATTTGGCAAGCGCCGATCGCCGGCCGGTCGAGCCTGCGGGCATCTTCGGAGGAGGGAGATCGGAGTAGCGTTCGACAGCCTCGAGAACTCCGGGGCTGACTTCCTCCGACGGGGCCTGAACATCCCCGCCGACGAGTACGTACGTCTTCGCGCTCTCGTAATCGGCCTTCTTCATGTAACTGTTGCGAGACGCAACCGTATCCCATTCAGAAACCAATCCGTTCGACACTGACATGGCCAGTGGCTCGAACCGAAGCTCGGACAGTTTGTGCATGGTCACCCGCTTGCGGAGCAGCTTCAGGAGCTCTGCTTGCTCCTTGTCCATATACCGCTGGAGGATGCCGCTTGCCGCCTCAGCGGCGGCTTCAGGACCCTTCTCCTTGGCGAGGCGCTCTCGGGCCGCCTCGTGCAGGTCGTTCATGCGCCGTTCCAGTTCGGCGATTCGTCCCTCGAAGGGCTTCCGGCCCTCATCGAATCCAGTGGTCGATTCGGAGTCGAGGAATGGAAGCGGTCGCCGGGCGAACGCTGTCCTCGCAAAGACTGCTTGCACGCGGTAGTAGTCCTTTGTGGGGATCGGGTCGAACTTGTGATCATGACAGCGTGCGCAACCGAGCGTTAGGCCTAGGAACGACTGCCCGACATGATGCGTTGCGTCGTCGAGGAAGAGCTGGCGCGTGACGGCGGCGACCGACATCCCGGTGTGCTCCCATGGGCCAGTGCGCAGGAACCCGGTCGCGATGATGGCCTCGGGGTCATCCGGGAAGAGTTCGTCGCCAGCGATCTGCTCCAGTACAAAGAGATCGTAGGGTTTGTCCTGATTGAAGCTCCGAATCACGTAATCCCTGTAGCGCCAAGCGTTAGGCCATTCGAAGTCATTGGAATAGCCTGCCGTGTCCGCGTAGCGGGTCACGTCCAGCCAGTGGCGGCCCCATTTTTCGCCATAGCGCGGAGAGTCGAGCAGACGTTCCACCAAGGCCTTGTAGGCCCCGGCGGAGTTGTCCGCCAGGAACGAATCCACTTCCTCCGGTGTCGGCGGAAGGCCCGTCAGGTCGAAAGTTAAGCGCCGAAGAAGCGTAAGCTTGTCGGCAACGGGCCCCGCTTCGATTCCCTTCTCTACCAGCTTTGCCGAGACAAAGTTGTCCACCGGAGTCCTAACAGCGGACAAATCGATTCCGTCGGTCGGTGGCCTGACGCGCTCTACCGGGCGGAACGCCCAAAGGTCCGCCTCTTCGAAATTCCATTTGGTGGCGGCCTCTCCTGCCGGGTAGGGAGCGCCGGAAGAGATCCATTGGCGGAACGCTTCCCTTACTTCGAGAGAAAGACGCTTCTCCGGACCACCGGGCGGCATCTGCAGTTCGCCGCCGTGCTCGATAGCCCGCAGCAGCAGGCTGGCGTCGGGATCGCCGCTGACGATCGCGGGCCCGCGCTGGCCTCCCTTCAAGGCGGCATCGCGGCTACGAAGGTCGAGACCCGCAAACGTGTTGCCCTCACCGTGGCAACCGAGGCACTGCTGCTTTAGCGTCGGCTGGACGGTTGATCGGAACAGGTCTTCGCCCGAATCGGCAGCATAGGCTGCCCCTATGACCGACATTCCCGCAAGGCTGAATTGGAGTGTCCGTAAATACTGCATCGTTGAATCGGCGCGGGTCGTGCGCCTGTTTCCGGTGCCTCTCGAGTCGCCGTGCGACTGGCGAATCTGACCGTCGTTCTCCTTCCGAATCGCGGTACCTGACCAGCATTGTAGGCCACCCGTCAGTAGAGCGACAAGTTTCAAAGAAACGATTTACCAGGGACTTTCACTTGGTCCACGCTCGAAGCTGGAGTGCCAATGATGGCGTGTACCTCACGGACGACAGGTCACGGACACCAAGTCTTCTTTGGACGCATTTGGCGGTCCGACCATGATGGACCTGGCTGCGTGGGAGCTTGACCGCATTGCGAACGCCCGTCGATGCGCGGTTCGAAGCGCCCCTTCCTCATAGTCGACGGAAGACTTGGGGCTGTTCGTCAAGCAGCCACCATCGAGACGCCTCGGGAGGAGTCTGCCCCCAGGTTGGGCTTGACCTCCGGGTCATGCGCTGTTTCGTCCTTCCCGTGTAGGAAGCAGGCTGCTCCTAGGCGAGACACGCAGTCTCAGCGCAATAGAATCGAGAGAGTCGCCGACAGCGCCGAACCGGACTGACAAGTGCCCGAGAGCATACGGGCCACCCACGCAGCCTCCCCCGCCCCATCGCCCAATGCGCCTCTACCCCTGCACAGCATTCGTGATTGTCGCCACGGCCCTTCACGCCCAGCAGACGAATTCCATCGGAGTCGATCTCTTCGAGAGGCATTGCATTCTATGCCATGCAGGTGACGGGCGTGGTACCAATCGCGGGCCGAGCATACTCTCGTTCGTGCAGGCCAGCGATGCCGATGCGATCAAGGCGCTGGTCCGGGAGGGGCGCCCGAACGCAGGGATGCCGCCTTTCGAACTCGAAGACGTCGATCTGCAGAAGCTGGCAGTTCACTTGAAGGCCCTGGCATCAAGCTCTGCCGGGGAAGCGGAGCCGACCGTCCAGACGTTGCCAATCATCGGTGGAACGACCCTCCGCGGGGAACTCCTTAACGCCAGCGGGTTCGACGCTCAGGTCCGCGACCCAAACGGTCGGATCCATCTGCTGCGTCGGATCGGGGATGCGTACCGCCAAGCCGACGTCGGACCCAGTGCAGATTGGCCGACCTATCACGGAAGCGACACGGGGAACCGTCACAGCTCCCTCGCCCAGATCCACCGCGGAAACGTCCGCGACCTCGCAGCAGCATGGTTCTTCCCGATCAGCGGTCAACGCATGATCGAGGGCACGCCCATCGTCATCGACGGAATCATGTATGTCACTGCGGTCAACCAGGTCTTCGCTCTGGACGCCGAAACAGGCCGCGAGATCTGGCAGTATTCGCGGTCCCGTACGGAAGGGTTGATGGGCGACGCGTCGATCGGCCTGAACAGGGGCGTCGCAATCCGCGGCGACCTGTTGTTCACCGTCACCGACCATGCGCACGCCATCGCGTTGAACCGCTGGACGGGCCGCCTAGTTTGGGACGTTGAGATGGCCGACTATCGCGATCACTACGGGGCGATTGCCGCACCGCTGGTCGTGGGCGACCTCGTGTATTTCGGGATTTCTGGGGGAGACACCGGTCTGCGCGGTTTCCTGGACGCATACCACGCCGAGACCGGGGAGCTCGCTTGGCGCTTTTGGACGATTCCCGCGCCGGGAGAGCCGGGATCGGAAACCTGGGGAGAACCGGAAGTCCTCGAAAAAGGATGCGGAGCAACCTGGCTGACCGGAAGCTACGATCCCGAACTCAATATCCTTTACTGGGCAACCGGGAATCCATGCCCGGACCTCAACGGGGACCGACGACCAGGCGATAACCTCTACACGAATTCCGTCCTCGCTCTCAATCCGGCGACCGGCGATCTCATTTGGTATTTCCAGTTCACGCCGCACGACACGCACGACTGGGACGCCCAGGAACCGCTGCTACTCATCGACGAGGAGTTTCGCGGTGAGCCTCGCCAGCTGCTTGTGCAGGGGAATCGCAACGGCTTCATGTACGTGCTGGACAGAGTGACCGGCGAGTTCCTCCTCGGGGAGCCGTTCATCGAGCAGACATGGGCCGAGAGAATCGATGCGGACGGGAGGCCAGTCGTCCTCCCCGGGAGCGATCCTACCGAGGAAGGCAGCGTGGTGTGCCCAGCGATTCGGGGCGCCACCAACTGGTGGGCATCATCCTACAGCCCCCAGACAAAGCTCCTGTACTTGATGGTCCACGAGTCTTGCATGCTCTACACGAAGCACGACCGGCCGTGGGAGCGAGGCAAGTCTTGGCTGGGAGGCACCTTCCGGCTCTCAGATGGCTCTCCGAATCAGCGGCATATTCGAGCCTTGGACATACAGACCGGGAAGATCGTCTGGAACTACCCACAGACCGGCGACTCCACGACCTACTCGGGTGTTCTCTCAACGGCTGGCGGGCTGGTGTTCTTCGGAGAGGACAGCGGCGCATTCGCGGCGTTGGACGCCGAATCCGGAGCCCCGCTCTGGCACTTCCAAGCCAACCAGGACTGGAAGGCGTCTCCGATGACCTACCTGGTCGGAGGTAGACAGTACGTCGCCATCGCGTCGGGACTGGGCTTCTGGTCATTCGCTCTACCCGATTTGTCGACGGAGGCAGATAACAGGTAGCCCAAAACCCGATCCGGATTGGCTACGCGGCCCCCGGGGCCTGATCGTAATTCAGCAGCTAGTCGGACGAGCCCAACCGGCGGTTCGCCCGATATTCCTGCAGTTCTGCCGACGCCCGCGCGGCAGCATTCTTGTCACCGACCGCTGCAGCTGCCCTTTGCAGCCCCACCAGCGACAAGGCCCGTTTCGGCGTCCGCCCCAGCGAAGTCTCGAAAGCCTCAAGGGCCTCCTTGTTTCGACCGAGATCGAGAAGCGTTTCTCCGAGCAGTTCGAAGGCAGGCTTCACCGGGAATGGCGGACCATACCCGAAGGGGGTCTCCTCCTCGAGGGCAATTGCCGCACGAAGCCTCCCTACCGCCTTGTCTGCCTTGTCATCCCGGAGCAAGAGTAGGGCTTCCAGTTCCAAGGCGGCGATCGGAAGAGACGTGGCTTTCTGTCCATGCGACTCCGCCTTCGCGCTGAGCTTCGAGTGCCACTTGCGTGCTAAATCCAGCTGCCCGGTATTGATGGCGCGTAGTCCCTCTGCCAAGGCATTGGCACCCCAAGCCCTGTGGTCCAGGCCTTCGTCGTTGACCGGCTCGAGGTCAGCCGTCCATTGCTCGGTCTCCACGAGGAAATGGGCACGGAGATAGGCATGGTGATTCCGGGAGTACTTCGAACCCGAGCGAGCAGCATCGGTCTCGATGACCGAGAGTCGATCTCTGGCCTTGTCGAACAAACCCTTCTGGAGGTAGCTGTACTGCAGCCACCAGAGCGCGTGATATCCCCTGTCGTCGCTACCGAGTCCCAGCCGCTTCACCCTGGCTTCCGAGGAGTTCCACGAATCGACATTGGAGGAAATGCACTCGTCCCACATCCCCAGGGCGAGGAACACGTGGGAGGGCATATGCTGCGCGTGAGGCGCGGCCGAAGCCACTCCCGCGTAGCGCTGCGCATAACGCAACCCAAGGGGAGCATGGATCGGATCGTCAAAGGCATGGATCAGGTAGTGCAAGGCACCGGGATGGTCTGGATTCTCGATGTACACCTGTTCCGCGATTGAGGCAATCTTCATGTAAGTGCGGAGGTCACGTTTCCCTCCGGTAACACCGAACAGCGAAACGGCATACAAACTCCTTGCTTCCTGATCGTCGGGATATTCGCTCGAGAGCCTCTCCATCGCGGAGGAGTACTGTTTCCAGCGCTCGTCACGAGCCCCTTCCCCAAAGACAATCCGGGCGGCTTCCAGGAATCCGTTCTCGCGCGCAGTCGCTCTTTCCGCCGGGGATGCCTTCGCCAGCGCTGCCCTGCCCTTCTCGAGGTTCTCGCGCCCCCAGACAGGCCGGTAATGCGAGAGTGCCTCCCCCCAGTACGACAGCGCAAAGCCAGGATCGGCCTTCTGGGCTTCTCGGAACGCTTCGGCGGCGTCATCGTATTCGAAGTTGTGCAGGAGCAGCACGCCCCGCAAGAACGGTTCCTGAGCGGCCGCGGCTCCACTGTTGGGGAATTCGACAATTCCCAGTTTCGGCTCCGCCATTAGCGGCGATGCCAGTGCAATGAGGAGTGGAATTGCGGCTATCATTGCTCATCAGGCTAGCACGCGACTGGGCCCTGTGGACGGCCGCAAGGCGTCCGGCCATGTAATAGATTCAGAAGAGTTGCACATAACGCAGATAGCCACAATATCCATACGGTGTGGTCGGCGGACTCGGGATTTCCAGCCCATTGACTAGCCAAATCACCCTGCAAACGAACACGTACGCGTCCACCGCGGTGCCCACGCTCAACGCCGAGCTGCTAGCCGAACTGTCCCGCACGAGGGAGGCCCTCGGGTAGTTGCACGAGCGCCTGGAGCGGGACTGACGCCGCGCCTGCCAATTCGTCAGGGACAACTCGATATGAGCGGACACTACTGGGGCCTCGCGGCCGCCGCGGCTACCCAGCTATCCACTGGCTGACTCCCATACACCCATCAATCCCCCTGAGTCGCGTACCGCACTATCCCCCGGACTCTTGGCGCGAGGCGGGGTCGGACTGCGTTTCGGGGGGTAAATGACTGCCGTCGTCGACCTGGCCTGGGTAGCCCTGATCCCTAACGCCCGGAAACAGTGCGTTTTCAGCTCCTCGTCGACGTTAGCCAAGGCCGAGCCGATGTGTATTCAGCCGATCAATGAAAGCACGCTTGCGATCGTGGCGTCGGCGGATGGACTCAAGCCGCCTTGCGAATTCGTCGGTCTTTCCGGTCTCTTGCGCAAGCGACCGCAAGTCGACGAGCAGCGCTACCGCTCGGTCGTAGCTGCTTGCGTTCCTATATTCGATTTCCCTCTCGACATCGCCCCAAACCCGCGTTCCCCGGCGCTTGAGGCCATCAAGCCGCACGCGCCGCGCCCGTTCGGCCTCCTGCGCCTTTCGAAGCCGTTCCGCTTCCCTTCGCCTAGCCGCTTGTGCCCTGCGTTCCTCACGCACTGCCAAGCCGCGCCTGCGCAGTTCCCCAACCGTACGGCGCTTGCCATTGGACTGCCCTGCTGCGGTGGCCCAGACGTTGCGAACCCTCATGCGGACCTCTGCGGCCACGTGTGGGTCCCCGTTGAACAGCCGCAGAAGCAATGCGGCTTTCTCCTTGTTCGGAATGGACTCGATCGCCTTTCGGGACGCATCGGCCAAGGAACTCTCCATATCGGTGCCGGTCGAAGACTCGGCCGCGGCGCGGAGGAGATCTCGATCAACTTCGAAGAACTCGGCAAGTGACTCGAGTGGGGCGGATAGAGGTCCGATGCCTGGCAGCGGTTCCTCCACGTGATCAGGGACAAAGTCCCTCTGCACAGCGGTCAGCCAGAGAACGTAGAACAACCTGAGATCCCCTGCGAGTGCGTCGTTGCGAAGCGGTGCAAGCGAATCCAGCCAGCCGTCGCCTTCGGTGTCGGGAAAATGGAATCCTGATTCCTCGGAATTGAAGCCGATTTCGACGATCAGGTTCTCGCCGGATTCGATCAACTCGATTTCCTCGACCGGGCTTACGCACCGATCGAGCACCGACCGGTCGACGAGCCGCTTGGGAAGCCGGATCATGAGATTTCGCGTTCCCCAGTTGGCAACGTAGAGATGCAGGTCGAACCAGCGCTCCATCAGCTTTCGAGGATCGCCGCGGAAATCGCCGTAGTGGTAGACGTTAGTAAACCTAGTTGACGAGATTTCCGCCCTTGACGAAATATGCCGCAAATCCGCCTTATCCGCGTCGTCAAGAGGCCTATCGGCCGCTTGGAACTCGTAGTACTGGTACTCGCTCATTGCTGTGATGTCGACCTTGATTGTACCCTCCACTCTCCTATGCAACCCCTGCCCAGCCAGAGGCGATACAAGCCAATCCCGACAGAGTGGAGTCGATTCCACGCGCAGTGCGCGGCACGTCATCGCGTTGCGAGGAAACGCTGTGGACGACTAGTTGCTCAGGCAGTCATGACGACGATGGCACCGATCTCGCTCTTGGCCGCCGAGTGCGGTTGCTCGGCCTACGGACAGCCAAACAAAGGCCCTCTACGGGAGGTGATACCCGCAGTGGCGGAGTCCCAATAGCAATCGCAATGATCCTGGTCAGGCAACTCTCAGTGCCGCTGTCCCGCTGAACGAGGACCAGATCGGGCATCGGGAGCAGACCCGATTGTTGCGAATATCGAAGCCATGTCCTGTGATTTGATGTCCCGACTCATTCATCCATCGCCGTCAGCAAGGTTTGGCGTTTCGCCGCGAGCGAGTTGATCGAATGCTCGCGGGACGAAGCATTGGGTTCGAAACTCGCAGAACTGCTTGATTTCGTTGCTCTTGAGCCCTCGGAACGAACTGCTTGGCGTAGGCGCATCAAGCAACAATTCGAGATTGTAGTGATGAAGACCCTAGGTATGCGAAGATTCAATTCGATTCCAGCATTGAGCCGTCACCAGCAACTGGACGGACCCGTCCTCATACCCCATCAGGCATGCCGAGTAATGGTGTACCGCGATTCCATTACCAAGTCAGTAGCCGACTCTTCTTACACCGATCCGCGAGCGCAAGGTCGAAGGTTATCACTTCTGCGCCCGCTACCTCGGCGAATGCCGCCACGTAGGCGTCCGCCCAGAGTTTCGGGGAGGCTAGACCGGTAGACGCCTTGGTGCGGAACGCGTGCCCGAACGCGGCTGGTTCGGGCAAGAAGACGATCCGGTCATCCCTGTATAGGTAGTCGTAGGCAGACCATGCTTCCGCCATGGAGAGCGGTTCTCCGTTCATCGCAGCCGACGTAGTCAGGAGGCGGAGAACTCCGATCTGGGTGAGCCGTGAGAATGCGATCTGGCGCCCCTGTTCGCTGCGCCACCATTCGACAGCGACTGCCCTGTGAACGTGGCCGTCGATCAGCAACGCAAGCCAGACATTGATGTCAGGGAAACTCAATGAGTTCATGAATCTGATCAGCCGAGAGATCAAACGCATACCCACGCGAAGACACCGGAGCACGGTCAAGCGTTAGGCGGCGCGTGGGCCGTTGCCGGGCCGTATCTTGAACGACTCTCTCGATGCTCTCAAGGATCAACCGTCGGGCTGAACAGCCGCGCTGCCGCGCTGCCTCGTGCAGTTTCCTGTGCAACTCGCGGGGGATATCAATGCTCGTTCGCAAGGTATCCATCCAATAGCCAAGTTATCATTGGGGGATTATGTAGTTGAGTGCCCAAATCGCCTGCAAGAGACTGATTCCATAGGCATTTACCGGGGACGCTTTCGATCCTTTACCCGGCGGACCCTGACAGGCTGCAAAATAGCCTTGGCAAACTCCTCCAAAGTCCCGTTAAAGCTGAGCGTCTCCCGCAGTTCAGCAGCGCTCGGCCGGTAGGTGTCGGGAGGTAACTCCACCTCCCTGACCTCTGTTGCGTGTCGGGTCTTCTCTCGTTTCAAGGGTGTCTCCCGTACGCCGCTATTGTCGCAGCCCCGGCAGGCTCTGATCCGAATGGAGCGGCGGATCCAGCTGGATCTCGCCCGCGGAATCGGAGTGGATTCCGCCATGGTGGCGAGGCTGTTCCCGCTGCACCGGGTGCGCTTGTTGACGTTCAGCGCCCCTCCGCCACCGCCCTAGTGCCGGACTTCAAGCCGTTGTTCTGAATCAGGGCCTTGTAGGTGAGCCGCTTGCCCTCCATCCCGCGCCGCAGGGAGCCGATCTGCTCGATGGTGTCCTGCTCCCGCACATTGTGGCGTCCGGCGAATTCCTGCACGTAGCGGTCCAGATGCTTCGGGCTGAACTTGTGGAACGTGCCCTTGTGAGCGCGCTTCAGCATCGACCACAAGGATTCGATGCCGTTGGTGTGCATGTCTCCCTTGATGTACTCCTGCAGCGAGTGTTTGACCGTGTCGTGGTCGAACGGCAGCGTCTCGTACGCCGTCGCATCGTCCGTGTAGACCGTGGCCTCGGCGTCCGCGTGGTCGCTCACGAACCCTTGCAGCGTCTCCTTGTCGGTCGCGGCCACCACCTTGGCCGCCACCTGGTTGGTCTCGCGATCCTTCGCGCCCACCACCGCGGTCTTGCCGACCGCGCCCCGGCCCGTTCCCTCCAGCTCCTTGCGCTGGGCGTTCGACATGTTGCGACGCTTCCCGCCCAGGTAGGTCTCGTCGGCCTCGACCGGTCCGCTGAACGGACCGACCCGCTCGGTCAGCGCCAGGCGCAACCGGTGGGCCAGGAACCAGGCCGACCGCTGGTTGATCTCCAAGTCCCGGTGCAGCTTCAGGGACGCGACGCCCTTGAGGTTCGTCATCACCAGGAACATCGCCAGCATCCAGTCCTGGTAGCCGATCTTCGAGCATTCCATGACCGTGCCCGTCCGCACGCTGAACCGCTTGCGACCGCAAGCCTTCTCGCGGCAGCGGAACGGCATGGTCTTGTGCTGGCATCCGATCTGGACGTTCAGCGACCCGCAATACGGGCAGCACACCCCGGCCGGCCAGCGTTGCTTGATGAACCACTGTTCAGCCTTTTCATTGCTCGGAAACCGGCGCATGATGGCCTTCAAGCTGATGCCATTGCGATGCGACTTCCCCGGTGCTCTTACTCTGTCTGGCACGATTTCATTCTAGTAGAAAAGTGCCCATAAGTCAAGCGTAAAAGCGGTGATTTGGGCACTTATCTACATAATCCCCTATCATTGCGACTTAAATAAGTACAATTCTGGACTGGATCGGTCGGTCCCTTCTGGGTCAGGCCTCGCGCGTGATCACTATCCGAGCCGGAAGGCACTCCGCGAGCAAGGGCCACTGCAAGTCGACCGCAACGCCTCTCGGAATGAATCTTGCGGTCTTGAGGCTTGTCGGGGGATCTGCGGGAAGTCCTTGCAGCAAACAGCTCAAGTCTTCGTCATACGATACGGTTCAGCGATCCTGTGAGGCACACGGAGACCTCGGAGAGGAAGCGGGACAACGGCTCGCCTTGTGATTCGACCGGACCGCTCCGCGCGTCACCCGAGAACCTTCTTGGCGGCGCCCCCGAGGCGACCACCGAATGATCGACTGGAAGGGGATTCTGCAGCGCCAGCCTGTGTCTTCGACCCGGCCCCGATAATCCATATCTGGGATCGGCGGGCTCTTGAACCGGCCAACTGGCGCTTCCGGAAACTCAGGATGGCAGGAGGTATAGCGGAACGCAGCCCTCGACCCGGTCGTTCGATACGGCGTCCGGTCGACCGACACATGAGGTAAGGCATTTGGCCCAGTTCTGCAGTTGGATCGCGAGCCCCGCGTTAATCGCGACTACCTGCCACGTCGGTCGAATTCAAGGCAGCTGCCAAGGCCGATTCGTCGATTTCGACCCCCAATCCGGGTCCGACAGGCACAACGTACTCGGCACTGTGAATTGAAAGGGGCCGTTTCAGGTATCTGTTTGCAACGGAGCAGACAACCGGGTTGTATTCAGCCAGTTCCACGTTCGGGCAAGCCGCCGAAAATTGAAGGGCGGCAGCGATCTGGGGACCCATCGCAATGCTGATGTGGGGAACGACCCGGACACTCTCCGGAACCTCGCTGGCGATGTCGAACGCCTCCGTGAGGCCCCATCGCCCGAGGTCAGGCTGGAGCCACTGCACGCAGTTCGCTGACAGGAACGGGGCCATTTCAAGCCGCGACCGATAGCTTTCTCCCAGGGCGATTGGAGTCCGGATCCGATGCGCCAGTTCCGAATGCGCGGTGGCTGACTCGGGTGGCAGCGGGCATTCCAGCCATAGGGCGCCTAGGGTGTCCAGCCTCTTGCCAAACTCCACCGCAGTGTCCCCGTCAAGACGCCAGAGGGCGTCGACCGCCAAGCCCGCATCGGGACCGAGGGCTTCCCGCAACTGCGTCAACAGGTCGAAAAGCGCCTCCTCCGTCCGGTCATGGAAGATCTTGTAGATGCGGAATCCCGCACTCCAAGCGTCCTTGGCTTGCGCGACACGCGCCGCGTTGTCCATTCCGGAGAGTCCGGACAGATAGCACGGGATCCGACTCTTCGTCCGCCCCGGCGAAAGCAAGTCAGCAACCGCAAGGCCCCGGATCTTTCCAGCCAGGTCCCAAAGCGCTATGTCGACACCGGCCATGGCGTCGAGCATGAAGCCCCCGGTCTGGCCGCGGACCCGCATGGTGGAGTACATCCGCTGCCTCAACGATCGGATGGCACCCGTGGAGCCGTCGAACGCAAGGCCTTCGATGGCCGGTCGGAGCAAGCGCTCGGCAATCAAGCATGCGACTTCGGGGACGAGCGGTGCTTGAGGCTCGCCCCATCCCACTAACCCAGAAGCAAGCGTCACCTTCACCAGCGCGGCTTCGAAATGCACCGAGTACAGCGTGCTGTTCGTTTCCGACCAGCGGTAGTCGAAGGTACTCGCTGTCAGCCTTGTGGGCGATCCGGCGGTTCCGCGGACGGCTTCGGAATCGCGCGGAAACCTCAGGGCGAAGGATTCGATCGTCTCGATCCGGTCTATGGGCATGATCGCCAGGTCGGACCAACGACAGATCGCAGAGCTTCAAGTTCCAGCAGTCCCTCTCTGTCAAGTGCTCGAGTCGGATGCCGTACAGTGGCGTTCTCGAGAACTCCCGCGTGGACCAAATTGTGCTTCACCGCCGAGACCCCCAGGCCGGGCTGCAATTCGTAACGTATCAGGGGCAGCGCTCGCTGGAATGTGCTCCAAGCGGCGCTGAGCCTCCGGTGCTCGAGATCGTCCCATATCGAGTGGAAGAGCCAGGTCATGTCGCTGGCCGGCATTGTCCCGCGGGCACCTCGGCGCCACTCCTCGATCATGAATTGGCCGTTCAGGCCTCCTAGCAAGGTCAGGCCGTCACTTGCGGCTTTGAGAGTACTGCTGATCTTGGGCGCGGTGGGCGGTGCCTCTACCTTCACGTACCGGACGTTCTCGATCTCGCGGCCAAGGCGCCCGAGCAGGGCGGGCGGCATGGCGACCTGCGACAGCATGGGGGCATCCTGGACCATGATCGGAATGCCGACCGCGTCGCTGATCGCCGAATAGAAGAACATCACGCCGTCAGCGTCGGGTCGCAGGTAATACGGCGGTAGAACCATCAGGCCGTCCGCGCCCTGGCCTTCTGCTCCACGGCAGGCTTCGACCGCAGCATCAGTGCCAGTGGCCCCCACACCCACAATGACCGGAACGCGACCGTCCACGTGCCGGACGATGGCGTCCAGCAAGATGCGTTTTTCCGTCGGCAGGAGGGCGTAGCCTTCGCCGGCGTTCCCGAACACTCCGAAACCTTCGTCCGCACCATTCGCGGAAAGGTGGTCGACGACGCGCAACTGCGCGGCGACATCAACCCGGCCGTCCTCTTGGAACGGAGTGACAAGGATGGGGATGACGCCTTGGAAAGAGTGAGTCATTGAAAGAGGTCTATTTTGAGGGCTTGGCAGCCAGGTAGGAGTCGCGTGCTTCACGAATGTCGCGGATCAGGGCCTCCTTGCCGCGTTTCACGTGAACGGCCAGAACGCTGGCGAGGTCCTCGGCCGAACGATTCCTTAAGGCCCCTACCATTGCACGGTGCTCGGCTTGGGCGCGGGGGACCCTCGTCGCCCAGTCCCGGCTCGAGACGTGCACGCTCGCGATCTTGAGGTGTGCGTTCAGCTGCTTGTACATCTCGTGGAGCTTCTCATTGCCAGACAAGCGCACGATGAACAGGTGGAATTCCCAGTTCAGACGGTCGTGGCTGCGCATTCCGTCGCTTCCGAGGGCAGCGAAGTCGTCCATACTTCCGACAAGTTCCTCCAGCTCGGACAGGTCTTGCTCGGACACGTGCTTGACCGCGGTCTCTGCGGCCAAGGCGTCAAGCGCCCGTCGGATGTCGAACGTCTCGGCGACGTCCTGCTCGTCCGCCTGGGCGACGAAGGTTCCGCTACGCGGTCGTATGTCGACGAGACCCTCTTCGCTGAGCCGGTCGATCGCCTGTCGAACCGGCATTTGGCTCACGTCAAGACTGCGCGAGAGATCGGGTATGGAAAGGCGCTCCCCGGGCTTGAAGCGGTGCTCGAGTATGGCGTGAAGCACTTCCTCGTAGACCTGGTCTGACATCCGACGACGCTCAATGGGCTGGAACGCGCCATCCCGTGGCTTTCCGTTTCGGTTTTCCATAACCTCTTTCCGCGGAATCAGTCCGCTCCCTCCTCTCCGACGCCGCCCTTCGCCAGCAAATGCAGGATGCCGAGGGCCAGCGGATGCAAGAACGCCATCACGAAGAAGATCGCCGCATAAGAATACCGCTCGACCACTACGCCCGTGATGCCAGTGAAGATCACGCCTCCAAGAGAGCTCCCGAGTCCGACGATCCCCGCAGCGGAACCGACAACGGATGTCGGATAGACGTCATTCGTCATAGTCATCAGGTTGGTCTTCCATGCCATGTGGGCAAACGTCACGAAGCAGATGGCCGTTACGGCGACAACCGACGAATCGCTGTTCGGCACGATTAGGCTTAGCGGCATTACGGCCGCTGCCGGCAGCATGACCCATTTGCGGGCTCGTACCGGAGCCACCCCACGTGCGATCAGCCTCCCTGACGCCCAGCCGCCCGCAATCGCGCCGAGATCGGCAGTCAGAAACGGCACCCATGTCGTCAGGCCGATGGCCACAATGCTGAAGCCCCGCTCGTCGCTGAGGTACTTCGGCAGCCAGAACAGGTAGAACCACCACACCGGGTCTGCCAGCACGCGCGCCAGGAAGAGCGCCCACGTCTGGCGAAAACCGAACAGTTGCGCCCAGCGGACAGAACGGCGTGGCGGGCTGCCAGAGGCATTCTCGATCAGCGACCGTTCCTCGGCTGTTACTAGGGGATGGCGGGCCGGCACCCAATACCAGCGCAGCCAGAACACCAGCCACACAAATCCCATCGCGCCCGTGACGACGAAGGCGACTCTCCAGCCCCACTGCGTGAAGATCAAGACGATCAACGGCGGTGCGAGAATCGCCCCGGTGGACGCGGCAGCGTTGACCAGCCCGTTCGCGAAACCACGCTCCCTGGGAGGGAACCATTCTGAAATCGCCTTCTCGGCCGCCAGGAAGTTGCCCGATTCGCCGAGACCCAGCAATGCTCGAAAGACGCCGAGACCCAATGCCCCTCTTGACAGCGCGTGCCCGGCGTTCGCAAGCGACCACCAGACCATCGAAATAGCCAAGGCCACGCGTGTGCCCCATCGATCGATGATTCGCCCCCAAACCATATACATGCCCGCGTAGCAGATCAAGAACGCCTGAACAACCTGGGAATACTCGATGTCGGAGATACCGAGTTCGTTCGTGATTTCCGAGGCCAGAACGGAGAGCGTCTGACGATCTACGTAATTGATGACCGTGGCGCCGAAGAGCAGAGCGGCGATGCGCCATCGAACGTTCGGCCGAGGCTGGGCAGACGTGCTCATCCGACCGTGTACCTCGCCAGTTGATCCTCGTCGAACTCGGCCCCGATGCCCGGGCCCTCGGGAACGATGGCCTCTCCGGGACGCCACTCCAAGGGCTCCCGCAGCAACGCGTTGCCGAACGGGCGTTCCAGCAGGGTTCCGCCTTCCATGATTACGGTGTTCGGCAAGTGCGCTGCCAGATGGACCGACGCCGCCCAGTACAGGGCGGTGCCGGTGCTGATATGCGGCGAGAACAGTACTCCGTGCAAGTCCGCCAGGACGCCGATACGGCGGCACTCGCTGATACCACCCGCCCTGCACAGGTCGGGGTTGACCATGTCGACAGCCCTCGCCCCGAACAGGTCACGGAACTGGTAGCGATTCGAAAAGGTCTCGCCTGCGCAGATTGGCGTTCTGAGGGCCGACTTGAGTTCCCGATACCCTTCAATGTCCTCGGGCAGCAGCGCGTCCTCCCACCAGCCGATGTTTGGCAACCGATCCAGCTGGGCGCCGACCGAGCGCGCCTCGTGAATCTTGTACGCCCCCAGTGAGTCGACCAGTAACTGCCCGCTATTGCCGATCGCTTCGGACACTGCTTCTACTCGATCGAGGTTGGAGGTGCCGGGGCCCTTGCTCAGCCCCGTCTTGACGGCCGAGAACCCCTGATCGATCCGTTCGCGGGCCGACTCGCCAAGAGCCTCTGGTGTGGAGCCGCCTATGCTCGAGTAGGTAGGGACCGAATCCCGATACTTGCCCCCGAGGATCCGGTACAGGGGCTCATTCAGGTACTTGCCGAGCAGGTCCCAGAGCGCCAGGTCAATCCCGGCAATCGATTCGGTGTAGAACCCCGTCGCGTAACCGCGGAGCCGCTGGCTCGAATAGAGCCTCTCCCACAGCGGTTCGACCTGCCTCGCATCCTGGCCGATAAGGATCGGAGCGAAAAGGTCACTGATGACCGCCGCGTGAACGCGCGGTGCCGCGGGTGCATGGCACTCGCCCCAACCAACCAGCCCCTCCTCGGTAACGATCTTCACCAGTGTGGCCTGGGTCACTCCCTTGAACCGGCTCGGCGAAGCGTGATCGAGGCGGTTCCACAGGCCGCTTCCACCGGTAGCCTGGCCGACTGGGCCGATCTCCAGGTACCAATCCGGAGGCTGTTCCCCTCGAGGCGTACGAACTACGACCGGCTCGACGCTTCGAATCCTCAGTGGAGAGTTCCCCGATGCGAAAAGCTCCCCCTTCAGGGCAGCAACCGAAGACAAGCCGCCCAGCCATCCGGACAGGAACTCTCGTCGACACGGGGGCACGGCAGGCGGTTCTCCTGTTACCGGACATCCTGTACGCAACGAAAGCCGAGGTTCGGCGTCCGCTGGTTCGGCCGTACCCAGTTCCGGAAAAACACGGTGATCCGGTTCGGGCCGTCAGACCACGCACCGCCGCGGACGATCCGATACATTCCATCCTGCGGCCCTTGCGGGTTCTCGAGAGGGCTCGCCGAGTAGTACGTCCGCTCGAACCAGTCCTCACACCATTCCGTCACTCCACCAGCCATGTCGTACAGCCCGAAGCCGTTGGGTGCATGCTCCGCCACCGGTCCGGGCCCTGCCTGGGTCGAGTACCTCGCCTTGGTCCGATCGGGCTTCTCGTTGCCCCAGGGGTAGCGGGAGCCCTCCGAACCTCCGCGCGCGGCCCGTTCCCATTCAGCTTCGGTTGGTAGCCGCCTGCCTTTCCACATGCAGAACGCGCGGGCGTCCTCCCAATCGACGTTATAGACCGGATAGCGCTTCATCCCGTCGGGCATTTCGCCCTCGGGCCAGTGGTGGGGAGGCCGGTGCCCTTCCGACGCAACGAACTCTGCGTAAGCAGCGTGGGTCACCTCGGTGGCGTCCATCCAGTATTCGTCGATCCGGACCTTGTGGGCGGGACGGTCATCGCGCAGAACCAACGGGCGCATACCGGTTTCGTCGTCGTCAGTCGCGAACGTACGGCCCATGGTGAACTCACCCTCCGGAATCAGGACCATGCCCGTTGGAGGGACGATATTGGCGTCGGGCCCGTTTTCCGCGGCAAAACACGGCAGACAGGCCGCGACCAGCACAGCCGATAGGCGCGAGGCCATCAGGCGAACAGTTCCTCGATCTCGTCGGGGATGCACGGCTCGGTCGCCCCGAGTTGATCGATGAACCGGTAGACCCGCTTCGAAGGAGTGTTGGTGACCTCCTTGAGCCAGTCGATGCCGAGGGCGGAATACACCGAAGCCACGATGTTCTCCATCTTCGGCTGCATGCCGTATTTCCAGCCCGTTTCGACGGCGTGTTCCCCGGCTGCGTCGGTGCGCCCGATGACCGTGCCGCCTTTGATCCCGCCTCCGGCGAATAGGCCGATGTAAACCTCGTTGTAGTGGTGCCTTCCCCCGACGAGATTCAACGCACCCGGAACGCGGCCGAACTCGGTCGGAACGACGACGATCGTCTCGTCCAGCAGAGTCTTGGCAGGATCGCGTGGCGAGGCTGTGGATTCGAGGTCCCGCAGTAGGCTCGAGAGGGCACGGTCCAGATCATTGCAGTGTTTGTAGTGGTTCGAGTTTGCACCGTGGTCGTAGATCCGCTTGTGATGATCCCAGCCTCCATGCTTCACGTGCACGTACCGGGTCCCTGCATCGGCCATGACTAGGTTGCGCGCCAAGAGGCACCCGCGTCCCACGTCGTTGTCGCCGTAACGCTGCGCATCTGCGTCCTCAATCGCAAGAGCCTCCGGCCAGCGAGAGTCGCCCAGCACGTGATAAGCCTCCTCCTGAAAGGACCGGAACGCGCTCATCTCCGGACCGCGAGTTCCGAAGTCTCGTCGAACGGCGCGGTCGAGGTCGCCCAGCAGCTGGAATCTCTCCTCGAGCAAGGCCAGCGCTTCCCCCTTGGCGGCGACGCTTCCGGCCCCACCGCCCGCATCGATGTCCAAACCGGAGAAGCGGGGATGGTAGAACCCGCTGGGAAGGGCGAGATTGGCGAGATTGCAGGTGATGAACGTCGGAAACGTATCGCTCTCGCGCCTTTGGTGATCGAGTTCCGCAGCAACCACGGTCCCGACCGGAGGAATCTCCGCGGACTGGGCGAGGTTGAGCGGACGGCCGGCCCGCGTGTAGTACTCGCCGCGGAAATGGACTACCTCGTGGCTCTTGAACGTGCGCACGATGGCGATCCGATCCATCATTCCGGACAGGTTCGGGAACAACCGGCGGGGAATGTACACGCCCTTGCGAACCTCTCGGACGTCGAAATCAGGCTGGGTGCCGGCGTCTTCCTTGAAATCGAATGTATCGACGTGGCTGATGGCACCGGCCGCCTCGACCACGATGGCGAACCGGGCTGTTCCACGAGGATTGGAGCGCCCAGCCGCGCGGACTCGCGCCGGCCAGAGCCCTTCCCCGACCAGGCCGCCCAGCAGGCTTGTCGCGCCGAGCCGCAGGGTGTCCCGGCGTGTCGGCGTCAGCTCTCGGACAGTCCGCATGGTTGGCCTCCGTGAGTTGGTCCGGTCAGTAGTTGAACAGGAACTCGGGTTTGTTCAGCAGTGCCCATTGCAGGTTCTCAGCGCCTTGCTCGAGATTCTTGTCGAGTGCTCCCAACGAAACGTCCATTTCAGCCGGAGCCGGGCGGCGCGACAAGGTCGACAGGTACAGCTTCTCGACGATGCCCCGACGGACCGCTCCGTCGACCTTCTCCGGCTCTGGCGCTTGGCCCGTAGCCGCCTTCCACGCCGCAGCCGCCACGATCCGGTCCGATTCCAGGGACCGCAGCATCCCCGCGACCCGGCCCGCTCCGTCCGCCTGGACGCGGTCGAGAACAGTGCGGGAGTTCATCATCAGCATTGCCTGCAGTGACGAGAGAGGGACACGCGCCGGAAACTCGTCCCGGCTTTGCTGCCCGAAGGCTCTCAGGAACTCGCCTACTTCGCCCTTGACGTACGCGGGATCCAGAACCTGACGCGCCATCCCGACCTCGAAATCCCCGCTTGTATACGATCCCGGCACGGCCGTTGCAGTCACAATCGCATCGTGCAGTTGCACCGGGCTCAGCATCCGGACGTTGCGTCGCGCGAAGTAGCGCCCGTACTCCAGCTTCCATTCATGGTCGAACTGGGACGATAGCTGGTAGACGCTGGACTCGGCGATGGTCCGAACCAGGTGCCGGAAACTGAAGCCGCTTCTCTGGAAATCGCGGGCCAGATCATCGAGCAAGTAAGGGTGGCTCGGCTGCACGGTCCAGCCGTCGGGCAAATCGGCGTCCGGGTAATAGCGCACGAGATCGAATCCGTCGACGGGCTCGACGATCCCGACTCCCATGAGTTCGGCCCAAATCCGATTGACGGTCGCCCTGGCGAACTGGATGTGGCCGGTCAGCAGGCGTGCCAGCGCGTCCCTCGGCAACTCGTCAGCGTTCGCCGGACGGTCGTCCAGAATGAACTTCGGCTCGTTCGAGCCTCCGGTCCTCGGCACGCGGAGAATGCTCTCGCTCGTCGTCGGATAACCCGGCTCCACGTCATCAACCGTGTACTCGGTGTTCGCCTGGAACCCGTTCTCCCAGTTCATGATCATCCGGGTCCGCCCGAAGAACGCAGCCTGCCGGAAGAAATCCTCGCGGGACTTGCCAGTGAGGTATAAGTTCACCTGCTCCAGATGGTTCACGCCGTCATGGCAGGAGATGCAGCTCAGGTTGATCCCCAAGAAGGCCTTGCCGTAGGTGACCGTGAACTCGTCGACCGAGTCTGGCCGGTTCACGAGGTCGTGGGCGTCTGGTTCGTCCGGGTCATCCTTCGCCTTCACGAAGTCACGAGCGAAGTAGAGCGCGCCAGGAGCGGAATGGCTGCTCTTGCCCCCCTGGGTGAGCAGGTCGGTGACAACGTCGGCGTACGAGCGATCGAGAGTCAGCCATTCCCGCATCCAGAAGCGGAAGAGGTTCTTCCCGTGCCCCATGCGGTTTCCCGCTCGAAACAGGTCCTCGAAATAGTACGCCCAGCGCTCGACGAACTCATCGCTCGCGATAAGCCGCCCGATCAGCCGATCGCGCTTGTCAGCAGCGGTGTCCGCTTCAAAGGCAAGCACCTCCTCAAGCGTAGGAATCCGACCAACGAGGTCGATGTGGACCCGCCGCAGGAACTCGCCGTCGCTCGCCAGCCTGGCGTGAGGCACTCCGTCGCGATCCATCTTCGAGAAGATCGCCTCATCGATCAAGTTCCGACGCAAGACCGGCGCGTCGGAGGGCACCACTGGCCGCAATCCGGCAGCCTGCAACGTGACGGCCTCTGCGACTGCGGAAGCGGTCGGAGCCGCCTGATCGAGGGTCCGATGGGCTCGTTCGGCGTTGGCTTCAGCGAGGGGGGTCAGCGGCGGTGCGGAATTCGGGGCGGCGGCGAGCCACAATGACATGCCCGACGCGAGAAGCCCCGTGACCGACCGTGCTGGAACTCTCGTGCTCACCGCCATTTCACACTACTCTGCTTTCCGGCAATCTCCAGATCCCGCCTTCCATACCTTCGTTACCTAGAAGATTACCTTGAGCCCAAATTGTATGACACGTGCGTCGCGAGCTGCCCTGATCGTGCCGAATGTACCAGAAGCGTTGAGACCGTCTGCACCGGCCCGGAAGGATGTGTTGGGCGTCCGGTAGTTGACGCTGTTCAGGAAGTTAAAGGCCTCCGCACGGAACTGCACGTTGATGCGCTCGCCGATGAACGTGTCTTTGATGAACGACAGGTCGAAGTTCACCGTTCCTGGTCCGCGCACGTCCGGCAGTGCCCTGCCCACGTTTCCGTACGTGAAATCCGGCGGATTGACGAAGGCCGTCGTGTCGAACCAGCGCTGCGCGGTGGGGTCGTCCAGCCGAGCGCTTTGGCCGGTCGAGTTGGGCCGGTTCGCCTGGAAGTTGTTCGCTCCGCGAACAATCAGCGGCAGGCCGTCTTGCATAACCCCAATCGTGTTGATCTGCCACCCGCCGATGAGCCTGTTGATGCCCGAACTGCTGCCGCGTCCGAACGGCAGTTCGTACAAGACGCTGATGACCGCGCGCTTGGCTACGTCCGTCGGATCGATCGATTTCTGTACGAAACGGCTGTACAGGCCGTCTTGGTAGCTGTTCTCATTGGTCTGCTCTACCGAGCCGAAGTCGACCGGCACCTGGGTCGAGTCGCTGACCTTCTTGCCGCCCGTGAAGGCGAAGTGGAGCAGCAGGCCGTCGGCTAGCGGCCGCTTGACATTGAACTGCAGCTGGTGGGAGATGTAGTTCCCCATACGAGGGTTAAGCACCGTGACGGCGCTGAAGTGCGGGAATGCCCTGAGATACTGCTCGTAGGTGATGGTTCTGCCCCCTAGGCCGCCCCGCACCAAGCCCCGGTTGGGGTTTGGCACGCGGTCGAACAGGGACTGGCCCAGCTGCAGCCGCCAGTCTGGGTGCAACTGGTTGAGGTTATACCCGTTGGCCGAGAAGTGGTTCCCCTTGTTGCCCGCGTAAGCGATGTCGAAGAACCAGTTGCCCGTCTGATGCTGGATCGAGGCGTTCCACTGTTGGGTAATGGGCGTGGTGCCGTCCGATTCGCGCAGGGTCACGCTCTGGCCAAGCCGGGCTCCGGGACCGGCAGAGGCCCCTGGGGTCTCGGCGTAGGGGTGTGGGAAGCCTTCGGAGAACTGGAAGGCCCTTTCTCCGGGAGTGGACGTTACGTATGCCGTAGTGGTCCGGGAAAACAAGTTGATGTCGCCCGTGAAGCGGCGGAAGAAAATCGAAGCGTAGTAGACGCCGTACCCACCGCGAAAGACCGTTCGGCCCTCGCCCGTAAGATCGTAGGCAAATCCGAGGCGGGGCCCGAAATCATTGTAGTCCTCCTCCATGAAGGTCCTAGGCTGGCCGTCAACGCTGGCGAAGACCGTGCACCCCGGCAAGCCCGTCGTAGGCTCAGTGCAGTTCGGGTCGAAATTGATCTGGCCGTTATAGCGCTCGTAAGGCTTCTGCTGGAAATCCCAGCGCAAGCCCAGATTGAGCGTGAGGCGACTCGTGACTCTCCAGTCGTCCTGAACGAACCAGCTCCAATTAAAGCCGTGCCACGAATTTCCGAGGATCCGCTGGATGGTGGCGCGCGAAACGTCTCCGGTCAGGAATTGCGCGAAATCGTTCCCGGTACCCTTCGGGGATTGCGGGTCCGTCGTCAGGCCGCGGAACTGGAAGTTGCCGGACAGCGCCCCGCCCTGGCGGTTCCCGCCGTACAGGTCGCGAGCGTTTAGCCCGAACTTCAGCGTGTGGTTGCCGCTAATCTTGGTGACCATGTTCTGGATGTCCCAGTTCAGCGAACTGCGCTTGCCGAGAGCGCCTCCCCCGATCCGCGGGTATCCCGCAAGATTGATCTGAGGCACTTGCTCGGCGGGAACGATTTCCGGCAGCCCAATCTTCTGGGCATAGCCCATGTACTTGCCCACCGTCTCAAAGAGAAACAACTGACGACTCGTTCCCACGCGGAGGGTGTTAATTAGCGTAGGGGAGAATGTGTGGGTGTCCTGGACTACGAAGTTGCGATTCGTCTGGTCGTCGTCGCGGTTCCGGCCCACATTGGGATCGGTGAACACGTTGTTGCCGGAGGGCTGGTGTCGCGCCGACGTGTAGCGCGCGAACATCGTATTCTTGTCGCTGAAGCGATGGTCAACCTTGGCATTCCACTGCGACCAGTTCACCCTTCGGACCGCCGAGTCCCGATAGTTGTCGGCGAAGGTGTACTGGTTCGTCGGGACCGAGTTGGGCTCCGGATACCAGCGAACGACGTTCTGCGCGGCAGGATCAAAATTCGCCATGGGGATTCTGTTGCCTGGGTAAGGATCGCGAACGAGTCCCCCGCCGTCAGGGTTGGGCCGGGTCGTGTCCGGATCGTAGATGGGAACGAGCGCTCCCGACGCGGTACGGAGCTCGCTAAAATCCCCCTGTTTGAAGTCGGCGACGGGCACGGTGCTGCGTCTCGGGCTGCTCCGCCCGAGTCGGTACTCCTCCCAGTTGAAGAAGCCAAAGGTACGATTCTTGACGACAGGCCCGCCGACGGACGCACCATACTGGTTGTAACGGAGCGGCAGCCTGGTGGCGGCAAAGGCGTTGCGCGCGTCGATCTTGTCGTTGCGCAGGAACTCGTACGCCGTGCCGTGGATGTCGTTGGTTCCCGATCGGGTCACGAGGTTGATCGCTCCCCCGGCCGTGTAACCAAACTCCGATGACATCGTGCCGCTTTGCACCTTGAATTCCTCGACCGAGTCCACGGCAATCGGCACGCCCACCTCGCCCACATAGCTCAGGATGTTGTTGTTTCCGTCGAGCATCTGGGCGTTCATGGAATTTGGACTGCCATTGATGGAGATTGACGACAGCTGGATGCCCCGGTCGCCGAAACCCGAATTCGTCGGTCCGGCGTTCGAGATGACACCGGCGGTCAGCATGGTCAGAGCGAGTGCGCCGCGACCATTGATCGGCAGGTCGGAGACCCGCTTGCGCTCGATGACCTCGCCGATCGTCGCCCCGCCCGTGTCCACCAGTGGTGCCTCACCGACGACCTCAACGACTTCGGTCACTTGGCCGATCTCGAGAGTAATATTGACTTCCGCATTCTGGCCCACCTGCAGCGTGACTCCTGATCGCACGCTTCGACGGAACCCCTCGGACTCGACCGAGATTTCATACTCTCCAACGACCATGCCTGGAGCGATATAGACCCCATTCTCGTTTGCCGAGGTCGCGAAGACAGCGTTGGTACCGGCATTGCGAACCTCAACTTGCGCACCAGGAATGACCGCCCCCTGCTGGTCAGATACGGTGCCAGAAATTGTTCCGGTGCTCTGCTGGGCGAACGAGAGCGCCGCCACCAGAACGGTCAGGGCAATGAGACGTAGCCCCTGAAATGCCTTGCTCATTTGATCCTCCTGCAATCTGTTATAACAGTTACCTTAACAGCATAAGCGTGCACGGAGAAGTCTGTCAAGGACTGGACCGAAAAAGCAGCGGTTCTAAATTTCCGAGGCGCAAGTGGGCTCTTAGCGTCTCACCGGGGTT
>CAYWUV010000012.1:0-87752 GCA_964461235.1 uncultured Bryobacterales bacterium | reverse complement strand
GTTGCGACCATGCCCCGCTTCCGCTCCGTATTCGAGCACAGGGGCCGCCCGGAGCAAGCCGTTCCGCCCGCCGGTGATGTGCGCCCCGTTTCATACAGTCGGAGTGAGCGCCCAGATCATGAGGGTTGATTCGGTAGACGTCTCGAAAGTACGCGGGCTTAGCGCAACTCGTTGCGACAGAGCTGGCGGGTCGCAGGGGACTTCCCAGCCACAGGTCTCGATCAGTTCCGGTTCACGATTCAGCCGTCCGATCTGATCCGGCAGTGGACCGCCCCCAAAACGATGGCCGGGCTAAAGTTCTACGCGAAAGTGGTCGCGATTCGTGCAGCGCAGCTAGAAGTAGAACTTCAAGCCGAGCTGCATTTCTCGGTGCGAGTTCCCGGCATTGACTACGCCGAACCCGGACTGTCCCACTTGGTCCCTTGGGTTGTTGAACTCGGGTGTGTTGAAGCTGTTGAATGTCTCGAACCGGAACTGCATCCGCAAACGCTCGGTAATCTGGGTGTTCTTTGACACTGCGATGTTGAAGATGTGAGGCGTGCCCGGCCCCAGCGTTCCTCGGACCTTCCGGCCTGCGTTCCCGAGGCTATAGCGGGCCGGTGTCTCGAACCCGGCCTCGTTCGTCCAAAGAATGCCCCGCCTGCCCCCAGGTGCGGGCTCGCCGCGGTTAGGGTGGTCGGGATTCCCGACGAGATTCGCGTATAAGGTCGCGTCGGCGGCGTTATCTCCCTTCACGTCACGGGCACCGTTCAGAACGGTCACACCGAACGGGGAGCCGCTCTGGAAGGTATAGATCCCTGAGATTTGCCAACCCCCGGCGACCACGTTTAGCGGTCCGCTCAGAGCGAATCGCTTGCCTCTACCGAATGGCAGCTCATAGACCGGGCTGAACACGATCCGGTGCGGAGAGTGATTCCCGGAAAGTGACCACTCCGACGCAAAGTTGTAGATGTTCTGGAACCAATCGTGATCCCCGAGAGTGGCCGCGTTCTCGCCCACGAATGGGGCGTTGTCCCACCACCTCGAGAACGTGTAAAGGAAGATGTAGCCGACGCCCCGATTGAAGCGGCGTTCCGTCTTGAACGTGATCCCGTGGTAGTCCGACTTGAAGAAGTTCGGATTGTTCATCCGGATCTGGCCAGTGCCGCCGTACTGCGTGAACGGCTTGAGTAGCCGCTGAGTCTGGTTGCCGAATTCGTTCAGGCCGACTCTTGGGAGGTTCTGCGGGTGGATCTGGTTGAGGTTCATCCGGCGCAGGTTCACCTTTTTGGCGTACTTGGCGTAGTACCGCACCTCAAACAGCTGCTCACCGACCTGATGCTGGAACGTCAGGTTCCAGTCGAAGGCATACGGCGTTCGGTGGTTGATGTCCACGAAATCGACTCGGCCCTGGACGAATTTCGTCCCGCGAGTGCCGAAGTTGTGGTTCAGTTCGGAGGCGTCAGGGATCTGCAAGAACGTTGCGGGCATGCCGTCCTTGAGCAGTGGTACTTGCCCGCCGCCGATGTTTCCGGCACCACCGAATCCCTGGCTTCCGGTCTGCAGAACATTGCCGTCGTAGTTGCCGCCGAACAGGACCGCGAAGCCCCCGCGAACTACCGTGTTGCTTCCACTCCCGGGCTTGACAGCGAAACCGAAACGGGGACCGAAGTTATTCATGTCCCGACGAATCGGGTTTCTCGGAAAGCCGTCGCGCCCGGCAAAGTAGAATGCTCCGGTCTGGTCATGCCGGATGCCGTTCGCGCCGGCGGCTGGCAGCGGCAGCCCGGGATCCCAACCCGCGACCCGGTCCGCCACCTCGGTAAAGGGCCCCTCGTACTCGTATCGAAGGCCCAGGTTGAGGGTCAGTTGCCCATTGACGCGCCAGTCATCCTGGAAGAAAGCAGCGACATATCCCGACCGGCGGCCGAACGACGGATTCGCCTGGACGCGCGCCCGGTCCGCTTGGCCAATTAGGAACGATGCTAGGTCCGCGCCCGTGCCGGGGATCACGCTTCCGTCAGGATTCAGGCCCCGAGTGTCGGTGTTGGCAAAATCGAACACGCCGGAAGCGGTTTGCCGACCCAGTTCGCTGCCTTGGTACCGCCTGTAGTCGACTCCGAATTTGAATGTCTGGTTGCCCGTCACCCTTGTGAAGTGCGCGGTGTACTCGAAGTTCGTAAATGCAAACAGCCTCTGCTGAGCTCCTGCCTGGCCAATGCTCGTGAAGCCGGGATTGCCTCCGATATTGAAGCGGGGGAAGGCGTCGATACCGACACCAATCAAGCCAATCTGTGCTGCCAGACCTTCGTCAAGGTTGTGGCCCTGGATGTGGTTGCGGTATCGGAAAAAGCCGCCTGTCGCAGTCATGAAAAAGGTTGGTGAGAACAGCCTCGTGTAGGACAGCAGGATGTTCTGCTGGCGCTGCGGCAGGCGCTGTGAGTTCGGGTCGGCAACTCCCCAGTCGTCCGCAGGCTGCGTGTCGTCACTAACCGGCTCGAACAGGTTGTAACGGAACGTCAGTTTGTCACTGGCGGCCGGCTCGTAGTCCACGCGCATCGTGTGGCTGGTGCGCCGCAGTTCTCTGGGCAGGTTCCTTACCCAGTTGCCCTCGTTCGAAATGTCGACTGCCGTTCGGTTTGCTCCCGGTACGAAGGATAGTGCGCTCTGGGCAACCGGGTCTAAGCGCGAACTCGGTATCACGTTGTTTTCGAATTGCATCTCTCCGCCACGACCAGTCGACGTCAAGGGATCGTAGACTCTGCGGAGCCGGCCATTCGACTGAAGCATCGTCGACAGGTCGCCAGTCTTCCATTCGGGAAGGCCCACGCTGCGCACGCGAAGGTTCTCCAGATTCTGGATGGTGATGTCGTAGTTGTAGAAGAAGAACGCCTTGTTCTTTGCGATGGGCCCCCCGATCGTGGCACCAGGCACATTGCGACGGAGCTTCGTCTTGCTTCTGGCGTCCCATCCGCGAGCGTTGAGCGCGTCGTTGCGCAGGAACCAGTAGCCGGAACCGTGGAACTCGTTGGTTCCCGACTTCGTAGTCGCGTTCATGAAGCCGGCTGCGGAACGCCCGTATTCCGCGGTAGGGGCGTTCGCCTCCACTCGCACTTCTGAAATAGCGTCGACCGGAGGGCTCAGTTCGGTGATGGTTGCGCCGATTCCCGTTCGACTGTTCACCACTCCGTCAATAAAGACCCCAGCGGACCTTGTGCGTCCGCCGGCGATCGTGACATCGCCGCCGCCTGCGCGGTTGCTGTTCCGCATGCGTTGCGCCCCGGGCGTCAGGTCAATTAGGTCGAACACTTCCCGGTTGACGAGCGGGAGTTCAAGGACTCGTTTGTTCTCAACCACCGCGGCAAGGGAACCCCGGGAAGTCTCGACGAGCGGGCTTGCCGCCTCGACTGTGACGGTCTCGGTCAGCGAGCCGACTTCGAGCACAGCGTCATACGTAAGGACACTGCCGACCTCGAGTCGCAGGTTGCTGACTTCGTGGGGTCGAAACCCGTCCGATTCCATGCGGATCGAATAGGAGCCGGGCCTCACGTTGGGCAGGTAGTAGGTGCCGTCTCCCTGGGTTTCCACGACGTTGGAAGTGCCCTGGTCCTCGTTGGTGATCTCAACCGTGGCACCTGGTATGACCGCGCCTGTGTCATCAGTCGCGGTACCTAGGATCGTGCCCAGTGTTTGGGAGATCGCGGGACTCGCCACCAATACCAGACCGGAGACTAGGGCCAGCAGCCGAGCAATAGATTGCGCTCGCATCAAGGCGTCCTCCTTTCGCTAGTTGAACTTCAAAAGTTGACCGATGCGGGATCAGCGTAGCTCCATTAGTCGACTGTTCTGCCGGGTTTCTTTCCCAAGAGCGTAGTTTTCGATCGTTTTGCGGCATGACTCGCGGGGTTTCGGACAGTCCCAATGATTCGAAGCCGGAGGTCCGGTGCATTCACGAGGCCCAATCCAGGGCCGAGTCGAGGTCTTTGGGACGCAGGTTCCGGCCGAGTTCGATCCAGGCCTCGTAAGACTGGATGCGGGCTGGCTGGCGAAGTGTGGAGCTTCCCGGTGAACTCTGGCAATCGCCCCGTTCCGGCTGGCTGGTGTACCGTCGATCGGAACAATTCAGGTTCTCCATATTTCGATCAGGACGGCCTTGCTGCAGACTTGCCTTCATTCTCAACTCCCGGAAACCACGGTCGAATCCGGCCCAGCGACGAGGAAGGCGAGGCGGAGCGGCAGTTTGCCCAGCCACGAGATGGCCAGGGCGCGGCCGGCGTGCCCGGCTTGGAGCATCGCTGGATCGTGTGCGCAGCGACCGAAGCGCACTTCGATGCCGTCGATACCAATTTCCCCCGGGCGCTGGCATGCACGAAATCGCTGGCCAGCGTGCGGGTTGGTTAGGCTTGCCGACGGTGACGTCGGTGTACCGGAAGGCGCGGTAGTCGGCATCGCTGCCTACGCAGGCGAGGACGCCCGTCCCAGATTCCGACTGAGTCCGCAGCGACGTGATTTGCGAGCCCCGTTCCTGCGGGCAATCATGGCATGGCTGCATGCCACTCGATCACCTACTGGACCGGAGACGTCAGGCTCCCCGCAGGAGTGCCTCCAGTTCGGCAATGCGAGCTTCGGCTTCCTTGCGGGCTTGCCGCTCCTCTTCCGCCCGGTTTTCCGCCGCGTCCCGGGCCTGCTCGACCTCCTCGGGCAACTCCAGGTCCCGGCCCGATTCCAGGTCGCGCAGACGCACCCGGTTCCCGTCCGCCCGGAACCCCACTCCCAGCACCTCGCTCGCGTACTCCGGCTCGCCCCCCACCTCGCCGTGCGGGTCCGCCTCCACAAGCTGCCCGCCCCACTGCCGGCACAGCCGCGCGACCCCGCGCCCGCCTCCGCCCCCGTAGTCCGGCCGGAACGGCACGTTCTCCTGCACGTCCAGCCTACCGGACAGCTCCCGCTTCGGCCCGCTGTCGTGCCCGTACGAATCCTCTGAACTCACCTCCACCACGAAGTCCGGCGGCTTGCGCTCCTCCCACAGCCGGTAGCTGGGTCGTGCCTGCGGGGAGGTTCCCAGCACGACCCTCACGTCCGGTGCCAGGCACTGGCTCGGACTGTGGCGCCGGTAGTACAGCAGCAGGTCGCCCGTGACGTAGGTGTCCGCGCTGCCCCGGTAAAGGGACGCCAACGGCTCCCGGATCGAACGGATGGCCCCGTAGTGGGTGTCGTTCTCGGCCATGGGCCGGCCGTAAGAATCCGGGTCGAACTCAGTGACGGGCTCGCTGGCCGGCTCGGCCAAGCCCTTCTGGATGGCCCGCTCGTCCGCGATGCGACTCCCGGTGGGCGCGCGTTCCGCGCTGTCGCAGTGTACCAGCGCATGCCAGGAAGACGGACCCGGATCGATGGCCTCGGAACGCGGCGCTGCTCGACTTGCGCCGCACCGAGTTCGGCTGCACGCCGCAACATGGCAACTGGCTGAACATTCCAGAGAGCGGGTTGAGCTGCATGACGCGCCGGTGCCGGCGTGGCCGCCGGACCGGCGGTCTGGTGACCTTGCGGGAGGAGAACGTGGCGTGGACTGGCAGATGACACTCGATGACTCCCGCTGCACGCCCAAGTCCGCCTACCTCGGAAATCGTGTCGTAATGGACCACGAGGCCGAGTCTCGGGATCTGTCGGGCAAGGGGGCGCCGGGCAAGTGACCAATCCCGGCTTCGCGATCCGGTTGAATACGCTCGCCCGCGTCGGTATCATCAAATTACTGTTCAGGGTCCGGGAACGCCGGGTCCGCCAGACGGAGAATTGCATGGGCCCCCTCGGCATGGGTGAGATCGTTGTCCTGTTCGTCTTGGCATTGCTGATTTTCGGACCCAAGAAGCTGCCGGAACTCGGCAAGACGTTCGGCAAGGGCATGGCGGAGTTCAAGCGCGCCTCGAACGAGCTCAAGACGACCTTTCAGCGAGAGATGGACAACATCGAGCACGAAACGAAGGACGTCAAGAATCTCGCGAAGGATGTGACCAAGGACATCAACAAGGACATCAACAAAGAGATCAACACGAGTTACTACGACGACTACGAAGACGATTACTACAGTGACTACGACTACGGTTCCAGTTCGACCGCGTCGAATTCGTCCGCCAGTGGAGCAGTCACCAAGGCCGATGGCGAATCTGCATCGGACTCGGAGCCGGAACCCGAGGCGGTCTCAGACGCAAGCGGAGAGTCCACTCCGCCAGAGTCGACAGTCGATTCGGCCACGCCCCCGAAGTCTTCCAATGGTGCCGTGTCGGGCCTGCCAGAGGCCGAGGCCGCTTCCGCCTCGAAGTCGGGCTGAATGGCAGCCGCCCAAGCAATCGCACTAGGCTTCTCCGATCGACACGTGAGAACTGAGCCGGTCCATGAGTTCGGAACACGATGAGTCGACGGGACGCGGCCCCGACAAGGGACGCGAGCCGAATACGCCGGAAAGTCCGGAGCCGGAACACGGCACGGACGATCACTCGATCTATGACGACCCGTATCACGACGAGTCGGACCAGTTGTACGACGATCCTCATGCGACTGCGCCGGATGTCAGTGCCCCTACCGATGCGCCAGTAACCGAGCCCGGTGATGGGTCCGGGGGCGGGTCCGGTCCTCCCAAGGAGCCCCCTGCTCCTCCTCCCGCTGACGACGAGGATGAGTACGAAGAGAACATGGCCCGCATGTCGTTCCTCGAGCATCTCGAGGAGTTGCGAACCCGCATTCTCCGCGCCTTGGGAGGACTCCTTGTCGTCTACCTGTGTTGCTTGGCGTTTGCGAAAGACCTGCTCGCGTTTGTGCTGACTCCCTTCTACGCAGCTGTCGAAGGCATCACCACGAAGTCTGGAGACCCGCTCAGGATCATCAATATCAACCCCTTGGAGCAGTTCCAAGTCATCTACATCAAGGTGCCCCTCGTTGCCGCGGTCTTCCTCGGATCGCCGTGGCTGATGTTTCAGGCATGGCAGTTTATTTCCCCGGGCCTCTACAAGCGAGAGAAAAAGTGGGCGGTGCCCTTCATATTCATCACCGCCAGCCTGTTCATCCTGGGCGGAGCGTTCTGCTATTTCATTGCCTTACGGGTCACCCTCCAGTTCTTGCTGACACTGTCGCTCGATCAGATCGAGCCGTATATCTCCGTCAGCATGTACCTGAATCTGTTCATCATCCTCGAGATTGGTCTGGGGTTGATCTTCCAGCTGCCGGTCCTCATCTTCTTCCTGACTCTGCTCCGACTGACATCGCCGGCCTTCTTGCTGCGGAATGTGCGCTACGCCGTGCTCATCATGTTCGTGGCGGCCGCGATCATCACGCCAACAGGCGACCCGCTCACGATGACTCTGTTCGCGGGTCCGATGATTCTGCTGTACTTCGTCGGTATCGGAGCCAGCTGGCTGTTGGTGCTGCGACGGCAAGGAAGGACGCTGCCTTGGTTCCGCATCACCATCGTCCTCCTCGTGTTCTTCGCAATGATCGCTGGCATCATCGCGTACATGTGCCTCTACCACGGATACGGTTTCGGTCCCGAGTTCCCATGGTTCGGAAAGCAGGTGATTGAACCGGGCCCTTGAGCGAACCCTCGGCGCTTCGGGCGTACGTGGCAACCCACGGTCGAGTGCAGCTCCGATCGGAAGGCGTGGCTTTCCCGTTGAGTTCGGAGGGCGGAACACGGGTCTGCCGGTTGTCAAGCCTGGTGGCCCTGGTCGCCGACGCTCTCGATTTGACTTGGATGGAATCTAGGTCTACGGCGGGCAGCCTATTCCGCAGCCATGGCGACCTGCTTGGTTGCGTATCGCTCCGATACGTACGAATTCAGGATTTCGATGAACTCGGCCACGATCCGATCGCCTCGCAAGGTTCGGTAAAGTCGGCCGTCCACATAGACCGGTGCCACCGGTTCCTCGAAGGTCCCGGGGAGAGAGATTCCAAGGTTCGCGTGCTTTGATTCGCCTGGTCCGTTCACGACGCAACCCATAACGGCCACGTTCATCGTCTCGACGCCCTCGAAGCGGTCTCTCCAATCCGGCATCCTTGCCCGCAGGTATGCCTGGATCTCCTCTGCCATTTCCTGAAAGAACGTGCTGGTAGTACGGCCGCATCCCGGGCAGGCAGTGACCTGCGGTGTGAAGTGCCGGATGTCCAGCGACTGCAGCATTTGCTTGGCGACCTCGACCTCCTCGCAACGATCGCCGTCGGGCTGCGGAGTGAGTGAGACCCGGATCGTGTCGCCGATGCCGTCCTGGAGCAGAACCCCCATTCCGGCCGTGGACGCGACGATACCCTTGGTCCCAATGCCGGCCTCGGTCAGCCCTAAGTGGAGGGGATAGTCGCAGCGGCTAGCGAGCTTCCTGTACACCGCGATTAGGTCCTGGACATTCGAGACCTTGGCGCTGAGAATGATCCTGTCGTGTCCCAGTCCATAAGTCTCGGCGGCCTCGGCTGAGCGCAGTGCGCTTAGCACGATCGTTTCGT
This sequence comes from uncultured Bryobacterales bacterium, assembly GCA_964461235.1. GTDB lineage: Bacteria > Acidobacteriota > Terriglobia > Bryobacterales > UBA6623 > VXMF01. Next base: position 79,289 of record CAYWUV010000012.1, on the reverse strand, counting down.
GCATTACCTCAGCTGCGCTCCACGGAGCGGCGCGCCTTGCATTCTCGTCCATCTGGCTCGTCAGTAGTTGCTGGTCGAGCGAGCCCCAATTCACTCCGATCCGCACCGGTTTGCCGAACTCGATCGCCACTTCGATCATCGTCCGGAAATTGTCGTCATGCTTTTTCCCGATGTTGACGTTACCGGGATTGATCCGGTACTTCGCAAGGGCCCGTGCGCAGTCGGGATGCTTGCGGAGCAGGAGGTGCCCGTTGTAGTGAAAGTCGCCCACGATCGGGACGTTGCATCCGAAGTTCCGAAGTGTCCGAACGATCAGCGGAACTGCCTCGGCTGCACTGTCGTGATTGACCGTGATCCGCACCAGTTCCGAGCCGGCTTGGGCGAGCGCGAGCGCTTGGTTCACCGTAGCCGACGTGTCGGCGGTGTCGGTGTTGGTCATGGACTGGACTACGATCGGGTTGTCGCCCCCGATGCGGACGTCTGCTACGGCGCAGGTTGCAGCGCGCCTCCTCGAAATCGCCATGGAAGAAGGGCGGTCCGGCCCTCGCTTGTTGAGTCTAGCAAGGCCCAGCGCGTCCCGATCAGCGGACGAGGGTGAGGGTTAGTGCTGGCACGTAGGTGATCAGCAGCACTCCTCCCAGCAGGATCGCCAGGAAAGGCAGTATCGAGATATAAGTTCTCGTCAAGGGCTCTCCGAAACGGTAGGACGAGAGGAAAAGGTTCAGGCCAACTGGCGGAGTCAGGTAGCCGAGTTCCAGGTTCGCGAGAAAAATGATCCCCAGGTGGACCGGATCGATGCCGTAGGCCTCCCCCATTGGAGCGATCAGTGGGACGACTACGAGAATCGCGGAGAAGATATCCATCATGCATCCCACAACGAGGAGGAGAGCGTTCAGGACTAGCAGGAACACGTACTTGGATTCGATGTGCGACTGCACCCAGTCGAGTGCCTGGTCCGGGATTTGGGCGTCGATCAGGTAGTTCGTGAACCCGAGGGCGACGCCGAGAATCAGAAGGACGCCGCCGACTAGCGTGGCGCACTCGGTGAATACTTGCGGAAGGCGCCCCCGAACGGGGAGGTCCCGGTACACGAGGCACTCGACGACGAACGCATACAACACGGTGACCGCGGCTGCCTCGACCAGCGTCACGATGCCTCCGAAGATGCCGCCCACCACGACCAACGGCAGCAAGAGTTCCCACTTGGCTTCGGCGATGGCGGCTCGAGCTTCGGCAAGCTCGAATGGGCGACGTTCGCTCTTAGCCGCATGGCCGTGCCGGACACCCAGCAGAGCGACCAGTCCCACGAGGAGGAGCCCGGGAAGGAAGCCCCCGAGAAACAGTTCGTTGATCGGCGTGCGAGAGTACACGCCGTAGAGAATGACCGCAAGGCTGGGCGGAAACAGAAGGCCGATCGACCCGGAAGCCGTCACCAGCCCGAGGGAGAACTTCTTCGAATACTTGGATCCGACCAGCACCGGCAACAGGAGGCCTCCGAGTGACAGGATGGTGACGCCGGAGGCCCCCGTGAACGAAGTGAAGAACGCAAATGCGAAAGCGGTCGTGATTGCGAGTCCGCCCGGCAGCCATCCGACCAGGGCAGAGAAGACCCGGACCAAGCGCTTGCTTGCGCCCCCCTCGGCCAGGATGTAGCCGCCTAGGGTGAACAGCGGGATCGCTGGCAGCAAGGGCTGGCCGGACAACTGGTAAGCGGCCAGGGGGACGGCGGACACCGGAGTGTACTCGAACCAGAACAGCAATGCCGCAAGACCTCCGATCAGAGCGAAGATCGGAAGTCCGAGGAGGGCTCCGCCAACGAGAGCGAGCACTCCGTATTGAAGGACGGGCAGGTCTCCTAGGGTCTCCCACAAGCCCAATGAGATCGGCACTGCGAGGCCAGCCATCGCGATGGCTCTGCCCGCGATCAACTGCGAGCTCTTCCAAGCCATTCGGATGCCGATCAGAGCGAATCCGGGAACCATCGCGAACACGAACAGCCATACCGGTAGGCCGAAGGCAACAATGTCGCCGGCCTCGCGCTCGACCATGGCGAATGTCCAGGCACCGTAGGTCAGGCAGCCGCAAACAGCGACGCCAATGCAAGCCGTGACTACCCGAGCGGGGTCGCGAAGCCATCCTGGGAGGAATGTCGCGGTCGACAACGCCAACAGCCGGCCCTCCCGAGCCGCTAGGGCCCCGCCGGCAATTGCGACGACCAGCGTGAAATGCTGGACCAGCGGAATTGACCCCGGGACAAGGTTCCCGGTTCCCGCCAGCCTGCCCGCTCCTTCGAGCAGGGGCAGGAGGGCGGTAAGCGCCAGCACGAGCACTGACGCGGCGTTTTCAGCCTTGTGCCAAGGCCGGACTGTGTTGGTCTGAGAATCGAGTGAAGTCGAGGCAGGCGCAGTCATTCTTCGGCAATCCCTGCCCTCACCCGGTTCAAGGTGGTCCGGACACTTCAGGGTACCGGACGACCGCCGGGAGGCGCTGGCAAACCGTCGGTCGTTGTGCATCAGCAGGCTCAACGCTATGCACGCTCAGCGGAGCCGTCCGTCGGCGGCCGGCAGCTGCTTGGCGGACGGTGCGACCATCCCCGACCGTCCCGGGATGCGATCGGTTCTGCCGGAGCCAGCACGTTGCAGTGGAATTGCTGACCGAGGCGGTCTCAGACAGCCGGACCCTCGTCATGAACTTGCCCAGTCCGGTCAACACCCGAGGATCTCGGCGGTTGGTTTGACGGAGCGGGGCGGATGGCGCCGCGGGGCTCAACTATACTGCCCTTTGTGTCGCATTGGCGCGTCCCGCCCAGAGCGCCTCTGAAAAGATTGGGCTAGACCTATGCCCCCTCCTTGCTGGGAATCCGTACGCTCCCTCTTCCCTGTCCTCAAGACATGGGTCCATCTCAACTCCGCGGCGTTCGGGCCCCTGCCCACCACCGCGGTCGAAGCGATGAACCGACACTTCTTCGAGCGTGACCAGAACGCCTCCCTCGACTTCATGGACTGGTTCGATCGCCTCGATGGGGTCCGTGCGAAGATCGCTGCCCTGATTGGCGCTGAAGCGGACGACATCGCGTTCTGCCCAAATGCGGGAGCCGGGCTGTCGTGGTTGCTGAGGGGCATCGACTGGCAATCCGGCGATGAGATTATCTCGCTGGATCACGAGTTCCCCAATAACCTCTACGCCCCGCTTGTCCTCGAGAACAGGGGCGTTCGCTTGCGCGCGCTGGACGCTCCGCACGCTCGGTTCGAGCCGGAGTTTCTCCTCGATGCCCTCGGGCCCCGAAGCCGGCTTGTCTTGCTGAGTTCGGTCAATTACTCCAACGGCCTTCGGGCACCGATCAGGGAATTGGGCCTCGAGTTGCGCAGGCGTGGGGTCCTGTTCTGCGTGGACGCCACTCAGAGCGTCGGAGCGCTTCGCCTTGACCTCGGGGAGGTACCCGTCGACTTTCTTGTAGTCCACGGTTACAAGTGGCTGATGTCGCCGCCCGGCTCGGGCTTCGCCTATGTGCCGGCCCGGACGCGGGCTTGGCTGCCTCCGAGCGTTGTCAGTTGGCGAAGTCATCGTACCTGGAGAGACTTCGAACGACTGCACCACGGGCGACCCCAGTTCCCATCAGAAGCGGCGATGTTCGAAGGGGGCGTCCAGCCCTTCTCCCTGCTGTTTGGCTTGGAAGCCTCAGTGGACCTGATCTTGGCTTGCGGACCGGCCTCGATCGAACGGCGCGTACTAGCGCTCGCTGATCGCTGCCGGCAAGTCCTGCGCTCGCATGGCGGTGTCCATCCCTCGGTTCAGCAGTGCGATTCCCCGATCGTCTCGGCGTCGTTCCCGGGCCGGGACCCGGCTCGCCTCCGGTTCCAACTTGAGGCCAATAAGGTAGCCGTGTCCGTTCGAGAGGGCAACTTGCGAGTGTCGACGCACTTCTTTAACAACGAAGACGACTTGGGCCGTCTGTCCGACGCACTGGCCGCCTGACGCTGCTGGCTAATCCAACAACTGCAGGTCGCTGACCCGGTTGATGTTCGTGAAGGGATCCTGTTTCTCCACGGGCAGCTCGCGCCATGCGATGGTGTCCAACGCTTCGGACAGTTTCCACCTGCCTTGCTGCAGTGCGAGGGCCAAGGGCTCTGCGGCACTCCTCGAGTACAGTGCAAGTAGCGGCTGCAGGCGACCATCGGGCGTCTTGGGAACCACTGCGTCCGCGTGGCAAGACGCGGCTTCCAGGAACATCGCGGTGAACGGTGCCGACGCCAGCTTGGGCATGTCGCACGCGGCAACAAGGCACCATGCCGAACGGGAGTGTTGGAGGGCGGCCACGATCCCCCCGAGCGGTCCGGTTCCCTCGGCCGCGTCCGGAATGATCGGAAAGCCTAGTCCAGCGTAAGCAACCGTGTCACCGACGAGCGTGACGCCGGTCACGTGCTCACGCAGGGCGGACGCCACGACGACTGCCATCGGTCGGCCCCGAACGGGATGCAGCGCCTTGTCCGAACCGAAGCGAGAACTGCGTCCTCCCACCAGCACGTACCCGGTGACACCGGCATCGAACGGGTCGTCTTGGTTGTTCAAGCGGGTCATGCGACCGGACCCCTAAACTGCACCAGTGCCCCGGAGGAGCTCTTCCTGAACTCGTCCCGGAAGGTTGATTCCTGAATGATCCGATGCGAAGTCGGGCCAGTGCGGTGCCAACGGGCTCGACGCTCGGCTCGAGTGCGGATTCGTACCTCGATCACGCTCCGATCGGGTTGCAATTCAATCAGTGAATTGAGAGACTGTGCCACGAAAGGAGGCATACGCTTATGTCGGACACTCTAAAGCACTCCAAATCCGGTTGCTGGACAGCGACAACTTTGGCGCTGGTTTGCCTGCTCGGTGTGGCCTGCGGCGGCGGGCAGACCGGGCCGGCGCAGGGGACTCCTGAGTGGTACTTGGATGCGGCGAAGCAAAACTACGCTATTCCGGATTACACCAAGACAAACGAGCAACTCAAGGAGGCTATGAAGGCCGAAGGAGACGCGGGCACGTATGCGGGAATCTGGCGGTTCGCGCTCAATGGGGGCTTGGCGCTCGGCTACGATCAGCTCGCCGATGCCTTCATCGAGGGGACGGAAGTGACTCCCGATATGGTGGATTCGTTCCAGCCGTCAATCAACGAATACCGTCGTCGAACGCGGGTCAGCGCGATTGAGTTTGCCGAGGGTGTGGGCCCCATCAAGAGCCAGGTGGACGCAGGAGACACGGTGATGCTGAACGTTCCGCTCCCGAGCGGCAACGGCAGCGTTTCTCCGCTCCTGGCCAGTGTCCAAGGTGGCAATCCGGTCGGCGCCCAAGCCCAGGCCATGGAAGATCAGACTCTGAACAGAGGACTCTTCACGGCCATTTCTACTCTCGCAGGGGGCATGTCGTTTCAGGACCTGTCCGAGAAGGGGGCGACCGGCCCGATCGAGGTCCCATCAGACGAGGTCGCGTTCGGTGTTGCCCGGCTGCTGCTCGATATCGCAATCATGTTCGACCGGGAAGGCCTGAACGATCCGAAGATTCGGGAGCATGTCCTCAATATGGCTCAGCAGTGGAGCGAGCCTCACCTTGAGACCGAAAAGCTTGCCGATCGCGTGGAGGAGTTCGAGTTCGATATGGAGAACGAGCGTCGCGATATGGAGGGGAAGCGTCGGATCAAGAAGACTGACTAGTCGGCGCCCTTGGACGCGATTCTGATTTCGTCGGCAAGAGCCACATTGCCGTCAAACAGGGAGGAGTTGCGCAGCCAGTTTCTGGCCCCGCTCGCTTGGAACGGGTCGCGGCGCTGCTAGACTTTCCTTCTTATGCGTCCGTCCCTCTTCAGCTTCTGGGCCGGCCTGGCTGGTTTTCTGGTTGTGGCGATCAGTGGTGCCGTTGCCGCTTCTCCAAACGTAGTCGTCATCCTGGCCGATGATCTCGGATTCGGCGATGTCACCGCCCTCAATCCCGAGTCCCGGATTCCCACGCCCAATCTCGATGCCCTCGCCGCGGAGGGCATGACTTTCCTGGATGCGCACACCCCCTCCAGCGTCTGCACTCCGACGCGCTACGGACTGCTGACTGGCCGCTATGCGTGGCGCACACGCCTCAAGAGGGGTGTCCTGAACGGTTACGGAGAGCCCCTGCTGGCACCGGGCCGACAGACGATCGGAACGTTCCTGGGAGCGAGCGGCTACAGGACCGCAATCGTCGGGAAGTGGCACCTCGGCCTCGGATTCGCAAAGACCCCCGCCGGGGAGTTTGACTTCCAGAAGCCGGTTTCAGACGGCCCGCATACGCACGGCTTCCATGAATCGTTCATTATTCCGGCCTCGCTTGACTTCCCGCCGTACGTCTATATCCGAGACGGCAGGATCACCGGGTTTCCTCTCGGCCACCAGCCCGCGCTCAAGTTCCCTCGATTCATGCGGGCCGGCGAAATCGCCGCCGACCTGGATCCAGCCGATGTTCTGGACGAACTCGCACGCCAATCCGCGGACTTCGTACGCCGTCAATCGAGAGAGCGGCAGCCGTTCCTGCTGTACCTACCGTTGACCGCACCGCACAAGCCCGTCTGGCCGGTCGAGCGATTCGAGGGGCGGACCGATCTCGGACCGTACGGAGATTTCGTTGCCCACGTGGACGCGGCTGTAGGCACTGTGCTTAAGGCCCTGGAAGGGACTGGCCTGAGCGATACGACGCTGGTGGTCTTCACTTCGGACAATGGCTCATTCATGTACCGGCTGGACGGTGTGTCTGATGAAGACCATACCGACGATCCTACGATCCAGGCCTATCGGTCGCTGAACCATACGGCAAACTACGTGTACCGGGGCACGAAGGCCGACATCTGGGAATCCGGACACCGGGTGCCGTTCTTTGTCCGATGGCCCGGAGAGGTGAAGCCGTCCAGTGTCCAGCGGGAGACGGTTTGCCTGACGGACATCTTCGCAACGCTCGCCGAGATCTTGGGCAAGAAACTGCCCGCCGACGCGGCGGAGGACAGCTTCAGCCTGCTTCCGCTGTTCCGGGGCGGCACGTGGGCCAGACCGAGGGCACCTGTCATCCACCACTCCTCCGGCGGAATGTTCGCCATTCGGGACGGACGCTGGAAGCTGGTGGCCGGGAATGGATCCGGGGGCAGGGAAAGGCCTTCCGGAAAGCCGTTCGAACGCCCATACCAACTCTACGACCTCGAAGCCGATCCATCCGAGAAGAGGAATGTCTACGACAGGAACCCCGAGGTTGCCTCGCGATTGGAGCAAGTCCTCGAGAGGGTTCGAACTAGTGGGAGAAGCCGCTAGACAAGCAGCCGAGCATCCCTCAGGGCTCAGGGCAGGACCTTGCCGGGGTTCAGGATGCTGTCGGGATCGAGGGCGTCCTTGAGTGCAGCCATAACCGCGACGGCTTCCCCGTGCTGGTCGATCAACGCATCTTTCTTGCCGATTCCAATCCCGTGCTCTCCGGTACAGGTCCCTCCCATGACCAGGGATCGATCAATCATCCGCTGGTTCACCTCCCTGGCCTCCTTCATCTCGGATTGGTCGTTCGGATCCACAAGGAATATGGCATGAAAGTGCCCGTCCCCGACATGTCCCAGGATTGGTGCGATCAGGCCGGCGGCGTCCACGTCTCGGCGGGTCGCGGAAATACAGGCTGCGAGCTTGGAAATCGGGACGCAGACGTCAGAAACCCAGCCGTACGAACCAGGACGGAGGGCCTTGATGGCGTAGTAGGCGTGATGGCGTGCATGCCAGAGGACCTCGCGGTTCTCGCGCTCAGACGACCACTGGAACTGCCCGCCTCCGTGTTCCGCGGCGATTTCGCCTGCCCGTTCAGCTTGCTCCGCCACGTTGGCGGCCGTCCCGTGGAACTCCAGGAAAAGCGTCGGCACTCCGGAATAGGGCAGCTTCGCGTAGTTGCTGACAGCCACCATCGACGGCCCATCGAGCAGTTCGCAACGGGCTACGGGAATCCCGGACTGTAGGATCTCGATTACCGTTTCCACGCATCCTTCCACAGACGGGAAGCTGCAAACGGCTGCCGAGATCGCCTCGGGCAACGGATACAGTCGCAACTGCACTTCGGTGATGATTCCGAGCGTACCCTCGGAGCCCAACATCAGCTTCGTGATGTCGTAACCGGCCGACGACTTCCGAGCTCGGCCCCCTGTCTCGATGACGCGGCCGTCGGCCAGCACGCAGGTAAGTCCGAGTACGTTCTCCCGTATCGTGCCGTACCGCACTGTGGTTGTACCGGAAGCGCCGGTCGCGGCCATACCACCGATAGAAGCGTCGGCCCCGGGGTCCACCGGCAGCCAAAGGCCTTGCTTCTCTAGCTGCTCGTTCAGGGCCTCGCGACGAATGCCGGCTTGCACGCGGCAATCGAGGTCGTCGGGTTGGAGGTCGAGGATCCGGTTCATTCGGGACAGATCGACCGAAACGCCTCCCTGTATGGCTTGGACGTGGCCCTCCACAGCCGTCCCGGCTCCGAACGGGATGATTGGCAAGGAATATGACCGGCAGATCGAGACGATGGCGGAGACGTCTTCATTGGACTCAGGGAAGGCAACTGCGTCCGGCGGTGCAGGCGGATGGAAGGACTCGTCCTTCGAGTGGCTCTCGATGTCGTACGCGGAGGTCGAGAGCCGGTCTCCCAGCTGGCAGGTAAGTTCATGCCGGGCAGCAACGAACTTGGGACTGGTGCCCTTCATAGCGTGTACATCGTACCGACACTCTAGGCACGACGCGACGGAGCGGGACGTGCTGGTAAGATGGCCTGCCGCCATGGACTACGCGAAGATGTTCTCACTCGAAGGCCGAACGGCACTGGTGGCGGGTGCGAGCCGAGGCATCGGCCTGGCGATTGCTCGTGCCATGGCAGCCCACGGCGCCAGGACGGTACTGGCGTCGCGCTCGACAGACGTCCTTGAAGCCGAGGCAGACAGGCTCAGGAAATCCGGATTCTCTGCGACCGCCTTGCAGCTGGATATTGCCGACAACGACTCCATCGACTCGGCGGCAGGAGCGTGCCGCGATGCGAGCATCCTCGTCAACGTTGCGGGAACGAACATCCGCCGTCGGTTCCAGGACTACACCGCGGCCGAATACGAGCGCATCATGCAGACCAACCTCCACGGGATCGTGCGCCTGACGCGCTTGGTCGGGACCCAGATGGTCGAGCGTGGAGAGGGCGGCAAGATCGTCAACATCGGAAGTCTCATGTCTTTGCTGGGCCTTCCCTATCTCTCGATTTACGCGATGACGAAGAGCGCATTGGCGGGCCTCACCCGCGTGCTCGCCGCCGAGTGGGCCCATGCGAACGTGCAGGTGAACTGCATCGCCCCGGGTTTCATCCTCACGGACCTGAACCGCGACATGTGGCAGCCCGACCACATGACAGAATGGCTGGGCACGGTCCAGGCAAACCCGCGCTTGGGCACGCCGGATGACATTGCTGGTCTCGCGGCGTTTCTCGCGAGCCCTGCTTCGGACTACGTCACGGGACAGGTGATTGCGTCAGACGGAGGATACACCACAACTGCAAAGTGGCCGTTCGAGCCCGTCCGCTGACAGCTAAGCTCAAGCTGTCTCTCCCCGGATCAGGTCCGTGAAAGACTCGCGCTTCCGCACGATACGGAAGCGGTCGCCGTCGACAAGCACCTCCGCAGCCCTAGGACGCGAGTTGTAGTTGGAAGACAGCACGAAGCCGTAGGCACCCGCGGTGGCGACCGCGAGAAGGTCGCCGGGGTCACAGGGTGCCAGATCGCGGTCCCTGGCCAGGAAGTCTCCCGATTCGCAAACGGGTCCCACGACATCGCAGCGGCTCGGCCGGTCCGAAGATTCGCGCACCAATAGGATCTCGTGGTGCGCTCGATAAAGGGCCGGGCGGATCAAGTCGTTCATTGCGCAGTCCACCACAAGGAAGGTCTTGCTGCCCGAAGTCTTGCGGTACAGCACCTTGGTCAGCAGGACGCCAGCCTGTCCCACGATCGACCGTCCCGGCTCAAGTCCAAGACGGAACCCGCTCCCGCACAACGACTCGCTCAGCATGCTGCCGTACTGGGCAATCGGGACGCTGACCTGTCCTGATTCGTAGCCGACCCCGAGGCCGCCTCCAAGATTGATCGTGCTGATCTCGATCCCAGCGTCACGCAGACGGCGGGCAAGCGAGAGCATTTGCAGCAAGGTGTCCCCGAAGACGCTGATGTCGAACACCTGCGAGCCCACATGGCAGCTCACCGTTGTGAACCGCAACGGAGCCCACCTGTCCGGTTCTCGATAGAGCGTCTCCGCCTCTTCCAGAGCTATGCCGAACTTGTGCTCCCTTAGCCCGGTAGCGATGTACGGGTGGGTCCGCGCGTCGACGTCTGGATTGACTCGGAGGCCGACAGCGGGAGCGGCACCGGTACTTCGGGAAATCTGTCTGAGCAGGTCAAGTTCCTGAACGGACTCGCAATGAAATGCACCGATCCGGTGCTCTAGGGCGTATCGCAGTTCCTCGGCTGTCTTGCCCGCGCCCGAAAACACGACCCGCGCCGGATCCCCCCCCGCCTCAAGGACCCGGAAGAGCTCCCCTCCAGACACGATGTCGAACCCTGCGCCTTCAGATGCCAGCAGGGACAGGATGGACAGCGAGGAATTTGCCTTAACCGCAAAGTGGATCTCGTGCGGAATTCCTGCCAGCGCCTGGTCGTAAGCGCGCAGGTTCTCGCGGATTGCCTGCGCGGAATACACGTACGTTGGGGTGCCGGAATCCTCAGCGATACCGTTCAGGGCGACCTGTTCGCAACGGAGTGTCCCGTCCGCATAGTGGAAACCGTGAACTGGCATCCCTCGCTCTCCGGCCCGGTTCTTCAGTGCACGACCCGTAACACGACTGCCGTTCTGTCGTCGCATTGAGGGCAGCCAGCGCAGTACTCGCTGACGTCGTCGAAGATTCCCTGTAGTATCTCGTCCGCAGTTGCATCTCGCAAGCTTGCCAGGACGCTCCTCAGGCGCCGCTCGCCGTAGGCTTGGTCCTGCTCGTCTACAGTTTCGCCAAAACCGTCCGATACCGACACCGCGAAGTCTCCCGGCTCCATCTGCAGGGTGGTTTCGGTGTATTGCGTTCCCGGAAAGAGCCCCAGGGGCACTCCCTCGAGCCGGACTGTCTCGATCCGCCCGCGCTTGGACACGACGGGAAACGGCATCCCCGAGCCGGCTAACACCAGCTTGCCCTCGTTAGCATGCCAAGTCATGAAATGGGCAGCTAGGAACCGGCCGTCGATTCTGCGTTCGACCAAGGATTGGTTGACCTGTTCAAAAGTCGCGGCCGGGCCCTTGCCCCGCCCCGCTGTCGTGCGGAAGAGGCCACTCGCCAAGGCCGCATACAGCGCCGCGGCCGCTCCCTTTCCGCTCACATCGCCGTTGAGAATGCTCACCGTGCCGTCAACGGTGTAGAAGTCATAGAAATCTCCAGAGACCACAGCTGCCGGTTCGTTGCGTGCGGCAATCTGGATTCCTCGTCCGTGGAGACTTCCTACGGGCAGCAGGTGCCCCTGCAGGGCTCTTGCGGCGGCCAAGTCCCCTTCGAGTCGAGCTTCGCTCCTCGCTGTCTCCTCGAACAGGCGGGCGTTCTCGATTGCGGCTGTTACCTGTGGGGCGAGCAGTGTCAGCGTGTCCACGTCCTCCTTGCTGAATCCGCCTTTTCGGACAGCTTCGAGGTCGAGGACGCCAACGAGCTGGTTCTTGAGTACGAGTGGCACCGCCACTTCGGATCGGATTTCGGGAGTCGACGCGATGTACCGTGGGTCACACGAGGTGTCAGCGACCAGGACTGGCTCTCGCGTGGCAGCGGCGGCACCAACGAGACCGTGGCCGATCTCAATGTCTCGCCAGCGAACCTGCTCGTCGAACTTCACGCCGAAGTAGTGCCTCAGCAGGGGTTTCTCGGGGTCCTTCAGGTAAATCGCCAGCACGTCGAATCGAATCAGCGTTCGCACCAACGTAGCGATCTTCTGGAGCAACTCGTCGAGTTGGAGAATGCTTGCGAACTCTTGGGCGATCTGCTGGAGCGTCGTAAGGATCGAATGCTGCCGGGCCTGCGCCCGATACAGCTGCGAGACGTCGATTGCCAGCGAGAACCGGGTGGCCACAAGTTCCAGCAGGTCGGAGACCCTTCGGTCGAAAGCGTTGGGGTCAGCCGACTGAAGGTCCAGCACAGCAACAAGCCGCCCTCGAGCGACCAACGGCACGGCCAGCTCGCTACGCACGGACTTCACGACCCGCAGGTAGCCCGGCTCGCTGTCTACGTCATCGACCAGAACCGTTCTCAGCGAGGCTGCGGCCTTGCCGGTGATGCCGATTCCGATGGGAACACGGAGGTTCCGCATCAACTCTTCCGGATAGCCGACCGAGTGGGCGATCTTGAGCGCGCCGTCGTCTGTGGGCAGTAAGACCGAGTACATTTCGTATTCGACGATTTCCCCGACGAGCTTGGCAAGCCCGTCCATGAGGGCGTCGAAGTCTAGCGTGTGAGCGGCAGCGACTTCCGAGGCTGCAAGGAGAATCCCTATTCGGGCACTGGAGTCATGGGCCGCGTCAACATCGGCGCTGTGAAGGGAGATCTCCGCCATTTCGTGTCATCCGCGGGGAACCAGAACGGACACGATCGTCCGTTCCACCGAAATGCGAGATCGTGCTAACGCGGTGTCAGCGCTCTCTGCGCGGCCTAGCCGGCCTCGGCCGAGTCTTACGGTAGCTCTTGACTCTCAGATTATCACCCGAAAAAGGCAAAGGGGCCTCCCAGTATGTCCCGTATGCCCGCCGCTACGGCAGGGTCCTGCGTGGAGCGCGGCGGGCCTGGCCGTTTCAGCCTCAACCGGCCGAACGGTGGCTCAATAGGACCCGGTTCGCTCCGGCGCTCAACATTCTGCGAGTCTCCGGCGCTCGCACGGTTCCAAGAGCTGCGAGCACGTTCAATTCACCCCCGACTGCCTTCCGCATCAAGTTGACGTCGTCTACTTCGGTAACTGTCCCTTCCCGTCCCCAAGCTGACACTACTCCCGCTGCTCCCGCGAGCTTTGCGACTACGCACGCTTCAACCTTCTGTCGGTGGTCGAACAGCGGAAACTCGAGGATCACGTTGAGCTGCGCATTGCGGCAGCTAGCGAGTTCGGCAACAGCCCGGATGTCGATAAAGACCGCGTCGAGATCTCCCGACCTGATTCCCCCCGTGTCTGCCGCCATCCAAAGCTCATCCACTCCCAAGCGCAGTAGGCACTCGGCTTCCGCACATTTGGCCGGTGTCAGAGATGCGCCGTTAGGCTGCCCGATGACGGAGGACACTCTGATTGGCAGATCTCTTAGTGCCCGGACAGCGGGGGCGGCCCATCGTGGCGGGACGCAGACAGACCTGAACCCGCCTCTCCGGGCGCCCTCGATGAATCGCCCCAGTTCGAAGGAGCTTGCGTGCCTTCCCTCCAGGCAATAGTCGACGACTCCGGCCAATCCACTCCAATCGGAGCCTCCGTGATCGGGTGTTCGGGCGTCCCCGTTGCATGCACAAGAATGGGGCCGGGCAACGTCCAACACGGCGGATGCGATCTCCTCTGCGAGCGCACTGCGTTCCCGATCCGTCATGTTCTCGCTGACCATATTGTCCCCGTGCTGTCGCGGAGTCTGCAAGCGACCCCCAGTTCCGGACTTGCGCGCCCACTGCGGTAGGGGACTCTGGTGGGGTTCTGAGGGTGTACGGAGCTTGAGGCCTGACTGCAATCATTCTGCTCATGTTGCACTCAGCTTCTCACTCAAATCGCGGAGCCAGCCGCGCTGGACTGCTGCGTGGCGGGGCCCGCCGGTGTAGAATCTGAGTACGTGGAGCAGCGACTCAAGCAACTGATCAAGCGCCTGGGCGGCGCGATCGACGAATCGCTGTCCCAGTCTGAGGCGATTGCGGACGTAATTGGGGAGATTCGTAAAGAGGGTTACGACGTACTGCTCGTCTTGGAAGCGACGATCGGATTCAACAAGCGGCAGGACGATGCAGATGACAGCGGCGCGCCCAAACTCACGCACAAGGATCTGGACGCCAATCTCACCGAACAGGACCAGCAATTCCTGAAGGCATTGAGCATCAGGCTGGACGAGTAGGCAGGGCACCGCCGACTGGTGGGTTGGCTCCGAGCGCGTTGGAAGCCGCTTGCCTTCGCAACTTGGCGATCCAGTTCCCTCGCCCGAGCCCATGTCGAGGCTCCCGTGTAACGGGCGATTCGGTGGTGCTAGTGAGGATTTGTTCCCGAGGCCGCCTGCAAGGCCGTTCTCACCGCCGCCCAAGTACGATCCTCCGCATTCCGAGAAGGCGGTGCCCGACTCTGGACTCGAAAAGCGGCGGCCGGGCGGACAGCAAGAAGCCAATCAAGGCACCCCTGGGGGGGCAACAGAAGGGGATTGAGGCTGGCCTAAGGTGCCGTCCGATTCGTGGACTCGCCGGTCGGGAAGCGACTGGCTCGGACGTAGCCAGTCCATGCGAAAACGGGACGAATCTCCGAAGCCGGAAGCTCTGATGGGGAGGGTGTCACTCGTACGGGCTTGCCGCCCAGGAAAGGCCGTCGCTACAGCGTCTGAGTAACTTTGGTGAGCATCCGGGGTCTGTCCGGATCCAGCCCCTTAGACGTGGCTAGGTGAGCGGCGAAGACCTGAGCCGGGACAATCGCAGGAATCGGGGTAAGCGTGTCTTCCGGTAACCCGTCCGGATGTGGTATCGGGCCGCAGAGTTCGATCCGATGGGAAGAGGTCGAGTCCTTGAGCATGGCAGGCAGGCCGATTCCGGTCGTTTCGACGCCGCGTTCCTCCAAACGCGCCAGCAACTTGCTGGTCTCGTTCGACGTCGGCCCGGGCGGTAGGAACATGAACACAGGGAATCCTTTCTCCACCATGGCAATCGGGCCGTGGGCGAAATCCGCCCCAGAAAATGGGGCAGCAACGACATAGCTGGTTTCCATCAGCTTGAGCGCGAACTCGTAGCTGTTCGCATAGTTGAGTCCTCGGCCGAGCACCACGGCATGGGACATGTTCTGGTAGCGATGTGCGAGTTGCTGGACCTGGGCCTCTCCCTCCAGTTGCTTTCGAATCGCTGCCGGGATCTGCCGGAGGTCGTGCTCGGGAATCCTGGCACCCATCGCCCGCGCTAAGCAGTAGAGCACCATCATCTGGGCGGTGAACGTCTTGGTCGCCGCCACGCTCTTCTCCTTGCCTGCCTGTGTCGGCAGCACTTCGTCGGACAGGGTTGCGAGCGTACTTGCTGCTTCGTTGGTGATCCCGATCGTGTGAGTCCCGATGTGTCTGGCGAATTCGAGGTAGGCGTTAATGTCGGTTGACTCACCGGACTGCGAGATGCCGATGACCACTGCGTTCTTCGGCAGAGACAGCTTCCGGTAGAGTGTCGATACCGACGGGGCCGCAAGCATCGTTGGTATTCCCAGCGTGATCTCGAACAGATAGCGGCCGAACAGGGCCGCGTTGTCCGACGTGCCTCGGGCAACGAGCACGATCATTGCGGGTAGACGGGCCGAGAAGCGCTTCTTGAGGTCTGCCAACGCGTCCGGTGGCCGGTCCAGAATTCGTTCCAGCACTTCTGGCTGTTCGCGGATCTCCTTCAGCATCAGAGACATGTCCGTGTGCCTCCCTGTTCTCGGGCCTCCGATTGGCGCACGGCCGTCAATGCTGCTCGCGGACATGCGGAACCAGTCTCGTCCGGGCTGGCTGCCTTCCGTCTACGGCATTGGTGGACGTCCTTGGTGCATCTCATATTCTGTGGACAGGGTGGGGAACTGGAGCGGAGCGACAGCACTGGTCCCGACCTACCTCACAGATGGCAGGCAGCCATTCCGCGTTTTGCCAAGTACTGCTGATGGTACTCCTCGGCTCGGTAGAAGGTGGTAGCCGGCTCGATTGCTGTCGCTACGGGCCTCGGCAGACTCTGGCTAGCCTCCAATCGCACCTTGGAGGCACGGGCTGCTTCGGCCTGATCGTCATTCTCGAAGAAGATCACAGACCGGTACTGAAATCCGACATCCGGACCTTGTCGGTCCTGCTGCGTGGGGTCGTGGCAGGCCCAAAATGTGTCGAGTAGGGTCTCGAACGAAACCACGGCCGGGTCATACAGGACTCGAACGACCTCCGTGTGGCCCGTGTCACCGCGACAGACATCGTGATACGACGGGTTCGGGTATGATCCACCTGCGTATCCGACGGTCGTTGACGCAACTCCTGGGACATTGCCGAATGCCACTTCGACTCCCCAGAAGCAGCCAGCTCCGAATGTGGCCAATTGCATTTCCTGCCTGCTTTCCGCTGGCGATCGCTCGCTCCTGTCCATCATAGGAGGTGTTCCCTCGCCAGCGGTCACTCGGTTGTCATGACCCGGTTGGCGGCAGATCAATCCTTGAGAACGTTCAAGTGCTCCTTGTAGTTGGAGCGAGCTGCGATGAAATCTGAATGGTCCAGCCTGAGTTCGCGACTGATGGCACGAATCTCGTTGTCCTCCGTCACGCTGATGGCGTGATCCGACGACGAAACTGCGAACAGGCAGTGCAGGAGCGCCTGCTTCTGCACTCTTGTAGCGATCCTGTTGAATTCCTGCGTGACGGAGAAGTTCTCGGTGGCGCCGAAGAGTGTGTGCTGGGCCTTGGCGATCTGGACCACCAGGACAGCCTGAGCCTCCGGCAGGCCGCCTACCCGTTCGACGATCCGCTCCATCTCCGCGACCTCGGCGTCACTGATGTCTAGGTCTGCGTTCGCGACCCGCCCGAGGATGAACGCGAATGCGGCAATGAATCTCGCTTCCTTGCTAGGGAGTTCCTCGATCGCGTTGCTGATCTTGCGCAGGGTCTCTGACGCGCTGGGTTGCGCCGGCTGCCGCCTGGGACTTGGCCGGAACAAGTCGAGTAGTGACATGAGTGCTTGCTCGCGCGCCGAGGCCGGGCTTCCTTGCTAGTCAAGCTTAGCAACGTATAGATCGACCGGCTCGCATGCGCAGCCACGCACCGCTGGGCCGAAGACTTGGGCCAACGTGCCAGCGTTGAACGCCGGTTGACCCAGATACCAACGGGAGGAACTCTAACGCGAGCGGCGCCCGGGCCTGCGCACAGTTGGTCGGACCGCACTGTTGATCGCCGCTTGGGCGAGGGGCGCCATGACCTTATACCCTTCGCTATTCGGATGCAGGCCGTCGTCTGAGAGGTCTTGACGGAGCCGTCCTCGCGCGTCGACCATCGCGCTGTGATAGTCGAGGTACCCCCATCCCTTGGATCTACACAGATCGCTCAGCCAGCGGTTGAGTTCTACGATACGGCTCGGGCTGCGTAGCGGAGTCCGGCGAAAGCGCGGATTCGATTGCTCGTGATAGTCGCTAATGGGCAGGATCGATGCCATGATCGGCAATGCACCGCCCGCCTCCGCGAGGATCCCGATCGCTTCCAAGTTGCTGCGGATCGTGGCGTCGGAAACGCCTCGGGCCAAGTCGTTCGTGCCCCCTAGTACCACGGTTGCTGCAGGCTGCAAGGCGATTACATCCGGCCTCGTCCGTCCGAGCATCTGTCCGGTGATCTGCCCACTGATCCCCCGGTTGTAATAGGGCTCGCCGGGGAAGTACTGATTGAGATCCCACGCGTTCGTGATCGAATCGCCCAGGAACACGACTCGCGGGCCTTCGTCGGAGGCGGGCCCTAGCCGCTGATTCTCTTCGGCGTACCGAGTCAGGTTGTCCCGATCCGACCCTAGTGCCTGCTGCTCGCGGGCGTCCAGCGAGGCGCGGAAGTGGGCTTCGAGGCGTTGGAGCGATGCTCGGAGATCACCGAGCTGCTGATCGATGTCCTCGGAAAAGTCAGCGGGCTTGGGAAGGGTGTCCGCGAGGTGCAGGTACGCCCGAGCATTGAGCAGCATGCGATAGGTGATTCCCGTATGGTTGCGGTTCTGGGACGTCTCCAGTGTCTTGACTCCCTGCCGGACGTTCTCCTGAAGCGGAGCTCCGGCCCGGGACAGTTCCGGCATGACGATGCGGGTCACCTCGAGCAAGTCGGAGATATGGCGCAGCAACTGGAGGGACTCTTGGGGATTCAGAATGTCCCGGGTCAATCCTGGGCTGGGCAGGAACAACGACACGAGAATCGGAACCAGCAGCATCCATCGCCGTCTCATAGCTACGAGTCTACTTAAACCCGATCAGGGGCCCGAGGCAGTCGAAAACTCTCGCCGGCGGACAGGCACGCATGGAATCGCTTGGGTCCGTGCCCCGGCGGTAGCTGGTCACGGCGCGGTCGTCCCGAATCACACGGATGCTTGACCCGTACGGCCCGTTGCGATCAGGGTCTGTCGGGCCGTAGATCGCGACTCCGTGCTTGCCGAGGGCGGCCGCAAGGTGCAGAGGGCCGCTATCGACGCCGACTACTGCGCTTGCGGCGCGTGTCACCCCGATCAGCTCCGGGATGGTCGAAGCGTGCACGAGCACAGCTCCGGGAGGCGCGGCACTGCGAATCCTCTCGGCATGTCGCTCCTGGCCGGGAGCACAATCCGCGACCAGCGGCATGCCGAATTGATGCCAGAGCCTTCCGGCCAGATTGGAGAAGTTCTCGGCGGGCCACTGCTTCGAGCCCCAACCGGCTTGCGGGCTTGCGAGGACGAATCGGTCCGGCAGGCCGTTTCGCACCGCGCCCTGCGGCAGTCGAAACACTGCCGGTCCACGAGGTCCGATACCGGAGACTGCTGCGGCGAGGTCCCTATTACGGTCAATAACATGCCGGTGCGAGGTGCCGGAACGAAGGTCGTACACGAGTCCCGCCAGCGACTCCCTCAGGAGTCCGGCGTCGAACCCAGTCACGCACCGAGCGCCGCTGAGACCCGCAACGGTCGCAGACTTGACGAGCCCCTGAAAGTCAATCGCAAGGTCGAAGCTCTTGGATCGCAGCTGGGATATGAAGGCCCAGGCTTGACCCCACGCGGAAGGGCCGAATCCATCCCGGCGCCACCTTGCGAGAGGGAAGGGTATGGCTTCGTCGATGTCAGGGTTGCCACCCAGCAGGGGCTCCCACCTTGGCTCGACAGCCCATGAGATGCGCGCTGATGGGAATTCGGAGCGCAGGTCGGCGACGGCTGGTAGCGTGTGGATGATGTCGCCCATCGCACCAAGTCGCACCACCAGGATGCGGGGCGTTCGTTCACCCCTCGGCGTGTAGTTCCCGTACATCGCGAACCACGTCACGTTGCTGGACAACTTCGATGTCCAGCACTGTCTCGGGCTGAATGCTCCTCGCGATCTCCTCCGATTCCGGGGCTTCGCAAACACATACCCAATCGACGGATCGCAGTGCTGCCACCATCTGCGCCCGGTCGAATGCACGGAGGGGCGAGGGACGGAGTTCGGTTTCGCTATAGATCAGGACGACCAAGGGTCCGTTTGGATCCTTAAGTTCCGTGAGGAGCTCGCAGTGCTCAGCCGTCAGCACATCGAACCAGCCCTTCGCTAGACGGAGATTCGACTGACGGGCTGGCAGCGATTGGCGTTGTACGATTTTCCGCCGAGTGTCCACGTTCCGTTTCCTACGGTACCGCTTCCGAATGAGCAGACCGCGACGCCGGACTGGGCCAGCGCCAACGCACCAAGGGCCTGCCTGACAGGGGCCGGAGCCTGGGCCAACCGGCAGGCCGACTTTCAAGAGACCGTATCTGGACTTGATTCCAGTGTGCGTTGATGCTCGCGGTCCAGAGAAGACCGCCTAGGGGATACTTGTGGGAACTCTGCGATGGAGCCGACGGGCGAACGTCTCGTCCTAGAACACGGGGACGACGATTTGAGGAACGAGCATCTAGCTCGGTACGCCCTTGCCGAGGTACTGGCTACGGGCAAGCGGGTGCTGGACGCGGGATGTGGCACAGCATACGGCTCGGCCCGACTCGTTGCGAAGGCCGCCAGTGTTTGTGCGCTGGACACCTCGGGCGACGCTATCCGCCATGGCCACGACACTTACCCCGGAGTGTGGTTCATACAAGGCGATTGCACAGCGCTCCCGCTGGTCGATGCCTCGGTCGAACTTGTCGTGGCGTTTGAAGTGATTGAGCACTTGGAGCATTGGCCTGACCTGGCCCGGGAGGCGTCCCGTGTACTGGTTCCGGACGGCGTCCTCCTCGCCTCCACACCGAACCGCTCTTACTATCGGGCCACGCGCAGGGAACGAAACCCGTTTCACGTTCACGAGTTCGACTACCAGGAATTCGGCGTTGCGCTTGCTTCCACGTTTGATCGAGTCGTGATTTACCTCGAGAACCACGCTCCCGCCATTTCACTCACATCAGGAGCGGGAAAGAGTGGTCAGGCGCGTTTCGAGAATCGGATTTCGGATCCGGAAGCCGCACACTTCTTCGTGGCAGCCTGCTCGAACGGCCCAGCGGACTTCCCCCCCGATCTGGCGTACGTGCCGGAGTCCGGCAATGTCCTGCGCGAAAGGGAATTGCACATTGGCAAGCTCGAGCAATGGGTGAAATCCCTGGAAGCCCGACACGCGCAGGTGGAAGCTCGCATGAGCCGGGAACTTCGCCGCCTGCCCTACCGGATCCTGCGTCGGATCGGCTTGGCTCCCCGGTTGCCGGACAACTGGTCGGACTAGATGGAGATCCGGAATCGCGATCGACGCGCGCTGCTCCGGACTCTGGGAGTGTGCGGCACGGGCAGCTTGGCGGCGGGTCACCGCTTGTAGAACCAGAGCCAGTAGTATTGGGTGCCAGTTCCGGCGCTGTCACGGAATTCGAAGCCGTGGCGGCGCGCCATGGCGGCCGCCTCAGTCTCGGAGACGCTTGCTCCGAGCCATGTGTCATGCCCAAGCCCGCTCGCGCCGGACCCTTGGTATCCCTGGACCTGGACCTTGAAGAGCGATCCGCTTCTCAAGAGGCGCGCAACTTCACCCACGTAGCCGTCGATGACCGCAAGGCTGGGAATGTGCTGGAACACGATGAAGGAGTAGGCAAAGTCAAATTCCATCGATCCGAGCACACGGAGATCGGTTCCCGAATTCCGGTAGACATGCGTGTTGGGTAGGTCTTTCAAGTACCTCCGGGCCTGCCGGATCATCTCATCACTGACGTCAACGCCGTGGACCTCGCCGAAGACTCCGGCCAGCGCCCTCGTCATCCGCCCCACTCCACATCCGATCTCCAAGACCCGCATCGTCCGCGGATCTCGTCCCTGGCAGATGTTGTCCATATCGTTCAGCACTTGCTCACGCAGATTCTGGGCGCCGGTGGCGAAGAAACCGTCCTCGTCCCAATCCAGACGGGAGCTATTGATGAAATGCAGGGCATCCTCGTGCGCGCGACGGTCCCAGTCTTTGCGCATTTTGCGGGCCAGGATTCCGAGCCGGATCCTGCGTGCGACGTCGTGTAGCATCTCGTGTCCCGCGATGCGCTCCCGTCGGTTCAACCCGTCAGCAGACGGTAGACCTCCAGGTCTGAACTCCGTTTCGAACCCCGGCTTGAGTCTCAGGCGAACAGTTCCCGCACGACCCGGTTAGCCAGCATGCTTGTCGGCGAGAACATCTCGATGTAGTGGTACGCCCTTCCCGACGGTGTGTCCTTGATGGTCGTGGTCCAGTCGATGCCCATGGCCGAATATATGGTCGTGACAAGATCCTCCGGGTAAACGGGGCGATTGCCGGCCCACCCGAAGTCTGTGATTTCGGCCCCGGAGGCGTTCGTGGCTCCAATCACTTGACCGGGATTGACACCGCCACCCGCGAAGAGTCCAGTGAATGCGTACTGGAAATGGTCGCGGCCCGCGATGTTGGTCAGTTCGCCGGGAGTGCGGCCGAACTCTCCGACGCAGATGACTAGGGTTTCGTCGAGTGCTGAAGAGCCGTCCTGCCGCTTTTCCGTGTCCAGATCGTCCAGCAACTGGCTGAGCGCGGTGTCCAGTTCGTACGACCTCTTGTAGAAGTTGCCCGGCTTGTAGATCGCTCCGTGATGGTCCCAGTCTTCGTGAGTGAGGAAGATGAAGTGCGTTCCGGCATCGGCCACGACGAGGTTCCTGGCCAGGATGAACGAGTCCCCTACAGGATTCGCGCCGTATCGTGACCTTTCGTCCTCGCTGATCGTGAAGATTCCCGCACTGCGGGGGTCCGACATGATCTCCACGGCCCCTTCGTAGTGGCTATGAAAATCGCGATATGCCTTCTTCTCGAGCGATGGGTCTGTCCTCAGGCGGCTGTCGAACCTCCGGAGGAGGTCCCAGCGCCGATGAAACTCCGGCATCTCCTCGCGGCCAGGTGCCAGTGCGGAAATGTCAGAAGACGTGTTGACGTGGAATGGAGTAAAGGTTCCGGGAAGGAACCCGGACCCGATCAGACCGACCTGGGGAAACGTGTTGAAGCCCACGAACGGGGGCAGCGAATCCGACTCCTTGCGACGGGAGGCGTACTCGTATGCCACGACCGATCCCACCGCCGGCAGCTCCGGCGATAGCGCGGGATTGTGCTGGTGTCCGGTTTGCATGTAGTACTGTCCACGGCCATGCTGGCTCTCCCAGGTCGACATCGATCGAAGCAAGGTGAACCGGTCGCGGCGCTTGGCCAGTTCCGGATACAGCCCCATCGGCCACTTGCCGATTCCCGGAATGGCGCGGACTCCGAAGTCCGGAGGGGTCCATGCACCCTCCTTGAAGTCCCACGAGTCCACATGGGACTGGCCTCCCTCGAGCATCACGAAAATGCAGAATCGCGCATTGGCCGTCGGGGATGCCGGAGCCCCGGCGCGGGCCGTGGGCTGGACCAGCGGCAGGAAGTGATAGCCGGTCATCGCAACCGATCCGACCCGCAGGACCTCCCGCCTGGTCAGGAAATGATCTTCGAACCGCGCCATGAATGCTCCCTACCGATGGAACAAGAATTCCATCTTATTCATGAGGATCCACTGGAGATCCTCACCTCCCGCCTCAGGGCCCCGTTCCGCTAGGAGTGCCAGCGACGCCTGCAATTCCGCCTCCTCCGGGGGACGAGTCAGGAACTGCCAGAAGAGAGACTGCACCATCTCCTCGTCGGAGGTGTCATCCGTGATGAGCCCCGCGAGGTAGCTGCCTTCGGACGGCTTTGCCCTATTCTTGACGAGACCGGAGTTCATCATCAGGGCCGCTTGGATGATGGACCCTTGGCGGGATGGTTCGTTGAATTCACGGTTGGCCTGGCCGAAGGACTCGGCAAAGAATTGCAGGTCCTTCCTTAGCTGCGGGCCGATCGAGGCGCTGCGCCAGAGGTCCGAAGGGCCTCTCGTCTGCACCATGTACGACACTTTCTTGTCGGTGAGGGGGATCTGGATGGGGATGTGGAGGTCCGTAGCCTTAACGATCGCGTCATAGACTTGCTCCGCTGACAGGCGCCGAACGAACTTGCGTACGAAGTAGGGGGCGTAGTCGGGCCGCCATTTGGCCGGATAGCTCGTGGACAGCTGGTAGGCCGACGAATTCGCGATGCGCCTGTGCAGGTGCTGCAGGTCGTACCCGCTGGCGATGAAGTCCTGAGTGAGTTCTTCCAAGAGCTCCGGATGAGTGGGCTGGATGTTCCAGCCGTCGGCCACGTTGTCGGGGTCCATGCGGGAGAAGTCGAATCCGTCCACCGGTTCGACCATTCCGGCTCCCATGAACTCCGCCCAGAACCGGTTGACCGTTGCGCGGGCGAACTGAGGGTGAGCCGTCAGGATCCGCGCCAGTTCCTGACGGAGAGGCTTTCCTGGCCGAGGCTGTTCCCCTCCGAGGATGAAGCGCGGAGGAACCAGTCCCTCGCTCTGCCTGGCCACGCGGACAGTGCTCTCGGCAGCCCGGGAGTATCCCTTGCGGTCCGGATCGTTGTCGTCGATTCGGTACTCGTCCTGCGTGTTGCGCAACTCCACCCTTCGCAGGACGCGAGTGTTGCCGAAGAAGGCTGCCTGGGCCCAGAATTCCTCTCTCGTTCGGTCCGTCAGCCACGCGTTGACCTGCTCCAAGTGGTTCTCTCCGTCATGGCACGAAACGCACTGGAGATTCATGCCCATGAAGTGCTTGAAGACCATCACCGTCATTTCGTCGGCCGTGTCTTCGTGCATGATCTCCGTGCAGTTGTCGGCGAACACCGCCCAGCGGACGAGATAGCTTGCAGGCCCTACGTACCAGTTGCTTCTGGCCTCGGATACGAGGAGTTCCTGGACCAACTCGTTGTAAGGCTGGTTGAGCAGCAATGCATCGGCGACGTAGTCGTGGAACAGGTTCCGGCCGGGTACTCCAACCCTGTTCTGGCTGGTGCGCCAGAGGTCCAGGTGCCAGTACGTCCAGCGGTCCCGCCAGTCGACACTGCCCACCAAGCGGTTCACCAGCTTGACCCTTTTCGTGGGGTCGGTGTCCGCCACGAACCTGCGTGCTCCGTCGCCACCGGGTATCCGACCCGTCAGGTCGAGGTGCACCCGGCGGAAGAAGGTCGCGTCGTCGGCCAATGGCGCCAGCGGGACACCGTCTCGTGCGGCCTTGCCGAGGATGTGTTTGTCGATGAAATTATTCGGCTGAACTCTAGAGCGGGTGCCCGGCCTGCTAGGCGAGACTGATTCCGTCTGGCTTGCGAGTTCGCCGACGCGGTCCTTGACCGCCACGCGAGGGTGGTCCTCCGGCAGGGCCGGATCCGCAGTCTGACCGGCAGATGCTGCTGCTACGAGCAAAGCGATTGCGATCAAGTTCTGAACCCGCATCCGGTTCCTGCTGTTCCAGTGTAGAGGCAGAGCCGCCCGAAGAGGGAGGCGTTCTGGAGCTTCTTCGGGTGCGATGTGGGGTCTGGACCCGGTCCGACGGGTTTGAGCTTGAAGCTCTAGGCTCACGGTCAGAGGCATCCGCGTTTGCTGCCCCATTGGGGAGCTCCTGCCGTGTACCAGCGGTCCAAAGGTGTCGCCGGAATTGTGAGGATGTTTCCCGGTCACGTCGTCGAACTGGCTTCAAAATGGGGCGGCCTCATCACTGGCCTCTTCGGCCGGGGCACCCTCCTCTTGCTGCTCCGCCCTGCTCCCGAATCTCGCAAACTTGCTCATGAACGCCAGCTTCACGGTGCCCGTCGGACCGTTCCGCTGCTTGCCGATAATGAGTTCCGCCAAGCCCTTCAAGCTTACGTCCGTCTGGTTGTATACCTCCGCTCTGTAGATGAACGCGACAAGGTCCGCGTCCTGTTCGATCGAGCCCGAGTCTCGTAGGTCGCTTAGCCTCGGACGTGCGTCCTTTCTCCCTTGGCTCTCTGGGCCGCGGCTCAACTGGGAAAGGGCCAGAACGGGAATGTTGAGATCCATTGCGAGCAGCTTCAGCCCTCTCGAGAACGCTGAAACCTCTTGTACGCGGCTCTCAACCCGGCCTTTCGAGCCCAGCAACTGGAGGTAGTCGACGATGACTAGGTCGAGGCCGTGCTCATTCTGCAATCGCCTGCACTTCGCTGCGATCTCCATGACATTGATGTTCGGCGTATCGTCAATAAAGAGCTTGCTTTCCACGACTCGACTTAAGGCCTTCGCAAGTTTCTTTCGGTCTGACTCGTTGATCTTGTCACGACGAAATCCGGCTTGGTCCACTTTAGCCTCTGAGCACAGCACGCGGATCAGGAGCGCTTCCCGAGACATTTCCAGGGAGAAGATTGCAACGGTCCTGGGCGGGTTGCCCTCTTCGCCCATCGCCAAATGGGTGGCAATGTTGAGGGCCATCGCCGTCTTTCCCATTCCGGGCCGGGCCGCCAGCACGACGAGCTGCCCTCCGCGTACACCGTTGGTTAGGTCGTTGAAGTCGTAGAACGGCGTCAGCAGGCCTTGGCGGCGCTTGCTGGGATCGAGAAACGCCGCCAGACCGCCTTCGATTCCGTCGATGGTCTCGCGCGGCGTTTGCAGTCCCGACTTCAGAAGGCCGCTGCCGATTTTCATGATGGCCGACTCGGAGTCGGCTAGAATCTCGTCCACCTCACGGCCTTCTTGAAGGCAGTCCGCCACGATTCCGTTCGCTGCATTGATGAGCTTTCGAAGAGTGGATTTGTTCTTGACGATCCGGACGTAACTGTCGATGCTCGCCAGACGCGGCATGCCGTCCGTCAGCGTTGCGATGTACGCCATCCCTCCAACGTTCTCCAGCCATTTGAACTTCCTGAGCTCGTCGCCGACCGTGAGGTACTCGATCTGCTCGCCGCGTTCCTGGAGCGTGCTCATGCACTGGAAGATTCGACGGTGTTTCTCGGTCGAGAAGTCTTCGTCGGTTAGCATTCCGGCGACTTGGGCGAACTTCTCGCCGTCCAGTAGGACGGTCCCAAGCACGAATCTCTCGGCTTCGACATTGACCGGCATGCCCTGCTGGAGGGCAAGTGCATTCACGCCTTGCGGCGGTCGGCTAGGGGGGGGGCGCTGTTCCTGATGCTCTTGGGCCGATGGCATGTTGGGCTGTCCGAACCGCCCCGAAATGGCGGGGCCGCCTTGCGGTCTGGATGCGGAGCGTTACGAGCGACGAGGCCGGTTGGGCGAAGCTACCGATCCGGCTCGGGACAAATCGTAGCAGCATCGCCTTGCCCTGCCGAATTCTCGCACCATCATACTGCCTCGCCCGTACGGATCCGGGCAGTCTGAGCCCGGTGCCCCGCGTCGTCCGTCTCGTGAGGAAGGAGCCTTTTGGGCGTGCCTCTGGGCTTAAGCCCCACCTGCCAGTCGACCGGTTGCGGTGGTGCCAACAAGCGGCTCGCCAGCGGGGGGTGCGATGGTTCGAAAGCCACCAGCGTTGCCACGAAGACAGAGCGCTTTGGCGTTGGTCATCCGGATGGAACCAAGTCCATCGACCAGGCCAAGATCCAGCCGGCGCTGTCCACGGGGCGTCGCTGCGAGGGAAGTCGCGGGACCCGCCGCCGGGATGGTCCGACGTCGGTCGCGGGAATCTCCTGCGGGTCAGTCGGGAGTCGCTGCGGCAATGGGGCGGGGAGTTTGGGATCCTCGGCGAGACCCTGGACCTTGTCCAAAGGACGAAGCGCAGGACTGGACGAACCGCAAGGTAGTGGTCCACCGCGGAAAGCGTCACAGGCTACACTCGATGATCGATGGATCCCGATGGACCTGAAGACCAATGATGAACCGGCGCAGTTTCATTCACATGGGAACGGTTGCTGGACTTGCCGCGGGCAGGTCCGCCGCGGCGACTGAACGGCCCAACATCCTTTTCTTGATGACCGATCAACAGAGGGGCGACTGCTTGGGTGCGGACGGCCATCCGGCGGTCCGGACGCCAAACCTCGACCGAATCGCCAGCGAAGGTGCGCGCTTCCTGCATGCTTATTCCAGCACGCCAAGTTGCACCCCTGCCCGGGCATGTCTCCTCACCGGACAGTCCCCATGGCATCATGGCATGCTCGGCTACGGCAGGGTCGCCGAAGAGTACCCGCACGAAATGCCCAGGAAGCTGGCCGGAGCCGGCTACCTGACCTGCGCGATCGGGAAGAACCATTTCCACCCGCAACGAAACACCCACGGCTACGAGAAGGTGATTCTGGACGAGTCGGGCCGCTCGTTCTCCGTCGACTTCCGAAGCGACTACCGGGCTTGGTTTTGGAGCCAAGCCCCGAACTTGGACCCGGACGCCACGGGAATCGGCTGGAATGACTGCACGGCCGGAGAGTACGCTCTGCCCGAACGTCTCCATCCGACTGCGTGGACGGGGGACACGGCCGTGCGGTTCCTGGAGACCTGCCCCGCCGATAGGCCGTTCTTCCTGAAGGTCTCCTTCGCCCGTCCCCACAGCCCTTACGATCCTCCCGCCCGGTACATGCGCGAGTTCAAGGATGCCGAAATCCCGGTCGCGTCAATTGGTGACTGGGTGGAAGCGTACAGGCCACGCAGCAGCGACTTGCCCAGCCTTTGGCACGGCGATCTGGGTGAGGCCCAGGTCCGCCATTCCCGCCAGGGCTACTACGGGTCGATTCGCTTCATCGACCATCAGATTGGGAGAATCCTCGACGCCCTCCAGCGCCGGGGTCTGTATGACCGCACCCTGATTCTGTTTGTTTCCGACCACGGGGACATGCTCGGCGACCACCACCATTGGAGGAAGTGCTATGCCTACGAAGCATCGGCTCGAGTGCCGATGCTGTTGCGATGGCCCGACGGCCTGCTCTCAACCGAACGCGGGCAGGTCCGGGATGAGGTTGCCGAGCTACGGGACGTGATGCCAACATTCCTTGACGCGGCGGGCATTGCGATTCCGGACTCGGTGGATGGACGAAGCCTCCTTGACCCGGTTAGCGGCAAGGGCCCTTCGTGGCGCGAGTACATCGACCTCGAACACAACATCTGCTACAGTCCCCGGAACAACTGGAACGCGCTTACGGATGGTCGCTGGAAGTACATCTACCAAGCCCTGGACGGCGAGGAACTCCTCTTCAATCTAGTAGCCGATCCAAACGAGGAGCGAAACCTTGCCGGGGTGGCGTCGGCTAGTGCCCAATTGCGGCGCTGGCGCTCGCGACTCGTGTCTCATTTCGAGGAACGCGGGTGGCCGTATCTTCAGAACGGAAGGTTGGCGCCCCGCCCAGAGGGGAATCTGTACTCCCCGAACTTCCCGTCCCCCGCGTGAGCCGGGTGCAGATCACGCGGGACGCAGGGAAGGCGGCGTCATAGGAACAGCTGGACGTAGCCGTACCCGATGGGTATCGCGAATAGCATGCCGTCGATCCGGTCTAGGACGCCCCCGTGGCCCGGAAGGATGGTCCCGCTGTCCTTTACGCGGGCAGCACGCTTGAGCGCAGACTCCGCAAGGTCGCCAACTTGCCCGGCAGCGTTCGCGACGACAGCAAGGACGACCGCCTCGATCAAGCTGATGTCTGCGGAGAGGAACTTGGCAGCGTACAAGGCCCCGGCCGCAGTGCTTGCAATCACGGAGGCAATCGTGCCTTCCCAGGTCTTCCTGGGGCTCATTCGGATGGCCAGCTTGGTACGGCCGAACTGGCGCCCGATCGCTAGAGCCGTTATATCGCCCACTGCGACGACTAGCATCACGAAGAACAGCCAGTGAGGCGAGACCGCGTGCAGCAGGATGCCCCACAGCATGGGGCCCGCTATGTAAAGGAGACCGCCGACCGTGACCGTGGCCGCTGGCAGGATTTCCTGAAACGGTAGCCGGGAAAAGACGCCGGCACCCAACAGGGCGATCGCGAACATAGTCGCGAAGTAGCCGCGGTCGAGATTCGGGAGTACCAGCCACAGTATTGCGCCGACATGACCGGCGACGACGAACGGCTGCCCGCCCCCGCCCTTGGTGATCGTGAAGAACTCGTGCAATGCAGCCGTCGACAGGACAAGCGTCGCCAGCAGGAAGGCCCACGGCGGGAGATGGAAGACCATCCCCCACGCAAGGGCTGCAAGGACAAGGCCTGTGACGACTCGCTGCAAGCGCCGAGCCTCACTTGCTCGCCGCCACGAGCTCGGGGCTTTCCGCCTGAACCGCCTCCGGCTCGGACGACCGAGCTTGGCCAGGTAGCCCACCGAACCGACGCTGCCGCTTTTGATATGCCAGAAGGGATTGCAGCAGGTCAGTCGTGCGAAAGTCCGGCCAGTACCGGTCGGTCACCCAGATCTCCGAATAGGCGATCTGCCAGAGGAGGAAGTTGCTAACGCGGTACTCGCCCGACGTGCGGATCAGCAGGTCGGGATCGCCGATTCCCGCCGTGCAGAGGAGATCGCCGAAGGCGCGCTCGTCGATCTGAACCGGCTCGTTGCTCCTCTGGGCTCGACGAAGGAGGCCATTCACTGCATCAGTGATCTCCGACCTTCCGCTGTAGTTGAGAGCAACGTTGAGGCGTAAGCCGTCGTTCGCGGACGTCTCGACAATGGCATTGTCAATGTCGTCGCAGACTTCCTGGGGAAGGGCGTCGATCCTCCCGATTGTTTGGAATCGCACTCCATTCGCCTTCAGGTCCGGTAGTTCCTGGCGGAGATACTGACGCAGAAGTGCCCACAATGTCTGGATCTCGGCTCTCGGTCGCTTCCAGTTCTCGACGGAGAAAGCGTACAGGGTCAGGGCCTCGATATCCAGCCGGCAGCAGGCTTCAATGATCTCCCGGACCGGCTTCACGCCGGCACGATGGCCAGCCGCTCTCGGGAGGAGGCGTTTTCTGGCCCAGCGGCCGTTCCCATCCATGATGACCGCGACGTGCCTAGGCAGCCTGTGCGGCTCCAACCGCCGCGCCATGCGCCACTCGTCGCTGCCAGGCGCGGCCCAATCCAGGAACTTCTGCATCGCAGGTTGACGAAAGGTCGTTTTCATCGTACAACGCCCCAGAAGAGCCTCCGCGTCCCCGGCACGGCGCGTCCGTTAGGCGCAGGCCGTCAGATCAATTCGACGGATCGGGGGTTGATATAGAATAATGGCGGCATGCGAACTGGAGGCAGCCTCTGCCTGCTAGCCCTGCTAGCCGCACCCGCCTTCGCACAGGAAGCCAGCCCGGACCAGGATGGCACGATCCGAGTCGAGGTGAATGTCGTCAACCTGCCGATCACCGTCACCGACCGTGAGGGACGCTTCATTGTCGACCTGAACAAGTCGGACTTCACCGTGTGGGAAGACGGCCAGCAGGTCGAGATCCGCTACTTCACCCGTAGCGTCGAAGAGGAGAAGAAACCGCCGCTCCACGCGGGATTCATCATCGACCTCAGCAACACCGCCAGGCTCTACTACAAGACCTACCAGACTTCCATCGGCGATCTGGCCTGGATGCTCGTGCCCGAGGGCGGTAGGAACAAGGGGTTCTTGTTCGGCTACCACACCGAGGTTGACGAACTCGTGGACTTCACCGACGATCCCGTCACCCTGACCGAGAAGATGGAGAGCCTCAAGCATGGCGGTGGAAGTGCGATGTTCGATGCCGTTTACAAGGCGTGCACGGAAAAGCTCGTGTCCGAGCCGTACCAGGGCGCGAGCGAGCCGCGGAAGATCCTCGTCGTGATCGGGGACGGGCACGATAACGCAAGCAAGCGATCCATCGACGAGGTCATCCACGCCGCACAATTGCACCAAGTCACGATCTACGCAGTGAGCACCGTCGGTTGGGGCTACCACAATGAGGAGGAATCCAACCTGTTTCGACTCGCTCGGGAGACAGGCGGACGCGTCGTGCGGCCCATGCAGAAAGTCCACAAGGACGTTGCGGGCTATCTCTCGAAGCCGCAAGACGCAGGCAATTACCAGTACGAGGTGGGTACGGGGGGATATGCTGCGGCCCAGTTGCAAGCGCTGTACGAGGCGATCATCGACGTCGCCGGCAACGTTCAGAGTCAGTACATCCTCGGTTACATTCCGACTCGCCCGTTCGGCGACCGGCAGTTCCGGCTAATCGAAGTGGAGGTCGCGCTTGCCGGAGCAGACGTGGAGATATACCACCGCCGGGGCTACTTCGCGCCCGGAGTGGTCGAATAGCGCCCTGCGAGCGGCCCGGGGAATTCAAGGCGGGGCTGGCCCCGGTCCGGTCTGAGTGGATGTCGCGGATGTCATGAGTGCCGTGGGTGCAGCGTGAAGTTCCCGGGTTAGGGGCATCGATCGGGTGTTGCGCCTCTTGCCCGTTGCGGGGCATCCGGCGAGCGCTCGGTATAATCCAAGGAAGTGGAACTGGAACCCGATGCGCGACGGCTCCACGACATTGGCCTGAATGCGTACGAATCGAGCGCCTACATGGTGCTCATTGGCCACTCGCACTTCAAGGCGCATGATGTGGCAAGCCGGGCGAATATTCCCCGCGCGAAAATCTACGACGTCCTGAACAGCCTTATTGACAAGGGGTTTGTTCGAGTTGTCCAAGGCAAGACCAAACAGTTCTCCGCCGTCGAGCCCCGCTTGGCCCTGGACGGCTTTCTGAACCGCAAGAGGGAGCGCTTCTTGCGGGAGTGGGAGGATCGCCGGCAGCTGGCGACCAAGCTCAGCACTGACCTGACATCGGCTTTCCAGAATGGATCGAATGGCCGCAGCCCGCTCGATTACCTCCGCATCATCGCGGACACGGGTCAGGTTGTAGAAGAGTACCGGCAGATGCTGCTCGTGACTCGCAACGAGTACTTGGAGATCGCAAGG
This sequence comes from uncultured Bryobacterales bacterium, assembly GCA_964461235.1. Taxonomy (GTDB): domain Bacteria; phylum Acidobacteriota; class Terriglobia; order Bryobacterales; family UBA6623; genus VXMF01. The sequence goes on along the minus strand of CAYWUV010000012.1, from coordinate 47,192 downwards.
CCGCCATATGCAGTCGATCCGGGGTACGAACCGATCGTCCAGGGCTTGGCCGACAAGGGGATGGCTTGCCGCCTGATGTTCGATGCGATGGAAGTCCGGGATGACGAGGGGAAGGCGAAATTGGAGCGCTTGGAAGATGCGGGCGCGGAAGTGCGCTTGGGATGGAGTATTCCGATCAAGCTGGCGCTTTTTGACAGCCACAGCGGGATGATTTCGCTAGACGATCCCTTCTCGAGCGATGTGAAGATCACGGCCCTCGTCTTCGAGCATAGGAGCCTTGCCAGCGCCATGCGGACCCTCTTTGAGGACGTCTGGAATCGCGGTTCGACACTCGAGGACTTCCCTCTGCGGAAAGCGGACACTTAAGGGGACGGGGCCGCCGGCCGATGGACTGCCCCATTCCGAATGCCATAGTGCCCGTCGCGGGGCTAGGTACCCGTCTGCTTCCGGCGACGAAGTCGCAGCCGAAAGAAATGCTGCCTGTCGCTCGCAAGCCGATCGTCCAATACGTTGCGGAGGAACTTGCCCGTAGCGGAGTTCGCAACCTGCTGTTTGTGACCGGTCGCGGGAAAGCGGCGATCGAGAACCACTTCGACCCGGACCCATCGCTGATGGAGTCCCTGCGCGTCGCCGGCAAGACGGACTTGCAGCTGGCACTTGATTTTGAGCGCCTAGGCCTGACCATCCTCTATACGAGGCAGAGCGTGCAGCGCGGCTTGGGGGATGCGATCCTGCACGGCGAGTCGTTCGCCGGGAGGGACCCGTTCATTGTGGCTCTGGGAGACTCCATAATTGGCCTGCGCGGGGACTCGCTAGCTTGTCGTCGGATGGCTGAAGCATTTCTCGAGCACAGGGCGGACGTGACGATTGCGGTGGGGGAGGTTCCGCCAGAGCAAGTACGCTTCTACGGGATCGTCTCCCCGGCGAGTGATGGAGAGACGTTTGCGATCCGTACACTCGTTGAGAAGCCCCGTCCCGAGGAAGCCCCGAGCCGACTGGCGGTGTCTGGCCGATACGTCTTTTCTCCGAGGATTTTCGATATGATCCGCGAGGTCCAGCCCGATCGGAATGGCGAGATTCAGATCACCGACGCCATCCGTGCGATCGCGGAGAAGGGAGGGACCGTCCTCGGCGTGAAGCTGCGTCCCGAGGAAAGGCGATACGACATCGGCAACATGCCGAGCTACTTCGAGACGTTCATCGACTTTGCGGTCGCCGATCCTGACTACGGACCCCGGGTGAGGGCCTATATGCAGAGTGTGCTCGACAGCTTCGCGGGTGCTTGCGGGCCGTAACCTCGGTCCCAGGCGTTGGGGACGGGCCGGGGCGGGCTCGGTGCTGTTCCGGTCCTCCTATAGTGGAGGGGCGGCCCCCCCCGGTGCGGTCGTAGGAGCTTGGCCATGCATTGCCTGATACTCGTCGACTTGCAGATCGACTTCATGCCCGGCGGAGCGCTTGCCGTACCACTCGGAAATGAGGTGGTGGAGGTGGCAAACCGCCTGGCCCTGAAGTTCGACTACGTCGTGGCATCCCAGGACTGGCACCCCTCAACCCACCGCAGCTTCGCCTCGCAGCATGTCGGCCGCAAGGCCGGAGAAGTGATCGAATTGCACGGGCTGGAGCAGGTGCTATGGCCGGATCACTGTGTTCAGGGAACACCGGGTGCTACCTTTCACGACTCGCTGGACCTGAGTCGAGTCAATGCGGTCTTCCAGAAGGGAACCGACCTTGAGATTGACAGCTACAGTACCTTCTACGACAACGGTCACCGTCGGTCGACCGGCCTTGACCGTCACCTGCGGGACCGCGGTGTTGCCACGGTTTGCCTGATGGGATTGGCGACCGATTATTGCGTCAAGTTCAGCGCGTTGGACGCGGCATCGCTCGGATTCCGGACATCTGTCGTTCGCGAGGGATGCAGGGGCATCGACCTGATCCCCGGCGACATCGAGAGGGCTTGGGTGGAAATGGAGGATGCCGGCATCGGGATTCTGTCGGAGCAGGACCTGTGATGAGCGAAGAGGTCTCTGTCATTGCGGAGGGCCGCTTCTTGCGATTCCTCAAGCGCGGCAGCTGGGAGTACGTGGACCGGGTGAATGTCCGTGACGTCGCTGTCCTGGTCGCGATTACCCCTGCCGAAGAGATCGTCTTGGTGGAGCAGTACCGAATTCCGGTCCAGGCGAGGATGGTTGAACTTCCGGCGGGTCTGGTGGGCGACGAGGAGCCATTTGCCGACGAGGATCTCCCAGCCGCTGCCAATCGGGAACTCGAGGAGGAAACCGGTTATCGAGCCGAGACTCTGAGCCTTCTGGCGCGGGCGCCTAGTTCCGGCGGGATGACGAGCGAGGTGGTTTCGTTCCTGCTGGCCCAAGGGCTGACTAAGGTAGGCAGTGGCGGCGGCGTCGGGGACGAGAACATCACCGTTCACCTAGTGCCGGTCGACCACGTGGTCGAATGGCTGCGGGACCGGGAACGTGCTGGCTGCCTCCTCGATCCGAAGATCTTTGCGGGTCTCTACTTGGCCGGACGAACGAGTGTCCGGTAGTCGGACGGTCAGGCCGCGAGCGCGATGCTGTGGCGCATACTGAATCGAGTGGAGCCTCTGCATTACGACGCCGTGCTGGTCGTCTCCTTCGGGGGTCCCGAGAAGCGTGAGGACGTGATCCCGTTCCTTGAGAATGTCGTGCGCGGCCGCCCGGTGCCTCGCGCTCGCCTGGAGGAGGTTGCCGAGCACTACTACCGATTCGGCGGTCGGAGTCCGATCAATGACCAGAACCGTGCCCTGATTTCGGCACTTCGCCGAGAATTGGTGAAGCGAGGCTTGGACTTGCGGGTCTATTGGGGCAACCGCAACTGGCAGCCCCTGCTGCCCGACGCGGTGCGTGAGATGGCCAGGGACGGTGTGAGCCGCGCGATTGCCTTCGTTACATCGGCCTTCAGCTCGTATTCGAGCTGTCGCCAGTACCAGGAGAACATCGAGGAGGCCATGTCCGCCGTTGATGGCCGAGCGCCCGTAGTGGACAAGCTCCGCCCGTATTTCAATCACCCCGGGTTCATCGAGGCTATGGCCGACCGGGTGCGTGAGGCGCTGGCGCGTCTCGGCAAGGGCGCCGGCCCAACTCAGAGAACCGTCTTCACCGCCCACAGCATTCCCACGGCGATGGCGGACAGCTGCCAGTACGTCGCTCAGCTGCGGGAGGCATCCGCCCTAGTGAGCGACCGATCCGGGGCGGAGAAGTGGGAGCTGGCGTTTCAGAGCCGAAGCGGCCCGCCCTCGCAGCCTTGGCTTGAGCCGGATGTTTGCGATAGGCTGCGCGAATTGCGGGACGAAGGCGTGACAGGCGTCTGCGTGGTGCCGATCGGGTTCGTTTCGGACCATTTGGAGGTTGCGTTTGATCTGGACGTCGAGGCGCGCGAGACGGCCGAGGACTTGGGGCTCGAATTCGTCCGGGCAGGAACAGTTGGCACGCACCCGAGATTCGTCACAGGTATCTGCGATCTGATTGAGGAGCGTCTGCACGGGGAAACGGCGCGAGCGAGTGTCGGCAGTATGCCGGCGCTGCCCGATGCTTGCCCGCCCGACTGCTGCCCACGCCCCGTGGGACGGCCCGCCCACCACCTGCGCTCGGCCGTCGCCTCGGATCGCGGCCAGCCCGTGGCGTAAGTTCACGGGTCGGCCGCCCTATAAGCCGGTTTCTGTTCCCGTCCGAAGACAGGCGGCAGCCATTCATCTCCAACGCCTGTTGCCAGGCGCCTGTAGCGACCTACCCGGGGCTCAAGCGCGACGGGCCGCCGCATCGCCCCCTATTTGGTCTTGCTCCGCGTGGGGTTTACCCTGCCATCCCGGTTACCCGGGACGCGGTGCGCTCTTACCGCACCATTTCACCCTTACCCCGGATGTCCCGGGGCGGTGTCGTTTCTGTGGCACTGTCCGGCGACGCTCCCTCTCGGGAGTGCCTCCCGGCCGTTAACCGGCACGCTGCCCTACGGAGACCGGACTTTCCTCCCCGCCTGAAGGCGCAGCGACTGCCCGGACGACCGACCCGGCTTCAATTATAAGCTCCCGGCCTAGGCCAGAAGCTCCTTGACAACGTGAGCTTCCTCGACGCCGGTGAGCTTTGCGTCGAGTCCTTGGTGCCGGTACGTGAACCTCTCGTGTTCGATCCCGAACAGGTGCAGCAGCGTGGCTTGGTAGTCGTGGATATGCACGGGATCCTTGACGATGTTGTAGGAGAATTCGTCGGTTTCTCCGTAAACCATTCCGCCCTTGATTCCGCCGCCCGCCATCCACAGGCTGTAGCAGCGAGGATGGTGGTCACGTCCGTAGTTGGTCGGCGTCAGTTCGCCTTGGGAGTAGATCGTCCGCCCGAACTCGCCACCCCAGATTACGAGAGTCTCATCGAACAACCCGCGCTCCTTGAGGTCCTGAATCAGGGCCCAGGCTCCCCGGTCAGCGTCGCGAGCTTGGGCCGGCAGGACCTCCGGCGCATTGTTATGAACGTCCCATCCGCGGTGATAGATCTGGACGAAGCGTACGCCGCGCTCCACCAAACGGCGGGCCATTAGTGCTGCGTTCTGGAACTTGCCTGGCTCCCGCGCCTCCGCGCCCCAACGCTTCCAAGTGCTCTCCGGCTCTGACGAGAGATCGCTCATTTCGGGCACTGAAGTCTGCATGCGGAAGGCCATCTCGTACTGTTCGATGCGGGCGAGGGTTTCCGGATCCCCGATGCGCTCGTGCTGGATCTGGTTGAGTCTTGCCAGCCCGTCGAGCATGCGGCGGCGCACCGTCTGGGTCACGCCTTCGGGATTCTTGACGTACAGTACGGGGTCATCTCCCGCCCGCAAGCCGACGCCGGCGAACTCCGGCGACAGAAATCCCGAACTCCAGAGCTTCGCCGAGATGGCCTGCTGGCCGGCTTTCGGGTGGCTACGCTCGGCATTCATCACCACGAAAGTCGGGAGGTCACTATTCAGGCTGCCCAGCCCATATGAGATCCAGGACCCGATGCAGGGACGTCCCGGAAGCTCCCTCCCTGTTTGGATGAAGGTGATCGCGGGCTCGTGGTTGATCGCCTCGGTGTGCATGGAACGGATGATGCAGATGTCGTCCGCCATGCTGGCCGTGAGGGGCAGCAGCTCGGAGATCCACGCGCCGCTCTGGCCGTGCTGCTTGAAATCGAAGACGGAAGGGGCGATCGGGAACCGCGCCTGGCCCGAGGTCATGGTCGTGAGCCTCTGGCCTTGGCGGATCGACTCAGGGAGGTCCTTGTCGTACCACTCCTTCATCGCCGGCTTGTAGTCCAGCAAATCCATCTGCGGCGGCGCCCCCATCATGTGCAGGTAAATGCAGCGCTTGGCGGTTGGCGCGAAGTGCGGCAGACTCGCCAGACCCCCGCTGCGGCCGCCCTCCGCACGCGATGCTCTCGCCTCCTCGGCCACCATGCTGGCGAGCGCGATGCCCCCGATTCCCTTCGCCTGACGGGCGAAGAACTGCCGGCGCGTCTCGGTTCTGATTGCTTGCTGCAGTAATGGGTTCATTGCCCCGTTCCTCCGTCTCTCACCCATGCCGGGCAGTCCGCGCCACTTCCTACTTGTTCAGCGCCTCGTCCAGGTTCATCAGTTGGTTGGCCATCATTGTCCAGGCTGCGAGTTGCGGCCTCGGCAGTCCTTCGTCCACAGGCCACTCGCCTGTTTCCAGGAGTTTCGTCGTGTCCTCTTCGTCCTTCGCGTAGTGCTCCCGGAACTGCTCGAAACTCTCCACGGCGACCAGCCGCTCCTGGTCGTCGAACTCGCGTGAGAGCAACCGGACGGTCATGTGGTCGAGCACGCCCGAGAAATCGCCCTGTCCCGCCTGCATTGCCTTCTGGGCTAGGAAGCGCGCAGCCTCGACGAACTGCGTGTCGTTCATCGTCACCAAGGCTTGCAGAGGCGTGTTGGTCCGCTCTCGCATGACGGTCGCGTGCTCGCGTGTGGGTGCGTTGAAGATCTGCATCGACGCCGGAGGGGCTGCGCGTTTCCAGAACGTGTACAAGCTCCGCCGGTACAGTTTGTCACCGTCGTCTCTCTTGTAGAATCGGGTGTTGCTCCCTAGCATCGCCACGGACTCCCAGACCCCGTCCGGCTGGTACGGCTTGACGCTTGGCCCGCCGATCTTCTCGGCCAAGATTCCGGTCGCCGCGAGCGCATAGTCGCGTAGCATCTCCGCGTCCATGCGGAAACGCGGTCCGCGCGATAGGAGCCTGTTCTCGGGGTCCTTCTCAAGCTTGGCGTCGCCGGCCTCCGCCGATTGTCGGTAGGTGGAACTCGACAGCATGGTGCGCAGGAGCGCCTTGACGTCCCATCCGCTCTCCCGAAACTCGACGGCCAGCCAGTCTAGGAGTGCCGGATGCGAGGGAGGCTCGCCTTGCGCGCCGAAGTCGTCGCTGGTCCGGACCAGGCCTGAACCGAAGACCTGCTGCCAGAAGCGGTTGACCGCGACGCGCGCCGTTAGAGGATTCTGCTCGTTGACGAGCCAGCGCGCCAAGTCGAGGCGGTTCATCTGACCGGAACCGGAGATCGACGGAAGGAATCCTGGCGTAGCCGCAGGCACCTTGTCGCGCCGCTGGTCGTACATGCCTCGGAAGAGGATATGCGCTTCGGCGGCACTTCCCTCGCGCTCCTGCATGACGTGGGTCACGGCACCCTTGCGGCGGATTTCCCGGATCTCACGCTCTATTCTCTTCGCGGACTGGAACCGCGACCTATAGTCCGCGTCGTAGACGTTCAGGTAGTGCAGTCCAAGCACGGCCTTCTCTTCTTCGGTCAGATCCGGAGGTTGCTTGGACCGGGCCGCCTTGACCGCGGGCCAGTTGGCGATGACATTGGCCTCTTCGACGCTCAGTTCACGGTCGTAGACCCGGACGTCCGCAACTGCGCCTCCAGCGAGGTCTCGGTGCTTCAGATCGTCGTCGTCCCGGTAGAATCCGCGTCCCAGCAAGATCGGCTTGTCGGGCGTGACGCTTCCGTCGAGCCTGGAGAAGTACTCACTGCCTTGGAACGGCATGCGCTCGCCGTCGAAGAAAAAGCTCAGGCCCGCGCGCTCGCCTGATCCGTCGTACGTGACAGTCACGTGCTTCCAGGCGCCGGGCTCCAGCTGGTACTGGTTGTTGGGTCGGATTTCGATGCTGGACGTTTCGCCCTCGTTGACCGCCTTCATCGTGAAAACGATCTGCCGACCGCCGAGAGTCAACTTCCATCCCCGCATCTTGTCGTCGGGATCGGTCTGGCTTGCCACGACGTACGATCCAGCTTCCTGCGGGTGACGGACCCAGAGCGCGATGGAGAACGCGTTGTCCGTGTTGATCTCCGATGCCGGAAGCTCCACGTAACCGTCCCCTGAGAACTCGAACGCGTCCAGGTTCTCGGCGGGGCCGCCAGAAACCGCCACGCCTTCCTTCAGAACCACCTCCTCGTTCGAGCCCCCGCCCGAGACATGGGTTGCGGTCGCGTGCAGCGAAGGACCATTGGCCCCGAGCGGCGCGGTCAGGCGGGCGTAGGTGCCGGCTGTCAGCCAAGCCTCGAATCGCTCCCCCGGAGACTTCGCAAAGCCGTTGAGAGAAGCTCGCGTATCGCGCAGAGAACTCGTGAGTTCCGCGTAACGCTCCCGATCCTCCTCCCTCGGAACGATGATGAACGGGGGCGTGTCCGAGATGTTGCCGTCCATCACGTACTGGGTGGTGTTGCGAAAGAAGGCAGTCATTGCGTAGAAGTCGCGCTGGGTGATGGGATCGAATTTGTGATCGTGGCAGGTCGCGCAGCCTACCGTGAGCCCTAGGAACACGGTCCCGGTAGTGTCGGCGCGGTCCTTGGCGTAGATCACTTCGTACTCCTCGGGAATCACGCCGCCTTCGTTCGTCGTGGCGTTACAGCGGTGGAAGCCGGAGGCGATCAGCTGGTCCATCGTCGGATTGTCGAGGAGGTCGCCCGCGACCTGCTCCAAGGTGAACTGGTCGAACGGCAGGTTGCGGTTGAACGCCTTGATCACCCAGTCGCGATACGGCCACATCTCGCGGTAGTTGTCGATATGGATACCGTGCGTGTCGGCGTAGCGTGCCGCATCGAGCCAGTACCGGGCGCGGTGCTCGCCATAGGCCTTCGAACTGAACAGACGATCAAGATAGCGCTGGTAGGCGCCGGGCTCCTGATCCGCGAGGAAGGGGGCTAGCAGGTTCGGTTTCGGTGGCAGCCCGGTGACGTCGAGTGCTGCCCGCCGCGCCAGGGCTCTGCGGTTCGCCTCCGGCGCGGGTGCGAGGTGCTCGCTCTCCAGGCGCGCGAGGATGAACCGGTCTATAGGGTTCCGACTCCAGTCCACGTCCCGGACGGCCGGTAGTGCCGGACGCTTTGGGATTTGGAATGACCAGTGGCCGGTCCATTCCGCGCCTTCCTCGATCCAGGCGCGGAGCGTCTCGACTTCATTGGGGTCCAATGACTTGCGCGAGTATTCCGGCGGCATCCGCAGGACCGGATCGTGGTGAATGATGCGCTGATAGAGCAGGCTGGATTCCGGATCGCCCGGAACGACCGGAGTCCCGTTCGGTCGCTGGCCTAGCAATCCCTCCTTTCTATCCAGGCGGAGTTCGGCGATTCGCGTAGCCGGGTCGGGCCCGTGGCACTGGAAGCACTTGTCCGATAGCAGTGGCCGTACTTCCGACTGGAAATTGACCGCTGCTGGCACCGAGGCAGCGAAGAGGAACAGCAATGCCACGGCCAGACACGGACTCACCAGTCGTAGACGCTTCATTCTGCAGACATTGTATATGGATAAGGAGCGTCTGTTTGGGGCAGGGGACGGGGACTCCATCATTCCGGATTCTCCGCGCCGGCACGCCGACGGCCCATCAACCGCGGATGGGTGGCGATAGCGAGCGTCCCCTCGTCGATGGAAGCGCTGGCGGCGAGTTCGCTGCGGATCGCGCCACGGTCGCTAGAATCGAGTCAATGAAGGTCCCGCAACTGGCGTTCCTAGGGGTCGGGGTCACGGTTGCCGCCTGCACGGTTTCACCGCCGCCCGCCGGCGACGCCTTCGAACTGGCTGCAGGCCTTGAAATGACCGAGTGGGCGAGTGAGCCGCTCGTGGTGAATCCCACTAACTTCGACATTGACGAACGGGGCCGCATCTGGTTCATCGAGTCCGTGAACTATCGCAGTGACTTGAAGGGCAGGCCGAAAAATGATAGGACAGGCGATCGGATTGTCATCCTCGAAGACACCAATGGCGACGGCCGGGCGGATTCTCGGAAGATCTTCGACCAGCATCCCGAAATGCTTGCCCCACTGGGCATTTCCGTGCTGGGCGACAGGGTCATCGTTTCCCAGTCCCCCGACCTCTTCGTCTACATCAAGGACGAGAACGACCGGGTCGTGTCGAAAGAAACCTTGCTGACTGGTTGGGGCGGCATCGACCATGACCACGGGCTGCATGCCGTGCTGTTCGGGCACGATGGGCGGTACTACTTCAACTCTGGGGATCAAGGATTCGAGACCACCGACCGCTCGGGCAGGACTTTCCGCAGCAGTCGCGATGGTCCCTATTACGCCGCGACGGTCCAGACGGTGCAGCCGGACGGCACCGACTTCCGCGTGCTCGCACACAACGCCCGCAACCCCTACGAGATCGCCTTCGATTCGTTCGGGTCGATCTGGCAGACCGACAACGACGACGACGGCAATCAATGGACGCGCCTTCTGTATGTCATGGAGGGTGCCAACTTCGGGTACTGGGGACCCGGAGGCCGGCGCTGGAGGGAGGACAGGGGCACCCATTTCCATGAGGAGCGCCCGAATACCGTTCCCTACGTTGCCCGGACCGGGCCGGGGTCGCCGACCGGACTTGTGTTCTACGAGGGCGACCTGCTGCCCGAGAGGTACCGCGGTCAGTTACTGCACTCTGAGCCCGGCAAGCGGCTCATCCAGACCTTCCAAGTCCGGCCGGACGGAGCCGGTTATGCGACGGAGATCGAGAACACGGTGATCAGCACGGATCCGCTTTTCCGGCCCAGCGACATTGCCGTTGCGCCGGACGGGTCCGTGTTCATCGCGGACTGGCAGGATCCCGTGGTCGGCGGGCACAACATGCAGGACATCGAACGAGGTCGCATCTTCCGGCTCGCGCCCGCCGGCCACCGCCCCTCGCTTCCTGAATTCGATATAGACAGTGACGAGGGAGTGCTCGCGGCCTTGGCGTCCCCTAACCAGGCCACGCGATACCGCGGCTACCAAGAACTGACGCTGCGTGGAGAGGACGACCGACTCCGCATCCTGTCTCAAGCCTGGCGCGAAGCCGGAACAACGACAAGAGCGCGGGCTCTGTGGCTGCTCGCGGCGTTGGGCGACGAAGGGGCCAGTGCGCTCTCGGAAGCGTTTGACTCAGAGGATCCCAGGTTCCGGATGCTGGCGCTGCGGATAGCCCGACTGCATGGTCTCGACCTGCTGGAGCGCGTCAGGGACCTGGCCGCTGATCCGAATCCCCAGGTCCGTCGTGAAGCGGCAATCCTGCTCCGCACTGCCGAGGCTGACAGCAAGGTTGCCTTGTGGATGGACTTGGCCGAGGGATACGACGGGTCGGACAGGTGGTACCTCAGCGCTCTGGGAGTCGCCGCGGCCGGTGCGGAGGATGCGATATTCCGTGCGCTCCAAGCGAAGCACGCCAGTTGGAATCCCAAACTCGCGGACCTGTACCGAATCCTGCAGGCTCCCGCATCCGTCCCGTACCTGACTGGGATCGTCAGAGACCGGGCGAATCCCTTGGACGTCCGGATCGAAGCCCTCAACGCCCTCGGTTGGCGGCCTGAACAGGAGGTTGGGCTGTTCGTTGCCTCGATTGTCGCTGACCGTTCGGACGAACTTGACGTGCGCACACGCGGACTCTACCTTCTCGGCAAGCAGTTGTACAGCGAATGGAGCGGTCTTCGTCGGAATCCAAGAGTTCTTCGGGCGATTTCGGGCGCGTTGCGGGATCACGGAACTAGGGTCGCGGCGCTGGGGCTTGCCGAGACCATCGTGGACCCGCTCATGGAGCAGGATCTGCGGCACATCGCTGACGACAACTCCGCCGAGGAATCGGAACGGGTCGTCGCACTGCGGGCCTTGGGCAGACTCGGCACGGACGGGGTTGCCGAATTCATGAAGGGATACTTGGCAGGCGGTCCAGTCGCCCTGCGCATGGCTGCGGTCGAGGGACTCCGGGCGGCTGCCCCTGACGACCTGGATGCAACTTTGCGTGGTGTTGTGCTCTCAGACGCTCCGAACGAGGTGCGCAGCGCGGCGCTCAGGGCTTTGGGGCGGAGACCCTCGGGACAGCATTTGATCCTGGATTTGGAGGAGACGTTTGAACTTCCGGCAGAAATGCGGGCAACGGCCGCAAGTGTCGTTCACGCTTCGCGGGATGCGGATGTCCGGGCAAGGGCGAAGGATGTACTGCCCCCGCCGAAGAGTCGGAACGAGAACCCGGTGGTGCGGGTCCGAGAGATCGTCGAAGGAGTCGGCAGCGCCGAGCGGGGACGGGCGGTGTACCACCGGACCGACGGTGCGAATTGCGTCAAATGCCACTCGCTATCGGTTGGCGGGGAGATCGTCGGCCCCAGTCTCGCTGCAATCGCGTCGAAGTATGGGAAGGAAGGCATGCTGAACGCGATCCTGCACCCGAGCGACGGAATTGCGCCCGAGTACGCGTCCTGGATCCTGGACACGGCCACGTATGGGATCGTGACCGGATTGCTGGTCGAGGATGCTCCGGATCGCGTGGTGCTGCGGACGGAGGCGGCCGAACGGATCGAACTAGTCCCGTCGGACATCCTGGAACGGCGCCAGGGAAAGCTGTCAATCATGCCGGAAGATCTCGTCAATTCGATGACGAAGCAGGAACTGATCGACTTGCTCGAGTTCCTGTCGACGCTGAGAGGTGACGCTTAAGGGCTGGAGGCAGCATGGGACACTCTGTCCGAAATCGTCCACCGCCGGAATTGCGACACAATGAGAATTCGCGTCGCCGTTGTCTTGGATACGACAGCTAGGTGAGTGGATTGCGGGTGTCGCCGCATTCCTCGGGCCATGGGGAGTGTTCCTGATCGCCCTGGCAGATAGTGCCTTGATCCCCATGCCGCAGGGCGTCGACGCACTGCTCCTGGCTCAAGGGATCGCGAGTCCGGAGATCGCCTATCTCGCTGCGGCCTTGGCTGTGCTCGGCTCGACGATCGGGAGCGTCACACTCTATTTCATCGCCCGTAGGGCGGGACACGCCATGTTGCGGAAGCGCGTCTCGGAAGGGGGAATCCGCCGCCTCAGCGAACTTGTCGGCCGCTGGGGGGCCGGGCTGCTTATCCCCGTTACCCTGATCCCGCTCCCCCTTCCCATGAAGCCAGTCGTAATCGCCTCAGGGATATTCCAGATGCCGCTCGTCTCGTTCTGCGCTGCGATCGCGCTGTCCCGTGTCGTGCGGTACTTCGGGATTGTCGCCCTCGCCGTTCGGTTCGGAGACCAGGCCATGTCCTTGGCCATGCAGAATCTCCACGTGGCGGGCGCCGCTTGCGTGCTCTTGGTAGCGATGTTCATCGCCGTGCACCGGTACGGAAACCGTTGGCTGAATCAGACGAGCGGGGTGACGTAGAGGCTCGCGCGGGGCTTCCCCGGGGCGGGCGCAGCGTTACGGGTTGGGGGGAAGCAGGGGCAGGTCGCTCGGAAGGGCGAATACGTTGTCGCCCAGAGGCACATTGATTTCGTAGCTCTGTGCGTACAGCTCAAAAACCCGCTCCTCGTCGCGCTCGCGCCGGATGATCCACGGTAAGAGGACATCGCCTATTGGGCGATATCGGCCGAAAACGGACTTCTCCTCAAATGGAATGCGGGTCTTCGGGTCGCGTCGCAGGTAGAGCTGCTGGAGCGGCAGACCGTCCGACTGCCGAAGATATAGCGTGATGGCCTCACCCTCCGCGTCAACTATGTCCAGAGAATGGCTGGGAACGTTGTCGATGATCTCCGTACCGTTGTAGTAGTAATACAGCCCCGGTTCATTCATTCGGTAGCGCATGAAGTAGAAGATGTCACGGCGACTCGCGAGCCGGTACCTCTGCATGTAGTCTTCCGGTTGCGGAACGGCGCCGCGATACGTCACCTCGTATCCTTGACCGTTAAGGAACAGGGCGTAGTAATCGCCCTTCTCTGTGTAGACCTCCCGGCGCCTCAGCGGGAGCCAGTGCGCTCCGGCCTCGGGATCCGCGCGGTCGAACCGATCGTAGATCGTGATCCTCGCTTGTCCCCGTACCTGGCGGTTGTAGAACGAATACGCCCGGCCTGCCCGGACCTGGGTCTGGATCTTGAGGAAGTTCTGCCCGCCAACTGCCTCGAAAGCCTCCCGCACCAGGCGTTCGGCATGCTGCTGCCTCGTTTCGGCCCTCAGCAGAGAGGCCCCTCCGCACGCCGTTGTGAAAGTCCTTCGGCTGATCATGGTCGGCTCCTGTGTCCTCCGAGGTTCTGGGGTGCATTGTCCCACCATTGCCAACGCAGCGGGCAAGCTGGGGTATTCTGGCGTAGTTGCGGCCATGGCAAGCAACCTCCCCCCAGGCACCGAGGTGCGAATCGAACCGCTCCTGAAGGAGCTCGAGAAGCACGTTCCCGCCGACTCCGCGGCTAAAGTTCCGCAATTGCTCGCGGACTTGCCCGACCCTGTCGGCGCACTCCAGAGACTCATCGACTTTTACCGGCGACTGCCTTGGGAAGCACGCCCGGCGGATTACAGCGGCAAGTCCACTTACGCCCTGCTGACGGCCTTCGGCAACAGTCGGTACCTGTCGAACCTCTTGCACAATTCTCCGGACCTGCTGGCCTGGGTGCTCGACCCAGACAACTTGGAGAGGACGGTTCCCGTCGGAGAACTGCGCTCGGACTTAGGCTCGTTCTGGGCTCATTCCAGTGACGAGGAGGCAGCGCTGCAGATCGCCCGGTTTAAGAGGAAGCACCTGCTGCGCATCGCCATGCGCGACCTTCTTGCGGTCGCACCGCTCGCCGACATCGCGCTCGAGCTTTCAAACCTGGCGGACGTGACAATCCAGGGAGCTCACGACCATATACGCCAGCAGCTTGTCCACCGCTTCGGACGGCCTCTCTGCATGACCGACTCCGGGCAGATCCTGTGCAACTTCGCCGTCTTCGCCATGGGCAAGCTCGGCGGTAGCGAGCTGAACTACAGCTCGGACATCGATTTGATGTACATCCACACGGGCAACGGCCGGACCGCAGGCCCGGTGGAAACGTCGAATGGCGATTTCACCAAGCAGTTGGCGCTGAGGCTGACGAATCTGCTGTCGATGACGACCTCCGAGGGCTTCATCTACCGGGTTGATTTGCGTCTCCGCCCCGAGGGCAACGCCGGAGAACTGGTCGTGCCGCTGTCCTCGGCCGTGCACTACTACTTCAACCGAGCGCGGGACTGGGAGCTGCAGATGCTCATCAAGGCCAGGCCGGTTGCCGGCGACCTGAGCCTGGGACGGCAGTTTCTCGAGATCGTCATGCCTCAGGTCTACCGCACGACCACGGACTTCTCACAGGTCGAGAAGCTCTCGGAAACCCGTGACCGCATGCAGAAGCAGCGCCGCCAGCGCAGCGCCGGTACCGTCGACGTCAAGCTGGACCCGGGGGGGATTCGGGATGTCGAATTCCTCGTGCAGTGTCTCCAGAGGCTCTACGGCGGGCAGGACAGGTTCCTGCGCAGCGGCGGGACGATGTACGCCCTGCACCGCTTGAGGGAGAAGGGCTATCTGGGAACCAAGGACTACGGCAAGCTCTTCAACGCCTATCAATACCTCCGGAAGGTCGAGCACCGTCTGCAACTCGCGGACAACAGGCAAACGCACGAGCTTCCGCGAACCGAGGAGGCGTTGCGCCGAGTCGCGATCCAGATGGGCGAGCGCCGGGGCTCCGGGGCCGTGGCAGCGCTGAATGCCAGTATCGAGCGTCACCGCAAAGCGGTCAGCGAGATCTACCATCGGGTCATCGGCAGCCAACGGCCCACCCCGTCCCGCCCGCGCTCCAAGCCGGCGATCCCGCCCAGCCCGGCCCCTCCCGTCGAGGATATCCGTGTGGCGCCAGTCGCGTCGGCGGTCTGGAGGACGCACCTTCCCACGCTCCGTCGGGCTTCGCCAGCCTTGGCTGCGGAGTTCGACACGGTCATTCTGCGCTGGGGCAACCGTTCTCTCGAACAGTTTCTCGGTCGGATCACGGACATGCCGAATGTGATCGAATTCCTCGATGGCCGGCCGGACCTGGTGCCACACATCGGGGAGATCATGGAGTACAGCCCGTACTTCTCGGGCTACCTGTTGCGGTTCCCTGAAGACGTGGGGATGATTGCCGCTCCGGAGTCGGACGTTGGAGGGTCGGCTGCGCAGGAAGAGCAACGTCACGGGTCCATGCACCTGGCGCTGGAGGCGGCATTGGAACCGGGTCTGGACCCCGGGGAGGCCGTGTCGGCGTTGCGGAAATTCTTCAGGCGGCAGATGCTTGCGATCCAGACGCGTAGTATTTGCCTCGGAGTGGACGTCTTCGCGACCCTGTCCGCGCTCAGCTCCTTGGCCGAGTGGATTCTCCGTGCCGCGCACGTGCTGGCACTCCGCGAGGTTCCGGACGGCGCATCCGAAGAGATCGACCGGTCGGCGGCACTGCGAATCATCGCGTTAGGCAGGCTCGGAATGCGGGAGTTCGATCTGGGGTCGGATGCGGATCTCGTGTTCGTGATCCCGGACAGCGAGGCAGAGCGGCGCCAGTTGTGGACCGACGTTGCGAAGCGGATCATCGGGATTATCAGCAGCTATACCGCGGACGGGCAGATGTTCACTGTGGATCCGCGCCTGCGCCCCCAAGGGCGGGATGGCGAACTCGTCCAGACAGAAGGCCAGTACCTGCGGTACTTCAAAGACGGTGCCGAGTCCTGGGAGGCACTTACGTATATGAAGGCCCGATCGGTCGCCGGTGACCCGGATGCCGGCAAGGAATTCCTGGCCAAGCTCCAAGACGTACTTTGGCACCGTTTCGCCCCCAGTGAGGATCTCGCGTCCCTTCTGGTCCGGATGCGGGGCCGACTGGAGGTCGAACAGGGCGAGTCGCGACCGCTACGGTCGGGGCCGGGCGGCTATTACGACATTGACTTCATCCTGCTGTACTGGCGGCTTCTGCATGCTGAATCGTTCTATGAGTCACTGAACACCCCGGAGCGGATTGAGATCGTTCGCAAGACCGAACCGGCCAATGTCGAGGATCTCGACACTCTCCTTACCGCTACCGTCGTGTTTCGGTCGCTGGACCATGGAGTTCGCGTGCACAGGGGAGTGTCTTCGAGTGCCTTACCTCCCACAGAATGGCAGCGTCGGCTGCTTCAGGAGCTAATGGCTCGATGGCTGCCAGAGAGGCTGGTAAACCAGCCTCTCACCGATTTGGTCGGAACGACGATGACGTCGGTCAGGGGTGTCTTTGACAAGGCCTTCCGCGAGGCCTGAGTCCGTGGCCGGACTCGGGGCGGGAACCGGCCGGCGCGGGAGTCCCGAGCCCGGTGCCTCCTGTACAATGACTGCGTGATGAAACAGTTCCTTGCGTTTCTTGGCGCCACGATTCTGGCTGTGGTACCAGCCACGGCAGCTGACGACGGGTGGGTCGACCTGTGGGATGGCAATTCGTTCGACGGCTGGAAGCTGAGTACCGAGAACCCTTCGACATTTGAGATCAGGGACGGCGCGATCGTCGCGAACGGGCCCAGGGCGCACCTGTTCTACGCGGGTGACGTCAACGGGGGCAAGTTCCGGAACTTCGAGCTCAAGATCGACGTGCTCGCGAAGAACAACTCGAACGGCGGGATTTACTTTCACACCGAGTATCAGGACGAGGGCTGGCCCCTGAAGGGCTTCGAGGTGCAGGTTAACAATACGTACGCTAGGGATCCCCGCAAGAGCGGAAGCCTCTATGGCGTCTCGGACAACCTACTGGCGACGGTCGGAGACGATGTCTGGTTCACAGAGCACATCGTCGTGAAGGGCAATACCGTCAAGGTCTTCGTTGACGGAGACTTGGTGACGAACTGGGTGCAGCCCGATGATTGGAACGGCGTGCGTCCGAGGGCCAGCGGCCGGGGGATGGACTTTCCGTTGCGAAGGCTTGATTCCGGGACGATCGCCCTCCAGGGCCACGACCCGAAGAGCATCGTGATGTACAAGAACATCCGCGTCAAGGTTCTCGACTAGCCGCCGACCGGGCGGCTCGAGGGTCGCGGAAACGGCTTCCAATGGACTTCGCGCAGGAGGTCAAGGCAGCGGCCGACATCGTCACCGTGGTCGGTTCGCACGTCAGGCTCCGCCGCCAGAGCGGCAATCGCTACCTGGGGCTCTGTCCCTTCCATTCCGAGAAGACCCCGTCGTTTTCGGTTCACGCCGGACTGCAGATCTTCAAATGCTTCGGTTGCGGCAAGAGCGGAGACGTCTTCAGCTTCCTGATGGAGATCCAGGGCCTCACGTTCTTCGAGGCCCTGAAGGCCCTCGCGGACCAGCAGGGCAAGGAGATGCCGCGCACGGGGAAGGGACCGGGCGCAGACGCGGCGGCACGCAAGCGGGATGCGTTGCACGAGATCCACGAAATCGCGCAGGAGTTCTACGCAGGGCAACTGCGTTCCAAGAACGGTTCGCAAACCATGCGGTACCTGCGTGAGCGGGGCGTGCGCAGCGAGGAGATAGAGAAGTTCGGACTTGGCTACGCGCCCTTCCGGAACGCACTGCTCGGGCATCTCAAGGGCCGCGGCTTCAAGCGCAGCGACGTTCTGGACTCCGGGCTGGTCGGGAAGTCGGAAAAGGACGGCTCCGTCTACGACCGGTTCCGCGACCGACTGATGTTCCCGATCCACTCGGACTCCGGGCGGCTGATCGGCTATGGCGGACGCCAACGGCAGGCCGACAAGGGGCCCAAGTACCTGAACTCTCCCGAGACTCCGATCTACCGCAAGAATTCCGTGCTGTTCAACCTGCACCGTGCCCGGACAGCGATGCGGCAGCGGAGCGAGGCGGTGCTCGTCGAAGGCTATATGGACGTCATCGGTGTTTGGAGGGCCGGGATTCGCAACGCGGTCGCAACGTGCGGCACGGCCCTCACTTCGCAGCAGATCTCGCTCATGCGCCGGCATTGCGACACCGTCGTTGTCAACTTCGATTCTGATTCCGCGGGCCAGGCCGCAGCAGAGAGGTCCGTGGAGTTGCTACTACGAGAAGGCATGAACGTCCGCGTGCTCGAGCTGCCCGGTGGCATGGACCCGGACGAATTCTGCAAGGCCCGTGGCGGCGAAGCGTATCTGGAGCAACTCGAGCGCGCGCCGCGCTATTTCCACTGGCTGCTGGACCGCTCCCGCACCCAGTTCGACCTTGGCACCTCGGAGGGCCGGACTGCCGCCTTCGACCGGTTGCTGCAGTCCGTCCTGCTCCTGCCGGACGAGATCCAGCGCGCGACGACGATCACGGAACTGGCCGACCATATTGGCTTGCAGCAGAGCGTTGCCCTGAACAGACTCCGGCAGAGCACGAACCAGAGCGACCGGTCGCACGCACCCGCTCCGCGGCCTGCGGACAGCCTCTCTCCTGGAGAACGTCTCCTGGTTGTCCTGCTGGTACAGGACAGCGAGGCGCGGGCCGAACTCCTCGACGCCGCATTCGAAGTCGCTGACCATGGGCTTCCCTGCCGGAACATTCTTGCCGCCATGCGAGCGGCCGGGCAAGCAGGGGGGGGCTTCGACTATGCGGCGGTCGAGGGACGTCTGGACGAGCAGGACCGAGAGCGGCTCTCCCAGCTCGTGTTCGACAAGGACAGGCCCGTCCATTCGATCGAGGCTGGACGCGAAGCGCTGGAGGCCCTCCGGCGCCAGGTCCACGAATCTCGCTACCGTGAAGTGCTACGGAAGATTGGGGGCGCGGAGCACTCCGGAGACGAGGCGGGACTTGTCAACCTCCTCAAACAAAAGGCCGAGCTGGAGAGAGCTCTCGGCCTGTCTGGGGGGCGCGGTTCCTGAGACGCAGGGCCTACTTGGCGATCCTGCGGAGGAGCCTGGCCTCCCGGTGATCGAGTTCCGGGGACGGAGCGCACTGTTGGGCCTTTCGCGTCAGGTCAAGCGCCTGAACGAAGTCCTTCTCCATGTGCTCGTAGTGCTTGGCCAGTGCCTCGAGGGCTTCCGCGCGGTGAGTCCTGCTGGCCTCAGAGAGATCGCGCAGAAACTCCAGCTTCGCGTCATGGTTGCCGGCCCTGCGCTCCAGGTGCGCCGCCTCCCACAGGCAGTCGAAGAGGCTGGCCGCAGGAAGGCCGGCAGCGATCGCCCTGCGGTAGAGCCGCAGGGCTTTCTGGTCTTCGCCAGAGAAGCGGAGCCAGCGTGCGAGACCAAGCATATCCTGGCCGTGGCGCAAGGGAGCCTCGTCGGGGTTCGCGTAAATCGCCATGGTCTCCCTGGCCAGGCAAGCCAGGGAAACGATGTCAAGGGCATTGTGCTGGAAGACGGGAGCGAGCGCCGCTCCGCGTCGTGTCCGGAGGAATTCGAAGTAGCATTGAGGGATCAAGGCTCCCGGAATGTCGCCCTCGCGCTCGAAGCCGAGCACACGGGATTCGAGCGTTCCGAGCCGACAATCCGGCATCCTCTCCCGCCAGAGTCGCCGGGCATAGTGCAGGAGGTCGAGGTGGCCCATTCGGGCAAAAGGACTGCGCTGGCGCTTGAGCAGGTACCGTGTTTCGAGGAGGGGGATGTCGAAGGCCTTGCCGTTGTAAGTGATCACGGCATCGTGCCGGGACAGGTGCTCGGCCAGCGCCGCCAACATCGCGGGCTCTTCGTCGTAGTCCCGCATGAAGAAGAGCTTGGTCCGGAACCCTTCGTCGTCAATGGCACCGACCCCAATCAGAAATGCGCAGGTGCCGGTACCCCCTGCGAGCCCCGTCGTCTCGGTGTCTAGGAACACCCACCGACGCGGGTCGACCGGCCGAATCTCGTCCCTTGAGACAGCGGAGATCCAATGCGAACGCGCCGTCTGCAGACGATGGATCGGGAAGATTCCGTGCTGGCTGTCGTTGGCGTAGACATGCTCCTGCAGAAGGAATCGGCCGAGCGGGCCTTCCGGCTCTTCCCCTTCGATGCCGACGCCGACGGTGGGGACTGCCTGGTTGGGGACGGGAATCTGCTGCGCTGTCCGCACCAGAGGGGCTGGGTTCCGCGGGCTCCGCTCGAGCGACAGGTTGATCTTGCGACGGAGTGCTTCTATGTCCTCGCGCCCGATCCTGTGCATGCGCTTCCCCCCGTGGTGTCAGGCTTCGCGTGTGGCTTGCTGGGCGGTGCTCAGCGATTGCGCCAAGAGCAGCGCGACTTCCTTGGCCTTCTCGCCGACGTCACCTGGAGCGCCCACGCAACTGGGACATCCCGTCTTGCACGAACACGCTTGAAGGAGCTCCCGCACCTTCGCGCCGAGGATATCCCGCATCCGGAATAGGGGCTCGCTCTGGCCGATGCCGCCCGGGTAGTTGTCGTACAGGAAGAGTTCAGGGTCCAGCGGGGTATCCGGTCCGCTATGGGAGTGCCGAGTCGAAACTCCGAGATCGCGCGGATCACACATCAGGGCTACCGTCCCGACCGTTCGCAGTACATTTCCCAAGCCGACCAGGCCGTCGCGCTTCTCGGTGGTTGCGTAGGGAAGACCATTGAGGAATTCCATTGGGAAGTGGAGCCAGAATGCGGTCGTGTGCATTTCCTGCTCCGGCATGGAGAGCTTGCCGTCCCCGACGTTCTCGTTCGTATAGAAGCGGATCTTCTTGAAGCCGACGACCCGCCGAGTGATACGGATCTCGCCGTGGATGGCGGACGCTTGCCCTTGCTGCCCATTGCCGAACTCCTCGAGTGGGACGACTTGGGAGTGCTCGATCGCGTCCGTGTAGTAGCCGCAATCGACGCGTTTGACATAGGCCTTTCGCTCCTCGTACTCAAAACGATCGACATGGAACAGGTTTCCGTCGTGAATATAGATGGCCTTTTCGTGCAGGGTTGTCAACGCGGCGGGAAAGGCGACCTCCCCGATGACGCGTGACGAGTCACTGGCATCCACGACGACAAAATTGTCGCTAGAGACCTTGCGCAGGCTGATGGCATCGGCGGGATAGGCCTCCGATGTCCAGTGCCAGGCGCCTCCCGCGTGATGGAGGAGGCCGGACTCCTGGAGGAAACGGCACAGCTCGCTCGTTTCGTGCGGCCCGAAGGCCTCACCGTCCTGCACGGGAAGCTCGAACGCTGCGCACTTGAGGTGGTTGACAAGAATCTCGAGGTTGTCTGGGTTGATGTGCGCCTCCTCGGGCGACGATTCGAAGAAATACTCCGGATGCTCGACAACGTACTGGTCCAGCGGAGCGGACGACGCCACGAGGACGCTGACAGAGGTGCTGCTGCGACGCCCGGCGCGCCCCGCGCGCTGCCACGTCGAGGCGATGGATCCGGGATACCCGGCCATCACCACCGCATCCAGCGAGCCGATGTCGATGCCCAGTTCGAGAGCATTGGTTGCGACGATGCCAAGGACCTCGCCTTCGCGGAGCTGGCGCTCGATCTCGCGCCGTTCGCGAGGCAGGTAGCCTCCGCGGTAGCCCCGCACAGGCGCGTCGCCCCCGGCACGTCGTCCTACTGTTTCCTTGAGGTAACGTGTGAGCACTTCGGTCGCTAGGCGGTTGTTGGCGAATACCAGGGTCTGTCGCCCGCGCTCCAGGAAGACCTGCGCCATGCGGCGGGCCTCGTTGACATAGCTGCGGCGAATCCCGAGCTGCTGGTTAACCACCGGCGGGTTGTAGAAGACGAAGTACTTTTCGCCGCTCGGTGCGCCGTTGTCGTCGATGAGCGAAAACGGCTCCTCCGCGATCCTCTCGGCGAGGTGTTTAGGATTGGCGATCGTCGCCGAGCAGCAGATGAACCTCGGCTGTGAGCCGTAAAAGGCTGAGATCCGCTTGAGCCGGCGCAGAACGTTGGCCAAGTGACTTCCGAAAACGCCCCTGTAGGCGTGCAGTTCATCCACCACGATGTAGCGGAGGTGTTCGAAGAAACGGGCCCAGCGGGTGTGATGCGGCAAGAGGCCGGCATGCAGCATGTCCGGGTTGCTGAGCACGACGTTTGCCCGACGGCGGATCGCCCGGCGTGCGTCGCTGGGAGTGTCTCCGTCGTAGGTGTACGCTCGGACGTCCGGTCCGAGGGAGTCTCCCAAGGCGTTGAACTCTTCCAACTGATCCACTGCCAGGGCCTTCGTGGGAAATAGGTAGAGCGCACAAATAGCGGGGTCGGCGGTGAGCGCATTCAAGACCGGGAGGTTGTAGCAGAGCGTCTTGCCGCTCGCGGTCGGTGTGACAACGACGACGTTCTCGCCTGCGGCGATTCGGTCCCAGCTCTCAGCTTGGTGCACGTACGGTTGTTCGATTCCGCGCCGTGCGAGAACGTCGCGAAGTCGCGGATCGATTACCTCGGGCAACAGCGCGTAGCGCGCTTCTCGCGACGGGCTCCGCCGGATCGCGGCCACAGGCGAATTCGGGCCCTGCTGCAAGTTTTCGAACCGCTCGATAACCCCACTCAGGGACTGATCTCGCGGGGTGATGGGTGCGGAGCGGGGACCGCTCATAGGGCCGGCCTCGGGCCGGAGCTGGAGCATGTCATCGGGTGTTGCGGCCATAATTCCTTTGCAATCCTGCGGATTTCGCGGCAAGCTTTAGGTTTATTCCCTGCATATTCGCATTTGTGGTGAGGAATGGTCAAGGGATGATCGTCAATAACCAAAGTGGCTCCGTCCGGCAGCGGCCCTGCCTCAATGGTATTGCACGCGTCCGACACCATCCTCCGGCTCCGTGCGGTCGCGGACCCTGTTACCGATCCGTTTGCGGTCTACCTGTCGCAATGACTGTCTGACAAGACGTTATTTGCATGAATTCTAGACCGTGGTACTCATTGACTCGTAAGCTCTCGAGCGAGCCGTAAAATCTGACGACGCTCGATACCACAGGCCGGAAGACTGAGCCGCCTGCCACGCTCGCGCTCGCCGTTGCATCGTCCGGCTGCGGGTGCGGATGCACCGTGCGTCCTCGTGCATTCCGATGCACAAGGCCTAGCGGTCGCGGTTAACCGCGCGCCGACGATTCAACTCCATGCATGCGTCTGCCAAGAGCGGGCAAACACTACCGGGTCGCGTCGCAGCGGCGTGTTCGGTTCTCAGTCAGACCTGCCGGAGCCGCGCCAGGAACGCCTCGCCGCTATCGCAGACCAGCAGCCACTCGCCGATCTCCTCCAGCCGGTCCGCATCCGTGACCGGCTCCAGCAGCGTGGCCATGCTGCGCTCCAGAGTGCCTCCGAATCGGACCTGCGCCTGCCTCAGCAGCAGCTTTCGCTCCCGCTCCAGACCCTGCTTCAGGCCTCGTTGCAAGCCTTCGGCGGCACCCTTCTCGCGAATCCGGTCCGCCCATGTGCGGGGCTCGGTCTCCAGCACCTCCTCCAGCCTATCACTCCGCAGCGCGTCCTCCACCCCCAGTTCCGGCAGCCGCACGTGCGTGATCCACGGCGCGAACGCGCTCGCCAGCCCGGCCCCTTCTCCTCCGGCGGCCACGGAGCCTGCCCGCTGTACACCGTCAGGTGCCGGATCGTCGGGACCCGTCCCGCCGTGTAGCCCGGGGGGGCGGGTCGCGGCTCAGCACCAGCGCCAGCGTGCCGATCGCGTGGAGCATGTGGTAGGGCATCGCGGGGTCCGGCTGGGACTGGCACTCCACCACTAGGTACGCGGTCCGGCCGTCGCGTAGCCGCAGGCACCACACGGCGTCGGCCAGGCGCTGGGACAGGTCCGGTCCGACGAGGTTGGCGGAAGCTGGCTCGACCCGCTCGACGAGGTCCGGGTCGAGGCCTGGGAGGGGATAGGCGCCCACCAAGTGGCGGATGAACGTGGGGTGCAGCACGAAGCGCTTGCAGGCGGCATCGCGCGGGACACGCATCTCGATGACGGGCATTCCGGCTGCAAGGCTGGACCGGGCAGGGCCGGGGAGTGCAGGCTGCGATTGTACGGCACGCGGCCGGTTTGGCGAGACTGGGGCTATCCGATGGCGTGCTCTAACGAAGCCTGTTGGTGCAGGGGGGCCGTCTCGAACCTCGCATGGAGGTATCGGTTTGCGGAGCCTCCCGGCAGGTGCCAGAATGTTGCTCTATGCCTTACAGGAAGGTCCGCAATTTACCAGCGCCGACAACGATTCGAGCCAAAGTCGAGACGCGGGAGGGCGTCCAGGGGAGTCATCGATACGCAGGGGCTTTACCGATGCGCGTTCTCAGCGTCTTGGGACTCCTCGCTGCATGCGCTCTGCTCGGATCCGCGGAGCCAGCTTTCAAGATCACATTCTCGGCGAAGAACCGAACGCATGGGCGGGTCTGGAACGGAGGGGTCGAGGATCCGTCTCGGCTTCGGTCGATGCTAGGGTGGCACCTCCATGACGACGACCTCCTGAAACCGCCCGCCCGATGGGACATCGTGACCCAGTCGGTTGGCGGGGACGTAGCGTCCCCGGGGATGGTCCTCGAGATCAATTCGCCGGAGAACGTTCCGTTTACGTTCTTCACGCGACGGGGCGACACCAGCTTCGAACCGTCGTCTGTTCCATTCGGTGTACCGCACGTCCCGGCCGAATTCGGTGGCGACGTGGTGATTGAGAGAGTGCCGGTCCCTACTGTCGTTTCATCGTCCGAAACCGAAGACGACGCTCCCGCAATATTACGGACCAAGGACGGCAGCTACTGGTTGGCGTGGATCGCTTACCGAACCGTGGAACGGGACGGTCCGTATCTTGTCGGCGCGGATCGAGTGGTGGTTTCACGCAGCCCCGACGGACGGGTCTGGTCCGAGCCGACGGCGGTCACCCAATGGGGTGACCATTTCGGAGTCGAGCTTGGTGAAGACGCGCAGGGAACGGTCTGGTGCGTGTATGCCCTCCAGCGCGAACTGGGGTCGGGGAACTTCGACCTGTACGGAAAGCGAGTGGACGAGCAGGGAGAGTCCGCAGCCATACAGTTGAGCAGCGATTCCCGTCCGGACGCGTTTCACGACCTGGCCTCGGCTCCCGACGGGACGATGTATCTGGTGTGGTCCGGATTCCGGGACTCCCCTGATGGCGGGATGCCTCAGAGTGACATATTGCTCCGTCGCTTCGATGGGTCCGAGTGGGGGCCGGAGATCCGACTCACCGATTCCGCCGAGGACGACTGGGAGCCGGCCGTTTCTACGGACTCGGCCGGCAGGGCGTGGGTTGCGTGGGACTGCTATCGCGAGAACGGGTTCGACGTGCTGCTCCGGAGCGTCACGCCGACGAATGAGGGAAGTCTCATCGAGGTGTCAGCCACTCCGCTCGCGGAGATGCGGGCCGATGTTGCGGTCGACGGGGCGGACCGGGTCTGGGTCTCTTGGGAGGAGGGGTCCGTAAACTGGGGCAAGGACTTCGGATACGAAAACCCGAATCACAGAATCAACCTCAAGAACGGCTCCCGGCTCTATGACCCGCGCGGTCCGAGACGGCCGCGGGTCGCCGTCCTGGAGAACGGCCAGTGGATGCAGCCGAACCGGCCCGTGACTGGATCGGCCCCGAACTTCCTCGACCAGAGGCTGTTTCAGAATCCCCGCTTGGCTGTGGATGGCGGAGGCAATGCTTGGGTGCTGCTGCGCCACCAATGGCGGCCGGCCGGACGCTGGGGTGGGCACTTCTTCGACTTCTACGCCACGACCTGGGCGGACGGAACGTGGATTTCCCCTGTGCTGCTGACCGGGAGCACAGGCCGCCTCGACACACTGGTCGCCACGGCACCGGCCGACGGGAACTCATTTGTCGCTGCAGTCGTGGGGGATGGGAGACGAATGCCCGTCGGGCTACCGAAGCACCACGACGTGGCCGTCGTCCGAATCGACGGCCGGGCCGTGAAGGGAGACCGGGGACGACCGGACCTCGTTGAGTTCGAGCATTCGGAGACGGAGGGGTATGTTCCGACCCATGGCGACGAGGCCGGAGACTTGGCCAGGATTCGCGGGCACCGGATCCAGATGGAGGGTGCAGCTTGGAAGGTGGTGCGGGGGGATCTGCACCGCCACACGGAGATATCCATGGACGGCGCAATCGACGGTTCCCTGGTCGACGCTTATCGATACGCCCTGAACGCCGCCCAACTGGACTTTCTCGGCGTCAGCGACCACAACTACGGCCAGTGGCTGGACACGGATGAGCCCGACAGCCCGACCACGGATAACGAGTTCCAGTTCTGGCGGACGCAGAAGTCTGCAGACCTCTTCCACGTGCCCGGGCGGTTCACGCCCCTGTACGGCTATGAGCGGACTCCGAACTTCCCGCTTGGGCACCGGAACATCTTCCACGCAGAGAGGGGCGTGTTCAGCCTGCGTGTGCCCAAGCTGCATGTTCGAGAAACGCCCGAACTGATCGAAACCGACCCGCCCAAGCTGTGGGCCTACCTGCGTCGGACGGGCGGAATCGGCATTCCTCACACTCCGGCGACGACGATGGGCACGGACTGGAAGCGCCGGAACGACGAAGTAATACCGGTTACGGAGATCTACCAGGGCGATCGGAATTCCTACGAGACCCAAGGCGGTCCGCGGGCCGCCCTTCCGGACGATCCGGGACGCGGTTCCGCAGGTCTTGCGCCGCACCAGCGGGGCCTCGTGCAGAATGCTCTCGGTGTCGGGTACCGGATGGGATTCATCGCATCCAGCGATCACTACTCGACGCACATCTCCTACGCGAACCTGATCGTGCCCGATCGAGTGACAACGAGGGAGGACCTGCTGGACGCATTTCGGAATCGCCGCACCTTCGCATCCACTGACAACATCGTTGTCGAATTCCATGCAAACGGGATGCATCAGGGATCGGTGCTGGCCGCCTCGGAATCGCCGATCTTCTCGGTAAGGGTGCGCGGTACCGGGCCCATTCGAACAGTCGAGGTCATCAAGAACAACCGATCCGTGTACACCCACCAAGGCACGGGGGCCACCGAGGCTGATTTCGAATACCGGGACGCGGACTTCGATGACACTTCCATGGGAGCTACGGCGACCATCAGCGACTGGTCCCGGCCGGAAACCGGAATCCAACCACGGCCAAACCCCAGCGAGAGCTTTTACTACCTGCGGGTCATTCAAAGCTACAGCGCTCAGGATCTGGACAGGGAAGGCGAAATAGCCTGGTCTTCTCCGATCTTTGTCGAGCGACGATAGGCCCCTGCGCGTTCTTCCGCTTGAACAGCGTGAGCGTCGAACAGACCTACTCTCCAGCGCCCCAGCCGCCGGGAATGAGGCTCGTCAGCGCATCATCCCAGTCCGTTTCCGAACCAGTGAACAGGGTCAATCAATGAGTGCCTGATACGTGAGCGTCTGAAAGTCTTGGCGGATATTCAGATGAGTGTAAGGCCTGACTTGGGTCATCAGTATGCCGATCAGCCGGTCCGCCGGATCGACCCAAAAGACCGTGCAATACGCTCCACCCCAGCCGTAGGTGCCTTCAGCGCCCGGCATGGCGCTGGGCCCTTGGTCAACCACTACGGAGTAGCCCAACCCGAAACCGTATCCGGGACCGCGGAGCCAGATCGCCTTGTCGCTGGTGTGGTTCGTGGTCATGAGTCGCACCGTTCGAGGGCTCAGGATCCGCACTCCATCCAGTTCCCCGCCGTTGAGCATCATCTGATGGAAGCGAAAGTAGTCCTCTGAGGTGGAAACCAAGCCTCCAGCGCCACTGAAGTACACGTGCGGTTCCTTGACCCATCGGCTGTTGTCGTCGGCACGCTCCTGCAACTCGATCTTGCCGCCATCGCCGGGCCGGTACAAGGCCCCGAGACGCGAGACTTTCCCCTTGGGCAGGTAGAAGCAGGTGTCGGTCATGCCGAGGGGCTCGAAGATCCTGCGTTTCAGATAGGCATCCAACGTCATTCCGGACAGCACCTCCACAAGGCGGCCGATGACATCGGTCGCTGGACCGTACTCCCAACGCCTGCCCGGCTCGAAGTTCAGGGGTAGCTTCGAAAGCGCACGGACATAGTCTCCAACCGTGCCGCCTGGCTTCCGGTTCTGTCTGACTTCGTTGTAGAGAGCTTGGGTCACTCCGCGATAGGGGTTCGGAAGCCCTGCGGTATGGGTGAGCAGTTGCTGAATGGTGATCGGGTTCGAAGCCTCGATGGTCCTGTACGCTACGCGAGCCTCGTCGTCAGGCTCCACGGGGATGGCGAGCTTCATCGCGCTGAATTCCGGCAGGAACTTCGAGATCGGGTCCCGCAGTTGGAAGCGGCCCTCTTCCCAGAGCATCATGGCCGCGACGGACGCAATCGGTTTCGTCATCGAGGCGATGCGGAAGATCGTGTCGATTGACATCGGGTCCTTCGCGTCCACGTCGCGGTAGCCGAAGCTCTTGTGATACACGACCTTGCCGTTTCGGGCGATCAGACCGACGACACCAGGAACCTCCTTTCGGTCCACGTAGGCCTGCAAGGCCTTATCGATCCTCACGAGCCGGGCGGACGAGAATCCGGCCGATTCCGGTTCCGAAACAATCGCGGGATCGGCGAATGCAGACAGTACCGTCAACGGGACGGCGATGAGGACAGCCCTTAGGCCAGAGGAGTGCTTTCGACGCATTGCTACTTCCTACAGGTCGAGATCTTCAAATGGCCTGAATGGCGCGAGGCGCCCGTAACGGCGGCAAGGCGCCTACGTTGTAGCAGACTTATGCCTACGAAGGTCGAGTCGACGTTTTCTGGTACCATGCGACGGGCTTGACCGCGTCCACGCGGATCTCCAGGAGAAGCCTGCTGGCCGGGCTTCCACCGACGGCTTTGCGGGCGCAGAACCGGCCGCCCAATTTCGTCGTGATCGTGGCGGACGACCACGGTTGGAACGACGCAGGCTGCTACGGCCACCCGGTCGTGCGCAATCCGAATCTCGACAGGGTGGCTGCCGACGGGGTCCGATTTACCCACTGCTACACGACGGCCCCCCTGTGCAGCCCGGGCCGCGGAGCGGTGATGACGGGCCGTTACCCGCAGGTGTCCGGCGTTACTCGGCTCGTGCAGGGAGGGAATGCGGACCGGCTCTCGATGCGCCGGGATATCTGGACATTCGCAAGCGGGCTGCAGGGCCTTGGCTACGAAACGGCGGCTGCGCGAAAGTGGCACCTGTCGACTGCCGGACCGCAAGCTCATGGTTTCGACCACGCCTTCCCGAGTCGGGACACCTACCTTGAGGAATCCCTGCAATTCCTCCAACGCAGTCACGTCCGACAGTTCTGCCTCTACTTTTGTCCGACCCACACACACCGGCCATTCCGAGTGCACGACGGGTTCGAATACCGGGCCGAGGATGTCGGCCCGTGCCTGCCTCCGTACCTGAAGGACACCGCCCAGGTTAGGGACCACTACTCCTGGTACTTGTCCGAGACAAGCAATATGGATGCTGAGATCGGACAGCTCCTTGGCGTTCTCGAGCGGACCGGGGAAATGGACCGCACGGTAGTCGCCTTCCTGACCGATCACGGGCCCTCTATGCATCGGGCGAAGTTCTCCCTGTATGACTGGGGGACTCGCTCGAGCCTGATCTTGCGAGGACCGGGAGTTTCCGGAGGCGGACGCGTTGACTTGGACTTGGCCTCGACCATCGACATTGCGCCGACGCTGATGAGTCTTGCGGGAGGGAGTGCTCCGGCTGGCTGCCAAGGCATCAGCCTCGCGCCGAGGCTGGCAGACCGGAAAGGAGAGCCCAGAGAATACGTGTTCTCCGAGCACCACGAGCGGAACCATCTGGTTGCGGTGCGGAGCGATCGCTTCAAGCTGATTCGGAACCACACACGGGAGAATCCACTGATCTGGCCCCGGGTGACCCGCAATTGGCAACGCATGGGGGAGGACACGCAGCGCCACGCCTATCCGCTGCCTCGGCCTGCCGAGGAGCTCTACGATCTGTATGCCGACCCGCTTGAGACCCGCAACCTGGTCGACGCGCCGGCCTACCGAGGTCCTCTGCTGGAACTGAGGGAAGCGCTCACGCGCTGGTCCGGCTCCGCTCCCCGCTAGCCCCCCGGCTCAGATCTCGCACCTAGGTGGGCTGGCGGAAGTGCCCGATCTCAGCCTGTTGCCATGCTGCTGAGGGGCGAAGTCGATAGAATTTGCCTGATGCGCATTCTCGGGATCCTGCTGCCAGTCTGCCTGCCGACCCTCTGCTTCTCTGCTCCCAACATCCTGTTCGTCATGAGCGACGACCATGCGGTTCCGGCGCTGAGCGCTTACGGAGGCGGGTTGATCGACACCCCGAACCTAGACCGATTGGCCGCGGAGGGTGCGCGGTTCGATGCCGCTTTCGTGACGAACTCGATCTGCACTCCCAGCCGGGCTGTGGTGCTGACCGGTCAGCACAGCCACAAGAACGGCGTGCTGACCCTGCCTGACACTTTGGACGGAACGCAGCCAACGCTTGCAAAGTACCTGCGGGCCGCGGGGTACTACACGGGCATGGTCGGGAAATGGCACCTGAAGAGCGAGCCGACCGGATTCGACGAGTACGCAGTCCTGCCCGGCCAGGGGCTGTACTACGACCCGACGTTCCGCCACACCGGAGAGTGGCCGCAGCAACGGAGACACTCGGGCTACGTCACGGATGTGATCACCGACCTGGCGCTGCAGTTCCTCGAGGAGCGCCCGCGGGACGAGCCGTTCTTCCTGATGTACCACCACAAGGCTCCGCATGACATCTTCGTGCCCAAGAAGGAGCATCAAGAGCTTTTCAAAAGCCCGATTCCTGAGCCTCCCACCCTCAACGAGGACGTCTCCGAACGCATAGCCCTGCGCGAGACCGTCGAAAAGATCGGTCACAGGCACACGTCCTACGGAGCGCCTGAATGGGGCTGGTTCCTGCGGCGGGTCCGGTACACACCCGAGGAGATTGCTGGCTGGGAACGGGATCTGGCCGGGATGAACGGGGCCGCGCTGAGAAAGGCGCAATACCAGATCTACATGCGCCGCTATCTGCAGTGCGTGTATTCGATCGACGAGAACATGGGACGCGTCCTCGACTACTTGGATCGGAACGGGCTGGCTCGCGATACCCTCGTCGTCTACACGTCGGACCAGGGGTTCTTCCTGGGAGAGCATGGGCTGTATGACAAGCGGTTCATGTACGAGCCGGCCTTCCGCATCCCTTTGCTCGTCCGATGGCCTTCCGAAATCAACGCCGGCACCGTCGCGGAAGAACTCGTCCAGAACCTGGACTTCGCGCCGACCCTCATGGACGCGGCGGATCTGGACGCCGCGCCCGACATGCAGGGCCGGAGCTTCCTCGGTATCGCCAAGGGAGAAGCTCCGTCGGACTGGCGGGACGCACTCTACTACCGCTACTGGATGAGCCGAGCCCACTTCAACATCCCCGCCCATCTTGGAGTGCGGACCAAGCGTCACAAGCTCATTTACTTTTACGACAATCCTATGGGACCTGACGGCAACACGCTTGCCAGGGGTGCGCGACCCAACGTGCGCGATCCATTCTGGGAGTTCTACGACCTGAAGGAGGACCCGCACGAGGTCAGGAACCTCTACCATGACCCGGGTTACCGAACGGAGATCGACGCGCTCAAGACGCGCATCTTGGAACTGCGAGAGGAGTACGGTGACGACCGGGACGGCCTGGACTTTGCCGACTAGAGCCCCGGAGTAACGTCGCTTGCCAATGCCAAGCGACCGGGGTGCCCGAATAACGGGCGTCGCAGACATTGCAGCTTGATCGGAATCGGCCAGAGGCCCGGGCCGGGCACGTGCTACGCTCACCCTCATGCAAGCCAGAGTCCGTCATCATCTGCTTCCGGCCGTCATCGGCATCTGTCTGGCCGCCACGCTCAGCGCAGCCGACATTTCCGGCAAGTGGCATTTTGTATGGGACACGGAAGGAGGGATTCGCCACACCGAATGGGCGATCACGCAGAACGGTGAGGCCCTGAAGATCGTGATCCAAGACGGACAACCGCTCAACGGCAAACTCGAGGGAGACAGGATGACCGTGGAGGGGAGGCTCAACTCGCACGAGGCGGGCTATTCTGCGACCCTGAAGGTGGTAGGAGAGCTGAAGGACGGCAAACTCTCCGGCAGGGGGAGTTGGGACCAGTACGGGATGACCTTTACGGCCACTCGTGCCGACTGACGAGACGACCTGAGCGCTAATCGAGCATTCGAAGGCCGAACCAACCGAGGCCGGTGATCAGTAGCAGCAGGCCCAGAAGCTGTTCCGATCCCTTGTTGGCGAACTTCAGCCGTACCGCCCCGATTCCGCCCGCCAACGCTGCCTCGGTTCCCAGCGCTCCCGGGAGGAAGAAGACCGGATTCATCCCGGTCACTCCGAGATAGGCACCGAGGAACAGTCCATGGATGCACCCCAGCGCGCCGCACACGAGCCATCGCTTGCTCGCATCAGGCAGGAACAGGACCTCCGAAGCAAGGTACGCCACGGTCAGGGCGGCTGCGGCCTCGAGGAATTCCATCGGCAGTTCCCATCGGCCGATCCGGCCGCTTAGGCTCAGCAAGGCCTGGGCACTGAGGAAGGATCCTCCGCAAGCGAGGAATTCCCTGCGGGATCGTCCGGCTACCGCGAGGGCCAGGAGGAACAGCAGCAGTTCGGGACTCGTGATTGCCCGGCGGACACCCGCACCTGCCTCGGTGGCAACGATTTCCGTCTGAGTTGGCGGGACGAATCGAATCTCAGCCTCTCGGACGGTGATGTCGAACACAGTCTGGCGTGCCACCTCCCCTTCGCCGGATCGCAGAATGTGCACGTGATGGGGAACCGTCACCGATGGGAAGTCGCACCGGACCGTCACCTTGGTGGGTGTTGCCTCGAATCCATACGACGCCTCGCATAGATACAGGCCCTGACCCGCATCCTCGTGGCATTCTCCGTCAATCAAAGTGCTTGCCACCCCATCTGCCTCTAGTCGGAAAGCTCGCAGCAGGATGCTCTCGCGGTCTCGGTCTTGCGGGGCTTCCAGCAACGGCATCCGCAACTCGTAATGGACCGTTGCCCCGTCCAGTCTCAAGCTGCCCTGACTCATGCTCAGGACGTGTGCTTCCGCAGGAGCAGCCCCGGAAATCGCCACCAAGATCCAAACGCACCCCGACGGCTTGGGCCAGCGGCGGAGAGAGGATTTCCGATGGGCCAGGTTCATCGCAGGCCGAAGCTGTAAATGGCCTGCAGCGAGCGAACGTAGACCGTTCCGTCCACGATGGCTGGCGTGGCGAAGCACGTGCCGTCCACGCCACTGGTCTCAAGCACGCTCCAGTCCGCACCCGGCTTGATCGTGCTGACCGTACAGCCCTCGCTGATCGTGTAGATCTTGCTGTCCCCAGCGACGGGCGATGCCCAGTATTTGTCGATGGCGTCTCGCAAGCGGTTCACGCGGTGCGGTGTGCCTGACTTGGGATCGATGCTGCTGAAGATTCCGCCGTCCTTGACGAGGTAGATCAAGCCTCGGTACAGCAATGGGGAGGGAGTGTTGGGCAGCGACTTGGTGTACCGCCAGGGCACGCCCGTCTCGCTAATGTCTCCGCGCATCTGCTCCGGACGGATCGCGACGAGATTGTTGATCGGAGCCCTGCGGGCCGCGTAAAAATACCAATCTCGCTCGTCCATCTTCCCGTCCCCGCCGAGATCCGCCTCCGCCCAAGGGCGGGCGGCCTTGAGGCGCTCCTCCGGAGCCTCGTCCTGAGAGATCAGGCCATCGCCGTTCCTGTCGTTCATCGCGAGTACGTCCTGGAAGGACGGGGTCTCTTTCTGCTGGCCCGGATCCCCCCCGATCTCCCAGCCGTTGATGAAGATGGTGTCCCCTTCGAACAGGGGCACGCATTTGAGTTGCCAGGCGAATCCGTCGACCCACCACAGTTCCTCGCCGGTTTCCAGGTCGTACGCCGACACACGGTACGCCCCGGGAACCACAACCTGCGGCTTGCCATTCGTCGGCCGAAACACCCCCGCCGTACCGTACCCTCGTGTGACCATCGGCCGATCAGCTTTCCAGACGGTCTCTCCGGTCTTGGTGTCGAGCGCAATCAGGTACGAGTCAACCTGCTGATCGCACACGATCAGCAGCTTGTCATCGGCCAGGATCGGCGAGGAGCCGTGTCCGTTCTGGTTGATAAAGGGCCCCATGGGTCGGCGCCAACGCTCGTTTCCACTAGCGTCGAACGACATGGCCCCGAAATCCCCGAAGAACACGTACACATTGGTCCCGTCCGTTACCGGAGACGGTGAGGCCGGGCCGTGCGTCGGCTGGAATCCCTCGCGCCGCGGCCGGGGCACCTCGCGGATCCAGAGGATCTCTCCGGACTTACGGTCCATGGAGAGGACGAGCAGCCGCCCCTCTTCGTAGGCGGTCAGAAAGATCCGGTTCCCGGCCACCACGGGAGACGAGTGGCCGGGCGGCACGGCGGTCTTCCAGAGCAGGTTCTCGTCCTCCCCGAACCGATCCGGAAGGGGGCTGCCCTCTGCGATTCCGGTGCCCTCGGGGCCCCGGAACTGAGGCCAGTCTCCGGCCGCCAGGGACAAAGGCAACAGGAGCGCGAGCGCCAATGCGCGTGTCGACATGCCTCAGAATATAACGCAGTCCTGACCGCTCCTTGCCGTCCGCCTTATTCTTGGACGGGTGCCAGCGAGAGGCATGGTCACGTTGATGGACGGCGGGATGGGACGCGAACCAATTCGCCGAGGTGCAGCGGTGCGTTCTGGTCTGTGGTCTGCTAAGGCGCTGATCGACGCTCCCTGGGTCGTGGTGGAGGTTCACCGCGACTTCATCGCGGCGGGTGCCCGGATCATTACCACGAACAGCTATTCATGCGTTCCCAGCTACTTAGGCAAGACCGGAGAAGCCCACCGCTACGGCGAGCTTGCAGCGCTTTCTGGCCAACTTGCTCGGGAGGCTGCGGACGGATCGGGGAAATCTGTACTGGTCGCGGGCAGCTTGCCGCCACTCGAGGAGAGCTACCGGCCTGATCTGGTAATTGATGATTCCGAGGCGCGGCCGATCTACGCCGCGCTGGCCCGGGCATTACGACCGCACGTAGACCTGTTTCTGTGTGAGACCATGTCCTGCATCCGCGAATCGCGCAATGCTGCTGAGGCAGCTCTGGTCGCGGGATCTGTCCGAGATCTTCCGGTCTACGTTTCCTGGACGCTCGACGAAGAGCCAGGCACCGGTCTGCGAAGCGGCGAGGGCATCCGCGACGCACATGCGGCGCTCGCGGACCTGCCGATAGCGGGCTTCCTGTTCAATTGCACCCATTCCGATGCGATCGAGGCCGGCATCGAGCAGATCAGACAGTTGACTGATCTGCCCACGGGCGGCTACCCGAATCGGTTTAACGTGCCCAAGGGATTCACCTTGGACGGCACCAACTCGGTGAAGGAGCGGGCAGATTTCGAAACCGGACAATTTGTGCGGGCGGCGCAGCGCTTCGTCGACCGAGGCGCCAACTTCGTCGGCGGCTGCTGCGGAATTGGCCCGGAGGACATAGCCGCCCTTGCTGATCATCTATCGCGGGTCTGCACGCCGGAGAATTGAAGGCTGGTTAGCCTAGCGCCGATACCGGGCCGGGTGCCACGAGGGCGGATGCGCTGTGCCGACTCGCAGGTCCTGTCTATCGCAACTCTACCTGTCCGCCTTCCCCATCCACAGATCCTTCGGGTTGCTGGTGCCCTGCGGCCCCGGATCTTGCCGGTGGCAGCGCAGGAGTACGGTCTGCGACCGCTGGACCGGCACTCGGTGCGGACGGTGGGAGGGCTGTTGCGGAGCGGGCGGCGGCAGACACTCTTATCTGCGCGAGGCAACTTCCACCTGAACAGGCTCGTGTGCGGTGCAGGGTGGCTCGGGCCGGGGCATTGCCCGAGTGCGACCCGAGGGGCAGCGCGAACCCGGGGGAAGGCCACTCTGCGGAGGTGCGCCTTGGCGAGTGACTCCGCATAGGATGGGGAGCGACGTCCCGGCCGGAATCCAATTCGTCGATTGCATCGGATGCTCGGACCCGGGACCCGGCTCCCCTGCCAGGCCGACATCCCGGGGCGAGTGGTCAAGCCAACTGGATTCGTCGGTACGGCTAGCTTAGCTGGGGATCTGGACAGCCTTCCAACTCGACAGTCCGGAATCCGCCCACGATAGAATGCAAGGAACGAATCCCGTTGATGGCACGGATCGGAAGATACGAGATCGTCTCCGAGCTGGGCCGCGGGGCGATGGGGGTTGTCTACCGGGCCCGCGACCCGAAAATCGGTCGCGAACTGGCCGTCAAGACCGTTCGACTTGCGGAGCACGCTGATCCGGAAGAAATCGCGGACCTGCGCGAGAGGTTGTTCCGAGAGGCACAGTCCGCGGGCCGACTCTCGCATCCGGGCATCGTCACCATCTTTGATGCGGACGAGGAGGGCGGGCTCGCGTACTTCACCATGGAACTGGTGGAGGGGCGGAAGCTCTCCGAGTACCGCGTTTCTGAACTCGCTCCCGAGACTAGGATCGGATTTATTGCTGACCTGCTCAGCATGGCGGGCTCGGCCCTCGACTACGCGCATGCAAAGGGCGTCGTGCACCGAGACATCAAGCCGGCCAATATCATGGTGACGTCGAGCGGCGTGAAGATTATGGACTTCGGCGTCGCGCGGATCTCCTCGTCGCAGCTCACCAGGACGGGCACGATCATCGGCACCCCGAACTACATGTCTCCGGAACAGGTGCGCGCCGAACCGATCGATGGTCGGTCGGATCAGTTCTCGCTCGGAGTCATCGTCTACGAGATGCTCACAGATCACAAGCCATTCGATGCCCCGAACATTACTTCCACCCTCTTCAAGCTCGTCAATGAGGGTCCTGCCCCGATCCGCTCCGTCGATCCGCGCATTCCGGGTGCGTTGGAGGCTGTTGTTGCTCGAGTGCTGGCAAAGCGGCCTGCGGATCGGTTTGCGAACTGCACCGCCTTCGCCCGTGCGTTCGCCACGGCCGCCGGGTTCTCGGAGTCGTCCGGCTCGGCGGTCCGGCCGCTGGCGCCCCGTCACCCCGTGGAGGAGGGTCCGGGAGCCGGCAACCGGCCAGCCGCACGTCTGCCCCGCCAGGATTCCATCACACGTGACGACACCGTGCTCGGTGATCTCGAGGACCGCCAACCCCTGCCGGTTGGGAGACTGCCCCCGGTCGCGGAGAGCGCGACGGCGTCGATGGAGCCTCGGGACAAGCCCGCACCTTCGCGCTGGCCCCTGCTGATCTTTGTTTTACTGATGGCCGCCGTCGGCGCTCTTTCTGTCCTGCTCGTTCGCCATCCCGACCTGCTCGACGACCCGATCGGGCTCTTGGACGGGACCGTGAGACAGGAAAATTCCACGGCCGGAGGGGGTGAACGGATCGAGATCGTTCCCGGTGCCACCGAAGAGCCGGGTTCCACAGTGCCGGAGCGAGAGGCCGATCCTCCGCCCGTAGGCGGCATTGCGGAGCCCCAGTTGGGCGAAGCCGATCCGGTAATCGAAGATCCTCGACCGGTCGAGGATGGCGTTGGATCTGGCGGGGCCGGACCGGAACTCGGGTCCGCTCCGTCGGACGAAGCGTCGGATTCTCCGGTCGGCGAGGCCGCCGATTCCATCCCTGCGCCGACCACAAGGACCGGGCCGGTCTCGGCATCCGTGATGTTCACGAGCCAGGTGGACGGCGTGATGGTGACCATTGACGAGAACAGGTCCTGGCGCTGTATTACGCCCTGTAGGATTGCGGATGTCCCCCTGGGCGATCACACCGTCGTCGCCACCCGCAGCGGTTATGGGTTGCAGCGCCGCACCATCACGGTCGGAGAGAGTGGCCTCGCGGTGAACATGCACCTAGATCCGGTCGGGCTGACTCTCTTCGTTAGCAGCGTGCCGCCGGGAGCCCGAATCTTCCTGAACGGACAGGACACCGGAAACGAGACCAATGCGGGCCTGAGCGTCCAGCCCGGGCGCTACGAGATCCGGGTTGTCCACGGAGATCTCCAGGCGAGCCGAACGGTCGAGTTGGCTGAAGAGGAGCTCCGGCGCGTAGAATTCCGCCTAGGTTCGAACTAGCTGAAGTTACAACTGGCCCCATGTTAGAGAGTATTGAAGTTCGCGGTGCTCGGCAGCACAACCTCCAGGACATAGACGTCCGGATTCCTCGGCGCAGCCTGACGGTCGTCACGGGCCTGAGCGGCTCCGGCAAGTCCTCGCTAGCGTTCGACACGATCTATGCAGAAGGTCAGCGTCGCTACGTGGAAACGCTGTCCCCCTATGCCCGTCAGTTTCTGGAACAGCTGGAACGGCCCGACATTGACTCCATCGACGGCTTGAGCCCCGCTCTTTCCATCGAACAGAAGACTGCCAGCCGCAGTCCAAGGTCGACGGTCGGGACGGTGACCGAGGTTTACGACTACCTGCGGATTATGTTCTCCTCGATCGGCACTCCGTACTGCGTGAACTGTGACCTGCCGATCGAGAAACAATCGTCGGACCAACTGGCAGCCCGCATTGCCGAGGAGAAGTTCGGTGACCAAATCATGATCCTCGCTCCTTGCGTCAGGGGTCGGAAGGGGCATTACCGAAAGGAACTCGAGGACTGGGCCCGCCAAGGCTTCGTCTCAGCCCGCATCGACGGCGAAATGGAGCGGCTCGACAACTACCCCCTGACGATACGGCTCAACCGAAACAAGACGCACGACATCGAGGTCGTTGTTGACCGCCTCAGTGTGCGCCAGGGCATCGAGAAGAGGCTCCAGAACTCCATCCGAACGGCCTCCAGACTGGCGAACGGCTTGGTCCTTGTTGTGGAAGGAGACAGCTCGGAAAAGCTGTACTCGGAGAAGCTTGCGTGTGTGCAATGCGGGGCGAGCCTGCCGGAATTCGAGCCTCGGTCGTTCTCGTTCAACAGCCAATTCGGGGCGTGCGGCGAATGCGGGGGCTTGGGTGTGGCTTGGGATCTGGATCCAGAGGCGATGATCCTGAATCCAGACAGGCCCATAGGACGAAGCAATTGGCCGGCACAGTCGTCGTTCCGGGAATGCTTGCCCCATGCCCTCGCGATGGCCCGCATGGGCGGAATTCCGGTGGAGGAGCCGTGGAACGCTTGGACACGGGATCAGCAGCAGTGGTTCATGTACGGCCATACCCAAGTGCAGTCTTCGAGAGAGTTACTGAGGGTCCTCTATGAGGGGGTGATCCCGCGCATGCGGTACCTGCTCGGTGTCCGTCCCGGTTACCAGCCCGGGAAACTCATCGGTCGGTACATGGCCTACGTGCCCTGCCGGAAGTGCGACGGGAATCGCCTCCGCCCAGAGTCACTTTCCGTGAGGATCGCCGGGCGCTCAATCTCGGACCTGGCGAAGATGCCGCTACGGGGTCTGGCGGAGTTCCTGGCCGACCTTAGGTTGGACGGGCGCAGGCAAATCGTCGCGGAACGTGTCTTGGGGGAGATTCGCCAGCGAGTGGCCTTCCTGAGCGATGTCGGGCTTGGTTATCTCTGGCTGGACCGCGCTGCGAACACGCTCTCAGGCGGGGAGGCCCAGCGGGTCCGCTTGGCGACCCAGATCGGGACGCGCCTTCGGGGCGTGCTGTACGTCCTGGACGAGCCTTCGATCGGCCTCCACTCACGGGACCACGGTCTGCTGTTGGATACGCTCGTCGGTTTGCGGGACCTCGGCAACACCATTGTCGTTGTGGAGCACGACCAGGCCACGATCGAACGGGCCGATCATGTCGTCGACCTTGGCCCGGGAGCGGGACGGCTGGGGGGGGAGTTGGTGGCCGCAGGAACACCGCAGTCGCTGTTGGGTGCCAAGGGGTCGCTGACAGGCGATTACCTGGCGGGCCGGAAGGTTGCCCATGTACCTGCCGTGAAGAAACCGCCGAGGCGAAAGAAGCTCGTAGTCAGGGGTGCAAGTCAGCACAACCTCAAGAACATCGACGTGACATTCCCGCTCGGGAATTTCTGTGTCGTGACAGGTGTGTCCGGTAGCGGCAAGTCGACACTCGTGAACGGAATCGTGTATCCGGCCCTGCTGACCCGGACCAATGCCAACGACCTGCCAATTGGCAAGCACGACCGGGTCGAGGGCCTGTCGGCGATTGACAAGGTTGTGCGCATCGACCAGACCCCGATCGGCCGCACTCCCCGTTCGAACCCGGCCACCTACACAGGGACCTTTACGCCGATCCGCGACTTCTATGCCATGCTTCCCGAAGCCCGTGCGCGCGGTTATGCACCCGGGCGGTTCAGCTTCAATGTGGCCGGAGGCCGCTGCGACGCCTGCCTTGGCGACGGCGTCAAGCGGATTGAAATGAAGTTTCTGCCAGACGTGTTCGTGCGGTGCGACACCTGCCTGGGGAAGCGCTACAACCTGGAAACACTGCAGGTCCGCTACAAGGGGCTCTCGATTGCTGATCTGCTCGACGCTACGGTTGAAGAAGTCCTGCAGGTCATGGACAATTTGCCTTCGGTGCGGAAGAAACTGCAAACGTTGGTCGACGTGGGTCTGGGGTATATCCAGCTGGGGCAGTCATCGACCACGATTTCGGGTGGTGAGGCCCAGCGGATGAAGCTTGCCCGGGAACTCAGCAAACGCCAGACCGGGAAGACGGTCTACATCCTCGATGAACCGACGACCGGCTTGCACTTCGACGACATCCGCAAACTCCTGACTGTGCTGCGGCGGCTGGTCGACCACGGGAACACCGTGATCGTGATCGAGCACCAGTTGGACGTGATTCGCTCGGCAGACTGGATCGTCGACTTGGGCCCGGAGGGAGGGGATGCGGGCGGAGAGGTCGTCTGCATGGGCTCTCCGAGGTCCGTGGTCGCAGTCGAGGGTAGCCACACGGGAAGGGCCTTGCGTAGCATCGGGATCCAATGAGCGAGCGTGTTGAGCCTGAGCCGCCACCCGAGCACGTTGGCGGCGCGACTAGCGTCCCTGCCGTCCGGGAGCGGCTGCATTGGGGCTACCGGGAAGTCCTGGCCTTGGTGGCTGTCGGAGTCCTGGCGCAGATTCTGTCAGTGCTGCTGGGAGTGACGATGGCGGAGCGTCTAGGCGCTTCCGGCACGGAGGAAGCCCAGCGCCTCCTGCGTAGCGAGCCGCTTCTGGCAGTACCCGTTCAATTTGTCGCTTGGCTCCCCGTGCTGGCCTATGTCGTGCTCGTCGTGCGCCAGAGATACGGAATGCCTCTGAGCCTGGGGCTGGCGTGGACCCGGCCTCCGGCTTCCGTCCGGACCTATGTCAGGCTCGGGATCCTGCTCGCGCTCGGGTCATTGCTCGCAAGCATCGCGATCGGGGATCCGGAGGGCGTGAGCCCGATGCAGGAGCTCTTCGCGAACCGCGGCTCACTCTGGATTCTTGCCGTGTTCGGGGTCCTCGTGGCGCCAGTCTTCGAGGAGATCGTGTTCCGGGGGTTCCTGTTTGCCGCGTTTGAGTACTCGCACGGCACTTGGACGGCGTTGGTCCTCACCAGTGTGATCTTTGCGCTGCTGCATGGTGCCCAGTACGGCTGGCACTGGCAGCAGCTCACCCTCCTGCTCGCTGTCGGGGGCGTCCTCGGCTCGGTCCGCATCCGTAGCGGATCGTCCCGGGCGAGCACGATCGTGCATGCCACGTACAACGGACTGCTCTTTCTGGTCGTCGTTTCCTTCGGCGAGCAGCTGGGTTAGACTTGGATTTCGAGCAGGCCCGGCACCCCGGCTTGCTGCTTTTCCCACATGGTCAACACAATCGAATGGACTGACGACGGCGTCGTCATGATCGACCAGCGCAAGCTGCCTTCGGAGGTCAGTTTCCTCACTTGCCGCGATTACCGGGAAGTGGCGGACGCCATTCGAAGCATGGTGATCCGAGGTGCCCCCGCCATCGGCTGTGCAGCGGCGATGGGGGTCGCTATAGGCGCGGTCAAGGCCAGCGACGAGAACTTCGATGCCGAGATCTCCGAGATCTGCGAGGTGCTGGCCGGGACGCGGCCGACCGCAGTGAATTTGTTCTGGGCAATTGAGCGGATGAAGGGACTGTACTCAAGGCTGCGCGAGGAGGGTTCCGACCTCGCGACCATCCGGCAAGCCCTGGTAGGCGAGGCGGAGCTTGTCCTGCGCGAGGACATCGCCATCAACCAGAAGCTCGGACGTCACGGATCCATGCTGCTGCCGAACGGGTGCGCTGTCATGACCCATTGCAATGCAGGAGCGCTCGCAACGGGCGGGTACGGCACTGCACTCGGCGTGATCCGTGCTGCCGTGGAGGCCGGCAACGACCTGGAAGTGCTGGCAAACGAGACCAGACCGTTCATGCAGGGATCGCGCCTGACGGTCTGGGAACTTCAGCAGGACGGTATCCCCGTGACGCTCCTAACGGACAGCATGGCCGGTCATTTGATGCGTCGCGGCCGCGTGCACGCGATCGTGGTCGGAGCGGATCGAATCGCCGGCAACGGCGATGTCGCCAACAAGATCGGCACGTATTCGCTGGCAGTCCTGGCGAAGGAAAACGGCATCCCCTTTTACGTCGCGGCACCCACGTCCACGGTGGATCTCAGCCTCTCTTCGGGTGACGAGATCCCGATCGAGGAACGATCGCCCGATGAGGTCACGCAAATTCGGGGCCATCAGATCGCGCCGCTCGAGACAGATGCCTGCAATCCCGCATTCGATGTAACGCCAAATCGCTACGTGTCGGCGATCATCACCGAGAACGGCGTGGCGAAGGCACCCTATGCTCCGGCACTCCGGGCCTTGGTCACCGGCGAGCCGGTCCCGCAGGGAACCGGTTGAGGATGGGCCGGTGAGGTTCTCGGAACTCTTGCTGGATACGATCCGCAATGCCGAGATCCCCCTCCGGTTCGAGCCCGGTGCAGAAGAGGCGATCGCGGAACCGCTCACCGAGTTGCTGAAAGCGTGGATCGCGATCCACGATCCCGATCCCGCACGGGACGAGTTCGACTACGGCATGAAGGCGCTTGTCGTGCGCCTGATCGAGGAGCTGGAGGACAAGCATGAACTGCAGGTAGCGGATGGGGGCGAGGCCGGTTGATGGGATCCCGCCCCTTCTTGGAGTGGCGTCGCAGTCGACTGTGGGTTCGTTCTGGCGGGGATCCTTCATCCGGACCACAGGGACCGCCACTGGTACGATGATCCGAACGCAGTCGCCCGGGCACAACGGGTCCCCGGTTGCATAGCGAGAAGCGAGAACTGCCACTTGCCGGGCGCTCACAAGATCCTGCGCGCCTCGTCGAGGCGCGGTCGATAGCGAGGAAAACCATG
This sequence comes from uncultured Bryobacterales bacterium, assembly GCA_964461235.1. GTDB lineage: Bacteria > Acidobacteriota > Terriglobia > Bryobacterales > UBA6623 > VXMF01. Next base: position 3,815 of record CAYWUV010000012.1, on the reverse strand, counting down.
GAACGCAGAAATTTCATGGCGGTTTCCGCCACTGCCGCGGTGGCCGCCGCCCAGGCTCACGGCCAAACAAAGAGGATCCGGCTCGGCCTCATCGGCTGTGGCCGGCGAGGGCGTAGCAACCTTCGATCCGTCCTGAAGATGACCGACGATATCGAAGTGATTGCATTGAGTGAGGTTTACAAGCCGAACCTCGAGCTCACTCTGAAGATGGTGCCCGATGCCAGGGTCTACCCGGACTTCCGGGACCTGATCGCTGCGGACGATATCGATGCGGTTCTGATTGCCACTCCGGACCACTGGCACGCCTACATGACAGTCGAAGCGTGCAAGGCTGGCAAGGACGTGTACGTTGAGAAGCCGATTTCGGTCACCGTACATGAGGGGCAGCTGATGGTCCAGGCGGCGCGGAAATACGACCGTGTCGTCCAGGTGGGAACCCAGCAGCGCTCCGGCAAGCACTTCGCGGAAGCCAAGGACATCGTGCAGAGCGGCAGGCTAGGCTCGATCAGCTTCGTTCGCACTTGGAACTACTCCAATGCGTATCCCGGCGGGATCGGCCAGCCCCCGGACACTGATCCGCCGCCCGATCTCGACTGGGGGATGTGGCTTGGTCCGGCTCCGGAGCGTCCTTTCAACAAGAACCGCTTCGGCGTGAATCCGTACCAATTCGCGCACTTTCGATGGTTCTGGGACTATGCTGGCGGCATGATGACCGACTGGGGCGTCCACCTGTTGGACATCGTTCTCTGGGCGATGGCCGAGCCCGGGCCGCGTTCGATCACCACCTACGGGGGCAAGTACGCCCTGATCGACAACCGCGAAACGCCGGACACGATTCTTGCGAGCTACGAGTTTCCCTCGTTCGTGTGCACCTACGAGAACCGTGTCGCGAACGCATTCACCGGTGGCTTGCCGGGCTACGGCATCCTCTTCCACGGCACGGAAGGAACCCTGTACGTAAATCGGCAGTATTGGGAGGTCACTCCCGAGCAACGCCGTTACCGCGAGCCCGAGCCGCGAGTCGAGAAGCGAATGGAACCCGCCAGGGGGGATGCGAGCAATCCCAGCACGGACGATCACTGGCGTGATTTCATCGCGGCGATCAGGAACCGCACGAAGCCGGTCTGCGACATCGAGATCGGCCATCGGTCCACAACGATGGCGCTGCTAGGCAATGTCTCGTTGAGAAGCCGACAGCGGGTGGACTGGGATCCGGTCGCCGAGACGACCAGCAACAAGGAGGCGGAGACTTACCTGAGCCGTGAGTACAGACCGCCTTGGAAGCTCGAGCTCTAGCAAGGTCTCTGGTAGCACGTCGGCCTGTGACCGACGCAAGGCTTGCACCGTCCGAGCCGAGGGCTTGCGGCCATTCGCCGGCTCCGGGGCCTACGCATCGGGATCGAATCGCTTATCCGGCTGAATTGCGGGCCTCGAGCAGTTTCCGGGCAGATCGCTTTCATCGACAAGCTGAGACGCGCCAGTCTATCCGGTATAGGTGACCACCGGAACTTCGAGCGGAAAACCGGTTGAACGTGAGGTGGGGAGGATCCCCCGAGCGCTACCGGAGGAACCGAAGCTCTGCCGAGGCGAAGTACTTCTCCAGTACTGCGCGAGGCTCCGCAATACCCGTTCTTGACCCTAGGACACAACAGAAGGCGCTGATGCCCAGCGACCAAACAAAGGGGTCCAGTTCGAGGAAGCTCCGAGTCCCGTAAGCCGCGTATTGCAGGAGAAAGGACAGGAACCCCGCCACAATTCCGGCGATGCATCCATGCCGGTTCATGCGTGGCCAGTACACAGCGAGCAGGGTAGGGAAAAGGAAGGTAGCTGCCAGGCCGGTTCCGGAGAATATGACGATGTATTGCAGGTAGTCAGGCGGGTACAACGCGAAGCCCCCAGCTACGACGCCGACCGCCAGAATCGAGAGATGAGTGACCGTCCGGGCCTGGCTCTCACCGACAGCGCGACGAGCGTTGCGCTGGTACAGATCCCTTGCGATCGCCCCTGCCGCTACCAGCAAGAACGAGCTTATGGTCGACATGATCGCGGCCATTGGCGCCGCCAGGACCACCCCGGCGAGCGCTGACGGCACGGCGGCCAGGATCGTCGCCGGCATCGCATGGTCGCCAGCGGCCAACTCCGGGACCATGACCCGCCCGAGGATGCCCACGAAAATGACGGCGGGATACAAGAGCAGGATGTAGACCCCGATCAGGAGCGCGGCGCGCCGCAAAGAGGTCGTGTCGCGGCACGCCAGGAATCGCGTGATCAGCGAAGGGCCGCCGGCTGTGGCCAATGGCCAGACGAAGAAGAAGGAAATCGCCGCGGGCAGGGGCAGGAACGCGTCGGGACCCTCCGGAGTCAGCAGTTCCGGGGATTGGGACGCGAGACCCTGGTAGACGGCCTCTAGGCCGCCCACCTTGTACAGGCCGAATCCTGCCGTCAAAAGGACTCCGACCAGCATGACCACGGCCTGGAAGCTGTCTGTCCACGCAACCGCCCGAAATCCGCCATAGGCGGTATAGAGGCCGACGATCACTGCGAATGCAAGCACGCCAAGCGCATAGGGGACTCCCATGACCGCTTCCAGAACGCGGGCCCCGGCAATGTACTGCGCCACGATGAAGCTTGTGTGGAGTACCAGCATGGCGATCCCCGAGATCACCCCGATGGACCGGCTCTGAAAGCGGTCTCGCAAGAGGTCCGGAAAAGTCAGTGCGCCCGTCCGTCCGCCGAGTTCCGCGATTCTCCGGCCGAGCAGTCCGAAACCCGTCGTTGCGACGACGATGTAGCCTGAGATCCAGAGCATGACGGACCAGCCGTTCGCGTGCGCCAGTGCTGGGGCTCCGATGAAAGTCCCGCCGCTGGCGGCGGTCGCGATCCACGTCAGGCCTAGGACCCACGGACCGATCGTTCGTCCGCCGACGAAGAACTCCTTCAGAAAACCGCCTTGCGCCGCTTGGCGCCTGGCGAGGTATGCAAGGCCGAACGTCAGCGCTATGTAGACCGCGAACGCGACCTGGACGGATGATGCCGATTCGTACATCTGCGTCAGGATCCTTGCCCGTCTTGCTTGCGCTGCCGGCAGAACCACAGGTGCAGGACAAAGAACAATAGCCAAGGCGCGAAGACGCCGAGCAGCGCCCAGCGCGGCACCCCTAGCACGGACTCCACGTGGGTGGCCCCGAGCCAGGTCGACAGGCCGACGGTCGCCACCAGAGCTGCAGCCCAAAGCGTGGCGGCCTCGATTGCCTCCCGACGGGCCGGTCGTGAGTCCGGGCCGTTTCCATTCGGGCTGTCAGGCATCTACGGCTCGGTCTGACAGAGGTGCTTCGTGAGTGCCCCAGTCCTTTTCGTAACCGATCACATCGCGCAGCGGACGCACTGTTGAGCCCTCAGTCATGATCTCGATATGGTCGGGGGACACCATCCCTGGCGCGCTGACACCGCAAGCACGGCTGAGCAAGGTCAGTTCGCGTCGCATGCCGATGATGTAGTTGGTAGCCCGAACGGACTTGGAGGACGGATCCAGCCCCCGAGTCAGCCATGGGTTCTGGGTGGCCACGCCAGTCGGGCAGCGCCCGGTATGGCAGCGCTGGGTCTGGATGCATCCGATTGCCAGCATTGCCTCCCGGCCCACATTGATCATGTCACAGCCCATGCTGATCGCATGCAAGGCGTTCTCTGGCAAGCCGAGCCTTGCAGAGCCAATGAAGACGACCCGATGGTGGAGGTCGCGCAACGCGAATTCCCGGTAGACACGGGGAAACGCCAGTCGGAACGGGAGTGCCACATGGTCGGTGAAGGTGAGCGGA